>JAAZXR010000079.1 GCA_014240065.1 Myxococcales bacterium
GACGAGGACCCGCCGGCCACCGTGCTCGTGGCCTCGGAGGTCGCGTCTCTCGAAGCGGCGCTCGAGCGCTGTGGTCCCCACGGATGCGTGGCGTTGTTGGTGCACGTCGAGCGCGACCCCGTCCTGGGATGGCTGGCCGGCAAGGGGGCGACGCGCGTGACAGATGGCGGGCGGAGCCTGTTTTCATCGAGCGCGACGCGCTGATCGCCAATCGTGGACCGAAGATGCTACACCCGTGACCATGGGCACGGGAACGCACGATCACGGGGTCGATGAACGCAACGCGAAGGTGCTCGTCTACGTCAACGGGGTGTTGCGGCCGCGGGCGGAGGCGACGGTCTCCGTGTTCGACTCGGGATTCTTGATGGGCGACGGAGTCTGGGAGGGTCTCCGTCTTTACAACGGGAAGGTGCCGTTCCTGGATGAGCACCTCGACCGCCTGTTCCAAGGGGCGAAGGCGCTCGATCTCGACATCGGGATGGATCGTGCGGCCTTGACCGAGGCGATCTACGAGACGACGCGGGCCAACGAGATGGGGTCGGGCGTACATATCCGCTTGATGGTCACGCGAGGGCTCAAGAGCACGCCGTTCCAAGGGACCACGGTGAACGTCGGGGCCGCGACCGTCGTGATCGCCGCCGAGTGGAAAGCGCCGGCGCCCGAGGTCTACGCGCGCGGCCTCCGACTCTTTACGGTGCACGTGCGCCGGGGTCGCCCCGACGTGCAAGACCCGGGGTGGAATTCGCACTCCAAACTCAATTGCGTCACCGCCTGCATTCAAGCGCAAAAGGCCGGCGCAGACGAGGGGCTGATGCTCGACCCACACGGCTTCGTGGCGACCTGCAACTCCACCCACTTCTTCGTGATTCGCAAGGGGGAGCTTTGGACGTCATCTGGGAGGTACTGCTTGCACGGGGTCACGCGCGGCAAGGTGCTCTCGCTCTCCGGCGAGGCGGGGATCGTCACGCGGGCGCAGGACTTCTCGTTGACCCAGGTCTACGACGCCGATGAGGCGTTTTGTACCGGCACCTACTCCGGGATCATCCCGGTGCGAGAGGTGGATGGACGCACGATAGGTTCGGGCGCGTCGCCCGGCCCCGTCACGCGCCAAATTCAAGCGCTGTATCGTGAGGCGATCGCGGGGGAGTGTGGGGCGGCGTGAGCGACCCCGCGCGGCGCATCGCGATGTGGTCGGGGCCGCGCAACCTCTCGACGGCGCTCATGCGCGCCTTCGAGAACCGCGCCGACACCTGCGTCACCGACGAGCCGCTCTACGGCGTCTATTTGCGCGCCACTGGGAAGCGCCATCCGGGCGCGGACGAGGTGATGGCGAAGATGGCGCTGGACTGGCGTCGGGTGGTGGCGCGGCTTTGCGGCGCGCCGCCGAATGGCCACGACATTTGGTACCAAAAACATATGGCCCACCACCTCTTGCCGACCATGGGGCGAGACTGGATCGACGGGTTTGACAACGTGCTGCTCATTCGAGATCCCGCCCGTGTCGTGGCGTCGTACGTGCAACGGCACGAGTCCGTGAGCGCGGAGGATCTCGGCTACTTCCAGCTTTGGGAGATCGCCGAGCGGGTCACGGCGGCCACCGGGGCGGCCCCCTTCGTGATCGAGGCGGAGGCGCTGCAGGCGGATCCGGAGGGGATTTTGCGGCGGCTCTGCGTTCATCTCGGGATCGCCTTCGACGAGGCGATGCTGTCGTGGCCAGCGGGGCCCCGCGACAGCGACGGCGTGTGGGCGCCCCACTGGTACGCGGGCGTCGAGGCGTCGACGGGTTTCAAGATCACCGCCAACGCGAGCCGCGTACCTCTCGAACCTCCGCACCAGGACATCGTCGACGAGGTTTCCGAGGTCTACCGCGACCTTCAGGCGCTACGCAGAGGGGCGCCTTCGTCATAGGTCGTCGAAGACCCGTAATGGCGGTTGCATCAACAGCGGTCGCTGTGTCACACAGTCGGTGCACATGCGCGGTCTGGGCGTCGAGCGTTGAGGCGCGTCGGCTGGTTTCGTGCAGTATCTGAAAGAACAACCCACCATGACAAATAAGAATATCAAGACGATCCTCACTGGCCTCACCCTCACTGGCGGACTCCTCCTTCAAGCGTGCAGCTTGACGGTGAACGACCTCGATACGACAGGTGACGAGACGGACACTTCGACCACGAGCAGCACCGCGGGAGACGGAGACGGAGACGGAGACGGAGACGGAGACGGAGACGGAGACGGAGACGGAGACGGAGACGGAGACGGAGACGGCGACGGCGACGGCGACGCGTGGGGAAACCCGGCGGACGGTTGTCTCGAAGGGGAATTTCCGGCGATGATCAGGGGTCTTGACGGCGGATTTTGTGCCGCGGCCTGCGACCCCGACGATCCCGCGTCCATGTGCCCTCCAGCCCCCGAAGGCACGACGGCATCCTCGCAGTGTGCGTTCGGTGACGGGATGGGTGGCGCAGTCTGCGGCCTCATCTGCACCGTGAGCGGCGGCGACGGCAACTGCCCGACCGGCATGGCATGTCAGGACTTCATGGACCCGATGTACCCCGACACGGGTGTTTGTACTTGGCCCTAGGGGCTCGGTCAGCCAACATCACGAAGGCGCGCCCGCGGGTGCGCCTTTTTTTGTGCCGCGATCCCCGAGCATCGCCGCGTCGCGACGCCATGGCCCGCTGTTTCGTCCGGGCGGGAAAAGTCCGTTACACTCGCACCACGCATGGGCACAGGCTCTGACGATACCGCGCTCCTCACCTCGTGTCCCTCGTGGGCGCGACTCGACGCGCTCGCCCGAGGGTTTCGTGCGCGGGGTGCCCGCGAGCTGTTTCAGTCGGCGCCGGGCCGGGCCGCGGCCATGAGCTGCGCACCGTTCGAAGATCTGCTCATCGATTTCTCGAAGCAGCCGGTGAGCGAAGAGGTCCTCGACGCGCTCGTGGCGCTCGCGACGGAGCGTGGGGTGCCCGCGGCGATCGAGCAGATGTTTGGCGGCGAGGCGATCAACGTGACGGAAGGCCGCGCAGCGCTGCATGTGGCGCTGCGGATGCCCGCTCACGCGTCCATCATGCTCGACGGCCAAGACGTGATTCCCGAGGTTCACGCGGTCCGGGAACGGATGGGGGAATTTGTGACGCGGGTACGAAGCGGCGAGGAGGTCGCGGCCGATGGCGGAGCCTTCACGGACATCGTGAACATCGGGATCGGCGGATCTGACCTGGGGCCGCGCATGGTGACCGAGGCGCTCGCTCCCTATGCCGAGGGGGGGCCGACGGTGCATTTTGTCTCCAACGTGGACGGGTGGGATCTCACGTCGACGCTGGCCAACCTCGATCCTCGGCGCACGCTGGTGGTGGTGGTGTCGAAGACCTTCACCACCCAGGAGACCATGACCAACGCGCGCACCGCTCGGCGATGGCTGGTCGACGGGCACGCAGGGAGTGAGGAGGGGCTCGAGCGCCACCTCGTGGCCGTGAGCTCTGCGCGGGATGCCGCGGCGGCCTTTGGGGTCTCGCCGGAGCGGACCTTTGGCATCTGGGAGTGGGTAGGGGGGCGATATTCCCTGTGGTCGGCGGTGGGGATCTCCATCGCGCTCGCGGTGGGGATGGATCACTTCGAGTCGCTCCTCGAAGGCGCTCATGAGATGGACTCGCACTTTCGAGACACGCCGCTGGCGCGCAATGTCCCGGCGCTCGCGGCGATGATCGGGATTTGGAACGCCAACTTCCTCGGCGCCCCGACGCTGGCCATCTTGCCCTACGACGAACGCCTCCGGCTGCTCCCCGCATATCTTCAACAAGCGGACATGGAGAGCAACGGGAAGTCGTCGCGACTCGACGGCGCGCGCGTGGAGGGGTACGGGACGGGGCCGGTGGTCTGGGGGGCAGCGGGCACCAACGGGCAGCACGCGTTTTATCAGCTGATGCACCAGGGCACGCAGCGGGTCCCGGCGGATTTTTTGGTCGCGGCCACCGCGGAGCATGAGCACGACGAACACCACGAGATCCTGCTCGCGAACGCGCTCGCGCAATCGCAGGCGCTGATGATGGGGCGGGACCGCGAGGCCGCCCGGGCGGTCGTGGAGGGCGAAGGTGGGGGGGCGTCCCTCGTCGCGCATCGCACCTTCGACGGGAACCGCCCGAGCACGACGATGCTGTACGAGCGGCTCACGCCTCGCATGATGGGGAGGATCCTCTCGGTGTACGAGCACAAGATCTTTGTGCAGGGGAGGGTGTGGGGCATCAACAGCTTCGATCAATGGGGGGTCGAGCTCGGCAAGAGCCTCGCGAAGGGGCTGTTGCCCGCGGTTCGGGGGGGCGACGCGCCGGCAGACGCCGACGAGTCAACGCGCCACCTCCTCGGTCACCTGCGGCGGATGCGGTCCAAAGGCTGAATTCAAGCGAGTTGGCGCGGCCGTTGCCGTCGGACGCCATCCTGGGTAGCGTCCCCCCCGTGAACCGCGACCCATGGGAGATGGACATTTCTTTGCTGGAAGACGGCGCCAATCAGGCCCTCGCACGATGGACCCGCGCGTTCCTGGTCGCGGGGTCGGGGGATGACAGCGAGCCTCCACCCTTACCTGAGGAGGTGACGAACGGGCTCACCGAGCAGGGGCCGGTGGCGATCGGAGTGTGGGTGGACGGACAGCCTGTGGTCCAAGAGATGATCGGCGCGGAGGGCTCATGGGCCGAGGGCGTGCGGGCCTTGGCGGCCGCGCACCTCCCAGGCGTCGAGGTGCCGGAGGGGAAGCGAGGCTACGTCGCGTTCGCGCTCGGGCACGATCCTGTGGCGCTCAATTTTCGAGAGGGGACGCCCGAGCGGCGTGAGCTCTGCTCCAATATTCACCGGGGGATGTGGGGGGTGCACGCGACCATCAACGGCCGCAGCGAGTGGATCTCTCCGTTCGAAGTGATCATGAAGAACCGCGGGTTTCGTGTCTTGCTCGACGAGCTCGCGAGCGCCATGGAGGTGCCCGCGTCGGTCTTCCAAGAGCAAGTGGAATTGGTCCGGTGGAGCACCCATCACATGGTCGTGGAACTCCACGGCGACCGGCCCACGGTGCCCATGCACCGGGCGAGTCGGTTGGTTCACCCCAAGGAGATCACCCGGGAGGGCGTGCAATCCCTCGCGAACCGGATGGGGGACTATCTGTTCCGGCACGTGAACGAGGACGGCGCGCTCACCTACATCTACGAGCCCGCGCGGGGCGAAGACGTCGACGGGGGCAACAACATGATCCGTCAGTGGATGGCCACGGTGTGCATGAACCGGGTGGCCGCCGATCGCGGCAACGACCGCGAGCTGTACGCGATCGTAGAGCGCAACATCCGCCACAACCTCCGCCGATTCTATCGGCCCACGGGGAGCGCGGGGGTGATCGAATACGACGACAAGGTCAAGCTAGGGGCGGTGGCGCTCGCCGTGCAGGCGCTGATGGAGCACCCCAAGCAGGCCGAGTTCGCCCGCTACGCCAACCGACTGCTCAAGTCTGTGGACCGCTCGTGGGAGTACGAGAAGGGCTCTGGCCGGTTCTTGACGCTGATGAAGCCGATCAACCGGAACATGGGACACAATTTCTATCCTGGAGAGGCGTTGCTGACGTGGTCCATGGTGTACCAGCGCGAGCCGAGCAAGAAGCTCTTGGATCGCTTCATGAAGTCCTACCAGTACTATCGCTTCTGGCACGTGGAGAACCGCAACCCCGCGTTCATCCCGTGGCACACTCAAGCCTACTTCAACATGTGGGAGATCCTCGGTGATCGCGAGCTGGCGAACTGGACGTTCGAGATGAACGACTGGTTGATCGAGCAGATGTTGCAGGTGCACAGCCCGCTGTATCCCGACATCGCCGGTCGCTTTTACAACCCGCGCAAGCCGAAGTTTGGTACGCCGCACGCGTCATCGACGGGCGTGTACATGGAGGGGCTCGTCGACGCGTTCGAGATGGCCGACCGTCTCGGTGACACGGTGCGCCGCGAGCGGTACCGTTTGGCCTTGTGCAGGGGCATTCGAAGCTGCTGGCAGTTGACCTTCAGCGACGAACTTGAGGCGTTCTACGCGCTCGATCCGTCACGCGCCGTCGGGGGAGCCCGTACGTCTCTGTACAACAACCTCGTGCGCTGCGACAACGTGCAGCACAACCTCATGGGCATCCTCAAGCTGCTCCGCAGGTTCAAAGATGAGGACTTTCACCACCCGGATCCGGCGTGGGAATCCGCGTAGCGGGCGCGGGGGACACGCTCAGCAGGCGAAGGCTTGCCCGGGCTCGGGCCGCGCTTTGACGAGGGTGATCTCGAGGACGCCGTCGTTGACGGAGACGCGCGAGCGCTCGGGGATGATTGGAGATTCGAGCCGAAAGACGCGAGCGAAGCGGGCCTCCGGTGCGTCGCGCAGCGGCGCGAGCAGATCCCACGCCGGCGCCGCCGCGTGCAGCGTGCCCTCGATGCGGAGGACGTGGCGCTCCGTCTCGATACGAAGCTGCTCGGCGAGCAGCCCGGGGCTGTAGCTGCGCAGGCGGTACGCGTCTGGGCGCTCTTCGAGGGCCAACACGGGCCGGTCGGGATCGTCGAGGTGATTGCTGGCGAGCAGGTCGCGCCACGCGAGCGCCGCCACGTCGCAGATTTCACAGAGTTCGCCCATTCGCCCGCAACCTAAGGCCGCGACAGGTCCCGTCAACCCCCGAAAATCGCGGAGACGGCGTGAACCGCGATCCGGCGCTAGAGCTGCACTTCGACGCTCTGCGCGACGCGTTTGGCCTTGGCCCGGGCCTCGTCGAGGTTGTCGCCCCTCGCGAGTCCGACCCCGAGGCGGCGGTGCCCGTGCACCTCGGGTTTCCCGAACAGTCGCAGGGCGGTGTCCGGGATGCGGAGCCCGTCTGGATTCACGGAGAACCGCGGCGCGTCGCTGTCCCCTTCGCCGAGGATGACGTAGCTCGCGGCGGATCCATGCTGGTGAATATTGGGGATCGGGAGCCCGAGGATCGCGCGCACGTGCAGCGCGAACTCGCTGAGGTCCTGGGAGATCATGGTGACCATGCCGGTGTCGTGCGGGCGAGGCGAGACCTCAGAGAACCACACCTCATCCCCGCTCACAAACAGCTCCACGCCAAAGAGCCCGCGACCGCCCAGCGCGTCAGTGACTTGAGCGGCCATGGTCTGCGCGCGCTCGAGGGCGGCCGGCGACATGGGCTGCGGTTGCCATGACTCGTGGTAGTCGCCGTCCACTTGCCGATGACCCACGGGGGCGCAGAAGGAGGTGCCGTCGACGTGTCGGATCGTCAAGAGGGTGATCTCGTAGTCGAAGTCCACGAAGCCCTCCACGATGACGCGCCCCGATCCACCGCGAGCATCCTCTTGGGCGTGGGTCCACGCCGCGGCCGCGTCCTCCATGGTGTGGACGGTGCTTTGACCTCGGCCGGAGGAGCTCATGACCGGTTTGACCACACAGGGACAACCGATCTCGCGGACCGCCGCGTCGAACTCTTCGCGGGTCGAGGCGAACTGATAGGGCGAAGTTTGTAGCCGCAGGGTCTCGGCGGCGAGGCGCCGAATTCCTTCACGGTCCATGGTGAGTCTCGCGGCGCGGGCGGTGGGGATGACGTTGTGCCCCTCTTCCTCAAGCGCGAGGAGGGTGTCCGTGGCGATCGCCTCGATTTCGGGCACGATGAAGTCCGGCCGCTCCTCTTCGATGACCTCGCGTAGGCGCGTCGCGTCGAGCATGGGGAAGACGTGCGCGCGATGTGCGACCTGCATGGCAGGCGCGGACGCGTAGCGATCACAGGCGATGACCTCCACCCCGAGCCGCTGGGCTTCGAGGGCGACCTCCTTTCCGAGCTCACCGGAGCCGAGCAGCAGGAGTTTCGTGGGCGTGCGGGTGTTGGGTGTGCCGAGATCGATCATGGACAGCGTGGGGCGCAGGTGGCGCGCGTTCCTTGCGGCGACCTTACCGCAAGCTCAGGCCTTTTGAGCCGCACACGCGCCACGTGAGGGTGGCCAAATTGGTGAGGGCGTGGCGTGGGGTTCACCCCAAGAAGTGGCACAATCGCCCTATGTCCGCTGATTCATGTCCTTCGCGTGTGCAGCGACGTGACGAGGCGCGGCGCCGGTTTGGAGATCTTCTCGACCGGCTCGTGCCGTTTTTATTCCGAACGGATCCGCGCGCGGACGAGGTCGTGGCGACCCTCGCCGACGCGACCGCCGAGGAGCGGCGCGCGGCGATCTCGAACGCCGTGCGCATGCCCTTCGAAGATCATGGCGCCGCGTGGTCCGCGTTGCTCGAGGACGCGGTCGCGGTCCCCATGTGGGTGGACTGGGCGGCCATCGACCGCGCGGGCCACCTGTTTCGCCGCGCGGGAGTCGTGGGGGGCTTGGTGCTGGGCTTGAGGTCGTTGGTCTTCGGCTACGCCGCGCCGGCGGGCAACAAACCACTCGCGCTGTCTGGCCGCCTTGAGGCGTCGGGCGCACACCGGCTGGCGGAGACCGGGAAGTTCACCAGCGCAGTGTGTGCGCCCGACGGTATGCGGGTTGGCGCGTCAGGGTGGGCTTCCACCTTGCGAGTGCGGCTGATGCACGCGCAAGTGCGACGGTTGATCTCGGTGTCGGCTCGGTACGACCACGAGGCGTGGGGCCAACCCATCAACCAGCACGACATGCTCTCTACGATCCTCTTGTTCTCTACCGTCTTCACGGAGGGCCTGGAGATGATGGGGCTGAGCGTGACGGCCCAGGAGAAAGAGGACTACATCCAACTTTGGCGCTACGTCGCGCACGTGATCGGGGTAGAGCACGAACTCATCCCCACCTCCGACGCAGAGGCGCGACGATACGCCGAGCTCATTGAGTGTACGCAGGGCTCACCGGACGCGGACTCCAAGGCCCTCACTCACGCGCTCTTGAACGGGCCGATTCGCGCGATGTCCAAGCGTGATGATCGCTCGCTGGCGATCGCGCGGGCGCAACGAGACCTCGCGGAGGGGCTGTGCCGCGGTTTCGTCGGCGACTCGATCGCGGACGATCTAGGCCTCTCCAAGACTCCATGGCGGTGGACGATCCCCCTGCTGCGGCCCTCCATCCGCTCTGTCGAGGCCGTGCGCGAGCGCTCGGGGCTGTTGACGACGGTGGCGGAATATCTGGGCACCTCCTACTGGGACCACGCGGTCGAGAGCGGGCTGCGGGGAGGCGTGGCCCAGTTTGATTTACCCACCCGTCTCCTCCGAAACCGGTGATCAGACTTGCAGGGACGAGGTTTCGGCGGTACTGATGGACAATGACGAGTCGTTGGGATGCGTTGATGTCGCCCGCGCGTGTGGGCGCCCCCCAGCGCCGTCGCCCTGACACGCGCCTCGAGTTCGAGGTGGACCATGATCGCATCGTGTTCTCCCGCGCCTTTCGTCGCCTCCAAGACAAGACGCAGGTGCATCCCTTCGCCGAGAACGATCACGTCCGGCGAAGGCTAATGCACAGCATCGAGGCTGGCTCGGTGGGGCGCTCGCTCGGGCGCCGGGTGGGGATCGCGTTGGCGGACGAGGGCCACACCGCGGTGAGTCCGGCGGAGATCGGGCAGGCGGTGCAGAACGCTTGCGTGGTGCACGACATCGGCAATCCGCCCTTCGGGCACAGCGGCGAAGCGGCGATTCGCGACTGGTTTCGTGGTGAGGAGGCCGAGAAGCTGCGGGTCTTTGAGGGCTGCTCCGCGGTGCAGCGGTCGGATCTGCAGACCTTCGAAGGCAACGCTCACGGACTCCGCGTCGTGACCCGGCTCGAGAACTACAGCAACGCGGGGGGCATGCGGTTGACCGCGGCGACGTTGGGTGCATTTTTGAAATATCCCTGGTCGAGCGTCGACCCGCGCGCCGCGGGGGGGAAGTTTGGCTTCTTTGAGTCGGAGCGCGCTGTCGTGCGGGAGCTCATGGGCGAGTGTGGCGTGGCGACGCAGGGCGAGGGGTGGTGTCGCCACCCGCTCGTCTACCTCGTCGAAGCAGCGGACGACGTCTGCTACGCGCTCGCGGATCTCGAGGATGGGGTGGAGATAGGGGTTTTGAGTTTCGACCGCGTGGAGCGGCTGCTGATCGAATTCATCGAGGACAAGACCGCGTATGGGGCCGCGCGCGACGAAGGGCGGGCGTTGGAGCTGCTGCGCTCGGCCGCGCTGCGGGCCGTGATCCCGGCGTTGGCCGATCACTTCATGAGACGGAGGGAGGCGATGGAGGCGGGCGAGAGCGTGTCACCGCTGCTCGACGAGTGTGCGCACGGGGAGACCTTCCGCGCGGCGCAGGCCTTGGCGGAGCGGGAGGTGTTCTCGCATCCGCGGAAGGTCTACGCGGAGATCGGCGCGTTCCAAATTCTCTCGGATCTGCTGTCTTGTTATGTCGGCGCGGTCCTCGAGTCACGCAGGGGGGGGCACGTCACGAAGCGTGCGCGCTCGGTTCATCTGCTGCGCCTCATGGGGAACGCCGCGCCAACCGAGCGTATGGACGACCCCGCGGCGCTCCGGCGCGTCGTGGATCATCTCGCGGGGATGACCGACGGCTACGCCTCGCGGGTCCACCAACGACTCATGGGATCGCGTCAGCGCTAGGCGCGGGCGGTGGCGTCGATCATTTTGGGGGGATCACCCACACCTCAGATGACGCGTCGTCTGTCGCCTGGGGTTCGTCGGGCGCTGGCGGCAGAGGCTCCGTGGGAGCGGGATCGGGGACCCCACGGACCAGGATCTCGAGCCGCCGGCCGCCAGCGAAGCGTTGGACGACGCTCTTGAGCGGGCAGCGGATCACCTCGCGAAATGACGTCCCCTCGGTCTCGTAGCGGACGATGAGGATCTGCTCCGAGTGTTCTCGGTCGAACGCGCCGATGGTGACGGCGACTGTGTGCATATGATGGTCCGCGCCGGGCAGCGTGCGCTCAACCGTCGCGTCTTCGGGGCCACCCACGGCGACCGCGACGATGAGCGTGTCTCCCTCGAAGACGCGCACCTCCGCCTCCGTGTCTCGCACGGTGATCGGTCGCGGCGTCGACGCTCGACCGGATTCGGTCACGGGGGTGAGGAGCGGCGGCCCCTGCGGGGGTGGGGGTTGGCAAGCCAGCGGGAAGACGAGGGGGAGCCCCGAGGTGAGGGCGAGCCTCGGGCGGCCCTCTCCGCGGCGGTCGCTCACGCCTCTCCTTGAAACGTGAGCCCCGTCAGACGCTCCGAACGCTCCCACAGGCGCTCCGCGAGCTCAGGATCGCGCGCTCGTCGAGACGGAGTGGTCATGATTGGCTGGCCCGCGAATTCTCCCCAACCATCCGGCCCGAAGAAGTCGCCGCCGCGCGCCGCCGCGCTCCGAAATCCGTGCAGGATCGGCTGCGCGCCCAGCGTCGCCGACTGCGCGACGAGTGAGTTGCCGATCACGCCCAAGTAGGAGAGCCACGTGGGGCCACCTTCGCTCGCGCGGGGGGAGACGAGCGCTGTCGCGGAGTAGCCAGGGTGCGCGGCGATGCTCGAGATGTCGAGGCGGGCTCGCTCGCAGCGGCGATTGAGCTCGAGCGAGAACAGCAAGTTGGCGAGCTTGCTCTGGGCATATGCGCCCCACCGGGTGTAGCGGCGCTCTCCGTGGAGGTCCTCGAGGTCGATGACGCCGGCGCGGTGCGCCAGGCTCGTGACCGTGACGACCCGCGCGCCTTGTCCGGCGCGCAGCAGCGGCATCAAGCGCATGGTGAGCGCGAAGTGACCCAGGTGATTTGTCCCGAGCTGGCGCTCAAATCCATCCTCTGTCTCGTTGCGCGGGACGGCCATGATGCCCGCGTTGTTACAGAGGCCGTCGAGAGATTCGAAGTTCGCGCCGACGGCGTCGACAAACCGCTCGATGGATCCCAGCGACGCCAGGTCGAGCGGGTAAAATACGATGGATCCGCGCTCGCGGGTGTGTGGCTCGATCGCGGCCATGGCCGCGCGCGCGCGCGCTTCGTCGCGGCACGCCATGATGACGGTCGCGCCCTCCTTGACCAGGCTTCGCGTACACGCGAATCCGAGGCCGATGTTCGCGCCGGTGATGACGATGGTTTTTCCGTCGACGAGCGATGGAGGATGGAGCGTGCTCATGGGAGAGAGGGAGACCCCGGCGGGGGCTAGACTGTAGCCTGAATCGCCTCGCGAGTCCTCACGCGCTGAACGCGATAGGAGCGGTTGGACTCGCCGCGCGCGCGATGTAGTGTAGCCCGGTGTATCGGCGTGAACACAGACGACGGGTGACGCGGCTGGGGTGGCTGTGTTGTGTGGTGACGCTGATCACCGGCTGTCACAAGCGGGCAGCCACCGACGAGGCCGCGCACACCGAGGGCGCGTCGACTGCGGAGGCCTCGACGGCGGCGCCCCAACCCCCACTTCCCGGCGTCCACTCCGCGAGCGCTGCGCTCGCGGACACGCTGCGCGCGAAGGTGGCAGCGATGGGCGCTGGCTACGAGCCGCGCACCACGCACATGACGGCGGACGGCGGCCCAAAATATACAAACCGGCTTATTCTGGAGACCTCCCCGTACCTGCTCCAGCACGCCCATAACCCGGTGAATTGGTACTCGTGGGGCGAGGAGGCGTTCGCGCGCGCGATCGAGGAGGACAAGCCGGTGTTGATGTCGGTGGGCTATTCCACCTGTCATTGGTGCCACGTGATGGAGCGCGAGTCGTTCGAAGATGAAGAGATCGCCGCGTACATCAATGAGAATTTCGTCGCGATCAAGGTGGATCGTGAAGAGCGACCGGACGTGGACGATGTCTATATGACGGCGGTGCGGACGATGACCGGGCGCGGCGGCTGGCCGATGACCATCATCATGACCCCAGACAAGCTGCCGTTCTTCGCGGGGACATACTTCCCGGCGCGAGATGGAGACCGGGGCTCTCAACGCGGCTTCCTCACCATCCTCAAGCAGATGAAGGAGGCGTGGAGTAGCCAATCAGAGGACGTGCTCCAAGAGTCGCAGCGGGTGAGCCTCGCGATGGCGCGCGCCAACTCGGGGGCGCCGAGCTCCGAGATCCCAGGAGATGACGTCATCGTGCGCTCCGGTCGCTCCGTGGCGTCGCGCTTGGATCGAGAGTGGGGAGGGTTCGGCAGCGCCCCGAAGTTCCCGCGCCCGGCGAACCTCGCCTTCCTGCTGCGCTATGGGCGTCGGGCGGGGGACAAGGAGGCGATCCGCGCGGTCCACCTCACCTTGCAGCGCATGATCGAAGGGGGGGTGCACGACCACGTGGGCGGTGGTTTTCATCGCTACAGCGTGGACCGGAGGTGGCTCGTCCCTCACTTTGAGAAGATGCTCTACGACAACGCGCAGCTGGTCGTGGTGCTCTTGGAGACCGCTCAAGTCACGCGTGACAGATCGCTCCGCGACGTCGCCGCGGAGACGCTCGACTACCTGAGCAAGGAGATGAGCTCGCCGGACGGGGGGTTCTTCTCGGCGACAGACGCGGACAGCCTCAACCCGCTGACCAACGAGGAGGAGGAGGGGTGGTTTTTTACGTGGACAGAGCGAGAACTCGACACGATCCTCGGCGTCGAATTGTCACGGGTGCTGCGCGCCCGCTACGAGACCAGCCGCCGCGGGAACTTTGAACGCCGCAATATTTTGCACACGCGTCGGAGTGAAGGCGCCGTCGCTGAGGGGCTCGGGATCACTGTGGAAGACCTCCGCGTGAAGCTAGAGGAGGGGCGCGCCAAGCTGTACGCGCACCGGGCGTCGCGGCCTGCGCCGCTGCGTGATGACAAGGTGATCGCCGCGTGGAACGGGCTCGCGCTCTCGGCGTTCGCCAAGGGAGGGTTCGTGCTCAAGCGCCCCGACTACGTCGCGCGGGCCACAAAATTGGCGGAGTTTCTCCTCGCCAAGATGCGCAGGCCCGACGGGCGGATGTTTCGAACCTATCGCGACGGGACTCCCGCGCACCACGCGGTGCTGGAGGACTACGCCTTCGTCATTCAAGGGTTGCTCGACCTCCACGAGGCCGACGGTGACCCCCGCTGGATCTCCGAGGCGCTCTCGCTTCAACAGATCGTCGAACGGCACTATATGGATCCGAAGGGGGGCTACTACGCGAGCGCGGACGACGGGGAGTCGCTGCTGGTGCGGCCGAAGCCCGACTACGACGGCGCCGAACCTTCCGGGAATTCGATCACGGCGTTGAACTTGCTGCGCCTCCACGAGCTCACCAGTGACGATCGTTTCCGAGTCGCGGCCGACGCCGTGTTCAAGGCACAAGCGGCGTCTTTGCGGCGGAGAAGCGCCGGCGTCCCGGCGCTATTGTCTTCGTTGGATTTCCGAAGGGACCGCGCCTACGAGGTGTTTTTGGTGGGGGAGGAGGGCGCCGACGGTGATCTGACCCCCCTCGAGGATGTGCTGCGAGAGACCTTCGTGCCAAATCGCGTGCTGGTCCGCTGGCGGGCGAGCGACGAGGCTCGCGTGGCGAAGGTCATCCCCGGCGCGGAAGGCAAGCGCGCGCGGGACGGGAAAGCCACAGCGTACGTCTGCGAGCGAGGTGTGTGTCAGGCGCCGACCTCGGATCCGTCGCAGCTGCGAGCGCAGCTCGAACAGATCAAGGCGTATGGTGGGTAGCGATTCGTCTATAGTGTGGCCATGATTTCTGCCGAAGAATATTCCAGCTGGGATGCGGTGGAGATGGCGGGGCTCATCGCGAACAAGTCGGTCAAGCCCGAAGAGGTCATCGACGCCGCGCTGCGAGGGATCGAGGCGGTCAACCCGCGACTGAACGCGGTCGTTCATCTCGACCCGGAGCGCGCACGCGGGGCGCTCACCGAGCAGGCGGACGCGACGAGTCCGTTTTTCGGGGTCCCTTTCTTGCTTAAGGATCTCGGCGCGGAAGATCTTGGACAGCCCTGCACGGGGAGCTCGCGCCTGCTCGCGGACGCCGTGGCAGATCACGACGCAGAGCTCGTGGAGCGATTTCGTCGCGCGGGGCTCGTGACCCTCGGGCGCACGAACACGCCGGAATTTGGGCTCATGGGGATCACCGAGTCGGCGCTGCGTGGCCCGGCGAGGAACCCTTGGTCGCTCGCGCACACCCCGGGCGGGTCGAGCGGGGGAGCGGCGGCGGCGGTCGCGTCGCGGATGGTGCCCGTGGCGCATGGCGGAGACGGAGGCGGTTCTATCCGAATCCCTGCCAGCCACTGCGGGCTCGTCGGGCTCAAGCCGACCCGCGCTCGCACGCCGGCGGGTCCGGTGCGAGGAGAGGGCTGGGGAGGGTTTGTCTGCGAGCACGTGCTGACCCGCACGGTTCGAGACTGCGCCGCGGTGCTCGATGAGGTACACGGCGCCGATGTCGGGGCGCCGTACCACGTCGCGCCGCCGGCC
The DNA here is from genome assembly GCA_014240065.1 of Myxococcales bacterium. GTDB lineage: Bacteria > Myxococcota_A > Polyangia > Nannocystales > Nannocystaceae > JAAZXR01. The sequence continues at coordinate 15,327 of JAAZXR010000079.1, forward strand.
CAGACGTTCAGGGCGAGCTTGGCGGCGCCCCCGCGCAAGCTCCAGGTGGGGGTGTATCGAGGCGCGCTCTTGGGGAGTTCGATCGACGCGACGTGTGAGGAGGCGGTGGAGCGAGGCGCCTCGATGTGTACGGCGCTCGGTCACGAGGTGTTCGACGTGCAGGTCCCCATCGACGTGGAGGCGCTCTCCCTCGCTTACCTCCGCGTCGTCGCGGCCGGGACGGCGGCGAGGGTAGCGGCGGCGGAGCGCTCGATGGGCAGGAGGGCGCGCGGACACGAGCTCGAGCCCGCGACGCGCTTGTTCGCGGCGATCGGGGGGGCCATGTCGGGCGCGGACTATATGAGTGAGGTGCAGCGCGTGCACGCCTTCGGGCGCACCATGGGGCGGTTCTTCGAAGATATGGACGTGCTCTTGACCGCCACTGTGGCGCGCCCACCCGTGCGCGTAGGTGAGCTCGCGCCCTCATGGGGAGAGAGCGTGCTCGCGAGGTTGCTCGCGGGCGTGGGCGTTCGACCGTTGCTCAACGTCGCGCTCAAGGAGATGGCGAAGGCGCCGCTCGCGGCGACGCCCAACACTCAACCGTTCAACATGACCGGGCAGCCGGCGATCAGCGTGCCGATCCATCGCAGCGATGAGGGGCTCCCGGTCGGCGCGCAGTTCGTGGGGCGCTTCGGTGACGAGGCGACCTTGTTGAGGCTGGCGGGGCAGCTTGAGGAGGTCGCCAATTGGGGGGCCGAGCGTCCGCCTGTCTGCGTTGGATCCGCGACAGACGCCGCGGTGGAGTGAGCCACTACGGCTCGGAGGAGGGGCTCGTATCGAGGGTGATCCCCTTGGTCGCGCAGTACGCCACGATCACCGCCCGGTGCTCCTCCCGCGATTTGATCGCGATGACCTCGGCCCGACCTTGCCGGTTGAGCGCGCAGTTGAGCTTCCCGAGCAAGACCCCGGCCTCGGGGCTTCGACGTTGCGAGAAAGAGGTGCGCGCGAGGTCGTACGCCTCCGAGAACTCTCCATCGTCGAGGGCGCGCTGGCTCATGCGGATGAGCTCTCGATAGTGGTAGTCGTGGGCGGCGTAGCGGAGATTGATCTGATGTTCGCTGAGGCATCGGTCGAACACTCGCACGCGCCGCTCAGCGCCGCGGAGCTGCACAAATGCTTGTCGAGCGACCATGCCGTCGTCGAAGGTACACGCCGCGAGGGTCCGAACTTCGAGCGCGCCGTGGCGATCAGGTCCATCGAGGAGCGTCGTCGTGAGATCGAAGGCGCGCCGAGGGTCGGAGACGACTGTGGCCTGTGCGCGCGCGAGCGAGTCGGC
>JAAZXR010000007.1 GCA_014240065.1 Myxococcales bacterium
GTCTCCGTCTCCGTCTCCGTCTCCGTCTCCGTCTCCGTCTCCGTCTCCGTCTCCGATTCCGCATCCCATCAAGGAGCCCGACGACGTCACCACGTCGAGCCCCAAATCGAAGCTCACGTCACTCGAGGTGGCGCTCGCTTGCTTCACCGCGACCGTGATGACGTTGCTCCCCACGACAAAGGCCGTCCCGTCGAGTGACAATACGCTGATCCCATTCTCCGCGCCGGTGCCCGCTGCGTAATCCGCGTGGGCGGTCCCAGCCACGTTGTACGAGGCCACTTGGATCCCGTTGATGGAGATGATCGCCGCGTCGTCGTACAGCGTGGTCAGCTCGGCGCTCAGCACCGGATCGGTCAGGTCAAATGCGCGTCGAAAGTATACGGTGGGGATGTTGGGGTCGGCGTCGTTGAGCACCGTGGCCTCGTCGTTGTCGCCATAGCCAAGCTGCGCGGGCCCTTGACTCCACGCGGAATCGTCGAAAGTTGGCGAGGTGAACGCCGCCATGTGGTCGACGTCGTCGTCGGCGTAGCGCCACACCGCGCCAAACGTGATCACCGGAATCGGCGGAGACGCCGAGATCTCGAAGCCCCCGTTCGACTCATCCTGGATGCTGCTGTTGGAGGCATCGACCACCTTCACCATCGCCTCCAGGGTGTCCACCGCGGGCACTGACCACGCGTAGCTCCCTGTGTTCGGGATGTCGTCTGCGACGAGCTGCCAGGTCTGCCCGCCGTCGCAGCTAAAGAGCAGATCCACCAGCGGGATGTTCCCCACGGTGGCCCACGCGATGGTCAGGGGATCGTTGGCGCCCAAGTCCTCGCCCCCATCGGGCGCGCCAACCACCAAACCGCTGCCCTTAAGGAGCGTCATCCGGTCCGTCACGGTGCCGTCCGACCGAAGGTTGGTCACCGCGAGGCGGTTGTCTTGCACGTCCAGCAGGACGGAGCCGTTGGCGACCTCACTGAAGTACATGAGCGGATGGTTCGCCGGACCTGAGACGCCCGCGCCGCCGTGCCCCGCCACGATATACACCGCCCCATCATTGGGATTGAGTCCGGTCTGTTTAACGTACGGTCCGTCCCCGAGCACCTTCCCGTCCCCGCCGTCCACGATCCCCTGGTTGGTGGTCGGCGTCTCGTACCCGCCATCCACGAGAAACGAGCGCTCGTAAATGTGGGAGTGACCGCCGAGGACCATGTCCACGCCCCCGGCCTCGAGCAAGGGCAAGAGATCCTCGCGCATGTCGATATGGCGCGACTCCGTGTCCGAATCGTGGCTGCCCTTGGTGTACGGCGGGTGGTGCCAGTAGGCGATGACCCAATCCTGGTTGGTCGCGGCGAGGTCTTGGACCATCCACTGGGCCATGGGCGCCGTCGGCGAGCGATCGGTCTCGTAGCTGTCGAGCACGACGAAGTGAACGTTGGCGTAATCGAAGCTGTAGTAGGCCTCGGTGCCGCTCGCCACGCCCCCCACCTCGGCCGCGGTGGGCAGCACATAGCCGTCATAGTACGGGCCGCTTTGAGTCGCGGAGTCCGACGTGTAGCCCTCGTGATTCCCCATGGTCGGCCAACACACCGTGTTCTGCAGGACCTGCTCGTACACCGCGTAAAAGCGCGAGGTGAATTCGGCGGTCGTGCCGTTGCTGTAGGCCATGTCTCCCATGTGCAGATAGATGTTTGGGGAGGTCGTCTTGACGTGGCCGAGCATGCTGTCGCGCACCGCGGCCTGGGCCGATCCGCCCGTCCCCGAGTCTCCGACGACCCACGCGCGAAACTTGGCGGGGGTGCTCGTCGGCGGGTTGGTCGTGAAAAAGTGCGCCACGTCTTCGCCCGCGAGCAGGCCTCCGTCGCCATAGACCGCGTAGTAGTAGGTGGTGCCGGCGGACAATCCGGTGACGAGCGCTTCGTGCTGAGTGCCGAGGCCGGTCGTCACGACGTTCGTGAGCGCGGTGGGTGAGGTCCCCCAGCGCAGCTCACCCTGGGCATCCGCGACCGTGTTCCAAACGACGATCATGGAGCCCGTGGAGCCCTGCTGCAGATACGGGTGCCGCTCCAGCGTCGCCCCATGCGCCTCCCGCTGGACGAGGCCCGCAAACAAGAGCGGCACGAGGAAGCAGAGGTGGCGACGGCGGAAGATGCTGCGTTTCATGGGTTGGATCGACCTTTTCTCGACAAAGAATTTTCTATGAATGGTCTGGGGAGACACGCGAGCGCGTCGTGGTCTTGAGGCTCCAGTTCACACAGCTGTCCCGCCTCGTCTCGGAGGACGTCCAGCAACGCGAGCTGCGCCCGTCGATGTGAAGTCGCGCGTCGCGAAAATGAACGTTGCAGCGCGAGCTCGCGCCGAGAAGCCTCCCGGAACGCCCACTGCCACTCCCCCATCTGCATCCCAAGCTCCACCGCCGCGACGGCCGTCGAGAACGGATCCGCCCCCAATCGTTCGGCGAGGTCCAGTCCCCGCATCGCGTCCCCATACCACCCCAGGGCGCGGTAACTCTCCATGGCCCTCATCGCGAGCACAGCCGAGCCCTTCGTCGCGGCGCCTTCGAGGAGCAACACCGCGGCCTCGTCGGCGCGCTCAAGATCCAACAAGGCGTCGGCCATGGCGGCGAAGTCGTCGGGGGATCCCCGCTGAGCGAGCACGACGCGAAGATCCTCGACTGCCTCCACGCCCCTCCCGCGACGCAGCAGCAGTCGCCCGCGCTGCTGGCGAGGCCTCCACCACGCAGGCGCCGCATCGATCGCGGCCGTGAGCTGTCGCAGCGCCCGCGCGTCGCGTCCCTCCTCAAGCTCGAGCAACGCCCACTCATGGTGCGCAGCCGCTAGATGGGGATGATGGCGCAGCGCTTCAGTGAGATCGCGGCGTGCGCGGGTCGCAAATCCCTGCAAGCGCCACTGACGCGCGCGCTCCACGTGGAGCAGCGCGTCTTCAGGTGCGCGCTGAATGTGCGCGGTGAGCTCTCTCGTCGCCTGCGACGCGACCGGATGTGCGCTCGCATCACGCCACTCGCCGGCGTCCCAACCGCACACAACTGTCAGGGTCAATGCCCCCGCGAGCCCGCGTCCTTTCACCTTCATGACTAGATGCAATCATACACACTCGCGCAGCCTTCCTCATTTCTAGATTTTCGCGGTCGAGTGAGCCTACCCGCTCCTCCGGCATATCCCTCCAAGCGCCCTCTAAACAGCGGTCAACGCACATGGTGCACGAGGAACACCACCAATACAAAAGGCGCCGTTCCGCCGCGTCAGCGTCCCCGCAGCGCGCCCTCGCGACCTTTGCCCTAAAGCCGGAGCGCCGCGCCCATCGGCGCGACGTCATCACCATGAGTCAGCCACATGCTGCGACATGGCTTGAATACTCCCAACAAACGCTCGACAACATCGATGCGTGAAAATGATCTTCTCATCACCGCTCGGTCGCGCAGCGATGCGCGACCGATCCCGCGACCTGGCCGGGAAACCATAGTGGAACGCTTCGCGCCAACAAAACCGTCCACAACTCGCGCAGTAATTACCGGCAAATCGTCCGCAAAATCGCGCATTCATCTGTCACGTTGCCCCCGAGCGCGGCGTTGCGCTTGGCAGTAGGTGGGACGCTCGCAGCCCCTCCCCCTTCGTACCACCCCGGCGAACTTGTAGACCTCGTGAACTCCAACCCAGTCAACCCACCCGACGATGAAGGCGAGCGCACCACCCACGTGCGCCTGCTCGTCTCCTCGGCTGGCGAGGTCGTAGGCCTCTCGGGCGATTCCACGCTGATCTCTGACCGCGAATTGTGGGGCTGCCGCATCGCTGACCTATTCGACGACGCAGATGGGTTTGTTCGACAGCTGGGTGACACGCAGCGCGACGAGGTGCGGGCCAACCTGCGAACCTCCGAAGAAGGGAGGTTGCTGTACGCCCGGGGAAACCATCTGCGTGGCCAATTTAGCATCGAATTTTGCGCCAGCTCAGCTCCCAAGGGTGCCGACAGAGCCCACGCAGGCGAGCTCACGTCGCAGACCGAGCCCGCGGAAGCGCTGCTGTCGCGAACACCGCCGCGGTCACGCGCAGGGCTTCGCGCGGTCCTCTGTGTCGACGACGAGGAGATGATCCTGCGGGTCTATCGCCGGATGTTCCCCGCGCCGACGAAGGTGTTGGTAGCGCGCAGCGTCGCGGAAGCGCTCGCGATCCTCGACGTCAACGAGGAGATCGATGCCGTTCTCTGCGATGTGATGATGCCCGAGGCCTCAGGCTACGAGCTGTTGCAACACCTAACGAACACTCGCTCGCGTCTCATGAATCGCTTCGGTTTTATCAGCGGAGGTGTCATCAGCCTCAAACTAGAAGCGTCCATCCGTCAAAGCGGCGCGCCGCTGTGTTCAAAACCCTTCAACGGCCGTGACCTCGACGTCTTGATTGAGCGAATCTTTGAGCGGGACGCTGCGATGCCAGACTAGGGCGGACTCCCCCTTGTCTCCACATCGAAACTCAACCAGACTAGGCGCGTGGCCCTCGGCATACGGACCCTCGCTGCGTGCTCGATCGTGACGCTCTGCGGCTGCGCGGGAGCCGGGCTCACGGAGCGATCACAAGTCGTGGTGGCCCATGGACCACTCGAGTACGAGCTCGCGGTCGACAAATCGCTCACCACCCTCGACGAGTCCATTTGTTGGGAGTCCAACGGTCCGCAGGCGCTGCGGACCTCCGGCGCCAACGGCATGCGCGTGCTCCGTTCGACCTCGAGCGGCTCCGGTGAGCCAGTACGAAGAACCGGCGACCTCCTCGACCTCTCCGCGCTCGACGAAGCTGACTGTGTCACCTTGTCCATCGACCTCTCCGCCGTCGCCGAACGTCGAGTCATCCGTCCTTCACGAGATGAGCTCGCGCCGAGCCTGTGGCTCCCCACGGACTCGTGGATGTGGTTCGACAACGACGACCCACGACGCTCCGATGGCATCGTGCGATGGTCACTCCCCCCGGGCATCGAGGCCGCGACACCTTGGGAAGCTGGAGCCGCACAGACGAGCATCGTGCGCAGCGATGATTTCGATTGGAAGACGATCGTCGCGCTCGGCGCCCTCGAGCGCAGGGTCCTCCACGCGGCTGGAGCGACCGTGCGTTTGACCGCTGTGGATCCAACGCATTTACCGAGCCACGACGTCATCGACGGGTGGCTGAGCCGCGCGCTTGAGGCGGTCGCCTCGCTGTACGGTGGCACCTTCCCCCGCGAAGAGCTCCAGCTCCTCTTGATTCCAACCCAACGCCCCGCGTCAGAGCCCGTCGTGTTCGGCCTCGTCGCACGGGGAGGGCACCTACCGACCGTCTCCTTGTTCCTCTCTAGCGACGCGACCCACGATTCACTGCGCGGCGAATGGGTGACAATTCACGAGCTTTTACACCTCGGCATGCCCTATGTGGCGGCCATGGACGCGTGGATCTCCGAGGGCTTCGTGACCTACATGACCGAGGTGCTCCGGGCGCGGTTTGGTTATTTTGACTCCGACCGCGACTTCCCCGGCTCTGTCGGCCTCGACTTCAGCGACGTTGACGCGACGCAGGCGCAGGCGCTCATGGCGCTCACGACGCTGCGCCTCGGGGTTGAACGAGGAAAGCAGGAGTCGTCGCGACTCAACCTGAGTCTGCGTGATGCCAGCGCTCGCCTCGGGGAGCTCCACGCGTTCATGCTGGTCTATTGGGGAGGCGCGAGCGTCGCCATGCGCCTCGACCAGCGTCTCCGGGCCATGAACCGCGGACTGAGCCTCGATCTACTGTTTCGCCGCTGGTCGACGCTCATCGGCGGCCCAAAGAAGGTGTGGCTCGCACATCAGCTCCTGTTTGACCCTGTGGTCGTGGATCGCATGTCGCCCGAGGCGTTACGCGAGCTTGAGATCGCGGCGGCGGCCGCGGACGTGACCCCGGTTTTCTTCGCAGACGAGACGCTGCGCACGATGGGGCTCCGCTACAACCACGATCTTGGCCTGTTCTCGCTCCATGATCGTGGCGACCCTCAACCTGGAATAACCGAGGAGTCGAGCGGTCTTGATGCCATGCGGATCTTCGCGCCGGAGACGACGGCGGCAGACTCGCGGGGCCATCCGTACCCCCTCCCTCCGTAGATCTTCTGGTGGCTCGGGGTGCGTTCAAAACGACATGTGCCGTGACCGAAGCAAGATCTTGAGGACTGCCAAATTGGGACGCTGTGTCGCGGCGTATGCGACCCGTTTCATGTGTGGATTCCGAGAAGCCGCTTTGAGGAGCGAGTGACCGCCCCCACGACTCCGACGACCGTCGCTCTGATTCGAACTTCGCGGCGTGTTGTCGCCCGATCAAGCCGCAGCGGTCCCGCTCAAGAGACGCGCTGTGCGCCCGCTGAGGACCACTCTCGCCCCCCCGATCATTGTTTTCATGTCCTTGAGTGTGGCCGCACATCGCTCGTTCCAAGGACCGCTCCCAGAAAGACCGCTCCCCCGCAGATGGTGCTGTGCATCAGCGCCAGGCTCTCACCCAACTCCGGGCGAGACGCCCGCCTTCAACTGCAGATCATCGGGCGACCCACGAGTCCCGAATAATTGGCTTACACGGCCTCCGAGATGCGATAAGAAATCTGCGTTGGCTAGTTGCCGTATTTCTCCCTCCGCCCGATAACAGCTCAAGGTCCCCCCCCTCGCTCCACTTCGACGCTGATCTCCTCCTCGTCTCGTAACGAACTCCCACTCCCCCGCCTCTCCAATCTCGATGGCAACACATTCGACAAGGGATCTCGACAAGCCCGTCTCCGAGCCGAGCCCCGCCATGGGCAGCGTTGGCTGCACGAGAGCTGCCCGAGGTGGCGCCGAGCGAGACGGGAGCCCGGTGGTCGGGGCTCGTGAGCAGGTGATGAGCGAGCGCTCAAGCCGACCTCAGGTTCACCTCTCACTGCTCGACACCTCGATCACGCGAGTCGAGCAAGGCGCGGATGACCGCGCTGCGCACACCCCATCGGTCACCACGTTGAACGATGACCCGCTCGAGGTGCTGCGGACCTCGGTAGACACCGAGCAGGTAGACGCGGCGAGCCAGTGGCTCGAGGCCAACTTCGAGCCGTGGATGCTCGACACGTTCGCCCACCGACTGTACGAAGGTGGAGCCGAGTCGATCATGCGTCGACCCGCGGCGTTCTTGAGCACGCGCGAGGATATCTGCGTCGAAGCGCGACTGGCTGCGGCGCTGATAACGAGCGCGATCGAGCCTGCGCCGCAGGCCTCCCTGGATGAGGCGTCGGCTCAACCCGTCTGGATGTCTGCGCTGCGCGGGGCGATGCGCGCAGAGGCTCGAAAAGCGATCGTCCGGAACCCCGAGCCCGGATGCGACAATATCCTCAAGTTCTGGAATCAACTCTCCGAGCCTGATCGTCGCTGGGCGGTCGGGAGACTCGGCGCGTTTGACCTCTATCGACGGTGCGAGCTCGTCTATCTGGGCCTCGTCGACCGGTCGGAGGCGGTCGTCATCGAGGCCCTGTGCGCCGTAGAGCAGGCGAGCAGCGTGGGCACATGTGGCAAGATCGGCGCCGCCCTTCAGGGCCTCAAGACTCACGCGTCGCTCCACGTGAGAGCGAAGTTGACGCGCAGCCGACTCATCCAATATCAGTGGCCGCAAGCGTTGATCCTCGAGGAGAACTCGAGGGTGAGGCGGCTGCTCGTGCGCCGCGCGTTTGAAGATCTCTCGGGCCGCGCCCTGCAGCTGTGCTTGCGGCACGCGGACTCGATGACGCCCGAAACCATTGAATCTGTGCTCTATCACGCGAGCCTTGAAGCGGACACCTCTCGCGAAGACCTCGCGTTCCTCTGTCAGCATCCGCTGGAGGCGGTCCGCGCCGCGACGGAGCGCTTCTTCCCGTCGTCTGAGGACGACAGCTCGCCTCGCTCATAACGGCTGCCCGCTCACCAGTTGAAGTCGGCCATCAGTCGACCCAGAGAGCGCCGCCAGCGACCGTGCTACTGTTGACTTGAGTATGGTCGCATCGCATCGTCCGCACCCAGTCCACAGCCTGCGAGAGGCCGCGGCACTGTTTTTTCGTCACGCGAGCCCCGCGTTGCTAGGGCTACAATTTCTCGCGGCGGTCGTCTTGCGAACGTTGGCTGGGCCGCTGACGTGGGCAGAGGTGGTCGTGGTGGTGTTCGTCGCGATCTACTGGCCAGTGCAAGAATACGCGCTCCACCGGCACATGCTGCACTTTCGCCCGCGCCGCTGGCTGGGGGTGGAGGTCGATCCCCTGGCGTGCCGGTACCACCGGCATCATCACCGCCACCCGTGGGAGCTGCGCTACACGTTTTTGCCGCCCCGCCTCATCGCGATGCTCATCCCGATCCACGCGCTCGTGTGGTGGAAGGCGACCCCGACGTGGGAGGCGGCGCTGACGGGAATCATCGCGTTCGGGGGCGCCACGCTGAGCTACGAGTGGATCCACTTTTTAACCCACACCGCCTATCGCCCGCGCACGAGTTGGATGCGAACCGTGGTGCGACGACACCGCTGGCATCACTTTAAAAACGAGCGCTACTGGTTCGCGTTCGTGGTGCCAATGGTGGACGCGTTGTTTCTCACCGATCCCGCGCCAGGAGATGTGGCGACCTCCCCAAGCTGCAGGGATCTCGAGGCGGACTAGCCCCACACGGGCCTGTGGGCGTCCGCGTCATCGCGGGGTCCACTCGCGCCCAATCTCGCCGCGCCTCCTGGGGCCTGCTACCATCGCCTTCCATGTCCTCACACTTTCAAAAGTTGGAGCGGATGTACCTCTCCGCGCCCATCAACGCGCGCCATGACGCGCTCACGATGAAGATCACGGAGGGGCGCGCGGAGGTCTCAGCCCGCGTCTCCCCCTCGTTGCACCACGCGGGGGGGACCGTCCACGGGAGCTATCTGTTCGAGCTCCTCGACGACGCCGCCTTCTTCGCCGCGAGCTCGATCGTCGACGACGTCTTCATCGTCACGGCGTCTTTTTCCATTCAGTTCCTGCGTCGCGTGGAGGACGGGGTTGTCACCGCCACCGGCGCGCTCACGAAACGCTCGAGTTCAGTCTTATTCGCGGACGCGGCGCTCCTCGACGCGAGCGGCAAAGAGATCGCCAAGGGCAGCGGGGTCTTCGCCCGCTCCTCGGTCGCCCTCGCCGATGTCTCCTCTTACCTCGAGGCCTAGGGCGCCGCCTCATCCCTGCTGAGAATCACCAAGCGATGGCTCCGCGGAACCTGCGGACTATCGAAGCAGCTCCAGAATATCGTCGCGCGTGATGCCGCTCCCCGTCGCGGCGGCCTCCCCGAGCGCGGCCTCGGCCACCGCTCGCTTACGATCTTGCAGGCCCAAAATGCGCTCTTCGACGGTTTCGGAGGCGATAAGACGGTGTACGAGCACCGGTCGGTCTTGCCCGATACGATGCGCCCGATCTGCCGCCTGGTCTTCGACCGCAGGATTCCACCACGGGTCCAACAAAAACACGTGGTCGGCGGCTGTGAGGTTGAGGCCGGTGCCGCCCGCTTTGAGCGAGAGCAGCATCACCTCGGGTCCGCCCTCCGCCTGGAACTCATCGACGACGGCGCCGCGGTTCCTCGTGCTCCCGTCGAGGCGACAAAATCGCAGGCCACGCGCGATGAGCGGGCCCTCGACGAGGTCGAGGAGCGACGTCCACTGCGAGAAGATCAGGGATCGGTGCCCCTCGGCCACGACTTGATCGAGGGTGTCCATCAGCAGTCGCACCTTGGATGAATCCCCCGGCGCGTCCGCGTTGGCCCCGGGCAACAAGCCTCGATGACACGCGGCCTGCCGGAGCCGGAGCAGCGCCTCGAGCGCCTTGAGGACCCCTCCCCCCTGTCCGAGCATCTTCGCGACCTCTTCGTAGGTGGAGGCCCGGATCGCGTCGTACGCCCGCCGCTCTTCCTTGTCGAGCTCGCATCGCAGGACCACGTCGGTGCGTGGAGGGAGCTCTTTCGCGACGTCCTTTTTGAGCCGGCGCATCACGAAGGGTCGAATTTTTTCTCGGAGACGATCGACCGCGGCTTGGTCACCCGCGGCGATGGTGCGCTCGTATCGGCGCTTGAACGACGAGCGACCTCCCAACAAACCGCGGTTTAGAAAGTGGAACTGACTCCACAGCTCTTCTACCCGATTTTCAACGGGGGTCCCTGTGAGGGCGATCCGCGAGTTCGCCTCGAGCTCGAAGGCGGCCTGCGCGACCTTGCTTGAGGGGTTTTTGATGAATTGTGCCTCGTCGAGTACGACGAGATCCCAATGTACACTGGAGAGCGCGCTGAGGTCGTTCCTCAAGAGCGCGTAGCTCGTCAAGACGATGTCCGCGGAGGAATCGAGCTTGCGGGTGCTCCCGTGGTAGCGGCACACCGTCAGCCCTGGACGGAAGCGACGCGCCTCGTCCTCCCAATTGCGCAAGACACTCGTGGGCGCCACGACGAGGGTCTTTCCATGCACCACGCACAGCGCCTGCAAGGTCTTGCCAAGCCCCATGTCATCGGCGAGCAGCGCGCCGAGCTTCGCGTCGCGGTGAAACGCCAACCAATCCACCCCGGCTCGCTGATAGGAGCGCAGCGTCGCGTCGAGATCGGTCGGATAGGAGAAACAGGGAGGCGTACCTCCCGCGAGCAGCGCGCTCAGGCCAGCGAAGCTCGGCGGTGGAGGATGATCGAGGGCCTGGCACAGCCGCGCGACCTGGGGCGCGAGCGCCCGACTCGGCGGTCCAGAGCCATCGACAGCGCGAGCCTCTAACAAGTCGGCGACCAGGTGACCGTACTCTGCCATCCAGTCGCTGGGGATCTCTCCAAAGCCCCCCTCCAGCACCGGAGCGTATCCTTCGCCCCGCTCCCACGCGGCCACCACCTCGCTCGCGCTCGCGTTGAACTGCTGCCCGGACGAGGAACGAAACGAGAGCTGAACATCCCCTCGGTCGTCGATATTGAGGGACGGCACCAAGGCCGTGACCCGCATAAAACTCTCGCCGTCGGCCGCGCCAACCCGCAGGTCCGGGTTGCTCGAGGCCTGCTCAAAGATGCGGATGGCCTCCGAAGGCCCGCGGACGTTTTCACCTTCGCTGAGCCCGTATTCTCGCTGAAGCAGGTCGAGCAGCGAGGCCTCGGCTCGCGGCGCTCTTTGTGGGACCGTCTCTTTGCCCAGCAGGATCATCCGTTGACGGGAGATTCGAGCCACCGGGGGCTCCCCGTACTCGATGTAGGCGTCGATCCGCACGCCGTCGCTCGTAGAGCTCCCCGAGAGTCTCAAGACCGGTCGAATGACGCCCTCAGACATGGCCGGGAGCCGAGCAGTCTCGATGGAGATTGGAATCTCCGCGCGTCGGCACTCCGGGATGATCGCGCTGACGAGCGTAGGGAGCTCCCGCTGCGCAAACAGCCTCCCCCGCCGAAGCTCGTCAAACCGTGGACCCGTGAGCCCGTGATCGCGCAGCGGATGGAGCGTCTGCCCTCGCCGGATGACGCGATTTCCAAAGGCCTCACGCACGTCGTCTTCTTGTTCGATCCGCGCGACCACATCTCCCTTGTGATCGGTGATCCGGACCTTCAACCCGCAGGTCGGGGCTCCGATGGACATCGGGACACCGCGGAGGGTTAAGTCCTTGACATCACCGAGCAACCCGAACACCGCCGGCACCAAGCCCTCCGGGATGACCCCCCCAGAAAACCCGCCGAGCTGCTTCTCAAATTTTCGATCCGCGCGCTCCAGCGCATACTTCGGGATCCCGCGGACGCCCGGGAGCGCGGAGCGGAGCCCGCCCGACCCGAGGGGGATATCCGCCCCGCCACGAGAGATCACTCTTCGCACGGCGAGCGCCCCCCGATGCTCTTCAAACCGATAGCCGACGTGACCGATCGCCGCAGCCCCGCGAGCGGCGCCTGACTCGTCGGTTCGAGCCGCGGACGGTGTGCCCAGTACGAGAGCCATCGCGGCGACGTGCTCGCACGCGTCGAATGTCGATCCACAGTTGCAGTCCCACTCCGCCTCATCTTGCGGGTAGACCACCACCTCAAAGAGATTTCGACCGTCGAGGACAGTCCCCTCGATCTCCTCCTCGCCCCGCTCAATAATCGTGACAGCGCGGGTGTTCGCGAGTTTCTCTCCCCGCGCCCACAGCGCGGAGGGGCAACGCCGCTTGATCTGCTTGGCGGTGGTGGTCATCCACCCCGTGGATAGTCAATCGGGAGCGCCCCGGCAAGTCCTTCACGGCGAGGTCCGCAGACCGGCGATAAGCTCTTCAATATCGTCCATCTCGATAGGCTTGGACAAGAACACATCCGCGAGTCCACGCTCCAGCTTGGGCGAAAGTTCGGCGTACGACGACCCGGAGAACAGAACGCGCTTCACATGAGGGTAGTCCTGCCTCACCCGCCGAAGGATGAGGCCTCCGTTGGGACCGACCAAATTGAAGTCAGCGATGATCGCGGTGAAGTTGGAATCATCGAGTTTTTTGAGGGCCTCACCGGCGCTCAGCGACACCTCCACCGACACGTCTTCATGGGCACCGAAGACCGACTTCAAGCTGGCGAGAGTCATCACATCATCATCGACGAGCAGCAGCCGAATACCTGTCGACTCGTCGCAGACCCGCGCCTCGTCGTTGCCCTCCGGTTCCGTCGCTCCCGCTCGTGCCAACTCGTCTGCTGTCCTACTCACGTCGCGCCAACCTCATCACTCACCTACGGCCCGTTCAATGTGGGGTGATGTTCCTACGACCTGTCACCCACTGTCCCGACAAATCTAGCACAACGAACGCGGCCACCTGGCATCATTTGGCCGCGTCGACGACATTGGATGATCTTTAAACGTAATATTCAGGATTTTATCCCCTCATGCTGCATGAAAAACCTGATAGCCCTCGGTGTCGGTCGAGAAGCGCTCCCGTCGGATCCTCCGCGGCACGCGTGGTGAGAGGCGAGCGCGCCGCCCGCCGCGTACCTACTCGCCCGTCTCTGGCGCGGCTCATCTACACTGCGCGGTTTCCTGCCCTCCAGGGAGCACCCGTGATAGGGAAACCGGCGAATAGAAACCGGCGAATAGAAACCGGCGAATAGAAACCGGCGAATAGAAACCGGCGAATAGAAACCGGCGAATAGAAACCGGCGAATAGAAACCGGGGCCGCTCCCGAGTCGCTCTGTACGGTCGGCAGCACACCCGTGAGATCTTCGATGCAAGGGCGGTGGAGAGTCCCCAGAACGCCGTTTCGATGGGTCGCGGTCGACGCCGATGCCAAGATCGACGAATATCGACGCTGCGAACCACGTAACGCTGACCGCACTGGAACGCGCGCGAAGCGAGGGCAATCGAAAGCACGGCGCCACCCTACGCAGCCAGCGCTTCACTCAGAGGCATCGACATTTATTTTGGTGCGCTGCCCGTGCCCATCACCGCCACCGCATCCCGAACACATGGGTGCAGCGAAACAGATCGCGCGACCCTCACGGTGCTGCGGGACCATCGCGTTGAATTTCACCACCGCCGACCAGAAGATCCTCTGGTCATGTGTACGCCCACGCGCCAGCGAATTGCGGTGAGCCTACGCGCTCGCCAGTTATGCGCGCCCGTACACCGGGACAACCGCCCCGCGAGACACCTGATTGTCCGGCGAGGCCAAGAAACAGATCGTTCGCGCGACCTCGGGCGTCGTCGGCCAAGCGGAGGTGTCCGCGTCAGGCATCGCGCGCCGGTTCGCGGCCGTGTCCATGATCGAGGGGACGACAGCGTTGACCCAGATCCTGTCCTGAGCGAGTTCTTCTGACAGTGACATGGTGAGCGCCAGCACCGCCGCTTTGGACGCCGCGTAGGCGGCCATGCCCGGCGTGGGGACTATCGCCGGGCGCGCCGCGATGTTCACGATCCGTCCGCCCTCCTCCGTCTCGCGGATACGACGATACGCCGCCTGACATGACAAAAAGCAACTCAGGGCGTTGAGCCGCATCATCCGCACAAACTCGCCCGCGCTCGTCTCAGCCAAGGGTGCCATGGCGAACCCCCCGGCCAGATGCACCGACGCCCAAAGTCTGGGAACCGAGGAATAAAACCGAGCGGCGCTCGATTCCTCCGTGAGATCCACTCCCTCCATGAGCTCCACCTCGTCGCACATCGAGAAGCGCTCAAGCTCCCGGGCGTTGAACACTGGAACGTGCACCGACGCCCCCGCGTCCACAAGCTGCCGCACCACCGCAGACCCAAGGGCGCCCGTGCCCCCCGTCACCACCACGTGTTTGCCCTGGAAGATTCCCGCCATGCCGCGTTATAGCCCATGATCTCGCGCTTCCCGTGAGGGCGAGGCTCCCTCCTCCCAACCCTCGCGAGATCCGCGTCAGCCAGATCCCTCGCAGGAGTACCGACAAACGAGGTATTCGACCGTCTGGTCGCCACCCCCGTGTTGTCGCCGATGCATCGTGCTACGTTCGGAGCCGATGCCTGGCTCTCCTGAGAACTCTGCGACCCGCTCATTCACGTCTCCGCGGATGGGGCGCTTCGAGGTGGTGCGAGAGATCGGTCAAGGTGGCATGGCCACGGTATATGAGGCCGTAGACCCCAACCTTGGGCGGCACGTCGCGCTGAAGCTCGTGCGCGCTGACAAGCGCGACGACAGCTACGAACAAGAGCGACTGATCCGAGAGGCGAAGGCCATCGCGGACATCGAGCATCCCAACGTCATCACAGTCTACGAGGTGGGACGCTGCGCCGAAGGGGTGTTCATCGCCATGGAGTACGTGCGAGGCCCTACGCTGAGGACATGGATGCGCGCGACGCCTCGTCCATGGGGGGAGGTCACGCGCATGCTCCTGAAGATCGGCCAAGGACTGGCGGCCGCCCACAGCCGAGGAATCACCCACGGCGATTTCAAACCCGCGAACGTCATCATCGGCGCTGACGAGCGCCCCCGCGTTCTCGACTTCGGGCTCGCACACGGGGGTGGCGCCAAAGCCTCCCGACACTGCGCTTCCGGGAACTCTGCGTCGAACCATATGAAAATAGATGTCGAGCAGAGCATCACCCAAACCACCAGCCTCGACGCCGATGAGAGCGAGACGCTCCTGTTCGCGGGGACCCCGGCGTACATGGCTCCAGAGCAACACAAGGGCGAGAACCCCGACCAGCGCTCCGATCAGTTCAGCTTCGCGACCGTCATGTGGGAGGCGCTCTACCGCCAGCGGCCGTTCCTCGGCCGCAACCCGTTCGTCGTTTCCCAGGCGATCATCGATGACCGACAGACGCCGCCGCCCGCGTCACGCGTGCCCCAATGGCTCCACCGGATCGTGGACCAAGGGATCGCAAACAAGCCCGCGGACCGCCATCACTCCATTCCCTCGATGTTGGCGGCGATCGTCTTCGCCTCCCGCGTCATGCACGGCTACTGAAGCCGTCCCGCCGGGCCGCGGAGACGCCCACGCCGGGTCGGCGGGGCCCTGCCCTCCATCCGCTCCTGCGACCGCACGCGATCAGCTGATCGCCATGAGCGCAGCCTGCATCGCCTCCGCGGTCTGGAAGCGATCCTCCGGCGCCTTGGCCACGCAGGAGGCGAAGAACGCGTCCAGCGCCTGCGCGCGAGCGGGCGGCATGTCTGTTCCGAGGTAGGGGCTCAACGCCGGCATCGCGCGCTCGCGCTGGGCCCGCAACGCCTCGCGCGGATGAACCTGAAACAGATCCTCGAGCGGGTGTCGGCCCCCGGTCATCACCTCAAAAAATGTCATCCCCAGCGCATAGATGTCGGCGCGGGTGTCGAGGTAGTTCCCGGGAATCGTCTGCTCCGGTGGCATGTAGAACGCGTCTCCCAAGACCCGACTCGCGTCGATCGGTCCCGTGTCTGACAGATCTCTGCACACGCCAAAATCGAGGAGCTTCACGAGCTTTAGCACCGGGTCATAGGCGTCGGTCGACACGAAGATATTTCCGGGCTTAATGTCGCAGTGCACGATCTTCCTGCGGTGCACGTGCGCGAGCGCGTCGAGGGTCTGCTTGAAAATCTCCTGGCCCACGTGCAACGCGAGCGGCCGACCGGACTGTGCGATCCCCTCAAGATCGGTCCCCTCAAGATAGTCCATCGCGAACCAGAACAGCCCGTGCTCCTTGGTCGTGCCCACCTCCAGCGCGCGGATCAAGTTTGGATGTCCGAAGGTGCCACACAGGCGCGCCTCTTGCCGGAAGCGCCGCCGCTCGCCTTCAGGCACATCCATCTTCATCATCTTCAACGCCGCGTAGCGATTCATGATGGGATCGAAGACCTTGTAGACCTTGCCCATGCCCCCTTCGCCAAGCCGCTCCACGATCTTGTACTGCTTGCTTTGGGTGATGACTGTCCCCGCCGGAAGATCATCCGCGCGCGTACTTTCCTCACCGATCAGGGGAGCTTGGGTCACGTCTCAGTCTATCCAACCGCGCGGCCGTGTCGGGGATCTCTTTGACGGGAGGGCCCGCCACCCCCGGATTACTGCGCAAATGACGCGCCGACTACGCGCGCGCCGTCGCTGCGCGGCGGTTCCATCCGGGCCCCAAACGACGACGCTCATCCGCGCCGAGATCCTCGCGTTCATTCGCCATCATCGACGCCGATCGCTCCGCGATCTGCGGCCTGTAAACCCTGTTCGCCAAGCTCCGCCGAGGCCGTCGAGACCTCCGAATTCTCTTCACCTTCCGGAGCGCCGACGCGCTCCACCGCGCCCGTCTCGGAATGCACAGTCCACCGGCTCCCGTCCACCCCGAGCACTTCGAACTCCGTCGCGAACACCCCCCGCGACACCAAACGAGTCACGGTCAAGGTGGTCGGCTGAGGCCTGCGCACCTCCATGACCTCTCGCGTCCACATGGACGGCTCGTGATGCACGGTGAGGCCCAACGACTCCGCGGGGCGTCGGCGGGCGCGGTCGGCGATCAACACGTCAAGGTCTGGCGCTTGGTCGTCTTGGCTGAGCATGTAGACCCTCGTCATGTCTTTGATGCCGTCCTCGCGATCATCCGCCACCTCAGGATACGCGAACATGCGCCAGCGCCCACCGCTGTACTCCGCGCGCGCCGCGGACGTCGCCAAGATGATCGCCTCGATCTCCCGCGCCTCAGGACTCTTGGCCTCCACCATCACGTCAAACTGCTCAAGCTCCAAGACGCGATCCGGTCGCAGCAACACTGGAACCACGATCCACTTGTGGCTGCGCTCTGGCGACAAATCAACCTCCTCGATGTCGCGCTGCCGCCACCGATAAATTGTTAACTGACCCGAGTGGTACCCTGGATCCGCGGTGGCGATGGGCAGCAGCGTGGACACACTCGTCTTCGCCATCCGACTGACCCCTCGAGACATCGCCACGCGATACACCCGATCCCGCCAATGGAGATCGACCCCACGCGCCGTCGACAGGGCGAGGTTGTCGCCATCGTCCACGTCGAGAGGGTCGTGGCTGAAGCTCTCACTCGACGCGGACGCGTAGCCTGGGTTGCCAGGCAGCCCCGGCGCGGACGTCCCCCCCTGCTTGTCACACGCTCCGAACGCCGCCATCGCGCTCAACAACAACAGGGTCGATTTTATCCGCGCCATGGACACACCATAACAGGTCGTTCACCGGTTGCTCCGCGCAAAAACACCTCCGCTAGGGTGCCGCCAGTTCCGAACGCCACGAGAGCTGGGTGCCCGACGGCTTGAGATTTGTGGCAAATAAGAGCCGAGGCGGTGAACCCTCAGCGGGCTTCGCCACAGCTTGGAACTTCTTGATCAGCACCTTGAGCTCGGGGTCTTCCCCGTACGGGATAAGCGACCGCATGATCTTGAGCCTCGCGAGCGAGCCCTGGGCGAGGGCGTCTGCGGATGGCACGGGTCCCACGCGGTGGTTGGTGTGTGCCGCGACCGCGCTCCTCTTAAACGCCCCCAAGATCCTCCCGCCAGCGGAGGACACCTCGATCGACAGCGCGCTTTGAGAGTCCGCGATGAAGAAACTCGTCCCGAAGGTCGGCCTCCAGTCATTCGCCGACGCCGACGCGCCGTGGTGGTCCTTGGCCTTGAGAATCTGACGGAACATCTGGTTGGACAGCATCCCGTCCGCGACGAATTGACCGTCGAACAGCGGCTGACGGACGCACGCCAGCCCCCCTCGGTTAATGCCAAAACAGCCGAGCGTCCCGGGCCTCCCCAGCAGCAGCATCGGCGTCTCGACCAGGTCCCCCACGTGATCGATCAACGTGAGCGGACCGGCGCTGTCCATGCGGAAGAGCAGGCGAGTCACCCGACCGGTGAGGTTGGGAATCGCCAGGACATCGCTCGCCAACCAAGTGTCAATCCGCGCGCGCGCGACCGCCACATCGAGCGCCGGGAGGAGGTCCTCTTCGAGCGCGTATGCCAGATGGGCGGCCTCATCGACGCCGGCCTCCGCCGCGATCCCTTGGAGCTCTTGAAGCGCCGGCGGGGCGTCACGCCCGAGCCGCTTCGCGACCGAATCAACCGCTGCCGACCAGCGAGCGGATCCCTCCGGGGTCGCACGCAACGCCGCCGTCGCTTGCATAAAGCTGCTCACGCATCCGGCGATCAAGTCGCGATGAGCGGCGCCGTGGGCCTGCCCACGCGCCCGCGCTGCTCCCCGCACCTCCAAGCGCTCGAGCCGGTCGCCAGACCCCGCTTCTCGCGCGGCATCCGGGGCGGAGGGCGCGGCATCATCGACCGAAGGCGCGGCCTGATCGGCCGAGGGCGCCGCCCGCTCGGCGGAGCGCGCCTCACCACCTCCGCCGGTGCGGTTCGCGTTGCCGCGGCAGCCCAGCCACGCAGGTGCCATGAGCCCCACGGCTCCTCCAGTGATCCAGCTCCTTCTCGAATGGGACATCGGTCCCAGAGGGTACCGCAAAGCGAGTCGGTTCATCCATGACATCTCCGGCCACGGCGTGGCGCCTGCGCGGTCCGGCGTGCGACGGCGAGGGCCTGCTAATGAGGCCCGTGTTTCGAAGAGCGCTTCGACTCAAGCTCACGCTTTCGCTTCTGCTCCTCCACAAACGCCCGGACATCGCGCCAATCGACCGTTCCTGCGGCCTCCTCGCCCTCGAGGAACTCTCGCATCGCGGTGTTCGGATGATCTTCTTCGGGCACCACGAGGGCCGCGCGAAGCACCTCGTCGATGGTCGACACGAAGCGAAGCTCCACGTTCTTGAGCACGTTCTTGGGGATGTCGTGCGTGTCCTTCTTGTTCTCCTCAGGGCACACGACCAGCTTCATGCCGCTGCGATAGGCCGCCATCACCTTCTCCTTGAGGCCACCGATGGGCAGGACGCGGCCGCGGAGGTTGATCTCACCCGTCATGGCGACGTCCTTTCGAACGGGCAGCTGTAGCAGCGCCGACACCAGACTCGTCACCATGGTGACGCCGGCGCTCGGCCCGTCCTTCGGGACCGCCCCTTCGGGGAAGTGCACGTGAAAATCGGCGTGTTGGTAGAAGTCGGGATCCAACCCGAAGCTCAAGCAGCGGCTGCGCACGTAGGTCACGGCGGCGCGCGCCGACTCTTGCATCACCTCGCCGAGCTTCCCGGTCAGCGTGACCTTGCCCGCGCCCGCGGTGATCATCACCTCCGCAGGGAGCAGGTCCCCACCGAACATGGTCACGGCGAGCCCGTTGGTCATGCCGATCTGATCGTCCTCCTCGCCCTTGTTGAACCGGTACTTGGCGGGCCCGAGGAGCTTTTGAACCCGGCGGACGTCGATCTTGTATGCCTTCCGTTTTTTCTCGTCCTTCACGTACTCGCGCGCGATCTTTCGGAGGATCGATCCGATGGCGCGCTCGAGGTTCCGCACCCCAGCCTCCTTGGTGTAGGAGTGGATAAGCTCCTTGATGCCGCTGTCCGTGATCTCCACGTTGACGCTGCCCAGCCCGTTCAGCTCGATCTGCTTGGGGAGGAGGTACTGCCGCGAGATCTTGAGTTTCTCCTCGTCCGTGTACCCAGACAAAGAGATGATCTCCATGCGGTCTTGGAGGGGGATGGGGATCGAGTGCAGGCTGTTGGCCGTGCACAAAAACAAGACGTCGCTCAGGTCGTAGTCGAGATCGAGGAAGTGATCGACGAAGGTGCTGTTTTGCTCGGGATCGAGGACCTCGAGCATCGCCGCCGAGGGGTCACCCCGAAAGTCCGTGGACATCTTGTCGATCTCGTCCAGCAAGAACACCGGGTTCGACGACCCCGCCTTGCGCAGGCCTTGGATGATCTTGCCGGGGAGCGCTCCGATATAGGTGCGACGATGCCCGCGAATCTCCGCCTCGTCGCGCACACCCCCAAGAGACATCCGAACAAATTTGCGGCTGGTCGCCCGCGCCACTGATTTCGCCAGCGAGGTCTTCCCCACCCCCGGCGGCCCCACGAGGCAGAGGATCGGGCCTTTCACCTTGCTCACCAAGGACTGCACGGCGAGGTACTCCAAGATGCGCTCCTTGGGCTTCTCGAGCCCGTAGTGGTCGTCATCAAGGATCTCCTCGGCCTCCACGATGTCGAGCATGTCGTCGGTGCGCTCCGACCATGGCAACGACAGCACCGTGTCGATGTAGTTGCGCACCACCGTCGCCTCGGCCGACATGGGGCTCATCATCTTGAGCTTCTTCATCTCCTTCTTGAGGCGCTCGGACGCCTCCTTGGGGAGTTTCTTTCGACGCACCCGGTCCTCGAGCTCTTGGAGCTCGTTCTTAAACTCATCTTGCGACCCAAGCTCTTTTTGAATCGCCTGCATCTGCTCGTTGAGGTAGTACTCCTTTTGATTCTTCTCCATCTGCTTCTTGACCCGCGTGCGGATCTTCTTTTCCACTTGGAGAATCTCGATCTCATTTTGCATGAGCTCGTAGAGCATCTCGAGGCGGGAGCGAACGGAGGTCGTCTCAAGTAGTTCTTGCTTCGCGCTGAGCTTGAAGTTGACGTGGGCGGCGATGGTGTCCGCCAATCGCGACGGGTTCTCGATGCTCTGCACGCTCACCGCGAGCTCGGGGGGGACGCGCTTGTTGAGCTTGACGTAGTTCTCGAAGGTGGTCTGCACCGAGCGCATCAGCGCGGAGAACTCCGCCTCCTCTTCTTCGGACACGGGGTCAGACTCGACGACCTCCGCGTTGACCCGGAAGGACCCCTCCTCTTCGATGTACTCGACGATCTTCGCCCGGTCTTGCCCCTCCACGAGCACCTTCACCGTGCCGTCGGGCAGGCGCAGGAGCTGGATGATCGTGCCGATGGTCCCAAACTCGTGAATCCCGTCGGGCTTGGGGTCGTTGACCTTGGCCTTCTTCTGCGCGCACAGCAAAATACGCCGGCAGCCCGCCATGGCCTCCTCGAGCGCGTTGATCGACTTCTCACGACCCACGAAGAGGGGGACCACCTCATGAGGGAAGACGATGAGTTCGCGGAGCGGGAGCAGAGGGAGATCGAGATGGGACATGGGTAAAAGATAGGGCTCGTCGCCCCTCAATCTGACGCTAGCACCAGCCCCCAAAGCGGTCAAACAAGCAACCCTCCCCTAAAGCACTACCAAGGGACGATTTAGCGGGAGGTGTTGGGGTGAACGCTACTCGAAGCCACGTCTGATTCGCCGCGCCCGGACGCCACCCCGGTCGCATCCCCCGCCAGCGGCTCCACGGGGGAGCCGGCGGGTGTGGGTGCGTGGCGAACGCCCTCGCCCGCCGGTTCGACGAACCACCGCCACAAGCGCGCGACAGCCCCGCCCACCAACATGAGCCAGGGGAGCTCGGGATAGGTAGAGCATCCGCACCCGACGATGAGCAATTCCAACAATGGGACGCCCTCGAGCCGCGACGGCAGGCGCAGGTCGAGCCGACGCAGCAGACTCACGGCCTGCGGGAGTTCGAGCGCCGCCCGCGGCGCTCCGCGGAGCAAAGAGCGCGTCCAAAGCAGCGGCAAGCTCACGCCCACCACCCCTGCGGCGAGCACGACCACGCTCGCCACCGGGCTCCGCGTCTCGGTCGCGACCAACCAATACGTCAAGCCCGCCGCGAGCACCGCGTGACCGATCGGGCGAATCGCCCGCGTGAGCATGCGCCCGGGTGCGAGGTGCCCACCCACCCGGCGCTTGGTGGCGCCCGGGTTCGGTGGAGCGAGGCGAGCGAGCGGCGCCACCAAGCGCGCGCATTCAACCCCGACAAAGAGCGCCACGCACGCGAGCGCCAGCCCCAGCCAATGCTGGAGGAGCGCGAGCGGACCCGCCGCCAACACCACGCCAACCGCCGCGAGCTCGAAGCGGGCCACGTGGACGCGCCACCTCGTCAGCCACCTCAAGACCCGCCGCTCCACCTGATCCTCCCACGAAGAGCAGCGCCGCGCCGTGATCCCCTCTTCGCGCAGCACGAGCCGCTCCGCGCGCGCCCGGTCCTTGGTGCGCACCATCCGTACGACGTCGTCCGCGTGGTGGCCCTCCGGAAGATCCAGCAGCTCGGCCAGCGGGAGCAGCGCCGGGACCTGGCCCACGTCCCCCGCGAACCACGCCGCGGGGCGACCGATGCCATCATCCACTGAAAATTCGTCGCCCTCCGGCAGCGGATGCGCCGCCATCTGCTCGAGCAGCGCCCTCGCGATCACTGTGCCTTCGTAGACGACGAGCCCCGGGCCGCGCAGCTCCGCGCCGGGCGCCATGCTCACAGCCCCTTCGAGCGCCGCGTCCACCGACGAGGTGACCACCAGGCGCGCGAAGCCTGCGTCCGCGGCGCTGCGCCACATCCGCTCCCTCACGTCGCGCCCGAGCAAGCCACGATCAAAGCGCACGCGCGCCTCCGGATCCCGCAACATGATCAAACTCAGCGCCGGCGTCCCGTCGGAGACGACCCGATCCGACGACGGGCGGTCGGCGTCCGTCGTCGGGTCGTTCGCGTCGCTCACGTCGCAGATCGTAGCAGCCTCCCCCGTCGGACCCAACTCCTCATCCAAGCCCTCCGCCGTCGCGCACGCCTACGCGAGGCCCGCGAGCTCGTCGAGGTCGAGCGCGTCTAGACCCGAGACCACCATGTGGGCCTGTGACTGGTCTTGATGCCCGGCGTGCGACTCGGGGAGGTTGGCGGCGCTCGTCGCCACCACGAACATCCCGGCGGCGCGCCCGCTCGCGATGCCGGCGGTGCTGTCCTCGAAGACGACACATCGCGCCGCATCCACGTTCAGACGGTTCGCCGCGCTGGCGTAGCCCTCGGGGTTTGGCTTGCCGCAGCGGACGTCCTCTGCGCCCATGTAGAATTGAAGCTCGTCTTCAAAGCCGAGCAGCGTGAGCGCGTACGCGATCTCGCCCCTCGACGAGCCGCTCACGATGGCCATGGGGATCTGCGCGGCCGCCCCCCACGCCACGAGCGCGCGCGCGCCGGGTAATACGTTGATGCGATGCCCGTCCTCCACCATCTGCGGTTTCTGAGCGATAGAGCCGCGCTGAAGGTCCTCGAGGCTCATGCCGAGGCGGGTCGCCACCTGCAAATGCGCGAAGATGTCTTGCCACGCGTGCCCCACGATGAACGCGCGCTCCGAGTCCGTGAGTTCAAGCCCCCGCTTGGCGAGAAACCGAACGATGGACTCGGTGTGAAACGTCTCGCTGTCCACCAAGGTGCCATCGAGATCCAAGAGCAAGGCGGCCGGCGTCATCCTCACGTTGTCGCACGCGCGGCCGCTGATCCTCAACCTTGGAATGAAATTCGTCGGCGGCGCGCCGGCAGCGTGCGTCGACTTGGGCCCGAGGCGCTACCTCGACGTCACGGGACCTCGGGATCTCCGCAGACATCACAGGCCGCGGCGGCGCGCTCGCAATCCTCGCCGGCCCTCGTACAAAGATCCTGGTAGTTTTGTTCGCCGCTGTGCTCGTCGGCCAACTGACAGATGCGTCGCTGTAGCCCACACACCGCCTCTGTGAGGGCGCAGATGCTGGTGCAGGTCGGATTCATCGCCGCGTCCGCCGCGTCCTCCTCGGCGGCGGCCTCCGCCGCGACCGTCTGCGGGTTCGCCGTCGGCGCGGGCTCCGCCGGGGGCGGTGAGGCGAACGACGCGTCGTCCGCTCTCGCGCCTGCCGCCGAGCTCTCGGACGAGGCCGCCGAGCTCCGCTTGACCCGTGGTCGCCGGCTGCGAGATGCGCGGGGCGACTCCACCGACTCTGCGACGCTCGGGGCGTCCTCGTCCGACGCGAATTCGGACTCCACGGCCCGGGCCTCCGTGGGCGCGACGCCGTCGCGCGTGGCCACGACGGGGGCGTTGTCACCGATCCCCAGCGCCACCATTTGGCTCTCGTAAGCCGCGAGGCGGTCTTGGAGCGCCTCGATGCTCGGGTGCGCCTCCGCGACCGTCTCCGCGCCGCTCTGGGGGAAATCCGAGGCCGCGAAGGTGCGATCGGACACCGATTCCTTCGCGCAGGAGACAAAACCGACCGAGGCCACGGCCGCGGCCCACACAATTCGACGATAACCAACGATCATGGCTGCTCCTTGATTAACGCGTCGAGTAGCAAACGATTCATTTCCAGGGCGATCTCATAGCTCTCCAGCGCCGCCGCGTCGCGGTCGGCGCGCTCCAAAAGCTCGCCTTGGAGCCCGGCCAAGCGCGCGGTGAAGGCGTTGGGGGCGAGCGCGCCGTCGTCGTCGAGGCGACGTTCGGTCCGCGCGAGCAGAGCATCGAACCCCGTGGGCACCGCCTCCGTTTGATCGAGCTCCAGCCGAATGAGCCGGCCGACGACATCGTGGCGCATCCACACCGCGGCCTCTCCAGCGCGCGCTTGAGAGGGCCACGTTCCATCCGCCAGCTGTTCGAGCGCTCGAATGGCGCCGGCGTGATCTCCCGCCTTCACCAAGAGGTCCACCCGGCGGTGCTCTGTCTCCACGAGCTGCGCGAGCGCCACGAGGGCGTCCCTGTCTTGAGGGGGCCGAGCGTCTCGTGCGTTCCCAGTCATCGTCCACGCCAACGCGATGCCCGCGACCAACCCGCACGCGCACCCGCCGCTCCAACGCAAGAAGTTGTTCATCGCCCACCTCCGCGTCCCGGCGTCGCGCTCGCGTCCCCATCCGGCAGGGTTCGCGCACCCAAGGAAGCGAGCCACTCGTGTCGCGCTTCGGTGCGGGAATTGAGGACCGCGTCGCGCAAGGACGCCCTCGCGTCCCCCTCAAGCGCGGCAAATTGCAGCTCGTAAGGCTTCGCAGCCGGCGCGCCCTCCCGCGCAGGCGGCGTCGCCTCAGCGAACACACCGGGCGACGCCGAGGGCTCCTGCGCGGCGGACTCCGTCGCCGCGTGCTCGGCGTCTGCCGCGGTCGCAGCGACCGTCGCACGATCCCCCTCCCCCGGCCGCACGATCAACGCGACCGCGAGCCCGGCGCAGGCAGGCACCGCCACCCACCGAACGAGGCGATGACGCCACCACGGCGTCGACGCGGGAGCGCTGGCCGCCCTCACCTGTCCGAGCACCTCCTCGAGCGCGTCCTCTCCGAGCGCCTCCGGGGCCCTCGCGTGACGCAGCAGGTGGAGCATCGCGAGATCGGCGTCGAGATCCCCGCGCTCGCCGGCGGCCTCCTGTCCGGCGGTCAATTCCTGCTCCCAGCCGTCGTCGATGACGCCTCGTTGGGGTGGTGTTGGCTCGCTCATGGTCGCTCGCTCCCTCGCGCCTCACGGAACGCTGTCAAAGAGCCTGAGCTTACGGTCTTCCTGATGATTTTATGGATCATGGGGTTGCTGCCTTGTGGGGGGGTGTTGGGGGGGATGCGTCATTTGCGGCGTGCTGCTCCCACGCCTTTCGAAACGCTCGCACCGCGCGGTACATGAGCACGTCGAGCGCGCCGAGCGTGATCTCGAGGAGCGCCGCGCACTCGTCCCGGCTGCGATCCTCGAGGAGGCGCAGCCGGAGCACGCGGGCGTAGCGGGGGTTCATCTCCTCAAATCGCGCGTCGATCTGCGCGCGTAGGTCCGCCCGAAACAGCCGCTGCTGCACGGTGTCGGCGTCGGGACCCGCGGCTGTCTCGAGATGCTCGAGGTACGCGCCGCGCAGCCGCTGCCGGCGACCCGAGGCGCGGAGTAGATCTCGCGCCTTGTTCTTCGCGGTGGTCTTGAGCCACGGCCAGATCCCCGCCTTGGTCCACGAGAACTTCCGCAGGGCCCCGTGGGCGGCGAGGAAGGTGTCTCTCAGGCAATCTTGGGCGTCCGCCCGGTGCCCGAGCATGGGGACGAGGACCTGCGCGAAGATGGCGGGCGCGTAGTGTCGATACAGTCGTTCGAAGGCGCGGGTGTCGCCACCCTGGGCGCGGGCGACCAGCCGTTTTTCGTCGTCGAGAAGTCGAGGCCGCGCCACCGTGACCCAGGGTACACTGAAGGTCGGTGCATCGTCTCGACCGCCTCGTGGCCCGAAATACGGGCGCCTCTCGCAAAACCGTCACGCGGTGGTGCAAGGGCGGCGCGCTCACGGATCGCGAGGGCGCGCCGCTCCGACCGGCAGACAAGGTGAACCCGGAAGACCTGCCCATGGAGGTGCTGCTCGATGGCGAGCCCCTCCCCCTCCGCGACGAGCTGCACCTGCTCTCGCACAAGCCAGTGGGGGTCATCACAGCGATGAAAGACGGCCTGCACCCCACCGCCTTCTCCCTCGTGGCCCACCACCCCCTCAGCGCCGAACTCCGGGCGGTGGGACGACTCGACCTCGACTGCTCCGGCCTCTTGTTGTGGACCACCCACGGCCCCCTCGTGCATAAACTGACGCACCCGAAGTACAAGATTCAGCGGACCTACGAGGTCGCCCTCGCCCGCCCGCCGACACGCGCCGAGCCGCCCGCCACCCTCGAGGACGGCACCGTGCCCCACGTGGTGCGCTGGAGTCCCATGGACGCGGGCGATTGCCACCCCGCCCTCGCCCGACCCGACGAGGCCGCCTGCTACGCCCGCATCTGCCTCGACGGCGGCGCGTACCATGAAGTGAAGAGGATCTTCGCGGCCATGGGCAGCCACGTGCTCGCCCTGGCGCGAACTCGCCACGCCCATATTGAGCTCCCGCACGATCTCGCGGCGGGCGAATCGATTTGCTTGCCCCGCCACGAACTTGAGCGAGCCTCCGCCCCGTCGGACGCTCCGAGCAGCGATCCCGCGTAGCGCTCCAAGCGACGATCCCCCGTCGCGCTCCTCCAGCGTCCACGAGGACCGCAACATGAACCGTCCACCGCCGAGACCTCGGGCCTCGGGGCACGGGATCTTGTGGCCCCGACGAACACCCATCGACCACCAGGATTAGTTTTATTAGTTATTTTGTATGGTCCGGATCGACAAATGCGGCCCAAAACTGACCGGAATTGGTGCAAAAACAGGAGTTGCTAGTTCAAAATGCAGTATTTGCGACCTAAATAAGTAAAGCATCTCATATTTTACGCGATATATAATACACATAAAGGCCAGCCCAATGAACCAGCTCATTCAGAAACTTCTCCTCCTTGTCCTCCCCACCGTCTTCATGACCACGGGATGTGACCTTCACCTGCTCCCGGAGACCTACCAGGGCCAAGGAGAGCGGGCCGCCATCGTGACCGTGGAGATTGGCTCCCTCAACGCCGAGCTCTTGGACCCCGAGGTCGACAGCCTGGAGATTCAAATCCTCGACGTGCTCGCACACCGCGAGGCGAGCGACGAGTGGCTCATCCTCAACGAGGCTCCCATGGCCCTCACCATCACCCACAACGAGAACTCCACCATCGAGCTCTCCGAGGTGCCGCTCCCCGTCGGTGAGTACGACAGCATCATGCTCATCATCGCCCAAGCCCGCGCCGACGGCGAGGGTGGCTGGACCCAAATCCAACTCTCCACCGACGACATCGAGATTCAAGACCCGGTGCTCATCGACGCGGACGGGAAGCTCACCTTGTCCTTCGACATGGAGAACACCCTCGAAGGAACCTACAGCGAAGGCCTCATCATGAACCCCCAGGTGCTGGTCCAAACGAACTAGAGCTCACTCTCTCCGACCACCGGCGCCCAGGTACTGGCCTACCTGGGCGCCTTTTTTGTGGAGAGAGGAACGTGCCAACCATTGCGCCCATGGACGCATGCTGCCACGATGGTCCTTCATGGCGCCTTTTTTGTGGCGAGAGGAACGTGCCAACCATTGCGCCCATGGACGCATGCTGCCACGATGGTCCCTCATGGCGCTTCATGTCGCGAACCGAGTCGCTTGCACAAAGGTCGAGGGTCCGTTCGAGCGCTACGCGCTGTGGGTCGCCGGCTGCGCCATTCGATGCCCCGGCTGCTGCAACCCCGATCTGTTTGACAAGGACCGCGGCGTGGCCACCCCAACCAAGGCGCTGGTAGACGAGATCCTCCGCGCGCAGCGACAACATCGCGTCGAGGGCCTGACCGTCGTCGGCGGAGAGCCCCTCGACCAGCTCCCGGCGCTGACGGAGCTGTGTCAGCGCCTCCGGCGTCGCGCGCCAACCGTGGGCATCTTGGTGTTCACGGGCTACGAGCTTGAGCAATTCCCCGACGCCGTCTCGCTGCGGTCGCTGCTGGCCGTGGTGGACACCGTGGTCGATGGCCCCTTCCGCGCACAGCTCAAAGAGCCCCCTGGAGGCCGCCGCTACCTGGGCTCGACCAACCAGCGGCTGCGGCATCAGACGGCGCGCTACGCCGACCCTCGGCTGTGGCGCGGCCCCAACGGCGCCGAAATTCATCTCCGCAACGACGGGAGCGTACACGCGTGTGGCCACCCCGATCAGGTGCGGGTCGCCCTTCGTGCCCTGCGTACACCGGCGGGCTGAACCGAGCCCGTCACGCCGCGTCGGAGGTCACGCCTGCGAGCGCGATACCGTCGGCGCAGATCGCCGCGACTGTCTCGCGGCTCCATCCAAACGCCTCGCTGCAGCGCGCGAGCTCGGTGAGCATGTCGGTCCCAAACAGCGCAGGATCATCGCTCGCCACCGTGATCCTCAGCCCCTCGCGCAGCAACGCGGGCAAGGGGTGCGTCGCCAAGCTCGGCGCGACGCCGAGCAGCACATTGGAGGTCGGACAGACCTCCAACGCGACGCCGCGATCCCGAAGCAACGCCACGACGGTGGGGTCTTCGAGGCAGCGGACGCCGTGTCCGATTCGCGTCGCGTGCAATCTCTCTACGCACGCACGAATTCGGTCTGCACCTCCGTGCTCACCCGCGTGCGGCACACAGCGAAGACCCTCGTGAGCCGCGCGTTCAAAGACGCGCTCGAACTCGGGGATCGGCGCCGAACGAGCCTCTGGTCCCGCGAGCCCCAGGCCGACGACTCCGGCCTCTCGACCACGCAACGCGACGTTCAGCGTCGGCTCCGCTTGCTCCGGGAACAGGCACACGATGTCGAAAATGTAGGCGATGCTCACTCCAAATCGCCGCCGCGCCTCCGCGCGGCCCCGCTGGAGCCCGCTGAGCAGCGCGGTCTCCGAGCCCCCCCGCCGCAGGTGCGTCATGGCGGTCACGGTGACCTGGGCGGCGACGACCCCTTGGGAGGCCAGATGCTCCGCGAGCCCGACGACCGCCGCGCAGAAGTCCTCCTCCTCGCGCAGGCAATCACTCACCGCCAAAAACACCGTGATGAATCGCTCGAAGTCGCCAAACACAAACTGACGCGCCACGCCGTCGACGCCGTCCGCCATCCCAGGAAGCGAGCGACCGTGCTTTTGGGCCAACGCGAGCGCGAGCGCCGGCGAGATGCTGCCCTCGAGGTGAAGGTGTAACTCCGCCTTGGGCTGCGCCCGAATCCAAGCTGTCGTCACCGAATCGGGGTGGGCCATGCAAGACGAAGGTAGCAGCAGTCCGGTATGATGTGGACGCTCGCGCCCGAAAACCGACGATGTCCAACGCCACCGACCCCGACTCCTCGCCCACCGCATCCAGCCCCGATGGCGGCGCCGCCCCTGTCACGCCACAGAGAGACATCTCTGCCGCGTGGGCCCTCGTCCCAATCTTGTCCCTCGTCGCAACGCTGGCCACGGTCATCCTCATCTTGCCGAAGCACGAGCCGGGATTCGAGGGGACCGGGCACCTCCCGTTGATCATCTCGGGCAGCATCGCGGCCCTGATCGCCCGCGCGCACGGGTGGCGATGGCCGGAACTTCAACGCGGGGTACTGCACGCGATCAACCTGTCCATGGGCGCCATCTTGATCCTGATTGTCATCGGCATGCTGATGGGCACGTGGCTAATCTCGGGCATCGTGCCCGCCCTCATCGACTGGGGCCTGATGCTGCTTCGTCCGAGCTATTTTCTCCCGGCCTCGTGCGCCGTGTGCTCCGTGGTCAGCGTGGTCAGCGGATCGTCCTGGTCCACCGCCGGGACCATCGGGCTGGCCCTGATCGGCGTGGGCGACGTCATGGGGGTCCCCACCGCCTATACCGCGGGCGCAGTGATCTCCGGCGCCTACTTTGGCGACAAGCTCTCCCCCATGTCGGACACGACCAACCTCGCGCCCGCCATGGCTGGCACCGACCTGTTCACCCATGTTCGCCACATGCTGTGGACCACGGTGCCGTCGTGGGTGATCTCGATGGTCATCTACACCTTCATGGGTTTGAGCCTTGAGGTGCAGCCCATGGGGGGCTCCGTCGAGGAGATTCACGCGCTCATCCAAGACCAATTTTCCCCCTCGTGGATTCACCTCATCGTACCCGCGGTCACCGGCCTCCTCGTGTTGCGCAAGATGCCGGCGCTGCCCGTGCTGCTGCTCGCCACCGTCCTCGGCGGCGCCCTGGCGGTCTTTCAAGGGCAGCCCCTCGGGGCCACGCTGACCACTGCGATGTCGGGGTTCTCCCCCGACACCGGCAACGTCGCCGTCGACAAGCTGCTGGCGCGCGGCGGGATGATGTCCATGACCTCCACGATCTTGCTCATCTTGTCCGCGATGTTTTTCGGGGGCGTCATGGAGCGCAGCGGCATGTTGCGCACGCTCGCCTTAAAGGTGCTCTCACTCGCCAAATCCACCGGCTCGCTCATCGCCTCCACGGTCCTCACGTCCATCGGATTCAACATCCTCGCCGGCGACCAGTACATCGCCGTGGTGGTCCCAGGCCGCATGTACGGGCCGGAATACGAGGCCCGGGGCCTGCACGCGAAGAACCTCTCCCGCGCCCTCGAGGACGGCGGCACGATCACCTCCCCGCTGATCCCTTGGAACACCTGCGGCGCGTACATGTCGACGACCCTCGGGGTCGCGACGCTCGCGTATCTCCCGTTTTGCTTTTTGAACCTGCTCAACCCGATCATCAGCATGATCTACGGGTTCACCGGTTTTAGCATCGCCCCCAAAGAGCCCGAGGCCGCCTCCGGGACGCCCGCCACATCCGATGTCACGTAGCGCGACCGCGACCGCGGGACACGGCGGCGCCGCTCACCGCGAAGGATCAGGTCCTCTCAAGAACGAACAACGCCGCCCCCTGATGAGGGAGCGGCGCCTCCGCGAAGACGCAGGGCCCTCGGCCTAGCCGCCTTCAGGACAGCCGTAGGCGGCGTCGAGCTCGCCGTTGGTCTTGAATGACTCGCACGCGGCGCCACACAAGGTGACCTCGGTGTGCTCGACGGACCAGTAGAACCCGTCCCCGGTCGCACACGCAGCGGCGTCGGCGAGGATCGGGCTGCAATTTGGCAACGGCTCACCCATGGTGTCGAAGCAGAACCCATAGTTGGCGCCGTTGATGGTGAGCGTGACTCGATCGATCTGGTTGGCCGCGGGTGCGGGATCGAGGGTGAGGGTACAGGTGGGAATCAACCCGCCGATCTCGTCGAGCGCGGCTTGCAGCTGCGCCTGGTCCGATCCGTCGTAGTAGCCCGTGGGCGGGAGGTTCGGCGCGCCGCCGGCCATGGCGATGGCCGCGAGCTCGTCGGCCGCGTTCACGTTCTTCGGGTTGCCGAAGGGATAGCCGCAGGTGTTGTTTTGTGGGCAGTTGCTAAGATTTGGCGTAACGCCGCAGCACGCGGTGCCTGGGAACGCCGAACAGTCGGCGTCGCTCGTACACGAGATCCCGCTGTTCGGGTCAAAGTCAACGATGCCGATCCCGACCACGAAGGTCGTGATTTCGTCGGAAAACGCCTGGCCAACCCGTGTCACGAGGGTGTCGTCGAAGGTCTCCCACGCAGCCAACACCTCCGTGCTGCACGCGAAGTCGCCGCCACAGGCGACCGCGTCTGCCACGAGGTCCGCGCGACAATTCGCCGCGCCGTCAGTGATGAAGATGGCGTACTTCGGAATTTCGGCGTCGAGGGACGCGAGGTGATTGTAGGCGGAGTCGAGCCCGGCGTACGCGGGCGTAGCCCCCCCCACCATGTTCCCGGCGGCCGTCGGCCCCGGGATCGCCGCGATGATATTCGACCCGTTCATGGTGTCCACGAGCACCTCGGGGGTCGCCAGGGTGTTGCACGCGGCGATGTTGAAGTCGATGGCGGCGTCGTACTGCGGGAACAATTGCGCGCCGAGGTTCAAGGTGACGTCGTTGGCCGCGGTCACGTTCGTCACCACGTTGTGGAGGCTGTTCCAGCGGGTGATCATGCCCCCCATGCCGTCGTCCACTTCGTTGGAGAACATCGAACCCGACTTGTCGAGGATCAGCATCACGTTGGGCGGAATGGCGGGGATCGTCACCTCGACGCAACCACAATTCTCGTCGCCACAACCGTCGTCGCCGTCGCCGTCGCCGTCTCCGCTGTCTCCGCTGTCTCCGTCTCCGTCTCCGTCGCCGTCTCCGTTGCTCTCCGTCTCGGTCGCATCGCCATCTCCGGTGCCATCGGTGGCGCTGTCTCCGTCGCCGTCGCCAGAGACGCTATCTGCGCTGCCGATGGATTCGTTCCCGGTGGAGGCGTCGTTGCCGTCGTCGCCGCAGGCGGTCAAGAGTCCGAGGGTTAAACTGAGACTTAATGCTTTCTTCATCATGGGAGGCTCCGTTGCAAAATTATCAGGTGGAAAGGCCGACGCACATCGATCTGTCCGCGCTCGTTCTAGCATGAATGATCGTCCTGGCCCATGCTCGCACGGCTCGATTCCAGCCCGCATGAACTCCGTCAAACCCTCACGCTTGCGCAAATGACGCGCGTTTGTTTTGGCGGTTTCTCGGGGCCAAGAGGCATCTCACGCGGTGAGGCGCCGCCGATCGCAGCGTTAGAAAGCAACGCGGAGCCGGAGGCGCACGGCGCCGGGCGCCGCCGATCCCCCCAGGGACCATTTCGTCTCCCATTCCGCGTAGCGCCGCCCCTTCACGACGCCGAGGACGAGGAAGCTCGCGCCGGCCACAGCCATCGCAGCCCCGAAGGCCAGCCCCCAATATCCGTATCGTCGCAGACCGGTGCAGGTCGTGTCGTTACCGTCGAGCCACGCTTCACAGCGCGGAGGCTGCGAAGCGTAGACCGACAGCGCCCCCGCACCCGCGCGCAAGATCCCCAGCGGCAATATGACAAGACCCGTCGTCCGCTGCCACGCGCCGTCCGGTGGAGCAGGTGGCGCTTTCCCTAGGGGACCCCAATAGCCGCCGCCAAGCGGCGTGTCTAGCGTCGAACCGCTCGGTGCGGGGGCTCGCGTGGGCGCAGCGGCGGCCGCCCCCACGTCGGACGCCGGCCGCGCCCCCTCGTCTGTCGTGACCTCTTCGGGCTTCTCCGATGCTGGCCCCGCCGCGCGCTCGCTCGATTCCAGCGTCGCCGCTTCGACGGTCCCCGACAACGCGAACGAGAGACACACCGCGAACACTCCGCTGGCGCTCGGCCGCCTCCCCGCGCTCAACGAGCCCCCACCTTCGCGGCATCCTCCGCGCGGTACGCCGCGACGTTCGGGGCGAGCTTTCGCGCGCGCGCCATGGAGCGCGCCGCGCGAGCGCCATCCCCCGCCTGCGCCGCCAACCGGGCCTCCAACGCCGCCAGCGCCGCATCACCCAGCGCGTCACCGGTCGCCGCCGGGATCCACCCGAGGCACGGCTGCGCCGGGAGCCGCAGCTGCGCGCACGCCCACGCCGCCTGCGCCCCGTGGGTCGCGGCCAGCGACGCCAAGAGCGCGCTCGCCTCGGCCGGTGAGGAGTCCGCCAGCAACGCGGCGAGCCTCGTGATCGCGTCTCGATGGTGGGTCCCCCCGGGTGTGGTCGCGCGACGTCGCAACGACGCCCTCGTCGTTGGCCCGCACTCCGCGCCGCGCCCCCAATGCGCGATCACATCCCGCACGTAGTCTGCCGCGCCGCCCTCCTCCTTCAAGAGTTCATCCACGCGCCGCGCGTCCCCATAACTCACCTCCGCCATGGCCCGCGCGCGTCGCCGAGACGAGGACGCCGGGGCCTCTTGGTGCCGCGCCCGCGCGAGCGCGAGCGTGTCTGCCTTCGACGGCGCCGACGCCTCGAGCCACGCCGACACCTGCGCCGCGTCGATCTCCTCGACCAATCGAGACAGTTCGTTGCCAAGCCCGTCCACCCGAAGCAAGGTCGGGAAGGCGCCGACCCCGTACCACTCCACGAGCTGTGGACCTTCCGCGACGTCCGCGTCGATCGAGATGCTGATGAACGAGCGCGCGAGGAGCCCACGAATGTCGGGATCCTTGAGCGCGCCCTCGTGGAGTTCTTGGCACGGGGGACACCACGCCGCGCCCACGTCCACCATCAATTCGCGCCCCTCCGCGCGCGCCAGCGCCAGCGCGTCTGCGTAGACCCCCTTGAACCAATCCACCGGTGGCGCGGCTCCACCCCCTGGGCCACTCGGCGCGGCGGCGGCGGCCCCCTCGGTGCGCGCGCGAGGATCCTCGCGCCCCTTCGCGGCGCCCTTGTGGGACATCCCGTCCGCGCCAGACCCTGCCTCGTCGCCATGGATGCCGAATTGCGGCCGCTCATGCGCCGCCACGCCTCCGCGCGCTGTCCCGTCCGGCTTTGAACATCCAACCAGCAGGACACAAGCGATCAGCGTCGTCACGTTCCGGTCCATCTACCCGATGATCGCGCGCTCGCGCGCTCCTCGCAAGCCCTGCCATCCGGCCACTTGCGTCGTAGACTAGCGTGCATAGATTGTGTGGAGCGCGTCACCCGATCACACGCGACGATCTCCGCCCCTCCACGCTGCGAAGCGAAGGACAAGAAACTCCCCGATGGCTACCTTCGACCCCGAGAAAACGACGGTGAAGACCCGACACGCGCTCGCCCACGCGCAGGCGATGGCCCGTGAGTTGGGACATCCCGAGCTGACGTCGCTCCACCTCCTCATGGCGATGGTTCAGCAAGACGGCGGCCTCGTCCGCCCACTTCTTGAGCGCGCCGGTGTCCACGGCGCGGCGGTCGAGCGCGCCATCTCGGAAAATTTCTCACTCCTCCCCCGCATCGACGGTGGCGAGCTGCGGCCGTCCAAGGAGCTCGGTCACGCCCTCGACGCGGCGACGACGGAGGCCCTGCAGCTGCGCGATCGGTTCTTGAGCACCGAGCACCTGCTGCTCGCGTTCTTGTCCGACGCCGCGGAGCGACACCGGGTGAAGGCGAGCGACGTGTTGGGCAAACTGGGCGCCACCCGCGACCTCCTCTTGTCCGCCCTCTCCGAAGTGCGAGGCGCCCAGCAAGCCGACAGTGAATCTCCGGAGGACAAATACGAGGCGCTGGCGAAATACACCCGCGACCTCACGGCCCTCGCGCGGGAGCAACACCTCGACCCGGTCATCGGTCGCGACGTGGAGATTCGGCGCGCCATCCAAGTGCTCTCCCGCAGGACCAAGAACAACCCGGTGCTCATCGGCGATCCCGGGGTCGGAAAAACAGCCTTGGCGGAGGGCATCGCCCTGCGAATCGCCGCCCGCGACGTCCCCGAGAGCCTCGACAACAAGCGGCTCTTGCAGCTCGATCTGGCCTCGCTCATCGCGGGGGCGAAATACCGGGGTGAATTCGAGGAGCGCCTCAAGGCGGTGCTCGCCGAGATCTCGAGCGCGGCCGGTCAAATCATCTTGTTCATCGATGAGCTCCACACGTTGGTGGGCGCCGGCGGTCACGAGGGCACCCAAGACGCCGCCAATATGCTCAAGCCAGCCCTCGCGCGGGGCGAGCTGCGCTGCATCGGCGCGACCACGCTCGATGAGTACCGACGACACATCGAGAAAGACAAGGCGCTGGAGCGGCGGTTCCAGCCAGTGATCATCGATGAGCCGAGCGTCGAGGACACCATCGCGATCCTTCGCGGGATCCGTGAGAAGTTCGAGACCCATCACGGAATCGAGATCCAAGACGCGGCGTTGATCGCCGCCGCCACGCTCAGCCACCGCTACATCTCCAACCGTTTCTTGCCCGACAAGGCCATCGACCTCATCGACGAAGCCTCCGCTGGTCTGAAGATGGAGGTGGAGAGCCTCCCCCTCCCCATCGACGAGCGCGAGCGCATCCTGACCCGCCTGGAGATGGAGCGGCAGGCGCTCACCCGCGAGACCGAGAGACAAGGGACCGCCCGGCTCTCCGAGATCGAGGGAGAGATCGAGTCCCTCCAAGAAGAGGTCAAGGCCATGCGCGCGCGGTGGCGCACCGAACGGGATCTGCTCGACGAGATGAAGCGACTCCACGAGCAGCACGAGCGCCTGCGCGCCCAGGCGATCGTCGCCCAACGCGAGGGAGACCTCGACCGCGCCGCAGAGCTCACCTACGGACAGATGCGAGACACGGAGCGGCAGCGCGACGCGGCGAAAGCAACGCTCCGCCGTATGCACGAAGACGGCGAGCTCACCTTCCTGCGAGAGTTCGTGACCGCGGACGACATCGCGAACATCGTCAGCAAGTGGACAGGGGTCCCCGTCACCCGGATGCTCGCCTCCGAACAAACCCGCTTGCTTGGGCTTGAGGACGCGCTCCACGAGCGCGTCGTGGGTCAAGAGGAGGCGGTGCGCAGAGTGGCCGCGGCGGTGCGACAGGCCCGGGCCGGGCTCGCCGATCCTGACCGACCCACAGGCTCCTTCCTGTTCCTCGGGCCGACCGGCGTCGGGAAGACTGAGCTCGCGAAGGCGCTCGCGGAATTCCTGTTCGACGACGCCCGCAACATCGTCCGCGTCGACATGAGCGAGTATATGGAGCGCTTCGCGGTGTCGCGGCTGATCGGCGCCCCCCCCGGCTACGTGGGGCACGAGGAGGGCGGGCAGCTCACCGAGGCGGTGCGCCGCAAGCCCTACAGCGTCGTGCTCCTCGATGAGATCGAGAAGGCCCACCCTGAGGTCTTCAACCTCTTGCTTCAAGTGCTCGACGAAGGGCGCCTCACAGACAGCCAGGGGCGGACCGTCGATTTTCGAAACACGATCGTCTTGATGACCTCCAACGTCGCGACAGACACCGGTGACGCCGCCGAGCCAGGCGACGCCGACGTGACCGACGGAGATCCACGGATCATCGAGGCGCTCCGCGCTCACTTTCGACCAGAGTTTATTAATCGCTTGGACGGCATCGTTAAGTTTCAACGCCTCGCCCCCGAGCAGATGCACGCGATCCTCGATATCCAGCTCAAGCGCCTGCGCGAGCGGCTCATCGATCGAGGGCTGCATGTCGAGCTCGATGACGACGCCCGTGAATGGCTCGCCGCGCGCGGCTACAACCCTGAATTCGGCGCGCGCCCCCTCAAGCGGCTGCTCCAGCGCGCGGTCCTCGACCCGATCTCCACGAAGATCCTCGAGGGAGAGTGCAGCCCGGGGACCCGCCTCTCGATCTCGGTCGTCGAAGGCGAGCTCGCGTTTGACAGCGCCCACGCGCACTAGGATGGGCGCCCTCGACGTTCACCGACGCCCGCGCGCCGCCGCCGCTAGTGGCGCAGGCGCAGCACCGCGACGGCACCAAGTAACAGCGCGACTGCGACGATGGTCAACACGTTGAAGTAACGATCGATGAACTCCTTCGCGCGCGCCCCCATCATCCGCACGATCCCCGCGACGAGGAAAAAACGAGCACCGCGACCGACGGCGCTCGCGGCGATGAACTCCACGAGATCAAGCTTCGCCACGCCGGCGGTCACGGTGAACACCTTGAAGGGGATCGGCGTGAACGCGGCGGTGAACACCACCCAGACCCCTTGCTCTCGGTAGATCTCCATGACCTTCTCAAACTTCCCTTGCGCGAACACATGCTCGAAGATGAACTGATCGACGCTCGACCAGAGGGTCAAGCCGATGACGTAGCCGAGCACGCCACCCACCACCGAACCGAGCGTGCACCACGCGGCGTAGCGCAGCGCCTTCTTCGGCACCGAGAGCGCCAGGGCCAAGAGCAACACGTCCGGAGGGATCGGAAAGACGCTCGCCTCCAGCAGCGCCAACACCACGAGCGCCGGGACCGCGTACGGAGTCTTCGCCCAGCTCAACACCCAATCGTAGAGCCGCCTCACCGTCTGCGCTGGCCGTCCAAGAACTCTCGTAGGGGTCTTCTCCGTCACGGGGGGAACCTCACCGATCCCGCGTCAAATGGCAAGATCTGTGTGCGAGACGCGAGTTCGATGCGCGGCATCGGCTACCAGTGCGGCAGCGAGCCGTGTGGCGCGTGAAACTTTCGCGCCGGGCTGACGTAGCGGAAGTTGCTCACGCGGCTGGTGTAGATGCAGGCGTAGTTCTCCACCTGCGCCCCAAACAGCGAGGTGTCGTACCGTTCGGCGAAGACCGAACCCCAGTAGGGGTTAAACGCCTTCCCGACCTCCTTGCGCACCTCCTTGAGTCGCTCGTACACCCGCTCATGGTGGCGTTTGAGCCGATCGTGCCTGCGCCGCGCGGCCTGCACGCCCTTCTCGAGCAGGGCCTCGCACTCTCGCTCCGCGAGCACGCCGTCTCCCACGACTTCGTTGATGTCGCTCGGCTCGAGCTTGTCGATCTGCCGCAAGAGGTTGCGCTGGTCGCCGCTTTGCTCGGAGAGCTGATTCCGGAGTCGCGTGAGGCTCTCGACCTCTTCGAGCGCCGAGCGATACCTGTCTCGGACAGCCAGATCGTGCTCGAGATCGCTGAGCACCAAGGCGGTCCGCCAGCTTGAAGACTTTTTGCTCTTCACGATGTCGCCGTAGATGTGGTCCCCCACGTACAGGACCGAGTCCCCGGGCATGGCCAACGCGTCTTGGAGCCCCTCCCGCGCGCCCCCTTGATAGACCTTCCCTCGGAGCGGCACATCCACCGCCTCTCCGGTGAGTTCACCGGAGTCGGGATCGATCTCCAAAAACTGCTGGCCGGCGTCGAAGAAGCTCGGCTTCTTGCTCCCGACGATGACCCAGTCAAAGAAGCTCTGCCAGCTCTCATACTCTGGCAAGCGCCGATCGAGCAGATGAGACATCAAGACCTTGGAGTAGGGGTAGTAGCTGTTCGTGAGCAGAAATAACTTTTTGCCAGACGAGCGCAGCTTGTGCAGCGTGATCGCGAGCTCCGGATCATCTTCGAGGTACTCCCCTGGCCGCGCTTTGATCTCGCGCTTGATCGAGTCGTCTTGGTGCGCCAGGTCGATCGCCGCGCGCACATCGTGCCACGCTCGCTCGTAGGTCGGCGCCCCGTGTTGCACGAAGCTGTCGGGCGCGCCGTCGATGAGATCGACGATCTTGGCGAACACGGTGATCTCCGGCAGCGCGAACAGAGTGTCTGCCCACGCGAAGCGCTCAGGATCTTGACCGATCCGCTGCGCGGAGTACATGGTGGTCCGCTCCGAACCACTCATGCGTCGGTGGCCGTGGAACGCCCGCCCCACATAGCCGTGCCGATCGAGCTTGAGGAGGTTGCCCTCCAGCTTGTCCACGATGAGCCCCCTCATCGCGAAGTCGAGGTCCACCCGCAGCGAGGACAGCTGCGTTGGGTAGCCCTTCGCCAGCAGCTTCGCCACCGTCGCGTCGAGGCTCAGCTGCTCCATCGCGGCCTGCTTGTAGACCGCGAGCGTGTAATCCATGTCGAAACCGATGGCCTCGATGGACTCAAAGTCGAGATCTCGGTTGGTAAAGATGCGCTGCGTCTTCGGCGGCTCGAAGCCCTCACCTCCGAGCGCATCAAGAACCAGCTCGCTGATCTCCTCGCTCAACGACCGCTCCCCTCCAACGCTCCGCCTCGGACGCCGCGCTCCGCTCGTTCACGCCCCATCTCTCTTCGAGGGCTGACGAAGGGTCCGCCGCGACCTCCCGCGCTAGGATTGCTCGCGATCTTCACGCTATGGCGTGGTCGCGGCCGCATAGTCGTCGGAGCAGACCGAGACGCTCGCGTTGTCATTATTGTGACCGCCACCGTATCCTTCGTCGGGGGTCTGGAGGCTCCAAGCCTGCACCCCGCTCAACGGCGCGAGCGCGAGTTCTTGCTCGATGACGATGGTCGAGTTTCGAACGGTCGCCGAAGCGGTCAACACGACCCGACGATCGCCGTCGTTGAGCCAGGAGGTCGCCGCGTCGACGGCGCCAGCGCTGGTGGGCATGAACACCTCCGACACGTTGTTACGAATCCACACCGTGACCACCGCCTCGGGATCACCTCCCGCGAGCAAGGTGCTCAAGGGGGTGTCTACCCAGCGGGTCGTCGGTCCGGTTCCCCCACCTGATGGGAGACTCACGACCGCCCCGGGCCGCATGCACGGCATCCCAGAACAGTCGCTGAACCCCGACACGGCCTGCGCTCGAAACCCGGTCGGGTTCGAGTTCGCTCCCGACGCGGGGATGCAGTCACCGGTCGCCGTGGAGCAGTCTGAGGTGGCCCCGGTGCCGGTGAGGGCGGTCGCGAGGATCGCCTCGATCGAGGATGGATCCGCCGCGACCTGTTGACGATACAAGGCTCCCGCGAGCTGTACCGCCGCGTGCGCGGACATCGTCGCGCGCTCGCGCGCTACCATCGCGCCCGATTCGGAGAGCTCGCGGTTGGCCGATTGCATCACGAGCAATCCGACCGTCATCAACGCGATCAACAGCAGCATCACGCTCACCATCGCTGAACCTCGCTGAGACTGACGCCGAATAATTTTGTTTGTTGCCATGATTCCGTTCCTCTTGTTGTGACCTACATCGATGGATTTCGCCACCGGAGATTGGGCGGGCTGAAAGTCTCTGAAACCGTATAATACTCTCTTCCGGGCACGGTGGAATCGACTTCTGGCCTGTCCTCAATGGGGAACAGGACCGTCGGGAGCTCGTCAAATGAAGATAACTGCGAAGATTTGCCCGAAATCGTGACTCGGACCATCTGCGGGCTCATGCGAAATCCGGGGCCCGTGCGCTGCTCCGACGCGGGGCCGCCCGACTCCCAGTCCGGTGCGCGGAACTCGCCGGTCCCATAGTAGACACAGTCTGGAGCCCACTGCTCTGTCGCGGCGTTGCCGAGCCATTCGTCATTTCCGCGGTTGGTCGACCATTCATCGACGCGCGCGTTGGTCGGCCCCCCCATGCTCTCGCCACGCTCCTCATAGTCGGTGGAGAAGCTGTCCGGCGCGGCCACGGCGCCATCGAGCACCGGTGTTGACGTCGTCACCCAACCATCACATCCGACCGCGATCTGAAGGTCTTCGATGAATGGGCCGACGGCGATCCTTGGCAGGTTTGCGACGTCGCCACCCGCCCCTAGATCCGGGATGTGCAGCTGCGCCAGCGGACAATTCGCCCCCGTCGGGCACCCCGGCACCCCGGCCCCCACGTTACCGACGCTCGAAGGATCGGTCGCCGCGCTGTAGCCGATGAGATCCGTGCGGACCAAGTACGGCTGCGCCGGTTGCGTGTAATCGATCTCGTAGCGAGACCACCGCAACCGCCCGAGCGGAACGAGCATCCGTGGCGTCGTCGGAGAGTCCGCGCCGCTGGTGTCCCAGTCCACGCCGAGCACCGGATCCGTCGACCCGTACACTGGCTCGCTCGCAGGGCCGACCAGCTCGGCCAGGTTCGCGTTGAAGTCCGACACGTCGCCCACCGGGATCTCCCACTGACTGTCCGACGCACCCGCCTCGATCGGCCCGGTCACCTGCATCAACGCGCATTGCCCCTGGGCTTGCGCCTCGTAGGTCTGGTAGGTCGACGCCGGCTGCAGGTTGTCACGCGCCACGACCACGAAACTGCCTGGCGGCATGAGCTGCCGGACCCATGACAGGGTCGTCGCGTCGCCGCTGCTGAGCACGAGCGGGTTCGACTCCGCCACGATGACCGCGTCGGCCGCGGAGGCGATCGGGATCGTGACGCTCTTCAATATCCCGCTGCCGGCCGTGAAGTTTCGTTCCCCCAAGATCACGTCGAAGCTGTCCGCCGCGCTCGCGAACGACGCAGAGGTGACGGCGCCGCCGCTGATGTCCGAGGTGTCGACGGCCAGCGTGCCAGCGTTGGCTACGCTGCTACGCCAATGGGCCTGGATGCCATCGCGCAGCACCCAATACGGCTCCGACGTCGTGGGATCGAGCTGCACATCGGTGCCGAGGGAGCCGTTGTCGTCTGGAGCTCCCGGGTTAATCAGTTTGTTGGCGTCCTCGGACCACACTCGGAGCTCGCTGCACACCCGCGCGAAACCTAGCCCTGAAGACCTAATATCGCGTCCCATGGTCCACATCGCCCCCTCGAGCGCTTGGTTGATCCGGACGGAGCGGTGATGCAGGTTCGCGGTCCCTTGCTGGATGCTTGAGAACGCGAACATCCCGGTCATGACGATGCTCCCGACCAAGATAGCCATCATCAACTCAATGAGCGTAAAGCCTCGAGACGCCGCTCGTGTGTCCGTTCTCGTCGATCGTCGTTGATTCATGGGACCGTCACTCCTCGATTGTCCATCAGCACTGTCCGCAGCTCCACAGATCGACCCCACGCCACAAAATTCGCGTGGGCGGGGTCAATATTTGCGGGGATCATGCTCGCTGCCGTCGCCGTCGCTGGAGGGG
Source organism: Myxococcales bacterium (assembly GCA_014240065.1). Classification (GTDB taxonomy): domain Bacteria; phylum Myxococcota_A; class Polyangia; order Nannocystales; family Nannocystaceae; genus JAAZXR01. The sequence goes on from JAAZXR010000007.1 coordinate 42,721, forward strand.
GTGCGTTCGAAGCCGTCGTGTCCACCCACATCACCTGCACCACCAGCTGTACGCCGACCATCTCCGCGGCGGTCGTCGCGGTCTCGGGGATCGGGAGGACGCTGCGGTAGACGGAGAAAAACTGCTCACGCACACCCGGCCGATTCACGTTCAGCGGATCGTCCACCGGCGGACCGCGGAAATCGAACAGCAAGCGCGTGTTCGCGTCGTCGATGTACGGTGGCAGCGTCGCGGTGCCCGAAAAATCTCTCGCGATGAGATCCGTGAACCCCCGGGCGTTGAGCTCCGACATGACGCTTTGGCCCACCCGCTCGCCCTCGCGAATCTCGGCCGCGGCGCGTTGGGCCTCGATCCCGCGAGACTGCATGGCCACCATGCCGACGACCGCGATGACGAAGACGACCAACGCCATCATCACCTCGAGCAACGAGAACCCGGCGCTCGCGCGCTTGGCGTTGATGTTCGCGCTCCGCTGTGACCGACTACTCATCATATCGCACTCCGCTTACCGTTCGAACGAACCCTCCAGGATAGACTTCGATGAGCGTCGCTCGGCGCTGATTCGAAATTCTCTGATCGACCACTGGGACCGTCACGCCCGCGCCGAACAACGGCACCTGCGCCCCGCCGACCTCCAGCGACAGCTCCCCGCTTGGCAAAAACACGATCCGTGATGCGGTCGCGAGACAATCGCTTCCGCGCGGGACCGCCGTCGCCTGGGAGGGCGCCCGAAGCCCGACTTCGATCGGGTACACACACACCGGAGAGGCCCCAAACTTCGCGGCGTTGTCACCCACGAAGTTCCTGTCGAACTCGGAGATGGCGACGTCCTCGAGCAGGACCGCCGTGCCGTAGGTGCCGCTGGCCACCACGGGGTCGAGCCACCACAGCTGCGTCAGCACCTCCCCGTTGGCCACCGACAACTCCACCCAAACCTGGGTCTGATTCGCGGTCGCCATGGTCCGCGCGCGGACGATCATTCCCCGCACGTCCGCCGTGTAGCGGGCCACCACCGAGTCAAACTTGTTCTTCCAGATACCGGGGAACGCGAGCGACGCGAAGACTCCGATGATCACGACCACCACCATTAACTCGATAAGTGAAAATCCGCCTTCGCGCGATATGCGCGAACGCTCCTGCCGTACTTTTTTGCGTAGCTTTGCAACTGAGTGCATAGAGCGGTGCCTTTCGGTGGCGCGGGGAATACTACCCTGTGTCGTTCGAAGCGCGTAATACATTGAGGGGAAGGCGGGGTAACGAAAATGAGCGCGAATGCGACGCGGCGAACGCCTCCTTCGACCCTGCAACCACCGTGCCCGCGGAGAGTGAGCGACACGGCTCCGATGCACCGCACGTACCCGCACGCGCTGTTTCGCGCGAAACAGGAGATAACGGCGACCTGTGATTGTCTATTTTTGTGTCCTGGGTTACAGTTTCCGCACATGAAAGGCGCACCAGCTAGCGAGCCGGCCTCCCGGAACAACCGAATTGAGTGGCTGCTGCGCAAAATTGAGCTGCTGCAGGGCCTCGAAGTCTTCGAATACGAACAACTCGTGGAGCACGCGGAACTCTACGAGCTCGCCCGCCGGCAGGTGATCTACCTGCGAGGAGATCCCGGGGACGCCATCTATTTCGTCCACGGGGGCCGCGTCAAATGCAGCAAGGTTACGCGGGACGGCAAGGAACTCACCCTGGCCTACCGTGGCGCGGGTGAGTGTTTTGGAGAGCTTGAGGTCTTCGGCCACGAACCACGCGACGAGATGGCGGAGGCCATGAAGAACGCCATCATCACCTCCATCCCGGCGGAGTTGATGCTCGCGCTCCTCGAACGGCACCCGGTGATGTGTCGGAAATTCGCCGTGCTCATCGCGCGGCGACGGCGAGCCATGGAGACCAAGCTCGAGCACCTCGTGTTTCGTGACGTGCCCGCGAAGCTCGCCGCGCTCTTGCTCGAACTCGCCGACGATTTCGGAGTCCCCCATGACGAAGGGACGTCCATCAGCCTCAAGATCACCCACCAAGAGATGGCAAATCTCATCGGCTCTACCCGCGAGACGGTGTCGCTCACCTTGGCGCAGTTTCGAGACACCGGGGCGATCCTCATCAACGGGCGCGCGGTGACAGTCACGTCGAAGACCAGGCTGCACGCGCTGATCTAGTCGGCGTCGCCCGCCTGCGCCGCGAGCTTGCGCGCGAGCTCGATCGCCGCGAACATGCTCGACGGATTCGCCCGGCCCGTGCCCGCGATGTCGAACGCGGTGCCGTGATCCGGAGAGGTGCGCACGTAGGGGAGCCCGAGGGTCAGGTTCACGCCGTCGTGAAAGTGCGCGAGCTTGAAGGGGCCGAGACCTTGATCGTGATACATCGCGACCACGCCGTCGAATTCGCCCGCTTGATGGCGCGGGAACGCGGTGTCCGCGGGGAGCGGGCCCTCAAAGACGACGCCACGCCCCTCGCCCCAACGTTGGAGATCTTCGACCGCGGGAGCGATCACGTCGGCGTCTTCGTTCCCGAGCATGCCGCCCTCGCCCGCGTGAGGATTGAGCCCGAGCACGCCCACGCGCGGCGCCGCGACGCCGAACCATCGTTGGAGCGCGCCCCCGAGCAGCCGCCCGACGGCCGAGACCGCGCCCATATCAACACGGTCGGGGACCTCGCGCAGGGGGACGTGGATAGTGACGAGCGCCACCCGCAAGGTCGGTCCCACCAGGCACATCGCGAAGGAATCGACCTTCGACGACGCCGCCAGGTACTCGGTGTGCCCTGGGAAGCCAAACCCCGCCCGCTGACACGCGAGTTTCTCGATGGGGGCGGTGACGAGCCCTCCCAACGTCGCGGTGTTGAGCGCTGCGACCGCGGCTTCGAGCGCCTCCACCTGGGAGGCTGGATCTCCAGGTCCGCTCGAGCGCGAAAAGACCTCGGGCGCCGCGAGCATCGAGGTCGCGCGCGCCAGCCCCTCTGCGGCCCACGGCGCCCCACACTCCGCCGCCGCCTCGAGCACGTCGCGACGGGCGAACAGGCGATCCTCCGGGCCGAGCTTGCCAGCGGCACACGCGCGAAGGATGAGCTCCGGTCCGATCCCGCGAGGATCTCCTTGGGTCACGGCGAGCGCCGCGCGGCGCGTGGGGGACGTGGCGGACATGTCGGATTCAATCTACCATCTACGCGCATGCTGCGACGACGTACGCCACAGGCCCGACCCCCTCGGCGTCGCGCGCACCGACGAGCGTCGCGCGCCATCATCCTCGCGCTGGCGTGGGCGTGCCTCCACACCCACGTCGTCAGCGCCGCCTCAAAGCCAAAGACCACCAAATCACCGCTGGTGTCAGAGGCGTCACGCGAGGCGAAGACCCGCGCTCGCCGAACCAAGCGACAGGCCCGGCGACACCGGGCGAGGCACTCCAACGCGCACGACGCCGTGCGCGTCCCCACCGCGAACAGCCCCTCCGTACACATGCGAGCGCCCCCCTACCCGATCTCTGTCACGGGATGGAGCGCGACGCTCGACCGACCACGGTTCGACGACCGCCGCAGGCGGGGTCCCACGTCTGCGCCCGTGCGTCCCTGGGCCGATGTCCTGAGCCCCGGGCTCAAATTTCGCTTCGAGCTCTATTTCAGCGGGAATCCAACGGGGACTGTGGAAGCCTCCGTCGCCTCGCGAATCCCCGCGAACGGTCCCGAGGCTGCGCGCGGTCTCGCGGACACCGTCGAGCTGCGCGCGTACGCGAGCACCTCCGGCGTCCTGGGGATGTTCGCGACGGTCGAAGACGAGATGTCAAGCTTCGTCGACGCCAACTCTGGCGCCAGCGTGTTCACCACCAACATCGTCCGCCGCAGCGGCCTCATGACGCCGTACAAGCTCCGGGTCACGGAGACCTCTTTTGAAGGCCGCGGGTTCGCGCGTGTCGTCGACCAGAAAGACGAGCGGCGGCGACAGGTCGCGTCGAGGCTCCCAGAGCGCACCCTCGATCCCCTGAGCTTGATCGCGTGGGTCCGCTCGCTCAAGCTCGAGCCCGGCGAGCGGGCCGTGGCCCACACCCTGGATATCAGGGCACTTCTGCGGGTCGACATCGTCTCCCGCGGGCGCGAGGCGCCGGCGAAGATCCCCTCGCTGGCGACCGCCCTCGGAATTGGGGGCGACGATCTCGAGCTGCTCGAGGGGACGATGACCCGCGTCGATCGATTTGGAGAGCCGGTGAAGGGAAAGGACCCGTACACCTTTCGAGCCTGGGTTTCCGCGGATTCACGACGGATCCCCGTGATCATGGAAACGAATATCTGGGTCGGCACCCTCCGACTCATCCTCGCCGGCTACGACCCCCCGCACGCATCCACCGACGCGCCCCTAAAACCGTCGGAACAGTGATCCCCGCCCCCAACTTGCCCTAGTTTTGCTACACTTTGCCGCGCGGCGACCGAGGCAATCCCCGCGACACGCGGGCCGCCTCCCCGACTCGCCCCTCTCATCTCCCCGCCAGCCTGAGCCCAATATGCAGTACCGCCCCCTCTTTAAACTCGACTCCGGCGGAATGGCGGAGGTCTACGTCGCAGAAGCCGAAGCCATGGCCGGCTTCACGCGCCGCGTCGCGATCAAACGCATCCTCCCAGGACTCCTCAAGGACGAGAAGTTCGTCCGCATGTTCCTGGACGAGGCGCGGCTGAGCCTCAACCTCAACCACGCGAACATCGTCTCCGTGTTCGACATCGGCAAGTCGGACAACACCTACTTCATCGTCATGGAGTACGTGGAGGGGACCAACCTCAAGAGCCTGCTCGAGCACTTCTCATCCCACGGGCGCAGGCTCCCCGTCGCCCTCACTGTGTGGCTGCTCATCGAGGTGCTCAAAGGTCTCGACTACGCCCACAGTCTCCGCGACGAACAGTCCGGTGAATCTGTCGGCATCGTGCACCGAGACATCTCCCCGCCGAACATCTTGATCTCGTGGAACGGCGAGGTGAAATTGACGGACTTTGGGCTCGCGAAGGCGACCACCCAGGTGGAGTCGACCGACCCAGGAGTGGTGAAGGGGAAGTTCAGCTACCTGTCACCAGAGGCCGCGCAAGGGCACGAGGTCGACCTGCGAACCGACATCTTCGCGGTCGGCATCCTCGGCTACGAGATGCTCACGGGTCGCCGGTTGTTCCTCGGCAAGACGGACTTTGACACGGTCGAGAAAGTCCGCGCCGCGCAGGTCCCCCAGATTTCCGAGATCAACGAGGAGGTGCCCGAAGATCTCGAGAAGATCCTGCGGAAGGCGCTCGCCAAGGATCCAGACGACCGTTACTTGACCTCCTCCGCCTTCGCCGACGACCTCGTCGGAGTCCTGTTCTCCCACCGCTTACGCGTGAGTGACCGCGACCTCAAACAGGTCCTCGCGGAGTACCGCGCCACCCGAAAAGAACAAAGTGGCGCGAAGCTTAAACTCAGCAGCGGGAACGACCTGATCATGGGACTCCTCGCCGATGAGATGACGAGCTTTCGCTCCATCGAAGACGTGGAAGACGACTCGCTCATCGATGGCGCCCGACCACTCGACACGTTGATGGGCGGTGAGCTCCCCTCCATCGACGACCTCACCGGTGGTGGGGACTTGGTCACCCCAGCCCCCGGTCCGCTGCCAAGAAGGACCGCCCACACGGGCTCAGGGCCGATGCGAAAGAGCCCGGCTCCCAAACAATCGGGCGGGGCGGGGCGATACGTCTTGCTCTTGCTGTTGCTCGTCGCCGCCGGCGCGGGCTGGTTTTTCCTCGCCGGCCCCGGCAAGGAGATGCTCCCAATCTAGGGCCGCCGCTCGGGTCCCTCGTGACCCCGCAGGCGACGCTCTCAACGACCGGACGAATCCATGGGTGAACCCGCAGACAGCGCATCGATCGAAGGCTCCTCGAGTGACAAGGTGAGCTTGATTTCGCACCCCTCGAGCGGGCGGGTCCTGTGCATTGGGGGCGGCAACGTCACCCGCGTCAGCACGCTGCTCCAGCACTCCCAATACCAGGTCAGCAAGCTCGCCGCGGCGTCACCCGACGACCACATCACGAAGCTCGTCGCGACATTTATTCCAGACATCGTCTTCGTCAACCTCGCGAGCGATGACGACAGGAGCCTCTCGATCTTGGAGCTGCTCGCCTACGACCGTCGCACCAACGGGATCCCCATCGTCGCCGCGATCGGACCTGAGGTCCCCGAGGCGAGATGCATCGAGGCGTATGGCCGCAGCAGCTGCGACTTCGTCCGCGCGGACGCGACGGCCACGGAGATCCTCGCGAAGACCCACCTGCTCTTGCGCCTCGCCCGCTCGCGATCACCGGCGCCGGCGGTGGTCGCGTCCGCGCCGTCGAACGAGCGCGCCGCGAATGACGACGCGCAGGCGATTCGGCTGCTCGATCATGACACGGGCCTTTGCACGAAGGAGTACCTGTACCACCGCATCTCGAGCGAGGTCACCCGCGCGCGACGGTACGAGCGCAGCCTCAGCGTCCTCGCCATCCGATGCGGAGCCCAAAACTCTCCGGCCGCTCATCGTTCGATCGCCGGGAAGCTCCGCGGGATTTTGCGGAGACCAGACGTCGTCGCGAACTTTGGCGAGAATTGCTGGGTCGCCCTCCTCCCGGAGGCGGAGGTGAGCGACATCAACAGCCTCATGGAGAGGCTCCGCGCCGAGCTCGCCGACTTCGGGGCGTGCGCCTTTGGACGGGCTGGCCTCGACCACGACAGCGGTATGGGCGCTCACACGCCCGAAGAGCTCATCCACGCCGCGCGGAAAAAGTGTGACGCCGGAGATTCGCCGCCGACATCCGCATGACGGCATGAGGGCGCCAATGTGCTAGCGTCCTCGCATGCTCCAGCACTTCCGCGGCACCTCGCCTAGCGTCTCCGACGACGCCTTCGTCCATGAAGCGGCGGTGCTCATCGGCGCCGTCGAGGTGGGATCCGAGTCCAGCATCTGGCCCAACACCACGTTGCGCGGTGACGACGGCCCGATCCTCATCGGCGCCCAGACTTCGATTCAGGACGGCACCACGATCCACTGCACCGAGGGGTTCTCACGAACCACCGTGGGATCCCGCGTCACCGTCGGCCACAACGTCATCCTCCACGGCTGCACGATCGGGGACGACTGCCTCGTCGGGATGGGCGCGATTGTATTGGACAACGCGAGGATTGAATCCGGCGCCCTCGTCGCCGCGGGGACCGTCATCCCAGCGGGGAAGATCGTGGAGGCCGGGACCATGGTGGTCGGGAACCCATTCCGCGTCGTCCGGACTTGCGGCGACAAAGACCGCGCCCTGATCGAGTTCTCGTGGCGCGCCTACGTCCGACGGGCTGCGGATTACCTCGCTCAGACCTGAGCAGACGTGAGGGGCCAACCATGATGATCTCCACCCGAAAACGCGTGGTCTCGATCTCCCCGGACCTGCGCGCGTACCTGCACCGCCACGGGCGCGAGGTCGCCCTCCCGCTGACGTACGAAGATCTGCTGCGGTACGGTGACACCACCCCTGTCTACGATAAGCGCGGCCGCGACACCCTGTGGGAGACGGTGCTGTATCCGGCGGTCGAGCGCTCCCAAATCGCCACGCAGCTGGTCGAGACCTACGCGATGCTCAAGGTCAAAGGCGACACCTCGCTCATGCGGCACCTGGTGACCGACAGGGTCGACGTGTGCAGCTTCGGGAACACCCAGCCCTTCCGAGTCCGGATCCTCAACACCCTCAACGAGAACTTCGACTACTTCTACGTCAAGCGCGCCGACGCCTCCCGCATCTACGGGCTCGAACTCGAGCACATCCTCTCACCCAACCGTATCGCCTACCTGTCGTGCCAAAACACGATCATCGAGGAGCACATCTCGGGGATCCCAGGCGACGTCTTTTGCAGAGACTACCTCGAGGGCGTCCACCTCGACGAGGTCCGCCTCGCCAAGGAATTCGTAAAATTCAACGAGCGCTGTTTCATTCGGCTCTTGGGTGACATGCACTCCGGTAATTTCGTCGTGGATATGACCCCCGACTTTGACGAGACCGTCTACCGAATCCGCGCCATCGACTTCGATCAACAGTGCTACGAGCCGCGCTGCTCGGTGTACCTGCCCCAGTACTACAAGGAGAACAACCCCATCATCTTCCTGGGGATGCGCACCATGACCCCCGAGACGACCCTCCAGTATCGTGAAGAGGAGCGGACGCTCACGCGGATCCGCGCGGCGTCGGAGCGCACCCGCATCGAGGATCTCCTCGAGACCATGGCCCGCGACGTGCTCGCCCCAACCGAGCATGTGGAACAGCTCGCGTCCGAGCTGAGCCAGCACTACAACGACACGCGATTCCTCGCCTGCGCGAGCATGGGAGCGCTGGTGCGCGCCTCCTTGAGGACGATTGAGGAGGCCAGATGAACGGGCCCACCACAGCCCCCAGGGGCCGCGATGGGCGGCGAGGACGCGCGGTCCCTAAAAATCGTTGCGCCTCGGCTCGTTCGTGTCACACCTCTCGGGTGAAGACGACACGGGATTGGGAGCGTCACCTTCGGCGATGGGGGCTCGCAGCCCTCCTCGTGGCGCCGGCGGCGGCTCCGTCGAGCGCCGCCGCGCTGTCGCTAGAACAGCGAGCCGACGCAGGCGACCTCGACATTCGCTTGACGAACCTGCGGAGCGGAGACGGCTACGTGCTGCTGTTGGTGTTCGACGACCCCGGCGGATTTCCAAACGCGAGCGCGAAGGCGGTCCACACCGCCCGCATCCCCGCGAACAAAGGTCGCGTCACCCACCTGGTCCCTGGGCTCGCTGCGGGTCGATACGCGGTCACAGTCGTCCACGACGAGAACGACAACAAGAAGTTAGACAAGAACGTCTTCGGAATTCCAAAGGAGGGGTGGGGCACCTCGCGAAATCCACGACCGCGCACCCGCGCGCCGCGATGGTCCGAGTCGTCTTTCGCCCTCGAGCCCGGGGCCAAGAAGGCCGTCTCCATCTCCTTGCTGTACCCCTAGCCGTCGAGGTAGTCCGGGAGCACGGGCCGCCTGCTCTGCTCAAAGATCAGCGCGGTCTCGATATTCCCCACGGCCTCGTGCGCGGTGAGGCTCGTCCACGTGAGGTCTCGGAGGTGCTCTGTGTCGCGCACGGCCACCTCGATTAAGAAGTCATCGGCGCCGGAGAGTTGATACACCGAAATGACCTCCGGCAGCGTCCACACGTGGGCCGAGAAGGTCTGAAAATCCTCCCGTCCGTGATGCCGGAGGCGCACCGAGACCATCGCCCGAATCCCGATGCCGAGCGCCTTTGGATCGATGTCCACGGTGGCCCTGCGCAACACCCCCGACGACCACAGCCGGCGCACCCGCTCGAGGCAGCTCGAAGGAGACAAGCCCACCGCTGCGGCGAGGGTCTTGTTGGCACACCGCCCATCCTTTTGCAGTCCGGCCAAAATCGCCCGGTCAATTTGGTCAAGTGTCATTTGCTACCTGTAGTTTGATATTTAATTCGGTTGAATGGTTCTTTAACTTGATTATCTTGGTTCTAGATTCGAGTCAAAGGAATTTCACAATGTTCTCACCGATGCAAACCGAAGATCCCATGTCGCGCGAAATGCGCCATCTGGGGGATGATTCGACGTCGCGCTCAGCAGAGGCGCTCGAACACGCGACCACCCACTGCCTCGTCCGCCTCGGGATCGCGATGCACGAGGTGGGCTTCGCCTCCCACGAGATCGAGTCGAGCGTCCGGGAAGCGGCGCGCGCGCTCGAGACGGCCGCCGAGGTGTTCGCCACACCGACCGCGTTGTTCATCGGCGTGGGCCCGCAGGGAGCTCAACGCACCCTGCTTCACCGGCTCGAACCCGCCAACGACGACATCTCGGGAATGGCAGACGTCCTCGACATCGCGAGGGCGATTTGCGCGGGAGCGGTCGCGCCGCGCGAGGCCGAGGCTCAGCTCGACGCGCTCACCCGGGCCCGCGCGATCCCCCCTTCCCACCAAGCCCACGTCGAGTGGATCTTCGCGTTCGCGATCTCCAGTGGAGGCGCCGCCGCCCTGTTCGGCGGCGGCGGCGCGGAGGTTGGAATGGCGCTGGCGCTGTCAACCCTCATCGCCTGCATCGCGCGTCTCACGAGCATCGGCGCCGCGCCTGTGCTGGGCGAGTGCGTCATCGCCATGACGAGCAGCTTCGGCGCCTCGTTGGCCGGGAGCCTCGGGTGGATCTCTGCGCCCGATATCGTCGCCCTCGCGTCGATCATCGTCTTCTTGCCGGGCCTCGCCATGACGCGCGGGCTCGCAGACCTCGCCCGCCGCGATCTCGCGGCCGGTACAGCGCGGCTCATGGGGGCGTTGACCGGGTTCCTCTCGCTCGGCCTCGGCGTCGCCCTCGGTCACGCGCTCACCCGGGGCGCGGTCGATGTGCTCGCCCTCCCCGACCTCCCCCTCGCCCCCCCTGCGACGCATTGGTCGCTGAAGGTGATCGCGAGCCTGGTGACCCCGCCGGCGCTCGCGGTGCTCCTCAACGCCCGCCGGCGCGAGGTGCTGGCGATCGGCGTGGGCACCGTGATCGCCTCGCTCGGCACCGAGTTCGGGGCCGCGCTCATGGGACCGAATCTGGGCGTAGGCCTCGGCGCGCTCGCCCTCGGGCTGTTCGCGAACGCGTGGGCGAGCAGACGGCGCCGACCCACCGCGACCATCCTCGTGCCGGGCCTCATCCTCCTCGTGCCCGGCACCATGGGGCTGCGGAGTCTCGAGCTCTTGATGAGCGCGAAGACGGTCGATGGCATCTCCATCGCCTTTGAGACCCTGTGGATCTCCGCCGCGCTCGTCGCGGGTCTGGTCGTCGCGAACGCCCTGAACCCGCCGCCACGCGCCACCCGACGCCCGCTTCACGACTCCGCGACACCAGCCCAGGCCTCGGCGCACCCGTGATGGCGACGGTCCCTCGTGGGAACGGACCGTCGCCTCCGTTGACCGCGACGGCGCCACCACGACGCCCGTTCCTTGATAGGCTCCAGGGGCATGAGCGGGGGGCGATGGCAATTTTGGATCGACCGGGGCGGCACGTTCACCGACTGCCTCGGCCAGCCCCCTGACGGAGGCCCGGTGCGCGCGGTGAAGGTGCTGTCGTCGGACCAGGCGCCGCTTGAGGGGATTCGACGCGTCCTAGGACTCAAGCCCGGGGAGTCGATCCCCCCGTGCGAGGTACGCATGGGCACCACGGTCGCCACGAATGCGCTGCTCGAACGGCGAGGTGCCGCGACGGCGTTGGTCGTCACCAGCGGCTTCGCAGATCTGCTTGAGATCGGAGATCAAACGCGCCCCGATCTATTCGCGCTCGACATCCAAAAACACGAGCGGCTGTGTACCCGCACCCTCGAAGTGGACGCGCGCCTCGACGCGACGGGCGTGGAGATCTCGCGGCCGGCCGAGCCCGACCTTCGCGCGGGGCTGCGAGCGCTGCGAGCCGAGGGCATCGTGTCACTCGCGGTCCTCGTCATCCACTCCACCCTCAACCCCGAGCTCGAGCGCTGGATCTGCGCTGTCGCGCGCGAAGAGGGATTCTCGCACGTCACCGCCTCCCACGAGCTCTACTCGGGCGCCGGCATGCTCGCCCGCGGGGACACCGCCGCGACGAGCGCCTACCTGACCCCGCTGCTCGATCACTACCTGCACACCATCTCGTCGTCGCTGCCCCGCTGCTCTCTCCAGCTCATGGCCTCGAGCGGTCGGCTGCGGCGCGCCTCCCAGCTGAGTGGACAAGACGCCGTGTACTCAGGGCCGGCGGGCGGCGTGGTGGCGTGCGCACATCTCGCTCGCGCCCTCGGACTCGACCAGGTCATCGGGTTCGACATGGGCGGCACGTCCACAGACGTCTATCGATACGCAGGGGCGCTCGAGCGCCGCAACGAACACGTCGTGGACGGAATCAAGATCCGCGCGTCGATGCTGAAGATCGACACCGTCGCGGCGGGTGGTGGATCGATCTGTCGCGTGATCCGGCGCCGGCTCACGGTCGGCCCAGACAGCGCCGGCGCGAATCCGGGGCCGCTGTGCTACGGCGACCCCGCCGCGACCGCGCTCACGCTCACCGACGTGAACCTCTACCTCGGCCGGCTCTCGCCCCAGCGATTCCCGATCCCGCTCCAACTCTCCCGGGTCCACGAAGCGCTCGCGGCGATGAGCGCCGAACTCTCCCACGCCGGCGTCGAGCGGAGCCCCGACGAGCTCGCGCGCGGCTTCTTGCACGTGGCGAACGTCCACGCCGCTCAAGCCATCCGACGCGCCACATTGACCGGCGGATTCGACCTCCGCGATCACGATCTCATCGTGTTCGGAGGCGCCGGTGGCCAGCACGCCTGCGCCGTGGCAGACGAGCTGGGGATCCGGCGCTTCTTCGTCCATCCGCTGGCGGGTCTGCTCTCCGCGTGGGGGATCGGGCTCGCGCGCGAAGGATGGAGCGGCGCCTTTGACCTCGGCGATGTGCCGCTCGAACGCAGCGAATCGGACATCACCGCGACCGTCGCGAGCCTGACCGCGGCCGGGGCCAGCGCCCTGAAGATCGATCCGCGCCGCGCCGAGGTGATCGCCCACGCGGTCTTGCAAACGGTGGGCACCGAGACCTCGGTCGCTGTCACCCCCGGTGACGCCGTGGGCATGCGCGCCGAATTCCTCCGCGAACACGCGCGCCGCTTCGGGTTCCAGCGCTCCGAGGCGCCGATCGAAGTCATCGAGGTTCGCGTGGAGGTGGTCGGCCCCGAACGCGCCGGTCACCGCTCCTCGTCGCCGAAGGGGCGCGCGCCCTCGGAGCGCACAGCTCGACAGGAGGTGTGGACCGCCGCCCACGGCCGGGCGCCCGTCGACGTCGTCGACCGCATGGCGCTCCCGGAGAACGCGGCCAACAGCGGCCCGCGCCTCGTCATCGACGACGACGGCGTCCTCGTCGTGGAGCCTGGTTGGTCGGTGACGCGCCTCCAAGACGGCACCCTGCGCTGTGTCCGGATCGACGCCCGCGCGCCCGCGCGAGACTCCACCGCCCTCGACCCGGTGCTGCTGGAGGTCTTCGCCCACCGCTTCATGGCCATCGCCACGCACATGGGCGACGTGCTCCAGCGCACGGCCATGTCCACAAATATTCGGGACCGCCTCGACTTTAGCTGCGCGCTGTTCGATCTCAGCGCCGGCCTGGTCGCGAACGCCCCGCACATCCCCGTGCACCTCGGGGCCATGGCGGAGTCTGTCGCGGCGGTCGCTCGCGCCCACCCGCGACCGCTGCCTGGCGACGCCTTCGTGACCAACGACCCGGCCGGTGGCGGCTCTCATCTGCCTGACGTCACGGTCGTCACACCGGTCCACGACGACGCAGGTGATCTGCGGTTCTGGGTCGCCAGCCGCGGACACCACGCCGAAATCGGGGGGCTCACACCAGGATCGATGCCGCCGTTCTCCACCTCCCTCGAACAAGAAGGCGTCGTACTTCGCGCCGCGATCCTCACCCGAGGCGGCGAGCTCCTCCAAGACGCGATCCTTGAACGACTCCAAGGCGGACCGTTCCCCTCCCGCGCGCCGTCGGAGAACCTCGCGGACCTCGAGGCTCAACTCGCGGCCAACCGCCGCGGCGTGGCGCTCCTCGGCTCGCTGTGCGAGACCTACGGCGCCGACGTCGTGGAGGCCTATATGGGGCACGTCCAAGACGACGCGCGCGCGGCCGTCACCGCGGCCATCGCAGCCCTCCCCGACGGCACCTCGACCGCGACCGAAGCTCTTGACGACGGCACCTTGCTCTCGGTGCGAATTGAGATCGAAGCGGGCGAGATGACCATCGACTTCAGCGGCACAGCGGACGCACATCGCGGCAACCTCAACGCCCCCCGGGCGGTCACCCTCGCCTGCGTCCTCTACGTGCTGCGCACCATGGTCGGGACGCCGATCCCGCTCAACCAAGGATGTCTGGCCCCGGTGCGCGTCTGCATCCCCCCGGGATCGATCCTCGACCCTCCCCCCGAGGCGGCGGTCGCCGCCGGCAACGTCGAGACCTCACAGCGGATCGTAGATCTGCTGCTCCGCGCGCTTGGGCTCGCGGCCGCCAGCCAAGGAACCATGAACAACCTCTCCTTTGGCGGAGATTCCTGGGGGTACTACGAGACCATCGCGGGCGGCGCGGGGGCGACCGCGCGAGCCCCGGGGGCGGACGCCGTGCACACGCACATGACCAACACCCGCATCACGGACCCCGAGCTGCTGGAGCGGCGATATCCGCTTCGAGTCGAGGCCTTCGCCATCCGCAGGGGCTCTGGAGGCGCCGGTGAGCACCGCGGGGGCGACGGCGTCGTTCGCCTGTTGCGGGCGCTTGAGCCGCTCACGGTCTCCATGATTTCGGGGCGTCGCGAGGTCGGCGCACCAGGCCTCGGAGGCGGGTCGGACGGCCTCCCCGGCGAGAATCTCATCGACGGTGCGCGCCGCGATGGGAGCTTCACCCAGTCGCTGCCCGCCCACGCGACCCTCGAAATCCGCTCCCCCGGCGGCGGTGGCTTCGGCGCGCCACCGTCGCGCTCCAGCGACCCATAAACTCGCCTCTTCGTGGCGAAGCGCGCGTTGGTCTAGTAGGGTTCGCCGCTGTGAGCCTCGGACCCATCCCGTACTTTGATCCTCCCGCGTGGCGGCCGGACCTCCCGGTCCTCGGCCCAACCCCCCTGGGTATCTTTGGTCCCATCGTCGTCATCGGCGTGCTCATCGGCATGCAGATCTGTCTCAAGCACGCCGCCCGGCGCGACCTCGACGAAGGCGTGGCGCGCGATCACCTGTTTTGGACCCTGATCTTCGGCTTTGTCATCTCCCACTGGATCTCGGTCATCTTCTACTTCCCCGAGCGCATCCAAGAAAATCCGTGGGTGCTGTTGCAGGTGTGGAATGGGCTGTCGAGCGTGGGTGGGTTCTTTGGCGCCTTTGTCGGGATGCTGTGGTTCGCGAAGAAACACAAGCAGCCGATGCTCGTGTTCGCCGACATGAACATCTACGGCCTGGTCACGGGCATGATTTTTGGGCGGCTGTCTTGCGCGCTCGTGCACGACCACCCCGGTAAAATCGTAGAGGCTGTGACGCCGTTGGCGGTGGGCCCATGGCCCTGTCGCTGCCCTGAGGGAGGCCGCCGGCTGTCTTCGTGCTGCGTCGAAGGGACCGGCATCTTTCGCTACGATCTGGGCCTCGTCGAGTTCTCTGCGCTGCTCGTGCTCGGCGCGCTGCTGTACGGATGGTACGGGCGAACGCTCCGTCCCCACGGTCGCATCACGGGCTTCGTGGCCACCTGCTACGGCACGATCCGCTTCGGCCTCGACTTCTTCCGAGAGACCACCGCCGGGAACGGCGTATCGACCCCTGACCTCCGATACTTCGGACTCACGATCGCGCAGTACTTCTCTGTGGCGTTCTTCCTCGCCGGGATCTACCTGCTCGTCCGTAAGCCTCGTCCCCACGACGACGACTACGCCAAAGAGAGCGACTACCAGGCGAAGGCCAAGGCGAAGGCGGAAGCTGAGGTCGCCGAGGACCCCGCGAGCTCGGAAAATACCCCCGCTCCCTAACCCGCGGCGCTACCCGCTCGGCGTCAGCGGCAACACATAAAACGCGTCATCGTGGAGGTTCCCGAGCAGCAGCCCCTTGAAGGAGGGCTGCGCTGAGGTCACCTCAAAGATCGTGTTGGCGCCTGGATCGTGCAGCGTCTCGACCACAACCCCCTCCTCGTCGTAGATCATCACCAGCCCGTAGCGGATCGGTTTGGGCCATAGCGCCTCGGGGAGCCGCGAGATCAAGCGCCGCGTCCACGGGCGCGGCGCGACCAAGGCACCGACGGGGTTCGTGATCGATCCCATGGCCACATAAAATCGCCCGCGTCCGTCGCTCGCCACCCCGTCGGGGTACCCCGGGAGCCCGTCGGCGAACACTTCGAGGGTGCCTTGCTTCGGCCCCCGCAGCCACACACGAGAAATTCGCCCGCGAAACGTCTCGTTGACGAGCACAAAGGACTCGTCGGAGGAGAGCGCGACCCCGTTGGCGAAGTACAGTGAATCGGCGAGCACCTCAACCTCACCCTTCCGCGGATCGTAGCGCAGCAGCCGCCCGTAGGGCTTGGACTCGAACAGGTCGTTCATGAAGTTCGGATATTTCCAGCGCCAGCTCGCGTCGGAGAAATAGATGACACCGTCGCTGCCCACATCCACGTCGTCGGCGAATCCAAACGCGACGCCGTCTGCCTCGGTCGCGAGGGTCGTCACCGCGCCGTCAGGAGCCACCGAGAGCAAGCCCTTGACCGCGTCACACACCACAAGATTCCCCGCCGGATCAAAATCCATCCCCAACGGGCGTCCTCCCGTATGCACCCAGTCTTCCACCGCGCCGTCCTCGGTCACACGCGCGATGCGGCCGTCCTCCAGCGCCGCGTAGAACCTCCCCTCGCTGTCGACGTCGACATCCTCGGGGCCATAGAGCTCTCCGCGGGCCACGGCCTGCGCGGCCTCCAGGCGGTGGTTGGGCGCGAGCGCACCCTCCAGCGGCATCGTCGGCGCCGGCGTCCACGCCACCGGGTCTACTTCGCCGGGCACGAGCGCCAGCCCGCCAAAACCGACCACAGAGAGCAGGCCTATGAACGCGAACGCGCGCCGTGTTGTCTTCGCCACGACCCCATAGTGTCGGATCGGGGCCATGTTTGCACCGACATTCGGCCTCGACCGCTGCCGCACCTCCCAGAAGATGCTGAGGGGTGACTCGGCGTGGCAGCCCCCGGCCACCGACGTCTCCCGCTACAGCATGTCGAGACGAATGGTCGTCTCCACGTATCGACGTGACCCAGTCTTGCTGTCGGCGATGAAGCTGTGAAGGTCGACCGTGTCCCCCCGCCGCCTCGCCCCACGCAACAGCTTACCCGACGTGACCCCCGTGGCGGAGAAGATGCAATCGCCACGAACGATCTCATCGCGCGCGAGCTTCGCGGACGGGTCGTCGATCCCCATGGAGATGGCGCGGTCGCGCTGGGCGTCGTCCTCACAAAACAACCGCGCCTGAAACTCGCCTCCCAACGCGCGGAGGGCCGCCGCCGCCAGCACGCCCTCGGGAGCGCCGCCGCGGCCGATCATCATGTGGACCCCCGTGTTGGGGAGGGCCGCCGCCACCGCGGGGGCCACGTCGCCGTCCGAGATCAACGAGACGCGCGCGCCCGCGTGGCGCAGCTCCTCCACGATGTGCTCGTGCCGCGGTCGCTCGAGCACCACCACCCCAATATCGCAGACCGGCCGCGCGAGCGCCTTCGCGAGCGCGACCACGTTGTCCCGCGGCGAACAATCCAGATCGATCACGCCCCGCCCCGCCGGCCCCGTGGCGATCTTGTCCATGTACATGTCAGGCGCGGCGAGGAGCTTGCCCTCCTCGGCCACCGCGAGGGTGGTGATCGCGCCCGGCTGGTCCTTCGCGCACAGGTTCGTACCCTCGAGCGGGTCCACCGCGATGTCGAACATCGGCAAGGAGGGGTTCTCGGGCCCGACGACCTCGCCGATGAACAGCATGGGCGCCTCATCCATCTCGCCTTCTCCGATGACGACCTTGCCTCGAGCGTCGATGCGATCAAACGCCCGGCGCATCGCGCCCACGGCCAAGGCGTCCGCGTCGTTCTTGCGCCCCATGCCAACGAGCACGGCAGACGCAGCGGCGGCCGCCTCCGTCACGCTCACATATTCGATTAAGTATTTCCGTTCCATGTGTTCTGTCCAGACTACGTCTTCGCGTCGTCGAGGAGCGCGCTCAAGCGCTCGTAGGTGTGTTCTGGCATGCGGGTCGCGCGACCGTCTTCGAGCCGCGTACAGCCGTGTTGGGTGATCGCGTGGAGCAATACGACACGCGACTCGAGCCCGTGCCTGTCCCCTGGCTCCACCGACAATTCGTAGCAGAAATTCAAGCGCGCATAGCCGACCTTCGAAATCCCCACCCACAGCGACACCAGGTCGTCGTATCTGGCGGGCGCGAGGTACGAGAGCGCGAGGTCGATGACCGGGAGGCCAAACCCCTCGCGTTCCATCTCCGCGTACACGACCCCATGATTGCGCATAAATTCCACGCGCGCGTGCTCCATGAACCGCAGGTAGGTGCCGTGATAGACGATCCCCATGCGATCGGTGTCACCGTAGATCACCCGAACTTGGGTCGCGAGCGCCAGGGACCCAGGCGCGGGAGCGGTCACGAGGCGCGCCATCAGCCCTCGGGCTCCATGAATCGAATTCGCACGGTCGCCTCCACGCAGTCGTCTCCACGCTCAAGCTCGGTGATGGCCGCCGCCATCGCGGCCTCGCTCACCACCTCGGTGACGATGACCATCCGCGCGTGCGAGGCCCCCTCCGGGTGGTCTTGCCGCATCTTCGCGATGCTGACGCCATGGGCGCCGAGGACGGTGGCGACCCGCCCGAGCACTCCGGAGACGTGGGCGACGTGCACGCACAGATAGTTGGCGTGCTGCAGAGTGTCCGGGGACGCCCCGACCACGCTGGCCATCCGGGTCACCTGCGGCGGCGCGGTGTCTTCCGCGGTCGAGGCCTGGCCCGCAGTGTTCGCCAAGATGGTGCGCGCCACGTCCATAATGTCGGAGGTGACGGCGACGCCCGTCGGCATCATCCCTGCGCCTTGACCGTAGTACATGGACCGACCCAACGCCTCCGACTCCACCAGCACGGCGTTGTACGCGCCATGGACCCCGGCGAGCACGTGATCGTGAGGCAGCAACACCGGGTGGACCCGCAGCTGCAGCCTGTCGTCGGCTCCCCGCGACGCGATCGCCAAGCTGCGCACCACATAACCAAGGTCCTTGGCCACGGCGAGGTCGTAGGCGCGGATCGACTCGATCCCCTCCACGAAGATGGAGTCGAGAGTCACGCGCTTGCCGAAGCTCAGCGACGCCAGCAACGCCAGCTTGTGCGCGGCGTCGACTCCGCCGACGTCCAGGGAGGGATCCGCCTCGGCGTATCCCGCGGCCTGCGCTTGGGCCACCGCCTCGGCATAGGCGAGCCCCTCGCGCGTCATTTTGTCGAGCACATAATTGGAGGTGCCGTTGACGATCCCGCACAAGCGCTGCACTCGATCGGACGCGAGGCCGTGTCGAATCGCCCGGAGCACCGGGATCCCGCCGGCGACCGCCCCTTCAAACAAGAGCTCACGGCCGCACTCTTGCGCGCGCTGAAACAGCGCGTCCCCATGCTCGGCGAGGAGCGCCTTGTTCGCGGTGACGACGTGCTTCCCCGCCGCGAGCGCCCGCTCGACAAATTGCTTCGCCGTCGTCGTGCCGCCGATGAGCTCCACGACCACGGCGATCTCTGGATCTTCAAGCACCTCGGACGGATCCGTCGTCAAGAGCCCCTCCGGCGTCTCGATCTCTCTGGCCCGAGAGAGATCTCGCACGAGGACCCGCTTCACCTCGATCCGGGCCGACACCCGCTGCTCGAGCGTCTGCGAATGCTCGCGGAGAATCCGCAAGACTCCCGCGCCTACGTTTCCGAGGCCGAGCACGCCGATCTTGATAGAGCGCATCGGCGCGGACGTTACAAATCGCCTCCGCATGCGTCAATGCTCCGGTGCGCGCTACCCTCCAACCAGGTTTCGGCGGCGGATGCACCGGATGCCCCAAACGGGTACTCTGACGCCTCACATGAGCAGCATCGTCGAAATTGAAGCACGAGAGGTCCTCGACTCCCGCGGAAATCCAACGGTCGAAGTGCAGGTCATGACCGAGCTTGGCAGCCTCGGGCGCGCGGCCGTCCCCTCCGGCGCGAGCACTGGAGCGCACGAGGCCCACGAGCTGCGTGACGGCGACGCCTCGCGCTACCGCGGAAAAGGCGTGACCAAGGCCGTCGGTCACGTGAACTCCGAGGTGAGCAACGCGGTGCTCGGGCTTGACGCCTGCGATCAAAAAGACGTCGACGCCACCTTGTTGGAGCTCGACGGCACGCCCAACAAGGCCCGCCTGGGTGCGAACGCCCTGCTCGGAGTCTCCATGGCCGTCGCCCGCGCGGGCGCGATGGACGTGGGCCTGCCGCTGTATCGATATCTTGGCGGGACGTTGGCCCACACCTTGCCGGTCCCGCTGATGAACGTCATCAACGGCGGCGCCCACGCCGACAACAACCTGGATTTTCAAGAGACCATGCTCGTGCCGCACGGGTTTGACGAATTCAAGGACGCGCTGCGGGCCGGCGTGGAGACCTTTCACGCCCTCCGCGAGCTCTTGAGCGCGCAGGGAAAATCGACCAACGTCGGCGACGAAGGGGGCTTCGCGCCAGACATGGCGAGCAACGATGAGGCCCTCGGGATGCTGTTGGCCGCCATCGAGAAAGCTGGCTATCGACCCGGCGAGCAAATCTCGCTGGCCCTCGACGTCGCGGCGTCGGAGTTCTTTGACGCCGACACCGGTGAATACGTGCTGGCGGGCGAAGGTGGCACGCGGCTCTCATCGGCCGCGCTGGTCCAGCGCTACGCTGATCTCGCGAAGAAATATCCGCTCGTCTCCATTGAAGATGGCATGGACGAGAACGACTGGTCCGGGTGGCACCACCTCACGAAGATCCTCGGCGACACCACCCAACTCGTGGGCGACGATTTGTTCGTCACCAACCCAACGCGCCTCCAGAGGGGCATCGACACCGGGGTCGCCAACGCGCTGCTCGTCAAGCTCAATCAAATCGGGACGGTCTCGGAGACCCTGGAGGCGATGGAGCTCGCGCATCGGAACGCCTACGCCTGCGTGGTGTCCCACCGGAGCGGGGAAACGGGCGACACCTTCATCGCGGATCTCGCGGTCGCGACCCAAGCCGGTCAGATCAAGACTGGCAGCGCGTCGCGGTCGGATCGGATCGAGAAATACAATCAGCTGCTGCGAATCGAGGCCGATCTGGGCGCCCTCGCGAAGTTCCCCGGCAGCGACGTGCTGCGCGGTACCTCCTCTGACGATGCCTAATCGACACCAGCGGTCGATCCTTCGACTCTCGAGACCTCGGCGTCCGCCGCGCGCTCTGAAGAGGGCCTTCGCCGTTTGTCTGGTCACCTCGGTCAGCGCCCTCTTGACGCCCTCGGCAGACGCGGTCACGCGCGGCGAGACGCCGACGACCGTCGGCCAAGCTCCGACGACCGCCGGCCAAGCTCCGGCGGCCGACGACGAAGCTCCGGCGACCGGCGGCCAAGCCCCGAGTGGCGAAGCTTCGCGCGCCGAGGTTATGGAGGGCGCCCCGCCGCCGGTGACGACGGAGGGCGAGGCGACACCGGAGGGCGAGGCCATGCGGGACGGGGCGGCGGAGATCCTCTCGTGGGCGCCGAGCGGCGAGCTGTTGACGCGGACGCTGAGGAACGGCTTGCTGCTGGTCGTCGCGCAAGACCGCTCACTCGCTGTCGCCGCCATCGGGCTCTCGTTCCCCACCGGCTACGCAGACGATCCCAAGGGCCAAGAGGGGCTCACACGGGCGCTCGCCCTACACCTCGAGCAAGGCAGCCGAGAGCTTCGCCCCGGCGGCCGCCTCGCCCGCATCCACGGCGCCGGCGGGTACACGGCGATGGCTGTGGGCGCGAAGCAGACGCGATACGAGGGGCTGATCCCCGTGTGGAGTCTCTGGGACACGCTCACCGACCTCACCGGGGTCTTGCACAACCCGACGGTCAATGAGATCCGCTGGCGACAATCGGTGAGCCGCGCGACCAAGGACCGCAGCGGAGTCCCTCGGGTCGGAGCCCAATCCGTCGCCTCGGCGTGGTCCGAGCCGGCGCTCCTCGCTGGATCCGCCCGGTCGGGCAAGCCGCTCACGGGCCTCCATCCCGCCAAGGTGCGCGCCGAAATTCAGCGCCGGTTCGCGGCGCACGAGGCGACCCTCATCGTGGTGAGCCCCTTCACTCTTGAGGAGGTCGCCAACAAGGTCGAGGCGCTCTACGAGGATCGACCACCACGACAGCGCGTACGCCACCCGCCCACACCGCCGCCCCCCACCGTCATGATTGGGAGCCCGAAAGGGCGCTCAAAGCAGCAGCGCTTCACGTGGCCCATCGAAGGCTCCTACGACGCGATCTGGCGGGCGCGCGTGGTCTGCGGAGCCCTCAATCGCCAGCCGCGAGCAGCCGGTGAGCCCGCGGGCGCGAAGCTGAAGTGTGTGTTGCATGAGGACCCGCGCCGCCCCGCGCTCCAGGTCTCTACCTCCGGACTTCAACCGAGCGAAGCGCGGCAGCTCGTGATCGAGAGGCTGACTCGTCTCGCGCAAGACCCCGTCGACCATGACGTCGTCGACATCGAGCGAGAGAGACAAGCGCGGGCACTCGTCGGCGAGCTCCACGCGCCGCTCTCGCTCGCGTCGTTGCTCGCTCGGGCGCTCGGCGCACGCGACGTCGAAGCCGACGGCCGCGTCGGGATCTCGACCGCCCTCGACCTAGAATCCCTCTCCTCGCCAACGCGCGTGACCGACATGGCGGGGCGTCTCGCCGCTCGGCTCCTCGAACCTCGCCCCCTCGCGCCGCCTGCGCCGGCGGAGTCGGCGGAGTCGGCGGACCCTGCGTCCCCCCCCGCAGGTCCCGAAGACACAGACGCCGAGCGCTCGGCAGCGGGGGCGCAATGAACCACTCCCTGTCACGCGTGATCTTGATCGGCGGCGTGCTCGCGTGGTCCGCCTGCCGTCCAAAAGACACGATGATCCCCGTGGACTTTGAGACCTTGGACCCGAACTCGCGCGCCCCCTCAGACACCTCCCAAGCCCCGCGCTGGGGGAATATTCAACCACGACGCTTGGCCAGCAAGGCCTCCGTGCTGCTCCTCGATGAGCCCGGTGCGGCCAAACTCCACCTCCGCCTTTTGGTGGCGACCGACCCCACCCAGCGCGCCGCGACCACCATGGTCGTGGGATACACGGCGCTCCATGTCCTCCGCAAACGACTGGAGCTCGCTCGAGCAAGGGCGCGGATCGAGTTCGGCGCCGATCGGCTCGAAATCTCCATCTCCGGGAGCGCCGCGGACAGCCAAGAGATCATCGACGCGCTCGAAGACACCTTTGAGCGCGCCCCTAGCGGTCGGCAATTCGCTGCGACTCGCGGGCGCCTGCTCGGAGAGCTCCCGCGCCCAGACACGACGGCGTTCGCCGTGGCGGGAGCTGCATCGGCGGTGCTCGGCCGGCCGCTCGACACCCAGCTCGTCTCTCCGGAGTGGCTGAAGAAGCCCGAGCCCGACGAGCTCGCCGCGTCGTGGGAGCGCACCTTCTCCCCGGATCGCGCGCTCCTCATCGTGCACACCGACGTGTCCCGCGCTGAACTCGACCCCTCGTTGAAGAAATTTGCCAGCGCGTGGCCTCGCAAGGTCGCCTTCGCGACGCTGTTTCGCGGGATGAACGACGTGATCGACATCTTCCGCGGATCACACCGCCGAGAGCGCGACCGCAAGACGAAGGCCTCGGTCGGCGAAGCCGTCGGGCAGATCGTCCGCGTCGAGCCTCCCCTGGGAGATCTCAAGGGGCGCCCCACCCTCGTCATCGCGCGCACGGTCGCGCTCGAGTCCGATCAAGACCGAGCGCTCGCGAGGCTCACCCAACGGCACCTACAATCCACGATCGACGCGCGGCTGTCCATCGAAGGCAGCAAGGGCCTCTGGTTGTACCGGCTCTCCCTCGATCCGAAGCGACCAGCGGCGAGCCTGATCCGGGAGGTCGCTCGCGTCGAAGACCAGGTGCAACGCCTCCCGCAGCGGTGGGAGCTTGAGCAAGCGGCGTCACTGTGGCTCGGCGCTCGCCTCGTCGAGGCCAGCCTCAACGGCGAAGATTGGACGGGCTTGGCGAGCGAAGCCCTGTCCCTCAGTGACACCGACGATGACATCGCATCCAGCCTCAGCCGTGACGCCGTCCTCATGGGCGAGGTCTCCCCCGAGGCCCTCCATGAGTTCGCTGTGGCCCACGTGTTGCCCTCGCGAGACGACCCCGCGTGGCGCTGGGTGGTGGTCGGCGTCGACACGCAGACCCTCCAGGACATGAACACCCCCGCCCCACCGTAGCTTCAGCGACGGCGCGCACCGACAACCAGGGTGAGCCCCCCGGCGAGACACAAGCCACCCACGGGCCGCTCACCTCATGAGCAACAGCTAGAGTCGGAGGAGTCGGAGGAGTCGGAGGAGTCGGAGGAGTCCTCGTGATCGTGGCTGTGGTCATGCTCGCCCCCACGATTGGTCAGCTTGCCGAGCTGTCCGACAAATCCGCCAGGTCCTTGGCGTACGAGCGAAGCGGCGAACAAGCTGGCCAGGGCCGCCGCGCACACCAGCTGAAGGATCGAGTAGCCGTGTTCATGAGCCTCGACCGCGGCGACTGAATCCGCGCTCCCTCCGAGCACCAGGTCGGTCCCGATACCAAAGGCCACGACGCTCACGACCACGGCGCCCATGAACAGCAACGCGGCTCGGCGCCCGTGCAAGCGCTCAAGCACACCAAAGGTCGTCGCGTTCGTCGCCGGACCCGTCAACAAGAACGCGAGCGCAGCCCCAGGTGAGGCACCCTTGGCGATCAAGATCGCGGCGAGCGGGGTCGCCCCCGTCGCGCACACATAGATCGGCGCCCCGATCACCGCGAAGAGCGGGACTTGGACGAACGGAGAGATATTGGCGAAGGCCTCCGGTCTCAAAAATGGGCTCAAGATCGCCGCGAGACAAAGGCCCACCAAAATCCACGTCGCGCTGTCATCGACGATGTCGATGAAGCCCGTCCGTAATCCTTCGCGCAGCCGCGTGCTCAGCGGCGCGACGCGAGAGGTCTCGGCGGGCGCCTCGGGTCGCCGCTCCGGCTGGCGAGCGTCGATCCAGCCACCCACGAACCACCCGACGAACATCGCCACCACCGCCGCCGCGATCACCCGGGCGATGGCGACGTCTGCGCCGAGCATCGGGAGCGAGATCAAGATGGCGTCGAGACCCAGCTCTGGGGTCGCGACCAGAAACGACACCGCCGCCGCGGCCGGCGTCCCTCGACGAATCAAAGATTGATACACCGGCACCACGCCGCACGAGCAGAGCGGCAGCGGGAGCCCGAAGGCGACGCCCTTCATCGCTCGACGCGCCGCGCCCCCCTGTCGCATCCATCGCATGGAGGCCTCGCCGAGCATCCCCCCGAGCGCACCCGCGAGTCCGTACGCCAGCAAGAGGGCGGGGGCGCTCTCAACGAACAGCCCCGTGAACGTCGTGATGATGTCGCTGCGAACACCGCTGCCTGCGTCGGTCCACCCCGGCACCACGACCGCCGCCACACCCAACACCCCGAGCAAGGCTCCCATCCCGGCTTGCTGAGGGGCTCCTTTGCCCGCGAGGGACTCCCCGCGAATTACGTGCATCAACAAGCCACCGACGAGCGCGGCGAGCAGCGCCTCTTCGGACGCGCCGAGCCACGACTCGATGACCGACGAACCAAACCATGTCCCGAGGACCGTGGCCCCCGCGAGCGCCCCCACCGCCAGCAAGCCCGCCGTCTTTCCCCGGGACTGCATCATCCAGAAGATCGCCAGCCCGACGGGGATGCGGTGCAGCACGATGGCCGCCTCAAGGCCGTGGCCGTGGCCGTGGCCGTGGAGGCTCTCCGCCGCGCCGTGCGCCTGGGCGCCCACGAGCGCGAGTCCGTCCGCGAAGGCGTGCACCGACAAACCGACCAGCACGAGCACCTGCGTCAGACGAGAGTCTCCGGCCTGCTTCCGCTCGAGCAAGCCAGGCAACAAGTACCCCAACACCAGCATCGCGAGCGCCGTGGGTCCCGCCGCACCAACCGTCGCTGGCATCACCTCAAGCAAGACCATGCCGACCACGGCCACCTGCACGAAGCCGCGCAAGAACGCGAGCACGCTGTCGCGCTTTTGGCTCAGCACGAGGAACGCGGGTCCCACGGCGAGCGCGAGGATGCTCGCCCCAAGTGCGATTTGCAGATGACTCTCGGTCAGCATGTGGACCTCATCACAATAGCGCGCCTGTACCTTGAAACCGACAACCGGGCCCCAATGAAAAAGGGCCGGCGCTGCCGACCCTCCATCCATCTCCGCGCGTGGCGCGTCTAGATTTTCTCACCCCGAGCGCGGATATCAGAGATGACCTGCTCGATCCCGCGGTGATCGATGACGCGAATCCCCGCGGCGCTGACGCGCAACCGCACCCAGCGGTTCTCGCTCTCCACCCAAAAGCGCTTGCGCTGAAGATTGGGGAGGCTGCGCTTTTTGGTGCGCGTGTGGGAGTGGCTGACGTTCATCCCCACGAGAGGGCGCTTTCCGGTGACCTGACAAACCTGCGACATGATGATGACTCCCGTGACCGGGGCGCCGAACTTTGATCAGTTCGGTCACGCTGTCAAGGGATGCGGAGGCTCCGACCGCAGACCGCATCACCCCGAGAGTGCGCGTAACCCGCGCTTGGCCCGCGGGCACACAGTGGGGCGTACAACCAACTCACGGCATCGCGCCGTCGTCGATCCAGTTCCCCATCAAGATCAACTGCGCCGCCGGGAGAGGTTGCCCCTCAAACGGCATCTGCGCCCCGCTGCCACCCTCCGGGATGTGGGTGTTGTTGAGCTTATGCCACAGATAACTCACGGACTTGTTCCCAGGATCCACGATGAACATCTGCGGGAGCTGGCCCGACATTTTCTCCACCAAATTATCGTAGGCCGCCCCGTCGCTCAGGATCAGCGAATCGTTGAGTCCGTCCACCTCGTGGCAGCCCATCACGCAGGTGGAGGAGATGATCGGTTCGATGTCCACCGCGAACGAGGGCGGACCCATCATGCCATCATTGGTGCCGTCGTCCTCACCGCTCATCGTCGACTCAGAGGTGTCGTCACCGTCCTCGGTGCATCCCAACGGGATCAGCACTGCGAATCCAATCGCAAAACTCACCGTCCTCGCCGATCGTAAACCCCTCATACTCATCATGAACGGAGTTCAACACACAACTACAAGAAAAGGAAGCCAACGCGAGCCGGCTTTTGCGGTCTCTGCGGCGCCACCTCGACCTCAGTCGACAAACGGACCGCGGTGTACGATGCCTTCTTTGTGAGGGCGCCCGTGTACCAGCGCCAGCCGGGTGCTCGCCTCGGCCTCCACCGAGATACGACCCGGAGTCATGATCGCCACATCACCCTCGCTGAACACCGCGCCACCCACGTCGGCCTCTCCGTCCATCACGTAGATCAGCCCTTGGTGGCTCGCCGGAATGACGAGCCCGTACGCGCCCTTGTTTGGGAACGTACAGACCCGGTAGCCCATCGCTGTCTGCATGATGACCGGCGAGGTTGATCCCACCACCTCGCTCATCTGCACCCCGCCATCGCGGGTGGCGGGCATATATTTCGCGGCGATTCCTTCATAGTCGGGCGGCATCTTCTTCAACCTCCGTGGGAGGTTAATCCACAGCTGAAGACCCCGATTGCGTCCGTGACTCGCCGGCATCTCCGAGTGCCACGCCCCGCTCCCCGAGGTAAACCGCTGGGTCCCGCCGGCCTCGATCTGCGACTCGTTCCCGAGGTTGTCTCGGTGAAAAAATGCCCCCTCCAACATATAGGTGAAGGCTTCAAACCCGCGATGCGGATGCATCGGAAATCCCGCCGGCTGTCGCACGTCAAAGTCATCGAGCAGTACGAATGGATCGAGGTGACGCATGCTCGGCCCAGGGAAAATCCGCCGCACCGTGGCTCCCGCCCCGTCTCGGGTCCAACGCGCCGCGTAGCGCCGCTTGATCGCTGCGACGGGCGGAGGTGCCGCCGCCGCGACCTCACGATTCCCCTCCGGATCTTGTCGCTCAAGACTGCCGAAGGCTCCGCAGCCGAGCCCAAGGCCCCCGAGGGTCGAGAGTCCTCCGAGCGCCTCCCTGCGCGTCCACCTCGCCATCCACCCGAGCATACCTTCGAACGGCGAAATTTTCAGAAGGCGACGCCGCCCGCGAGTCGCCGCCGGTGCCTGCGAGCCAGCAAGCTACGAGCGAGTTCGCGCATCCCGTGGATCGCTGCTCCCGTCCGAAGGAGCGACCGCCGACCCGACAACGATTAGTGGTAGCCTCCAACCCACCATGGCGCGCTGGTATTACAACGATGGGACCAATCAGCACGGGCCAATGGAGCTTGAGGCGCTGCGGCAAAAGTTCCACGCAGGAGCGTTTGAGGCCACCTCCATGGTGTGGCGCGAGGGCTGGCCCAACTGGACGCAGGCGTCCAAGGTCGCCGAGCTCCGTTCCTCTTCCACCCCGGCGCCAGCGACGCCAGTCGCGTCGAAGACACGCAGCGCGTCTCTCCCGCGCGTGAGCGACTCGAAACCAGCGAGCGGGGCGGTGGCGCCGCGAGCATCGGCGCAGCCCTCCGACACGGGGACCGCCCCCCACCACGCGTCCAAGGGCGCGACCGCGACTGCGGCGGCGGCCTTTGTGACGCCCTCCGCCGCCGCGACTGCGACCGGGGCTCCCTCCGCCCTCACCGCGATCCCCGCGAAATTCGAGGGCGTGATTGGGAAGATCTTTCGCGCGTTACGTCCCATCGCGAGCGAAGAGCGAATCGACAAGATCGACGGCTTCGCCCAGCGCGTGGGCACCATCGCCGGCCTCGTAGCGGTCGGTCTCGCGGCGCTGTCCGGGATGATCGGCGCCATCAAGTTGGAAAAAATGAGCACGTTGATGGACGCGGCCTACATCGTCTTGTTCGGCCTGATCACGTTGTACGTGGGTCAACGGCTCGTCCACGCCAACAAGCGACTGCTCGAGCAGAGTAACCACCGCATGAGCTCCCCCGATTTCCTCGACGGCGTCGGGGCCCTGCTCGTCGTGGGCGGGCTCATCGGGCTCGTGCGGGCGGTGGTTTCGGCCATCCAAGTCGAGAGCTTTAGTCCGCTGCTCGGCGACGCCGCCGCGTGTCTCACCACGGGCATCGTCGGGCTGCTCTGCCTGTCTCCGGCCACGATCAACATCAAAATTGAACAAGAGACCCAGCAAGGCGAAGACGCCATCGCGATATTGAGCTTGCTCCCCAAGTGCGTGCTCCGGGTGGTCCCTACGCTGCTCATGGTCGGCACGGTGATCGCGAGCGTGTACTTTTTGGTCTCGATCACATCCTTGTTCGACGACAACCGCTTCGCCGCCGCCACCGAATTTCGGATAAATTGGTCCGAGGGGGTCATGGCCTACCTGTCGGCGACCCTGCTCCCGCTCGGCTCCTATCTCGCCTTTTTGATCCTCACGTTGTCGCTCGACCTGATGCGCGCTGTGCTCGTGCTCCCCGCCAAACTCGACCGCAGCCGGGATTGAGGCGAACCGCCATGCTCGCGGCGGATCGGGGCGGTTCCCGGCCGTCCAAGGTGCCGGTGGCCCTCCCCGATTCACCGACGATCGGTCGAGGGATCCACCTTTATAGCCTTGCGCCTCGCCCTCTTTAGTCGCCGATGCGACTCAGGTACCCTGCCAAGGATGCAACTCGACGCGCCGCAGCTACTCCTGGGGATCAACCCGTGGCTCGAACGGAACGCCCTCCGTTTCCGAATCGACTTGTCACAGCTCAAGTCCAAGCTCGCGAAAAACAACCCGAAACGCAAGGCGATGCGTACGCTCCCGACGCTCATCCCCGCGCTGCAAGATGACGAGGAGTTTCAAGCCCTCTCCGGCGCGCTCAAAAAGGGAAAGTTCGATCTCCCCTTTGTGGCCGAGGTCGTCGCGACGAGCTGCCGCGCGATCTTGTCGAAGCTCATGTTCCGCGAGGTGCTTGTCGAGCTTCGCGCGGAGGAGTCCGAGGGCGTCTACACCCTGCTCACCACCTCCCACGAGCTTGAGATGACCGGACAGATCGTCTCGTTCGCCTTCCTCGCGACGCTCGGATCCCTCGGCAACGACGTCGTCGAGCAGCTCCCCCCTCCCAACGTCCTGGCCAAGCAAATCAACGAGACCTGGTCCAAGCTCGAGCAGACCGTCGACCGCGACGGGCTCCCCATGCAGCACAGGTTCCTCGTGGCCGAGGCGCGAGAACGAGGAATTCGCTGGCAGCGCATCTTGCGGCGACCGGCGCTCTTGCACTTCGGCAGCGGCCGCCATTGGCGGCGCCTTGAGTTGACCACCACGGATCGCACCGGCTACCTCGCGGCCACCACCGCGGCCCGCAAGCCCCGCGCGGCCGCCCTGATGCAGATGATGTCGGTGCCGGTGCCGGTGCAATTTCAGGTGCAGACTGTCGAACAAGCGCTCGCCGCGGCCACCAAAATCGGCTACCCGGTGGTGACCAAGCCCATGTCTGGCAACCGCGGGCGGGGCGTGAGCGCGAACCTCAAAAACGACGCCGAGCTGCGGGTGGGATTCCAACGCGCCGTCGCCGTCAACAAGACCGTGCTGGTGGAAGACTTCATCGTCGGCGAGGACTATCGTGTCCTCGTGATCGACGGTGAGTGCGTCGCCGCCGTCAAGCGCGTGCCGCCGAGCGTCGTCGGCGATGGGGGGCAGACCGTCCGAAGGTTGATCGATAAAGCCAACGCCACGCGGTTTCGCCCCGACGGCCTCCCTCGCATCCTCGCGCCCCTGCCCGCCGACGACGAGGCCAAACGCATCATGGCCAAGTCCGGCTGGGACCTCTCGAGCGTCCCCCCCGAGGGCACACGGGTCTACCTGCGCTCCGTCGCCAACGGAGGATCCACCGAAGATGTCACCGCCGAGATCCACCCCGACAACGCCATGGCGGCCGTCCGGGCCGCGCAGATCCTCGGCGTCGACGTGGCGGGCGCCGACTTCATCTCACCGGACATCACCAAGTCCTTCCGCGAGGTGGGCGGGGGGCTCAACGAGTGCAACTACAAGCCCGACCTCTTCGTGCATATCTTGGCCGAAGGCGACGACCCTCCCGACGTCGTGGGCGCGCTGTTCGACTACCTGTTCCCCGCGGACAGCCCGCGGGGACTCGACGCCATCGTCATCATGGGCGTCGAGGACGACACCTTGGGCGCCCTGGTCGAGACCATCGCAGGTGAGGTCTCCCGCGAGGGCGACGCCCGCGTCGGAGGCCTCGGCCCCGCGGGGCTGTTCTCCGCGCTCGGCGCGGTGGAACCCCTCCAAAACTTCGCGCTCCAGGCCCCCAAGGTGTCCCTCGACACCGGGCTCGACGTGGGGGTGTTTGGCGCGCGGCTGGACGCGGCGACCAAGGACGGTCTCGGCGTGGACTACCTCGACCTCCTCGTCCTCCCCAACATCCCGGCGCCAGGCGAGGATGAGACGGCGCTCGTGCTCCGGGCAGCCGACCGCTGCGAGGGCCCCGTACTGGTGGAATACGGTCATCCGCTCACGGCGGTGCTGGCGGATCGCGTGGCGGACCGCCTCCACGTGGTGAGCCCCGAGCCCTCACCGACGGCACCGCCCGGCTGCTCGACGCTCGGCCTCGACGGCGGGGCGCTCGTGGTGTGCGCTCCGGACGGCGCGGCGGCTCCCTGCGGTCCAACCGCGCCCAATTTCAACGCGATGGTCGCGCGCTTCGCCGCCGCCCGCGCCTCTGGATCTTGAGGTCCTCCGCCTCCTTGGATGCCTGTGGTGAAGCGCTGTGACCGCGCCACGCGCCCGCCCGCGACGGCGTCGCGCGGAGAACATTGGCGGATCGCCCGACCTCCGGGCTAGAGTCCCGGCCATGAGCCCCTGGTCCCCCGAAAGCTGGCGCGAGCGCGAGGCGCTGCAGCAGCCCACCTACCCCGACGGGGAGGCGCTCCACGCCGCGCTGACAGAGCTCGGGCGACTCCCTCCGCTGGTGACGTCCTGGGAGATCGAGAGTCTGCGCGAGCGGCTCGCGGGCGTCGCCCGAGGCGAGGCGTTCTTGCTTCAAGGGGGGGACTGCGCGGAGTCCTTCGATGACTGCACGCCCAACTCCATCACCTCCAAGCTCAAGATCCTCCTCCAGATGAGCCTGGTGCTGGTGCACGGGGCC
Source organism: Myxococcales bacterium (assembly GCA_014240065.1). GTDB lineage: Bacteria > Myxococcota_A > Polyangia > Nannocystales > Nannocystaceae > JAAZXR01. Next base: position 74,624 of record JAAZXR010000007.1, read on the forward strand.
CGCAAGCCCGTGGTCCGCGTCGGTCGCATCGCAGGGCAGTACGCCAAGCCGCGCTCGTCCGACCTCGAGGTGCGCGACGAGAAGACCCTCCCCTCCTACCGCGGTGACCTCGTCAACCGGAGCCCCTTCACCGACGACGACCGCCGCCCCGACCCCTGGCTCTTGGTGAAGGGATACGAGCGCGCCTCGCTCACGCTCAACTTCATCCGCGCGCTGGCCGACGGCGGCTTCGCAGACATCCGCCACCCCGAATACTGGGACCTGGAATTTGCGAAGCACTCGGAGCTCTCGACGCAGTACGAGGCCGTGGTGGCGCAGATCCGTGAATCTCTCGAATTCATGGAGGTCATCGGCGGCAACGACCTCGCGCCAAGCCTGAGACGTGTGGCCTTTTATACCAGCCACGAGGCGCTCGCCCTCGCCTACGAGACCGCCCAAACGCGGCGCGTCCCCAACCGAGATGGCTTCTACAACCTCTCGACCCACATGCCGTGGATCGGGATGCGGACCGCTCAAGTCGAAGGGGCCCACGTGGAATTTTGCCGTGGCATCTCCAACCCCATCGGCATCAAGATCGGGCCCGCCATGGACGACGCCTGGCTCGTGGAGCTGCTCGACCGCGTCGATCCCGAGCGCGTCCCGGGTCGCGTGACGCTCATTCACCGCATGGGCGCCGGGCAGGTCGAGTCGAAGCTGCCTGGGCTGATCTCCGCGGTTCAAAACGTGGGCCGGGAGGTCGTGTGGTGCTGCGATCCCATGCACGGGAACACCGAGACCACGCAGGCCGGCTTGAAGACCCGGCGCTTCGATCTCATCTTGGAGGAGATCGAGAGAAGCCTCGACGTCCACAACGCGTCCGGGACCCGGCTCGGCGGGGTCCACTTCGAGATGACGGGGGAGGACGTCACCGAGTGCACCGGCGGCGCGCGCGGCCTCGCCGATGCAGACCTCTCCCGCGCCTACCGCTCGCGCGTAGACCCCCGGCTTAATTACGAACAGGCGCTCGAGATGGCGCTGCGCATCGCGACCCGGCTCCGAGCGGGCTAGACACCCCACGACCCACGCGGCTCGCCTCGCTCCGAGGATCACGCGCGCGACATCGCGGTGACCGAGAAGCAGAAGAAGGCCGTTTTATCGCGCGAAGGCCTGGGAAAGGCGGTCACGACGCCCTCGTACTACAACCGGCGGTACAGGCGATGTATGCTCAGGCATGGATTACAGATACCGAAGCTATCGACCCGCCCTCCCCGCGATCGCGGCGCTCTTGCTGTGCACGGGGTGTGGGAAAAAAGCAGGCGACGAGTCGTCCTCCGCTGAGTCGGCGAGCGGACCAGACTCCATTGGTGACAGCATCGGCACCGAGACCGAGAGCGCCACGGAAGACGGCGGCGAGACAGGGGCGTCCACGAGCTCGTCGGACGGCGGCGAGAAACTCGACGTCGCCGGAGGGGACGAGACGGGCCAAGACGATGGGGGGATCCCCCTCGATCCCTGCGAAGAGGCGGCGATGGCCAAGTCCAACCAGGGCTGCGAGTTTTGGGCGGTCGACCTCCCAAATGTCTGGGCCGATCCCCTCGCTGGCGGGACCGCCGCGGAGAATATGCAGTTCGCTGTCGTCGTCGCGAACACCTCCGACGAAGTGGAGGCGACGGTGGGTGTGTTTCAGGGCAACAACAGCGGAGCGAGCTTCGCAGCCTCCATCGCGCCCGGGGCGACCCAGGAGTTTTTGCTCCCCGCCCTCAATATTGAACCCCGCGCCAACACCACGGATGGCATCGCGTACCGGATCCAAAGTGACATCCCCATCACTGCCTATCAGTTTAACCCCCTCGACAACTCGATCCCAGTCTTCTCCAACGACGCGTCCTTGCTCTTGCCGACCCACGTGCTCGCAGAGGACTACACCGCGGTCACTGGTGATTCGATCTTGCTCTGCACCGCCAGCGACATCTTCGGCTGCATCAGCTCGGATAACTCTGGGAGCTTCGTCTCCATCGTCGCCACGGAGGACAACACGACCATCGAAGCGTTCCCGAGCACGACCACCTACGCGGGCCCGACCACAGTCAACCTCAACCGCGGCGCCGTGTGGACCTTGGTGTCCACCAGCGCCAATTCGGGGATCGCGGGCCAAGGGAACCTGTCTGGGACGCGGATCTCCTCTGACAAAGCGGTCGCCGTGTTCTCGGGCAACGTGGCGACCATCGAGCCCCAGCCAGTCCAAGGGACCCTCGGCTGCTGCGCCGACCACATGGAGCACCAAATGCCCCCCCTGGTGTCCTGGGGGAACGCCTACGCCGCCGCCCCGGTCCCCGCCCCCGCCCTGCAGACCGCGAGCGGGAGCGATCGCACCGCCTACCGGATCACCGGCGGCTACGACGGGACCTCACTCCAATACAACCCGTCGGCGCCTCCAGGCGCCCCCACGACGATCAACGCCTATCAAACTGTGCGCTTCGAGACCAACCAGCCGTTCACGGTCCAGACCACAGATCCCGACAAGGCCTTCACGATCACCCAGTTCATCTTGAGCGGAGAGGCCGCGCGTGGCACCAGCTCGCCAGTGGGGACGAGCGGACACCCCGGAGATCCGGCGATGATCGTGATTCCTGCGGCGGCCCAGTTTCAAGACACCTACATCTTCCTCGTCCCGCTGGGCTACGAATACAACTACGTCACCATCTACCGGCCCGAGGGCGCCTTCGTGTCACTGGACGGCGCCGACGTGACCAATGACGCCGGGTGGACCACCCTCGGGGTGATCGACGCGACGACGTGGCAGTTCAACCATTTCCTGCTCCAGACTGGCCAGCACCGGGTGGACGGTGGCGAAGACGGCACCCTCGGGATCGTCTCCGTGGGGTACTCGCAGGCGGTCAGCTACGGATTCCCCGGCGGCAGCGGTGTCGAGTTCATCTCGATCCCCCCACCGCCGCCCGGTTGATCTGGATACTCCGTTAGGAGAAGTCGCCGCCCAGCAACACCTGGACGACGATCCAGCCGATGGCCGCCGGCGCGACGAACCGGGCACAGATCCGCCACACCACATACCCCCTGCGGACCTCCCCGTCGTCTCCCACCCCGTCGAGCTCGTCTTGGGTGTCGGCCGCGGGCATGACCCACCCCGCGTAGATCGTGAGCGCCAAGCCACCGAGGGGCAAGAGCCAGTTGGCCGCGACGTGGTCAAAGATGCTTAGAAAACCCGTCTTGCCGCCGGTCACCAGGGTGTTCAGCCGCTCGAGTCCACCGAACAGCCGCACCGACGACGCCCACTCGTTGGCGCCAAGAGAAAGCGCGCAGCCACAAGACAACCCGAAGACCACCGCGCTCGCCACCACGGTCGCGCGGCCGCGGGCCATGGACAGTCGCTCGGACACCGACGCGACCACCACCTCAAGCAGCGAGATCGTGGAGGAGAGCGCGGCGAAGGCCACGAGCACGTAGAACAGCGGGCCCACCACGGCGCCGCCCGGCATCTTTGTATAAAACAAGTTCGGCAAGGTCACGAACAGCATGCCCACGGTGCTCACGCCCTCGCCCGTCGAGCGCGCGCTCTCCATGGTCGCGCGCAGCGACGGCACCGAAAAAATGATCCCGAACATGATGACGCAGGCGACCAGCGCGATGAGGGTGTCGAGGGCAGCGACCGTCATCGCTATTCTTGGGATCGAGTCTTGACGGCGCAGGTACGAGCCGTAGGTCAGCATGCCACCCATGCCGAGGGACAGCGTAAAAAAGGCGTGGCCGAGCGCCTCGAGCACCGCGTGACCCGACAGTCCGGAAAAATTCGGGCGGAACAAGAAAACCAGCGCCTCAACAAAGCCGTCGAGGAACATGACGTTCACCACGAGGTAAATCATGATGGCGAAGAGCACCGGCATCAGAATTCGCGTGGCGCGCTCGATCCCTCCAGACACCCCGCGCGCGACGACCAACGCCGTCGCCCCTAGAAACAGCGCGCCGAGGCCTACCTGGGTGCCGCCGTCCGCCAAAAACGCGCCAAAAGCCGCCTCAGGCGGCGCCTCGTAGCCGTCGACGGACCAGCCCACGCACTGCACAAAGGAGCGGAGCGACCAGCCCGCGATCACGGCATAGAAAGCCAAAATGACCACGCCAGCGATCACGCCGAGCCATCCCACAAAGGACCACCGCGGGTGTCCCAGCGTCTTGAACGCCTCCACCGGGCTGCGACGACTCCGACGCCCCACCAGGATCTCGCTCATCATCACCGGCGCGCCGATGGCGACGATGCAAAGCAAGTAGACCAACACGAAGGCGCCGCCCTCGTTGTTCCACGTGATGTAGGGGAACTTCCACAGGTTCCCGAGCCCGACAGCCGAGCCCGAGGCCGCGAGAATAAACCCAAGCTTACCGGACCATTGCTCCCTTGGTGACTCCATCGTGCGCCTCATGGATCGCATACCACATCCTCGACACCCTCACATTCCGTCGCCGACGGTGAAAAGCGCAGGAAGTCGCCGCGACTTTCCTCTACACTACGACGGTGCAGCATGAGCGCGCGCAAGATCCCTCGAGCCCCTCCCCGCAGATGCGGACACAGCGATGTAGTGGATGTGGGGCGAGCCTGTCTGTCCCGGCACACCTGCTAAGTACCCAGTGCACCTATTGTGAATCCCCCGTCGTCGAAGTCGAGAACGCGACGCTTGGCGTAGATTCCGTCGTCCCCTTCGTAATCTCTGCAGACGCAGCATCGGCAAAAATCAACGAGTGGCTCCGCGACCATCGTTGGGCGCCCAACGAGGTTCGCCGGCTCGGGCACGACGCCCGCGCGCTCCGACCGATCTACGTCCCTCACAGCGTGTACGCGGGGGAGATTCGGGCTCGATATCAGGCGCGAATCGGCATCGTCTATACCAAGACAATCCGGCGAGGGAAGAAAACTACGACGGTCATCAAGACCGACTGGCATCGCCTGAACGGGACCTACGGGCGCAGCTTTGAAGGTCACCTGGTCTCGGCCTCCCAAGGGCTTCTCGAAGCCACCAGCAACCAACTCGAACCCTTTGATCTCGGCATGAGCCAGCCCTTCGACCCGCGGCTGGTGGCCGGCATTGAAGCCGAGCTTCCCACGCACGCGTCAGACATCACAGACCAGGTCCTCATTGATGAGCTCAAGCAGGTGACCCAAGGCGAGATCCTGCACGACTTCTTGCCCGGTCAACAACAAGAACTTCGCGACTTGACCGTGTCCGCCACGATCGCCACGCGGAATATCACGGCCCTGCCCATATGGTTGGCGACCTTTCACCACGACGGCGTCGTCCAACACTGCTTCGTGAACGGGCAGACGGGTGCGGTCGTGGGCAAGGTCCCCAGGTCTACCGCGAAGATTGTGGGGACGATCCTGCTCGCCGTCGCGGTGCTGCTCGGGGCGTGGGCGCTCTGGGGGGGGTACTGAGGCATGGAGCGCCGAATCCTCACGTGTGGCAGCTGCGGAGGCAGAATCTCGTTTCGCATTGAAGACGCCGCCGCGGCGTGCGTCTTCTGCGGCGCCCCCTCCCTCACCCCCTCGACCAGCGAAGAACAGGTGCCCGATCCTGAGCGCCACGTGCCCCTCATGGTCGACACCGACGCCGCCACTGCGATCTTCCACGAACGCGCGCAGGCGTCGTGGTTTCGCCCCCGGGCCCTCCTCGACGCCACCCTCGAGTTGCGCACGGTGATGCTCCCCGCGTGGTACGTGCACTGCGACATCGAGACCCACTACGCCGGGCTCGTGTATGCCCGCAGCCCGTCAGGCAAGGCCCCGCGAGCTGGGGTGGAGCGCGCCTCCCTCGACCACCTCGTGCCCGCCTCTGGCGCCATCTCGTCCGCGGAGCTCAATGAACTTCGCCCCTTCGACCTCGACCACGCGACCGCGTGGGAGCCCTCCGTGACATCCGCGCGTATGGAGATCCCCGGCTGCACAGAGTCCAAGGCGCGCGCCGTCGCCTCCGAGGTGTTTCGCGCGCATCACCTCCAGTCGATCAACAACCAACACAGCCTGTTCAAGAGCGAAGGCTCCTCCGTGATCTCCACGCGGCGCTGCGAGCTGATGCTCCTCCCGGTCCACATCTGCGCTGTGCGCTTTCGCGACCAGCCTTGGCGCGTCTTGGTCAACGCGCGCACCGGCGAGCTGATCGGCACGTTGCCGTGGGACCGGGTGAAGATCAGCGCAGTGGCCCTCGCGGCGATCTTGCTGACGCTCGGAATTTGGATCTTCATGATCGGGGCATAAAGGGCCAGCATGTCACCGTCTGAGACTGTCCCTCCGTTGCCGCCGTGGCTCGACGCCATGCTGCCCTTCGCCCGCCGTCAGCTCGACATCGAGGACGGGCGAGGAGCTCGCCAACAGGTGCACGTGATCGATCATGGCGCTCGTGACGCGCCGGTCGTGGTGATGATCCACGGCAACCCCACCTGGTCGTTCCTGTGGCGCAAGGTGATTCGCGCGTTGCCTCACCTGCGATGCGTCGCCCCCGATCTGATCGGTTTGGGGCTCTCGTCGAAGCCGCGCGATCCCTCGTGGCATACGGTGAATCAGCACGCCGATGTGCTCGTTCAGGTCTTGCGAGCGCTGGAAGTGCGGCGGTGTGTACTGGCGGCGCAAGATTGGGGTGGTCCCTTCGCGCTGGCGCTCGCCGCCCGCTGGTCGGGCACGGTGGAGGCCGTGGTGCTCGGGAACACCGCCATCACCCCCTTGACCCGCAAGAGCTCAACCGCATTCCACCGATTCGCGCGGACGCCAGTGTTGAGTGACCTGGTCTTTCGCGGCATGTCTTTCCCTCAGACCATGATGCATCGCGCCCAGGGTGATCCCTCCTCGATCATGGGGGACGTGGCGCGGGCCTATCGTCACCCCCTCTTTGAGCGGGGAGATCGGGTCGCCCCGCTCGCCATGGCACGCCTGGTGCCCGACGGACCCGCGCACCCCACCACCGCCACCTTGCTGCCGGGCTATGAGTGGGCCCGAGCCTTCCAGGGTCCCGCCGCGCTTATCTGGGGTATGCGCGACCCCATTCTTGGCCGCGCCCTCCGCAAGACCGCCGCGGTGTTCTCCCAGGTCGACGTGGTCGAGACCCAGGCCGGACACTTCCTCCAAGAAGAGGTGCCCGAGGCGTTCGCCGAGGCGATCACGCGCCTGGCCGGCCGCGACGGCTAGTCCAGGCCGGAAATCTCCAGGCGGGGTGCTCCCCGCAGCGCCGCGTAAAAATCTGTCGCGAGGGTGGAGTCTCCGAGGACGTCTGTCACGAGCGCGCGACGGGCATGAACGCTCGTCGGACCCTGCGCGACCGTGGGGTCCGCCCCATAGCGCAGCGCGGCGAAGACTCCCCGATCGATCGGGCGACGCTCCGTGCCTCCGCCCGACACCTCCCGCACAAGCATGACGTGCTCCACCGAGGACATCCCCGGGTCTGCCCATTGGATGTCCCCGTCGCTGCCCCGACGCAAGACCGCCAGCGGCCCCCCGTGTTCTTGTGACCGCGCCTTGTCCAAGTCCTCCTCCCATACGATGTGGTCGAGCACGTCCTCAAACAACGCGAAGCGGAGGCGCACATAGCCGCGGGCCGCCGCGCGCTCGTGCTCCTCCATTCGGTGGTGGAGACGCTGGAGCAGCACGTCCTCAAACCATGGCCCCGACTCCACGAGCAGGCAGCAGCGCGCGCCTCCGTCGGCGGCGTCCAATTCTTCCACCGCGCTCGCCAACGAGCCCGAACCCGCGAAGCAGTCCACCACCACCGCGTCCTCTCGCGCGGGGATGCCCTGCAATCTCAGCACGTGTCGCAGCAGCGCCAGCGGCTTTTTACCGTTGCGAAACTCGACCCCACCCTCGCGATGGACCTGATTGAAGTCGCGCTCAAAATCCACGAGGCTCGGGAATGGACGCCCGCTGCCTCTGGCGTGCTGTACCGGCGGACCCTGCAGATAGTCGGGGTTGCGCCGCCCGGAGGTCGCAGGCGGCATGACAAAGTCGCGATATCCCAGCCCATCGCCCCCCATCCCGAGCACCCGAAACAACGCCCCGGCGTGGGGGGAGAAGTCGCCCTGGAGGTGCTTGGTGAAGAAGCGGCCGCTGGAATTGGACTCCCGCAACGCGCCTCGAATATTGATCCGCTTCAAGAGCCCCGTCGCCTCCGCGTCCGCGGGCACCTTCACCAAAGAGAAACTCCCAGGGTCGTAACGCTCCACGGTCTTGCCCCCCCGCACCGAGCGCTCCGCTGGGGTGCCGCGCACCTCCATCCGCCAGCAGTACTCGCCGGGTTTGGCCGCGCTGGGGCGTTGACCGGGCTCATGCGCCTCCCCGGCGCGGAAACCCACGAGGAAGTCGGTCACCTCATGGAGCGCCTTGTGGCCCTTGAGGATTCGATCGTCGTGCCGCACCCGCACGGTGGTCATGCCGAGGTAATTCGAGGGACCGAACACCTCATCGCCAAGCAGCTTCAGCTCGAACAGTCGTGACTCGTTGATCGAGGTGTGGATCGATGATGCGGGGCTCATCAGCGCTCGCAGCCGGCGCAACCGCAGGTCCATCATGCTGAGCCAGCGGTGCGCACCGTAGCGATCCCCGTAGCGAAACTCCGTCGTTCCGGTGTCATAGGGTGGATCGATGTAGACGCTGGCGACGCGTCCGGAGAGTCCGGGCCGCAGCGCGCCAAGCACATCCGCGTTGTCGCCGAAGCAGGCCACCGCGAACGGGCGCGCGCCAGCCTCTCCACCATCCCGCGCGAAGTCGACCACAGGGCGCGGCGCCTCCCAAAGCTCGAGCAGCCGCGCCTCTACCTCGACGAGCGCGTGCCCGAGCTCACCGAGGAGCGCCGGCATGCCAGGCGCAGACGCCTCCGGCAGGCTCGCCCAGCATCGCTCCAGCCGCTCGCGCAGCCCGGGCACGAGGCAGACGTCGAGATCCCCTCGACGGGTGAAGCGCTTGAGGCTGCGCGCCATCGCCTCCACGGCCTCCACGGGCGCGGCGACCCCCGCCTCATCGAGGAGCTGGCGCGCGCTGTGGCGATCGATCATGAGCTGGGGCCGACTCGCCTCCCCCGCCCTGCGCTGCTCCCACTCGTCGGGGCCGAGCGGTCGATACGCGAAGGTGCATCGCCACACACCCACCTCACCTTCGCGACGCTCCATCCTCTCGAGCACCATGTACGGACGCTGCGCTGGATCGAGCAGTGGCGCGTGCGGCGAGAGCGGCGGCGCTCCGCTCACGTGACACTCGAGGGCGTGGATCTCGGCACACGCGGAGATCTTGGAGATCCTCATGGCCGTCGTGACGCGCAGCATCCCCACATGCACCGCGCCCTTGCCTGGCCACTCGAGCAGACCGCGCCCCGCTTCATCTGCGTGAGCGAGCGTTGGGGCCGGCAGTCGCTTCAGCGTCCAATGCCCGTGAGGAACAACGTGTCCAATCAGTTTCGCGAGGTGTCCATCGCGCTCGTCACCGCCCTCTCCAGACGACTCTACGCCGCGATCGAGCAGGGCCCGCGCCACGGCGGCACACCGCAGCGTGGGGATGATCATGAGGCCCGATCCCCCAGACGCGCATGGCAACACGAGGGACTCCATGGTCCGCGGCCACCGCCTCGACGCCGCCTCCACCCAATGAGCCGCGCGCCGGGTCAACGCCTCAGACAGGCGCATGGAAATCTCCCGCCGGGCCGCCGGGCCCTCGCGCGCCCCCGCTCGGCGGCGATCTCGTGCGGCCAGGCTGCCGCTCGAGCCGAGCGCTAAGCACCGCGCTCTCCGTCGCGCGCCCCCGCTCCGTAGAGCATGGCGCCGCACAAACGATACAGCACCCGCGCCCCCACGTTGCCGTCCCACTCGCCGCCTGCGCTCGGGGACACCTCACACAGATCAAATCCGATGATGGTCCTCCCCGAACGCACCACCTCAAGAATGAGGTCCATCGCCTCGTGAAACGAGAGGCCCCCGGGCACCGGGGTCCCCGTCCCAGGACACAGCGCCGGATCGAGGCCGTCGATGTCGAAGGAGACATAGACCTGCGCCGGCAGCTGGGCCACGATGGCGGTGATGAGCGCGGACCAACGCTCACCCTCCATCACACGCCGCCGGAGGCTTGACTCGAGGTGCAGCGCCACGCGCGGATCCTCGCTCGCGCGATAAAATTCCTCCTCACAAAGATCGCGGATCCCCACCTGCACGAGCGAGGAGACCTGCGGCACCTGGTCGAGGACGTTGTACATGATCGACGCGTGAGAGCCCTTGAACCCCTCGTAGGCCTCCCGCAGATCCGCGTGAGCGTCGACGTGCAGAATTCCAAACTCCGAATACTGCCTCCCGAACGCCCGCAGCGGTCCGAGCGGCACGCTGTGATCGCCGCCCACGATCCCGACCCCCCGACCGTCACGAAGAAGCTGGGACACGCGCTCCTCGAGCGAACGATCAAACTGCGCGCTCAGGGCGTTCACCTCCGCGATCGCGGCGACGCGCGCCGCGAGGGAGGACGCCTCGCTCGCCCGCGACACCCCCGCGGAGGCCGCCTCGTTCCAATCGCGATGCGCCTCAAGCGGATCGCACATATGGATTCCAAACCGCCACGGCGCGCCGAGTCCGTGCTCCGAAAGCGCCGGGTCGAACAGATCGAGCTGGGACGACGCGTGGCGGATGGCCGCCGGTCCGCCAGCCGTCCCCTTCCCGTAGCTCGTGGTTGGTTCCCACGGCGCGGGCAGCAACACGACGCTCGACTCGTCCTTCGAAAACGGCAGGCCGAACACACCCGCGTCGGGGTCCCCCGCGGCAGCCTCGTCGAACTTCGACAGGTCTGGACGTCGCAACATCACCGACGAGTGTACGCGACCAGGCCCGCGACCGCAGCGCAAACCCCTGAGGAAATTCTCGCCTTTCTCATCCGCGACGTGGCGAGAGCCCCTATCATCTCCCCCATGAAGTTGGGTCTCCCTGCGTCCGTTCGCGTCCTCGTCTTCCCACTGTGCCTCACGGGCTGCGCGACCGCGCCCCCGACCGTCGATTCCTCTCCCTCCTCCGCGGCCACCGGTGAGCCTTCGCTGACGGCGGCCCTCGCTGCGGCCCCCGGGGCAACGGCTTCTGCGACGCTCGCCGCGCTCCTTCGCGACCACTGGGGCTGGCGCCTGGCGAGTGATCCTGTCACCGCGAGTTCGTACGGCGTGCGCGCCTATGACAGTGCCCTCGGCGACCGCGGACCCGTCGCGTCAGCGGAGTCCAAGCGCGCCCGAGACGCCTTCCTCACGCGCGCCAAGTCGGTGTCCACCGACGACCTCTCCGCGGAGGACCAGGTCACGCTGCGTCTGTTTATCGAAGAGCTGGAGGCGAATCAAAACGCCGACGTGTGCGCGTTCGAGGAGTGGACCCTGTCCCCTCGCGGTAACCCGATCACCGAGTTCAACTATCTCCCGGAGATTCACCCCGCGGATTCTGCTGCGGACGCCGCCAACTACCTCGCCAGGGTCGAAGCGATCCCCGCGTCCATCGACGCGACGCTGGCCTCGCTCGAGGCGGGTGTCACGCGAGGGCTGTTCGCCAACGCCGAATCCTCCGGTCGGGTCCTCGAGATGGTCACGCGACAGCTCGCGCAACCCTTGGAGGAGTGGCCCATGTTCGCGCCCGCCGCTCGCTACGCCGCGATCGCATCGGACGAGGACGCCGCGCGCTTCACCGCCGCGCTCACCGCTGCGCTCACCGACGGCGTCGCGCCAGCGCTCGACCGCTATGGGAACTTCATCGAGACCCGCGTGCTGCCCTCCGCCCGCAGCGACGAGGCCCCAGGCCTGGCGGGTCTCGAAATTGGTGAGCCTTGCTACGAGGCCCTGGTGCGCTCCTACACCACACTCCCCATGAGCGCCGCCGAGGTCCACGAGACCGGTCTTCGGGAGATCGCGACGATCAATCAGGAGATGCAGACGCTCGGTGAGAAGTTGTTTGGCACCCGCGACCTCCCCACCATTCTCATGAAGCTCCGCACGGATCGCGCGCTCTACTTCGAGACCCGCGAGGGGGTCCAGGCCGCCGCCCAGCAGGTGCTCGATGAGGCCCGCGAGGCGATGCCTCAATTTTTTGGTCGGCTCCCCAAGGCGGAGTGCACGGTGGTGCCGATCCCGGAGTACGAGGCGCCCTTCACCACCATCGCCTACTACCGTGAGCCCAACCCCGACGGCTCGAAGCCCGGCGAGTACTACATCAACACCTACGATCCAAGCTCACGGCCACGCTACGAGGCCCGCGTGCTCGGCGTCCACGAGGCCATCCCCGGGCACCACCTGCAGATCGCGATCGCCCAAGAGCTCCCCGACCTCCCCACCTTCCGCAAGTATGGTGGCATGACCGTCTTTGTGGAGGGCTGGGCGCTCTACACGGAGCGGCTCGCCGAGGAGATGGGCCTGTACCACGACGATCTCGACCGGATGGGCATGCTGAGCTTTGACGCCTGGCGAGCCAGCCGCCTCGTGGTGGACACGGGCCTCCACGCCAAGGGCTGGAGCCGACAGGAGGCGATCCAGTTTATGCTCGACCACACGGCCCTGGCTGCCAACAACATCGACAACGAGGTCGACCGTTACATCGTCTGGCCGGGGCAAGCGCTGGCCTACAAGACCGGCCAGCTGGAGATCTGGGCGCTGCGGCGTCGCGCCGAGGAGGCGCTCAAAGACGCGTTCGTGCTGTCCGACTTCCACACCGTGCTGCTCTCGGGTGGCGCGGTCAACTTGATGGAGCTTCGCCGGCGCGTGGACGCGTGGATCACGTCACAGGGTGCGACCGTCTCTGCCGCTCCTCCCTCATGATCGAGACGCTGCGGAGCCACCCGCCACGCCGCTACACCTCGGGCATCTTGCGGACGATGCGCGCGAGGAGACGCGGGAAAAAGCGCTTCAAATAGATCGCCACGATCTCTTTACCGCCCACATAGACCTCGTGTTTTCCACGGGTGACACCCTTTAAGATCGCGTGAGCAGCCCGGCTCGCAGGGATCCCTCGGGCGATATTTGCGTCGGTGGATCCGGACTGTCCCCCGTCACCGAGCATCGCGGACGAGGATATCTCTGTCTGCACGTAGCCCGGACAGACGATGGTGACCCCCACCCCGTGCGCCGCCACCTCCGCTCGCAAGGAATCGAAATAGCCCCGCACCGCGTGCTTGGTCGCGGCATAGGCGGTCCGCCGCTTGGTGCCCACGTAGCCTGCCACGCTCGACACCACCACGATGTGGCCGCCCTTGCGCGCCACCATGCGGGGCAGCACCGCCTTCGTGAGCGACACCACCGCGAAGTAGTTCAGCTCCATGATGTGGCGGTCCACCTCCAACGTGGTGTCCTCCGCGCGGGCGCGCTGCGACACCCCCGCGTTGTTGATCAGCACGTCGATGGGTCCAACGCTGGACGAGAGCGACTCCACCAGCGCGTCGTGCCGGGCGTGATCGGTGACGTCCATGGGACACACGGTCACGCGCTCGGGGACCGAGCAACGCTCCCGAACAGCTTGGAGCAGCTCTTCTCGTCGAGCGCTGATGATCACCTTGGCACCGGCGGCGCAAAACGCCTCGGCGCACGCCGCTCCGATACCGGAGGAGGCGCCGGTGATCCAAACGACTTTGTCTTCGAGCTTCATGGCGCGCGGTGGGAGGGCGGTCGCATCAACCGCGGACGGCGGCGGTGTGACCTGTGGCTCCGACGTACACCGATTCTGCCCCGAAGGCGAGATCTGCGGCCAGTCGATTCCTCACGGTGCGAAGCTCCGCGTCTTTGGTGCGGGCGTCCCAGCCCAGCAGCTGCGTCATGCGCTGCGCCACCGGCTCCACCAGAGAGCGTGGAGCGCCCTCGTAGAGCGCGACTCTTGAGCGGCGATAGATGACGTCCTCCACGTGGTTGGCGCTCTCTTCGAGCACCGCCCAGTCAACCTCACCGGTGACCATTTTGCTCTCCGTGGACAAGGGCGCGCTGCCGAGCGCGAGCACCTTGGTCGCCTCGGTGCCATACAGCTGCGCGAGGCGACGCGCCACGGCCTGCTCCACGGGGAATTGTCCCGCGAGGGTCGCCGCGAGCGCGTCGAGATCTCCGTCGAAGTCGCCGCCAGGCAGCACCTCGTTGGGAGAGGACGGATCGTAGTTGAAATCCATGAGCGACGCGACCTGCGTGACGACCTCACGCGCCACGAAGCGATACCCGGTCAGCTTGCCGCCCGCGATGGAGATCATCTTGCCGCTCCCGACGGTGATGGAGTCTCGCCGCGAGATCTCCGTGACCCGCTTGCCCGGCTCGGCGACCAGCGTGCGCAGGCCTGCCCACGCGCCGACGATCTCGCTCTCCTCGATGGGCTTCACGTTGAAGTAGGTGGACACGTTGTCGAGCAAATAGCGGACGTCCTCACTCGTGATGGACGGCCACACGTTCGCGCCGTGTTCGTAGGAGGTGTCGGTGGTGCCGATGTATACGACATCGCCTCGGGGCACCGTGAACAGGTGTCGTCCGTCACTCGCCTCGTACACCACGAGGTGGTTGAGCGGAAGGCGGGAGCGAGGCACGACGGCGTGGATGCCCTTCGCGAGCTGGATATTGGCGCGCGTGTCGGGGTCTTCCATGGATTGAAGCGCGTCGACCCATGGGCCGGCCGCGTTCACGACCACCTTCGCGTCCACCTTGAACGTGCGATCCGTCAACGTGCAGCGCGCCGTGACCCCGCAGACGGCGCCGTCGGCATCAAACAAGAGCCCCTCGACCGCCGCTTGATTCAACACGGTCGCGCCGCGACGCGCGCTGGCGCGGAGGTTGGCGAGCACCAAGCGGGCGTCGTCGGTGACGTACTCTCGGTAGGCGCACGCGTAAGGGAACACCTCACGGTTGAGCAGCGGCTCATTGGCGGCGACGTCATCGCGGAGCCAGCGTTGATGCTTGTCCTCCGCGCTCACCTGCCCAAGTTTCTCGTAGGTGCTCACGCCGGCTCGAAGCTGCATCAAGCGCGCGCGGGTCTTCGCGGGGATGACCATCCATCGCCGCTCCGCGAGATGCGGCGCGAGGTGAAAGATTTGCTTACGCTCGCGGGCGGTCTTTCGGACCAGCCCGAGGTCCCCCGTGAGCAGGTAGCGAAGGCCCCCGTGGATGAGCTTGGAGGAGCGACTCGAGGTACCCGACGCGAAGTCGTTCGCCTCGAGCACCGCGACCTTGAGCCCGCGCTCCGAAGCCTCGTTGGCCACGCCTGCCCCGGAGATGCCCGCCCCAATGACGAGCACGTCAAACTGCGCGTCGGTCGCGCGAGCGAGCGTCCCCTCGCGGTCAAGCGCGGAGATGGCGGCGGTATGTGGATGTTCACTCATCGCGACAAGGACCTCGTGGCGCTGGCCGTTCGCTACCTACGTAGCACATCCCCCAGCGTGTCGAGCAAAAACTGGTTCTCCGCGCCTACGCCCACCGTGAGACGGAAATAGTCGTCGTAACGCTGGTTCGCGATGGGCGTGAAGGTCTTGATCAAGATCCCCCGCGCCGCCACGGCGTCGGCGACCTCCTGGGCGTTCCTTCCGTCCGTAGTGCGGCACAAGACGAAGTTTACGGCCGTTTGGAAGGCTTCCACACCGTCCATGGCGTTCACGCCGTCAATGATCTTCTGGGTCATTTCGCGGGTCTTCTCACGTACGAAGGGGAGATGTGAGTCGTCCCTCAAACCTGCGATGCAAGCGCGTTCGGCGAGCATGCCGATCCTGTAGTCCGTCACCTGCGACTCCAGCGTCCGCACGAGCGCCGCCGGAGCCAACAAATAGCCGACGCGGAGCCCCGCCAATCCGTAGGCGAAGGAGAAGGTGCGGCTGACCACCAGGTTATCCAGGGTCGGCACGAGATCGGAGCAGTACGCGTGCTCCGCCGGATCCACGTAGTGAACGTAGGCCTCGTCGATCCAGAACTTGGAGTTGGGATACTTGCGGGCCAGGCGCTCCACGGCGGCGCGCGCGATGAGGACATTCCCCGTCGGATTGTTCGGCGTCGTGATGTAGACCAAGCCATCGCGCTTGCTCAAGATCCGATCGAGCTCACCCACGTCGAGCTCGAAGTTGGGCGGCTCGAGGGGCACAAACTCCACGGTGAGGCCGAGGCCCGCGGCCTTCCTTGGCACCTTGCTATAGGTGTGACGCGGCGTGATGATCGGAAATCCGCTCTTGTTGATGACGTGCTGCAACACCCGCTTCGGTGACGACTTGATGGCGGTCTTGACGAGGTGCGGAATCACCTGCTTGAGGATCGGCCCGCTCCCGTTGCGCAGGTACACATTCTCCGGCGCGACGCCGTCGATTTCGGCGATGGTCTCCCGGAGGGGATCGTTGTTGGCGGTGGTGTAGTTGCGCAGCGACGTGCGGGTAGAGAACTCCTGCAGCGCAGCGATGGAGGCGGCCGGCGCGTAGGTCCCGTCGTTGAGGCCTAGATTCAGCGGCGCTTGGGGGCTCACCCGTCGCTTGAGTTCTTCGTAATCCGAGGTGTCTGTCATCTGATGTTCCTGCTTCTCGACGACGCTAGTTCGCCTTCGGTGCCCAGTGTTTCGCGACGATCTCCCACTTCACGACGGACTCCGTGGGCATCATCGCCTCGTAGAGTCGCTCGGTGGTGCGAAACTGCAGCCGACGCCGCATGTCCACGGTGACCACTCGAATCTCCTCGAGGGGGATGGACCACTCGATCTCGTCGCCGGTGCCCCGCACCGACAAGCGCTCCTTGTCGAGTCGCAGGCGGCCGGTGGCCACGGGGAGCGGCGCGTCATCGGTGCGCTCGATGAGCTCCATGGGCTCACTCTCGAGCAGCACGCCGTCACGCTCGAAGCGCGCGGGAACGGGGACCATGCCTCGCTCGCGGAGCGTCTCGCCGATCATCGAGAGGATGACATCCAAGCGCGTGTGCACCCCCGTCCCCTCCCGAACGAGGTCCGTAGAGCCATCCACCCTCCATCGGGCCCCGCACGCGGCGCACCAGACGTGGTCATCATCTTCGTTCATCTGCGCGAACGCCTCGCACTCTGCGCAGGCCCACACAATATTGGTGAGCCCTCGCGCGAGCTTCGAGCCCCGAACGGGATACGCCGGCTCCTCGTAGTGTCGCACCGAGAGCCGCTCGGTCAGATACGCCATGATCTCGTCGTCGGAGGTGCCCTTTGGAAACTCCTTCGGCGGGTCGAACTCCACGCGGATCTTCCCACTCCGCGCGCGCTCCGCCCAGCGAGGCCACTGTCGATACGCGTTGCGCAAGCGCACGGTCACCACGGGGACTCGGAGCATCTTCACCAGCCGCTCCGTCCCAGGCATCAAGGGCGCCGTCGCGCCGTCCCAGCAGCGCACCGCCTCTGGAAAGAGCCCCACCGCGCCCCCGGACTTTACCCACCCCTTCATCCGGCGAATCGCGCTCGTGTCCACGATGAACTTCTTTTTAGGGATGATGCCGAACCATTGCATCAGCCGCGCGAGCAACCCCTCGTCAAGAAGGCTCGGGGTCGCCAGGAACGAGATGGGCCTGTTCGCGCTCAAGATGATGACCGCCGGATCCAGAAATCCAACGTGGTTCGAGACCACCAACACCGGGCCAGAGCGAGGGAAGCGCTCTTGACCCACGGCCTCCATGCGCATCAAGGGGAGCAACACGAGCGTCACGAACCGGCGCACAAGCCATAGCCGGCGCCTGATCTGCGCCACCGCCTGTGGACTCGGTTCTGTGGGCGCCAGCCTCCGTTGCATACGTTCTCCGCCGGGTACCGCTCGGCTTGTCCGCTTTTAGATGGGAGCGTTCCAAGATTCAACCATCGCCACCGCGCGAGGGCGACGCCGCGGCCGGACTCACGCTCGCGGCAGGCCAGCGCCAACACGCGCCCGCTCCAACGTCCGCGCCGTGACGCCAGACAGACGGTCTGGCGCGGCGTTCGTGCTCCTCCTTCCGCGCGTCGCGTCCGCGGCACCTCGTGGGCGCCCTCGCGGGATTCGCGCGTCCCCGGTTGGTTCCGCTGGCGGCTTGGTCGGGCCCCGCGTCGGGTCGCTCACCCCGCCTGCGATGCGCGTCGCGTCTCTCGCCGCGGAAGATCAAGCGCCTTATCGCGCTCGATCCTCGGCGGTCGTTGGCCATCCCTCGATCGTAAAATCACGCCGTGAACGTGTGCGATAGTCTTGCGGCGCGATCCTCATGAACACGAACGGGATAGACCTCGCCCAGCTCCGCCAGCTGGAGCTCCTCCAAAACGTCGACCCACAGACGCTGCGACGTATCGTGGACTCGGCCACGGTCCGGCAGCTAACGCCAGACGAAGTCCTCATCGAACGCGACGCCGAGTCCCCCCACTTGCACTTCGTGTTGAGCGGGAGTCTGGCCATCCGGCTTGAGAGCCCCACGTCGGACGACGTCGCGTTCGTGAACGCAGGCGAGAGCGTCGGTGAGCTCTCGGTCCTCGATGGGACACCTCCGAGCGCCTGGGTCGTCGCGAAGGAGATGGCGACAACCCTCACCATCGACGAGGCCACCGCGTGGTCCTTGACTCGCGCGTCCCATGATTTTTGCCTCGGCCTGCTCCGCAAACTCGCGGAGCGACTGCGGGCGAACAACAAGACAGTCGTCGCCGCGTCACGCCGCCACCGGATCGCCGAAGAGGCGGCCATGTTCGACAGCCTCACCGGCGTTCGAAATCGCCGATGGATCGAGGAGCGACTCCCGGTCTTGCTCCAGGAGACTGGCGCACACTTGGCGCTCGCCATCCTCGACGTCGACCACTTCAAAAAGTTCAACGACACGTTTGGCCATCAAGCCGGTGACGACGTGCTGAGCGCGGTCGCCAAAGCCGTCGACGATCAGCTCCGCCCCACGGACACCATCGCGCGCTACGGCGGCGAGGAATTCGTGGTGGTGTTGCCGGGTACGCCGGATCTCGCCGCTCGGCGCGTCGCAGAGCGACTCCGCACCTCCATCGCGGCGCTCTGCCTGCGAAGCCGCGATGGCGTGAGCCTCCCGACAATCACCGTCTCCATCGGTGTGTCGGCGTTCGCGACCGGAAAGACTGACCTCGAACTTATCAGCGAGGCCGACAAGGCCCTCTACAAGGCCAAGGAGCACGGTCGAGATCAGGTCGTCCTCGCAAGTGACGACCTCTCGCTCGCCGAGACGCCCGCGTCTTTGGGGGCGACCTAGGCCTCGCGGCGGATGCACCCGCCCCCCTCGCCCTGAACGCTCGTGGATCTCCTCACCGCCAAAGCCCTGCATATCATCGGCTTCACCTGCTGGTTCGCCGGGCTGTTTTATGCCGTGCGGCTGTTCGTCTACCACGCGGAGGCGAGCCAGCGCGAGGCGAGCGAGCGCGAGGTGCTGCTCCCCCAGCTTGAGCTGATGCAGGCGCGGCTCTGGAACATCATCACGGTGCCCGCCATGTGGCTCACCGTGGGCGCCGGTGGGCTGATGATCTACCAACGCGACGCGCTCGCGCCGTGGCTTCACGTCAAACTCGGACTCGTGGGGGTGCTGTTTGTCTACCACCTGATCTCGGGCAATATTCGGCGCAAACAACGGGCGAGGAGCTCACCATGGAGCTCGCGAGGGCTCCGCATGTGGAACGAAGTGGCCACCGTCTTGCTGGTCGCCATCGTATTTCTCGCCGTCAAAAAGGATACGCTCAGCATGTGGGGGGCGGTGGGAGGCCTCATCGCGCTGGGCGTCGTCTTGATGCTCGGGCTTCGAATCTATCGGGCCCTGCGCGGCGCCTGACCGCTCCGATCATCCGGCGCGCGGAATTGGCTCGCCGTGGGTGGGCGCCTCCACCAGCGCGCGCGCGTCGAGCCAATCGACGATCACCGGCCACACGACCTCCACGGCCCGACTCCCCAAGATGATGTCGAGGTGACCTGGTGCGTAGCCATGGTTCGCCTCCGTGAACTTCACGTAGGTCGCGTCGTCGCTCCCCGCGGCATCAAACAGCGCCTTGCCATCTTGCGGATGGGCCAGATCGTCGCGCGCTCCCGCGACCACGAGCAGGGGGGTGTCCATCTCCGCCGCCTTCCCGCCCGGGTCGATCCCTCCGTGGTGTGCCCACGCGCTCATCTCCTTCCAGATCGCGAGGCTGGAGCGGTCGAAGCCTTCATCGAGCCGTTCGGTGAGCTGGTCGTACTCCATGGAGCCGGCGCTCCAACCGGAGTGGGGCAAAAGCGCCCACGCCCGATCCACGAGCCCCACCCTGCGACCCAAGAGCTGCCCGAAGCCGCGTACGTTCACGTGCATGTCCGAGGGGATCAGCTTCGTGAGCGCCAAGGTCGCGCCAGACACCGCGCGGATCCAGCGACTGTGCGCGCCGAAGGTATACAAGCCCCCCACGTGCACCAGACCCCGAAGCTCCACTTCGAACGAGGCCAATACACCGACGGCCGCCCCGAGTGAATGCCCGATAACAAAGGCCGGCGCTGGCAGTTGAGCCACCAGGTCGGCCACGTCTTCCACGTAGTCCTTCACCGACCGCGCCGCAGGAGCGCCCAACCGACGTGACCATCCATGGCCCCGCAGATCGAGGTTGTAGACCTCGTATCCTCGCATCGCCAGCATGGCGACGAACGAGCGCTGCTCCGTACGCCAGGTGCGATGGTTTTGGGCGAGTCCGTGGACGAGAATCACGGCGCCACGGGCACCGCCGCGGTCTGTCGCCACTGTGCGCTCGATGCCGAGCACAGGTCGCCCCTCCCCTCTGCGAAGCCGCAGCAGGGAGCGTGTCACCTCCACAGTCTGACGGGACGACACCTTGACACCCATCGTCTCCGATTCGAGGGTGTCCAGCGACGTCGCCGTGGACGCTCGCCGCGGCCCGCCTGACGTTCCCGACATCACCGTCGGCTAGAGCCGCTTCACCGCCCGAGCAACCCGGGGGTCCGGATCCCCTGCGACGTTGGCCGCGTCGAGATGGCGCTTCGCCTCATTCGCGTCGAGACGGACGAGCGCGTCGACCGCGGCCAGCCGTGTGATCGGGTCGTCGTCTGTGAGCAACCCAGCCATCGCGTCCATATGCACCGCCTGCGCGGTGAAGCTCAGCGCGCGAACCGAGGTCGCTCGTACACCCGAATCTTCATCCTTGAGTCGCTCCACCAGCAGCAGGCTCAGCGTCTCAGAGGCGCCCTCGCCCCCGTAGTTCGCGAACAGTCGCACCGCCGCTTGGGCGCCCCAATCACGCACGCGCGCGTCCGTGTCGCGCAGACCAAGTTCGGCTGCCTTTGCGAGCACCTCAGGTTGCGCGCTCGCGAGGCTGCGCATCAAGCCGACACGCACCGCGTTGTCTGCCTCCGTGCCCAGCAGGTCCAAGGCGAGCTCTTGCCAAGGTCCACGGTTGGTCCGCAACGCGCCCGCCAAGGCCACGCGGTTGACCTGCGGCTCTTCGAGATCGACGAGCCGATGGAAGATCACCGGCATGGCTGCGGCTTGCGCGAACGATGGCTGAGAGAAGCGGAAGTTTCGATCGCGACCGCGCACGGGCTGCAGTGACATGATCTCGCCCACGAACTCTGGCCGCAGCTGGTTGACCTCCGCGAACGAGGTGGTGGATGTGATGTCGAGCGCCTCGACCGAGGTGGCCGCCTCGGTGAGCGCCGCGCGAGTGACCGTGGGCGCGTCACCTTGCTCGCACCCGGTGGCCGCGATGAGAGCGGCACACCCAACGATAGTTCCAAGTTTGTTTCGAAGTGTCTTCATGATCGTTGTTCCTTAGTCGACGAGGTGTGCAGCGGCTTCCCACCACTTCGGCATGTCTGGGGTTCGTTGGACGTTGGTGCCACAGTGAACCTCGCCCAGGTTCGCGTGATAGACGTACCAGTCGTCTGTAAAGACCACGTCGCCGGCCCCGTAGGAGGCGGGCATCCTCGCCACGAAGTCGGCGATGAAGGGATCCGACGCCTGATCGTTGTCGTCGGGTCGAACGTAGGGGTCGGGGACGATGAGCTTGGTGCCACCGTCTTCGTTCGCCACGATCAGGTTTGGCGTCCCAGGGATCAGCGCGACGTTGTAGCCGGGGCCTCCGCACTGTTCGAACAGGCTCGGGATCAGGATAATGTCGTCGTCTGTGAGCCCAAACTCGGCCTTATATTGCGCCAGAATGGGGTCGAGGTAGTTCGCCTGGATGCCGTCGTTGCGGGTCCGAAGCTCGTTGTCCGTGAGGATCTCTCCCACGGTGCCGTGCCCGTGCGTGTCCAGATACCGCGGCAGCGCCGTGTCTGGATCCATCGTCTCCAGCAAGGTCCACGCCTCACCGGTGTCGGCGTACAGGAACTTGAACCCCTTCTCCGAATCGGGATCGGGGATGAAGGTGGAGAACTCGTCCGCGTGACCCACGCAGAGCCAGCTCGTGTCGGTCTCGATGGGCGCTTGCACCTTCTGCGCGTCGAGGAAGGTGCGCAGCTCTTCGGTGACGCGGCACCCGACCCCACCATCTCCGTAGTAGATGCGACCGTAGGGGTAGTCGACGCCGTCCACCGTGATCGGCGGCGTGATCTCAAGGTTCCCGAAGGAATCACAGGAGTTGGCGGTGCCCGCAGGACCCCAGGTGTCCACGGCGAAGACGGTGTCCGCGGTGTCCTCCGCGAAGTTGTCGAGCCCACGATCGCGGATCGAATCAACGATGATGTCCTGGCGTTCGCCGGCCGATCCGATCTGGGTACCGAACTCCACCTCGTCTTGAATCCAGACGTCCCCACCGTAGACGTTCCCGGATACGGAGGAGAAGTCTTCCCCGAAGAGGTCCTGGTAATCCATGATCATCGAGGCGTTGTTGCTGCCGCCGCCAAAGTTCACCGACACCACCCAAAAGTGTTCGGAGGGCTGCAGGTGGTGGTTGAGGATGAGGGGCGATCCCGCCACCGTGACCTCCGTGGAATCGAGAGACTCGCCATCCTCTCCGATCCGCTCCACCGTCAGCGTCGAGGACACCATGTAGTCGATGAACTCGATCGACAGGTTCTCCATTTGATCGAGCGACAAATCGAGCGACGAAACCTCCGGCGATCCGGAGTTGGCGCCCATGAGCGGCGCCCCGTCGCTCGCTCCCCAGATACGGATCCCCGCGAGGTCACCGTTCAAGGTCAGCCGCGCGACGTCCGTGTTGCCCATGGACTCGAGCATCTCGGCCGAGAAGGTCAGCGGGGACAGATCGTCGTCGCCCGCGAAGGGCGGGTCCATCCAGTCGGGCTTGCCGTTGCCGTCGTCGTCGTCGCGGTTTGTCACCCCGTAGATATTGTCGATGGCCCACGCCTCGCCGTCCCCGTCGCCGTCACCGCCGGTTTCGCCTGCGGTGCCGGAATCAGCCCCTTCGTCGTCCGAGCCCCCCCCGTCCTTGCCGCACGCGGAGAGCCCGCCCGCGACGAGCGAGAGCGATGCACAAATTGTCAGCCAACGCCTAGATCTCATGGGAGGACGCTAACGCGCCGTTCGACCCCGTGCAAGGTGCGAAGCGAGCGGGCGCGGGCGTCGTCTCGCGCCATCGGACGAAATCGGGCCATGGCGGAGCCTCCCGCGCGCCTGGATCCCGCGGATCCCCCAGGGAACCGCCCTCGCCAGCACTTTTGCGTCGGTCCGCCGTCGCGCAACGGCGTGCGCAGGCCCGCGGCGTGTGAGATTGCCCCGAGCGACGGCCGACGAGTTTTCGCCAAAACATCGAGCGGCGAGCGCACGGAGCAGAGATCTCCAAGGGTGACAGGCGCCGGCTCCAAGCCCGCCCGCGCCTCATCCATGGCGCGATCCTACCAACGGTTCTCAGCCTCGGCGCCGCGGTCATCCACCCGCGCTAAAAAGGAGCGCGCACTCGCCCAAGAACGTGAGGCCCAACAGCAATCGAATCACGTTCCAGTACCGAGCGGTCTTCACGCTCGCCGGCGGCACCAACATGGCGAGCGCGGGTCCGACGCTCGCCAGCGGATGAAACGTGAAACCGGCGAAGCAGGCGACGGCCAAGAGCATCACCCGAATCACCCACGCCATGGCACCGGGACCGATCGCGACCGCGGTGGTGCGCACATTGGCCAGCGCATCTTCGTCGTGGTCGCGCAACACCTGGATGCTCTCGAACACCCCAGAGAACAACCCGAGCTGCGCCAACAGGAGCCAGCTCGCCGTGGAATCGCTCACCACCCCTACCATCGGCATGGTCGCCCCCCACACGATCATCGCGACGATATCGGTCACGGGCCGCCGCTTTAGCGCCGCCGAGTACAACCAGCAGATCCCACCCCCAAACACCAGCGGACGCCACAGCTGCCCCCCCCACCACAACGCGAACGCCAACAACGCGCCTACGAGAAATAGTTGAGCGCCGAGC
Source organism: Myxococcales bacterium (assembly GCA_014240065.1). GTDB lineage: Bacteria > Myxococcota_A > Polyangia > Nannocystales > Nannocystaceae > JAAZXR01. The sequence goes on from JAAZXR010000007.1 coordinate 98,903, forward strand.
GCCGCGGCCCGGTTGTCCGCGAGGAACTGGGTGCGCTCGCGCTCACGCCCCGTCGCGTCGAGGTCCTCTTCGAGATCGTGATAGTCGTTGTTGAGGTAGACGAGGACGTTGAGCGCCAACGCAAACGCGAGGCGGATCAGCCCCTCCCACACGAGCGGGACGTGAAGCGCCCACATGATGGCTCCGGCGCTCACCATGTTGGCCATCTCCAAGCGGCGGAGCCGAAAAGAGAGCACGTCAAACAGGATGCGGAGGCTGGCGATCATGGGGCCGGAACCTCGGATGGTACACGATCGGGCGGGCTCAGTAGCCGTTGTAGACCTCAAAGTCCGCCGGGTGCGGCGCCGGGATCTCGATCATCGACGCCCGTCGCCCCTCCACCGCGTCGACCTCCACCGCGCAGTCGGGGCGACACGCCAGCGTCTCAAGCCAATGATAGCGGAGTCGAACTGGCGTTTGTGGGTCGGTCCCGCGCACCTCGAGGAGGTTGGTGGAGGCGTGGACGCGCCCTGGCCCGCTCACGACGAAGCCCGTCGGCTCCCGCACCTCGTACAGGCGCCACAAGCCGAGCTGTCCCACCCGCTTGAGCACGCGCGGATGCTCATCCCACCACGGGGCGTCGTGCTGCGGCGTGGTCACGACGACGTAGTGGACCGCGTACGCGTCGACGTAGCGGCGCAGCTGCGCGCTGCTCACCTCACCAAGCTCGCTCCAACGGAACAAGTTGGCCCACGAGTGCTGGAGATTTCGTTGGGTAAAGCCACCCAAGATCTGCGCGCGAGTCGACCACGCGAAGTACTCCCCGAACAACGGCCCCTCCACGAGGAAGCGACCCGTGCCGTCATCGTGGCTGCGCACCCACTCGGCCGCCGACTCCAGCGGCATCCGCTCGTAGTGGTACCGCGGCGTCCACGGATAACCCGACATGTCGAGGATCGAGCGCTGCGTACCGGGGACCGGCTTGGGCGCGGGCAACCTCCCCCCCACGAAGTACATGACCTCGCGGACCAAGCCGAGCGACGCCACCAATCCGAGCACCCAAATCCACGAGCGCCACGCCGCCGGCAGCGGGGTGGAACGCCGATCACGCCAGCGCCGCTCCACGAGCGCGGCCGCGGGGATGCACGCGCCAAATCCGAGCGGCCCAACGTGTCGATACGGTTGAATTTGAACGAGCGGCGTGTAGGCCCCCAGATACACAAAGGCGACCATGACGAGGAGGAACGGCCCGAACACCGCGGCCAGGGGCGCCTCGTCTTTGCGCCACTGCCAGCAAGTGATGAAGGCCATCAACACGAGGGCGAGCCGAATCATGGTGCGGGTGCCGAGCAGGCCAGTGCTCGACGGATCGATCATCAAGCCCAAGAAGTCGGCGAGCAGAAACGGCAGCCCCCCGTGCCCAAAAAATGAAGAGTCGAGGATGTAGTGCCAAAACCGCGCCGCCACCACGAGCCACCACGCGTTCCCGAGCACCGTGACCGCGGCGATCATCGCCGCCTTCCCCATCCCCGCGCGCCCGAGCGCCTCACGCCGCCGCCACGTCATCACCACCATCGAAGGGGCGAGCATGAAGAAACTGTAAGGGTGCAGCAGGTGCACCCCCGTCAGGGCGCCCGCCGCGACCACCCACCACGCCGCCTCGCGGGTCTCGAGCCACCTCCAATACGCCGCCAACGGCACCAAAAACGCGAACGAAGCGCCCGCGTAGGCGACCATCCCCACGTACCAACACCAGTGGTTCCATGAATCGAAGAACCACAAGAGCACCCCGAACAGCGCGGCGCACCACGCCCCAAAGTGCCCGAGTCCAAAACGACGCGCGCACCACCCCATCGTCACGGGGACCGACGCGTGCACCGCCACGATGAAGGAGTTGAACGCCAAGCCTTGGGGGACCCCGAGCAGCGTCAGCGCGTAGGTCCACAGCTCCCACGCCTTGTTGTCGGCGTCGAAGAACACCCCGTTGGGCTGCCCGGCGAGGAGCTGTACGTCGTAGACCCAGCTCTCGCCCCACCCGCGCAAGCCCTCGAGCACCCGCCACGTCTGCTCGATATGGGTGTTAAAATCGTGGCCAAAATAGGGCGTGGCCGAGAGCAACTGCGCCCCCGAAAACTCAAAAAAGAGCGCCACGTGCACGCCCAGGAGCAGCAGCCACCCCGCGATGACTCGACGGCGAAAGGCGCGGGGATCCGCGCCTCGTTCTCGACCCTCGGGTGGCACGCGGTGGACCATACCACGGCGAGTTTCATGGCCGGCGCCGCCGCTCCACGGCGCGTTTTGCCGGGACCGCTTGGACCATAGAGTGCTAGACTCCGGCGCATGAAGACGCGCGTGCTCCTCGGCATGATCCTCCTCGCCTCTTGCGCCGGCCGCTCGAAGCTTGAGGATGTGCCCCCCGCCAGTGGCTCCCCCGCGGATCGGACGATCCTTCGACCCGACGAGGTCCCAGACGCGCCGGTGAAGGCCTCCGCGGAGACTCCTCCCACCCCCCGCAGCTTCGAGAGCGCCGCCCCAACGACCCCTAAAGTGACGGTGACGCCACCGACGGTGGGCGCGGCGGGGCCTCCCCCCACCGTTCGCGTCGCCACACAAGACGCCTCCAAAAAGACCGCCTCCGCCGCGTCGTCTCCTTCGGCCGCGCCGCCTGCAGAAGATCCCGCCGCCGCCGCCGCCCGCCGATCCGCGCTCGTCGCGAGCTTTCAGTCTTGTCGCTCCTCCTGCGATCGCCGGGGTGACCTCTCCGAAGACGACGCCGCGACGTGCCGGCTCGAATGTGTGAACGCCAGCCTCCCGCAAGACACCCCGACCGCCGGATGTCAACGCGGATGCTTGCGCGACATGAGCCCCTGCCTCGCCGACTGCGGATCGGCGACTTCGAGCACCTGCGACGACATGTGCTCCCGCCGGGTTCGCTCATGTTTGACCGAGTGCGAGTCGCCAGACGGTGGCGGTCCCCGCCCATGACAATCGGCCATGACAATCGGCCATGACGAGCAAACCCCCACAAGATCACGTCTCGCTCGTTGAGGTCCCCCCGCGAATCGAGCTCGTCCCCATCGGGACGGTCCGCTCTCCTTATAAGGAGCGGCACGGGACCCCCCGTCAGGCGACCGTGACCAAGGGTGCGCGAGGCGATGGCGCGCTCGAGGGCGTCATCGAGCTGTTCCCCGACTTGATCGGGCCCGAGTCCTTGGAGGGGCTCGAAGGCTTCGAGTACGTGTGGGTCACGAGCTGGCTCCACCTCAACCGCCATTGGAATCCAACCGTCATCCCCCCCCGAGGCCCCAAGATTCGGCGCGGCGTCTTCGCGACGCGAGCGCCGCACCGACCCAATCAACTCGGGCTGTCGGCGCTGCGCGTCGTGAGGATCGAAGGCGTTCAAATCTTCGTCCGCGGTCTCGACCTCCTGGACCAGACGCCGGTCCTCGATATCAAGCCATATATCCCCTACGCGGACGCGTTCCCGGGGGCGCGCGCGGGCTGGCTCGACGAGCTCGACGAGGCCCTAGACGCCCCGGATCGCCCTTCGAAGCCGAGGCGGAAAAAGTCGTGACCGGGGCCGCCGGGCAGCCGTGTTTTCCGTTATGGTGCCGCGATGCCCGGACGCCTCCTCGTCATGTCGCTTCATCGCTACCTCGCCGGCGTACGTCCCGAGCGCGAGGCGCCCTTCCACGCGGAGCTGATCGATGAGGCCCGCGAACGCGTCGCGGCCATGCAGAAAGCGCTGACCGCGGCGGCCGGAGCCGAGGTGACCTGGCACGACGACACCGCGTCCATCGCATCGTTTGAATATACCCCCCACGATCTGCACTCCCTCCGGTCTCTCGCGGCCCATCAAGAATATCCCACCAGGGTGTTATGGCTCCGACGGACCTTCCGGCTGCTCGACGACCCGAGGGACCACGCCGGCTTGCGGCGCATCTTCGCCGGCGCCGAGACTCGTTTTCCCCACATGATGCGCCACTCCGATAACCGGGGGTTCTTTGTGCCCGGAGACTACGAGCATCCCGAGTTTGGGAGCGAGAGTGAGTGGTGGAAGGTGGGCGCTAATCGGCGGTTACTCGCGGAGATGGAGCGACTGCAGCCCCTTGTCGAAGCCCAAGCACCGGCCCTTTCTGGCGCCCACGGCCGAATCCTCTCAGCCGTGAGCCACTCGTGTACCCACGACCTCCCGCTCATCGTGGAGGGATAGGCGGGCGCGCCGCCTCCGCCCCGACCACGGTGGCCTCGATCTCCACCGTCCATAGTGTTATGCTCGTCCTAACTTCCTCTTCACGAGCGTCACGGTGGATCAACCTGAACATCGCATCTTTGTCGGAGGGCTCCCATGGGCCGCTGGCGATCAGGACCTCTCGAGCGCGTTTGCGTCGTTCGGCACCGTCCTGTCGGCGCGCGTGATCTTGGACCGCGAGACACAGCGCAGCCGAGGCTTTGGATTCGTCACCTTCGAGACGGCAGAATCCGCCGCCGAAGCCATCGCGCGCATGGACGGCAAGGAAATCTCCGGCCGACGCATCACCGTGCGCGCCGCCGAGGCACGTCAGGCCCGCCCCCGCTCGGCCCGTCCCGGCGGCGACGGCCCGCCTCCCCAGCGCCGCCGCGAGGCGGGAGACAGCTTCCGCAAAGACCACCGCGAACGAGAAGGACGCGGTCGCGCCGGCGCTCGAGGGCAGCGCCAAGGCGGGCCTGCGGGTCCGTCGCGAGAGCGCTCGTCCGCAAGATCGGGCCCCGAGAGGCCGCGCCGTGGGGAAGAGAGGCCGCGCCGTGGGGAAGAGAGGCCGCGCCGTGGGGAAGAGAGGCCGCGCCGTGGGGAAGAGAGGCCGCGCCGTGGGGAAGAGAGGCGCTCATCCGGTGCGCCGCCGAGCAACCCATGGGAGCACGCAGCCGACGCGCGACGCGACGGGGGCGACCATCCCCGAGACGACAACAAACGACGCCATCGCCAGGACGCGCGCGGAGGAGATCGCTCGTCGAACTTCCGTGACGAAGAGCCCGACCCGCGGCGCGAAGAGAAGAAGAAAAAAGGTCGCGGGTCACGAGGGGGCGGCCGGGCGTCGGACTACGAGGACTTCGGGCACGACGATTGGTAGCGCGCCCTGGTCACGTCGACGCGGCGACTCCCAGCGAGGATGCGCGCCTGACGCAGCGACCCACGCCGGCGGCGAGGGCGACGGTGCAAGTGTGCGATGCTTCGCACGACCATGCAGTACGCCATCGTCGATTCAACGCTTCAAGCAGCGACGCAGCTCGTATCCGTAGATCTTGAACCCTGGGTTCACGACCTCGACCCCGTCGCCATCAAGTTCTGGAAGATCACGATCCGCTGGTACGCCCTCGCCTACATCGTGGGGCTCCTCGCGGCGTGGAAGATCGCGCTGCGGCTCTCCAAGGAGCCCAAGAGCCCCTTCGACGAAGACGACGCCAATGACTACCCGACCTGGGCGCTCGTCGGGCTGATGATCGGCGCCCGGCTCGGCTACGTGATCTTCTACAAGCCGCAATATTACCTCGGTCATCTCTCAGAGGTCCCGGCCATCTGGCAAGGAGGCATGTCGTTTCACGGAGGGCTGCTCGGCATCTTCCTCGCCGCCGTCATCTTCGCGCGGAAACGGAATATCCCCCTGGGCGCGCTCACCGACTACGTGGTGCTCGTGGCCCCCATTGGCCTGTTCCTCGGGCGCATCGCCAATTTCGTCAACGGAGAGCTGTGGGGACGCGCCACCGACCACTGGGTAGGTGTCATCTTCCCGAGCGCCCCCGACCTTCAGCCTCGACATCCGAGTCAACTCTACGAGGCCTTGCTTGAGGGGCTCGTCACCTTCGTCCTCCTCTGGCTGCTCCGCGGGCGCACCAAGCACCTCAACCACGGCGTACTGTCGGGGGCGTTCTTGGCGATGTACGGCACGTTTCGCTTCTGCATTGAGTTCGTCCGTCAGCCCGACCAACACCTGGGGTTCGTCGTCGGTCACCTGTCCATGGGACAGATGCTCTGCATGCCCATGGTCGTCGCGGGTGGCATCGTCATCTGGCGGTCCATGCAGTCGCAAAGGCCCGTGAGTAAGACAGAGCTCGCCGCCAACGCAGGCGAGGACGACGCCGCTCCTGGCAGCCCCGACGACAACCCCGGCGACACCCCCGCCGGTTAGTCCGTCCGTCATCGCGCGCGCTCGAAGGCGTCACTCGCCATCAACGACGAGCGCCTCGCGCCAACGCTCCGCGCGAAACCCGACGAGCGCGCCGCCAGCCCACACCGCCAGCGGGCGGCGCACGAGCTTCCCGTCCGCTGCCAGCGCCTCGAGACACGCCTGGTCATCCATCGTCGCCCGGCGCTCTCGAAAGTTGCCCTCCCGATACGACCGACCGGAGGTGTTGAAGAACTTGGAGATCTCCTCCCCGCTGTCTCGCACCGCCTGCGCCAGGAGCTCGACGCTCGGTGACGCCTCCACGATGTGGATCCACTCCGCCTCGATCCCGTGATCTCGCAGCCAGGCGCGAGCGTTGCGGCAGGTGCTACAGCCGGGGTAGTGGAACACGGTCAGCTTCGAAGCTTGGGCGCGGTCATCGTCGGGCATGACCTCGAGTGTGAATGAAATAAGCTCCGGTCCCAACGGCGCGATGCACGACGGAAGCCCCTCGTCCGCGCATCGCGCCATGCGCGCAAATTCGGTTTATCTCGGGATTAACTCGCAAATAAACCCCATCATCGTACATATCTTGATATCTGGATATGAAGATATGCTCGAAGCTCACCCCTCCGTCGATCTCCTCGGTCTGTTCGCAGACGCTGCACGGATCCGACTGCTGCGACTGCTCGACGACGCGGAAATTTCGGTGGGAGAGCTGGTTCAAATCACGGGCATGTCCCAATCGCGCGTATCCACCCAGCTCGCGAAGCTCCGGAAGGCCTCGCTCGTTCACCAGCGTCGCGCGGGGGCGTCCATCCTGTACCGCGCCCGCCCTGACGAGTTCCCTGCCCTCGCGCGACCGGTGTGGCGCGCGATCTGTGCGGAGCCGGAGAGCGCGGACGAATGCAGCGACCGCGCCCGCCGGCGAGCGGTGTTCGCCGAACGCGACCGCGCCCGCACGTGGGCCGACGAGGTCGCCGGCCAGATGGAGAACCACTACTCACCGGGGCGGACATGGGAAGCGACGGCGCACGGACTCCTCGGGCTCTTGTCTCTCGGAGAGGTGCTCGACGTGGGATCCGGCGACGGAGTGATCGCTCGACTGCTCGCGCCTCGGGCTTCGCACATCACCTGCCTCGATCAAAGCGAGGTCGTAATTCAGGCCGCCCGCGCGCGGCTCTCCGCGCGAACGAACGTCTCCTTCGATGTCGGTGACATGCATCGGCTCCGCTACGCGGACGCCTCCTTTGATCAGGTCCTCCTCCTTCACGTGCTGACGTACTCCGACGACCCGATCCGCGCCATCCGTGAGGCCGCCCGGGTGCTTCGGTCCGGCGGACTCGTCGTCGCGTCGACGCTCGCGCCGCATGACCACGGCGAGATCTCGTCCTCCTACGGTCACCGAAACACCGGGCTGCACCCCTCCAAGCTCGAAGAGGCCGCCCGCGCGCTCGGCCTCGCGGTCCACCAATGCAGCGTCTCTTCGCGCGAGCGCAAGGCGCCGTTCTTCGAGGTCCTCACGCTCGTGGCTGAAAAAGCGTAGCGTCCAAGCTCCCCTCCCCGTCGCCCCGATCGAACCACATCAAGGCCCCCATGCAGTCCCCACGCCCCCCCCTCACCGAGCATCCGCTCCGCGCCCTCCTCGATGAACGGATTGTCATCCTCGATGGCGCCATGGGCACCGCCTTACAAGCGTTCGACCTGCAAGAACCCGACTATCGTCTCGGTCATTTCGAAGCCCATGGTGCGAGCTTGAAAGGCAACCATGACCTGCTCTCGCTGACGCGGCCTGGGATCGTGCGGGATGTGCATCGGAGCTATCTCGAGGCGGGCGCCGACATCATCGAGACCAACACCTTCTCAGCGACCAGCATCGCCCAGGCGGACTACGGACTTGAAGCCTACGTCCGCGAGCTCAATCTCGCCGCGGCGAGGCTCGCGCGGGAGGCGGTCGAAGGGGTCTGCGGCGCCGACCCGACCCGTCAGTGCTTCGTCGCCGGCGCCATCGGCCCCACGAATCGCACCCTCTCCATCTCGCCCGACGTGAACGACCCGGCCCTCCGCGCCGTCACGTTCGAGGAGGTCCGCGAGGCCTACGAGGAGCAGACCGCCGCCCTCCTCGAAGGAGGGGTGGACCTGCTGTTGGTGGAGACGGTGTTCGACACGCTCAACCTCAAAGCCTGCCTGGTCGCGGTTGAGAACGTCATGCAGCGAACGAACCAGCGCGTGCCGCTCATGCTGTCCGTCACCATCACGGACCGAAGCGGGCGCACGCTCTCCGGTCAGACCATCGCCGCGTTCTGGGCCTCCATCGAACACGCAAAGCCCCTCAGCGTCGGCCTCAACTGCGCGCTCGGTGCGGAGCTTATGCGCCCCTACGTGGCGGAGCTCGCGCAGCTCGCGGACACCTACGTCAGCTGCTATCCCAACGCCGGACTCCCCAACGCCTTCGGTGAATACGACGAGGCGCCGGAGGCGACGGCCGCCCAGCTCAAGAGCTTCGCCGAAGACGGGCTCGTGAACATCGTGGGGGGCTGCTGCGGGACCACCGTCGATCACATCCGGGCGATTCACACGGCGCTCCGAGGGCTGCCGCCCAGGACACGGACGCCGCGCGCCTCCATGCACTCTCGCTTCGCGGGGCTGGAAGTGTTGGACATCCCCCCCTCCACCAACTTCATCATGATCGGTGAACGCACCAACGTGACCGGTTCACGGAAGTTCGCGCGCCTGATCCGCGAGCAAGCCTACGACGAGGCGCTGAGCGTGGCGCTCGAACAGGTCCGCGGCGGCGCCAACATCATCGACGTGAATATGGACGAGGGCATGCTCGACTCGGAGGCCGCCATGCGCACGTTCTTGAACTTGATCGCGAGCGAACCGGAGATCTGCCGCGTCCCGATCATGATCGACAGCTCCAAGTGGTCGGTCCTCGAAGCCGGGCTCCAATGCGTGCAAGGAAAGCCGGTGGTCAACTCGATCTCGCTGAAAGAGGGTGAAGACGACTTCCTCGAGAAAGCCGCGACGATCCGACGCTACGGCGCGGCCGCGGTCGTGATGGCGTTCGACGAGCGCGGCCAGGCGGAGACGGCTGAGCGCAAGCTTGAGATCTGCGCCCGCGCCTACGACCTGCTCACGACGAAGCTCAACTTCCCCCCCACGGACATCATCTTTGATCCCAATATCCTCGCCATCGCGACAGGCATCGAGGCGCACGCAGAATTCGCGAAGGCGTTCATCGAGGCGACCCCGGCGATCAAGAAGCGCTGCCCTGGCGCTCGCGTCAGCGGCGGCATCAGCAACCTCTCGTTCTCTTTTCGTGGCAATGACGCCGTGCGCGAGGCGATGCACTCCGCCTTCTTGTTTCATGCCACCCGCGCGGGCCTCGACATGGGCATCGTCAACGCCGGACAGCTGACGGTCTACGACGACATCCCTGACGACCTCTTGCTGCTGGTCGAGGACGTGCTGTTCAACCGGCGCGAGGACGCGACGGAGCGGATGGTTGAGCGCGCCGAAGGGCTGCGCAGCGTCGGTAAAAAGCGAGAGGTCGACACCTCCTGGCGGAGCGGAGACCTCAACGCGCGCATCGAGTACGCGCTGGTTCGGGGGGTCGTCGATTTTATCGAAGCGGACGTCGAAGAGGCGCGGCAGCGACTGTCCGCACCGCTCGAGGTCATCGAGGGGCCCTTGATGCGCGGCATGGCCGTGGTCGGCGACCTGTTCGGCGCCGGCAAGATGTTCCTCCCCCAGGTCGTCAAGAGCGCGCGCGTCATGAAACGAGCCGTCGCCTACCTCACCCCGTTCATGGAGGACTCCGCCGAGGGCGTGTTGAAATCCCGCGGGAAGATCGTGCTCGCGACGGTCAAGGGTGACGTCCACGACATCGGCAAGAATATCGTCGCGGTCGTCTTGAGCTGCAACAACTACGAAGTTATCGATTTGGGCGTCATGGTGCCCGCTGAGAAAATCCTCGAGCGTGCCCGCGACGAGGAGGCGGACATCATCGGCCTCAGCGGCCTCATCACGCCCTCGCTCGACGAGATGGTGCACGTGGCCAAGGAGATGAGCCGACTCCAGATGAACACGCCGCTCCTGATCGGTGGCGCGACCACGAGCAAACAACACACCGCGGTGAAGATCGCTCCGCACTACCCGCGAGAGGTGGTTCACGTGCTCGACGCATCGCGCGTGGCGGGGGTCGTCGGGCTGCTCCGCGATGACACCAAACGCAGAGAATTGGACAAGACAAATCGCGCGGAACAAAAGCGGATGGCGGAGATTTACGGTGACCGCCGCAGCAAGCCGGTGCGGCCGATTGGCGCGGCCCGTGCCGCCTGCCCGGCCCTCGAATTCACGCGAGCGCAGACGCCGCCTCCGCCGTTTCTTGGGCGGAGAGTCCTCGCGCAAGTGCGGCTCTCCGAGATCGCGGAGTATATCGACTGGACGTTCTTTTTTACCTCGTGGCAGCTCAAGGGACGATTCCCCCAGATCCTGGAAGATGAGCGCTACGGAGAGGCGGCGCGCGAGCTGTACGCGCACGGGCGAGAGCTGCTCGCGCGAATTATCAAAGAGGAGCTGCTCGTGGCGCGGGGGGTCTATGGATACTGGCCGGCGTATGCCGACGGGGACGACATCGTCGTACGCGACCCGAAGACAAGTCGCACGTTGACCACGTTCAATATGCTCAGGCAGCAGCAAGTGCAGCGAGACGGCGTCCATCGCTGTCTCGCTGACTTCTTGCCCCCGAAAGACGGCGACATCGTCGGGCACGTCGGCGCCTTCGCCGTGACGGCAGGCCTCGGGATTGAACCGCACGTGCGCGCGTTCGAGGAGGCTCACGACGACTACAGCGCGTTGCTGCTCAAGGCGCTCGCGGATCGTCTCGCCGAAGCGTTCGCAGAGTTTCTTCACCATCGCGCGCGCGTCGAGTGGTACGCGAGCGATGAGTCGCTCCCCCTCCAATCACTCCACGCGGAAAAATTTCAAGGGATCCGACCTGCGTTTGGATACCCAGCGTGCCCAGATCACACAGAGAAGGGGAAGCTCTTCGACCTGCTCGGTGCCCGAGACGTCGACCTTAAACTCACCACCCACTTCGCGATGTCCCCCGCGGCGTCAGTCAGCGGAATCTACCTCGGACATCCAGACGCCCGCTACTTCACGCTCGGTCGCGTCGACCGCGACCAGGTCCGCGACTACGCGCGCCGCAAGGGGATGGGGATGCGCGAGATGGAGCGGTGGCTCGCCCCCAATCTCGCCTACGAGCCGGACGAAGCCTAGGGGGGCGAGAACGGTCGCGACGCTCGCGCCGACGATGCCCACGGGAGCAATCGCGCGTCGCGCCGCGAGGTCGTCGGGAAATCGTTGGGTTTTGGGCACGAAGATCTCCACGATCCCCATCCTCATCCGCCACGCCACGTCCGAATCCACCGATTCTCTCGGTCACGCGCGGTCTTGGCGTGGCGCCAGCCCCCTGTGATGGGCTAGGCTCTCGCTCCAGAGGCCCCATGCACATTCAACGTCTCGTCGTACTCAGCGCGCTCCTCGTCGTCCCCCTCCTCGTCTCCGGATGCGGGGGCAGCTCAGGGGATGATTCCTCTTCCTCCGCCGACAATACCGGCGACGGCGACGGCGACGGCGACGGCGACGGCGACGGCGACGGCGACGGCGACGGCGATCCCCCTCCCGCGGAAGTGGACTGCGGAGCGCTACCGCCCGTGTCTGCCGGCACCTGTGAAGTGACCGTGGAAGGGAGCGCAGGTCTCATCGTTCAAGGAGACGTCCTCGCGCCCGAGACCATCTACCGTGGAGGCGCTGTCCTCGTCGACGGCGCGGGCATGATCACGTGCGTGGGATGTGACTGTGACACCGCGCCCGGTGCCGACACCGCGACGACCGTGTCCTGTCCGGGCGGCGTCGTCTCCCCGGGACTCATCAACACACACGACCACATCACCTACGCGAACAACCCCCCCCATTCGTTCACCGACGAGCGCTACGAGCATCGCCACGACTGGCGCACCGGGACCGGTGGACACACCACGATCCCTTACGACGGGGGCGCCTCCGGCGACGTGATGCGCGGCACCGAGCTCCGGTTTCTGATGGGTGGAGCGACCTCCACGGTCTCGGCAGGTGGCACGGTGGGCCTGCTGCGTAACCTCGACTCAAACAGCCTCTCGGAGGATCTCGGCAACCAGGCCGCCGACAGTGACACCTTCCCGCTCGGGGACGCCAACGGGACCAAGCTCGACAGCGGGTGCGGATACCCGAACGTGACGACCAACAGCTCGATCTCTGGCCTCGATGCCTACGTCCCCCACGTCTCCGAGGGGATCGATCTCGCCGCGCGTAACGAGTTTACCTGCATCCAGACAGGTGACACCGACCTCGTCGAACCCCAGACCGGGCTGGTCCACGCCATCGGACTCACCGCGGGCGACATCTACAATATCGAACCGGAATACGCGAAGGTGGTGTGGTCGCCGCGATCCAATATCGCGCTGTACGGCAACACCGCGTCCATCTCTCTCATGGAGCGCGCGGGCGTCCCCATGGCGCTGGGCACCGACTGGCTCCCGAGCGGATCGGCCAACCTCTTGCGCGAGCTGGCCTGCGCCATCGATCTCAACGAAGCCTACTTCAACGGCACTTTCTCCGACGTCCAACTGTGGCGCATGGTCACGACCAACGCCGCCTTCGTCGCCGGCGCTCAACTGAGCACGGGCATGCTCAAGAATGGCCTGGCGGGCGACCTGGCGGTGTTCCGTGCGGGTGACCTCGACGCCCACAGCGCGGTGGTCCGCGCCAACCTCGAGGACGTCGTGATGGTCGCGCGTGGAGGCCAGACACTCTACGGGGACGCCTCGCTCCTCGCGTCGGCGGCGCTCGGCACGGACGGATGTGAGGCCCTGGACGTGTGCGGTACGCCCAAGGTCGCCTGCGTCGCGCAGGATGTGAGCAACTCGAGCCTGGCCATGGTTCAAGCGGCGGCGGAGGCGTTTTATCCCCTCGCCATTTGCGGGGAGCCGGCGGATGAGCCGACGTGCATCCCCTATCGCGCAGAGTACCCTGACGGGGTCGCCGACGGGGACGCCGACGGGGATGGCATCCTCGACGGCGAGGACAACTGCCCCGCCGTCTTCAACCCCGTACGCCCCATGGACGCGATGCAGCCCGACGAAGACGCCGACGGCGCCGGGGACGCCTGCGATCCTTGCCCGCTCGACTCGAGCGACGCCTGCCCCCCCCAAGACTCCAACGACATGGATGAAGACGGCGTGCCCAACGGGATCGACAACTGCCCGATCGACGCAAACTCCGGGCAGGCAGATGACGACGGCGACGGCAAAGGTGACGCATGTGACGACTGCGCGGACCCAAACCCCGGCAACGCCGCGTGCGCCACCACCATCAAGGCCATCCGTGACATGTCAGACCCCGCACACCCAAACCCAGGCGCGCAGGTCACCGTGAGCGGCGCCTATGTCACCGGGCTGCGACCTACGACCGGATCGAGCCAGGGCTTTTACATCGAAGACGGGACCCAGGCGCCATTCACAGGCATCTTCGTGTACACCGGGTCGACGACCCCCAGCGTCGCCGTTGGAAATATTGTGACCGTCTCGGGCACCTATGAAGAGTACTTCGACCTCTCAGAGATCGTCTCCTCCAGCGTCACCGTGACGGACGCAGCGACGAGCCTGCCGTTCTCCCCCTTGCAGATCTCTGACCCGAGCGCCATCGCGACCGGCGGCGCGGACGGAGAGGGCCACGAATCGATGCTCCTTCAAATCGGAGCCGTCGCCATCACCAACACCAACCCGGACGACCCCGACGACTACGATGAATTCGAGGTCACGGGCGGTCTTCGCATCGACGACGGCGTCGCCGACGCCGATTCCACCGCGGGACTCGGCAACGACTGCCCGATCGGCACGGCCTTCGATGGCATCACCGGTATCCATGGATGGAGCTTCAGCAACTACAAGCTCCAGCCTCGAGACCCGGCGGACGTGGTCGTCACCACCTGCGACCCCTTCCTCTAGCTCGTCAACGACCACGCTCGCGCGGCGGTCCGCGGCGTTCGAGATCATGGGGGCCTGGACAAGAAGCGGTCAGCCGCGATCCCGACGGCCGAGGACGCTCGAAATCGCGGCGATGAGCTCGCTCGCGACGATCGGCTTTTCAATAACATCGACGACTGAGGCCGTGGTTTCTTTGACTTCAGCCAGATCGATGCGACGCCCGGTCATCAAGATAACGGGAATTGTCGGATACCGTTCCGCCACGTGCTGCGCGAGCTGGACGCCATCGACCTTCGGCATCGACACATCCGAGAGGACCACGTCGATCTCTGATCGGTGTCGCTCGAGCACCTCCAGCGCACGCGCCCCATCCGTCGCGACGAGCGCGCTCACGCCCTCCCGCAAGAACATGCGGCGCAAACTTGAAGACGCCCGCTCATCATCTTCGACCAGCAGACAGGTCATCCCCGCGATATGCCGGGGGAGCTCATCCGCGGCACGGCTGCTCCCCCGGAGCTCATCCGCTTCTGCTTCGGCCAAGGCCAACGGGACACGAACGCGAATGCAGGTCCCCTCTCCAGGCTTCGATTCAATCTCGATGGTTCCGCCCGCCGCCGTGACAACCCCAAAGACGACCGACATCCCAAATCCAGAGCCCCCGATCTCCTCCTTGGTCGTATAGAACGGCTCAAAAACGCGGTCGACCTGCTCTGCGGTCATGCCGCAACCCTCATCTACTACCTCGATGCACGCTTCCAAAGCATCCTCATCCGGTGATGCGACGCGCCCTCCCGCGTCGAGGGTCTTGAGCGAAACGCCGACGTTACCACCCGCGCCTGAGGCATCGCGCGCGTTGAGAGTGAGATTCAAGATGATCTGCTGCAAATCCGTCGTTGACATCTTGACCAGCAGCGGTCGCTCGGGAAGATCGACAGACAGACAAACGTCCTCACCGATCAGGCGCTGCGCGAGCCCCAAGGTGTTGCTGATCGTCGAGCACGCATCTGCGATGGCCCCCTCTTCAGCCACCGTCGTCCCTCCATGACCAAAGTTCATCAACTTCTTCGTCAGCTCGGCGCCCGCGTTGATCGCTCCCGACATCAACTCAAGGGACTCGAGGGTCTCCTTTGACACGTCCGGAGCTCCGCGAAGATGCGCCACATTCAACGACACGACGTTCATGAGGTTGTTGAAGTCATGCGCGATACCGCCGGCGAGCCGACCGACGGCCTCGAGTTTTTGATAGTTCCGGAGCTTTCGCTCGAGCGCTTGGCTGCGCTCAATCTCAAGTTCGAGTCCGCCTACAACGCGCTCCAAAGACGCGACCTCATGGTTCGGTGCGTCACCACGGGGGTCAACACGCTCGTCATCGGCGCCTGGCGGGGCCGCGACCACGCGATCCCGAATTCGCTCGACTTGCTGCGCCAGATCCGCCAGAGGGTTGATGTGGCGTTTCGAGAGCCGGTGAATCATCGTCATCACCAAGACCACCATTAATGACAAGAGCGCGATCCCGCCAGCGATGGACCGCTTTGGGTATTTCAGCATCACATCATCTGGAACCAGGACCAACACAGCGATAGGGTCAAACCCCTCCACGACGCGAGGGCTCGAATACGCATAGAACGTCCCAATCGACTCCTCGCCGCGGCCGATCCCCAGCTGGAAATACCCGAGGTACGGGTCTGCCAACATGACGTTGGCCTTCCAGTCCCGTTCCTCGGCAGGCACATTACGAGCCTTGATCATCTCGGGCGCGACGTCGACTTCGACGGGTGCGGCATCAAGCCCCCTCCACGTATGCTGCAACACGTCCCCAGAGGCCAGATCGACGAGCATCGCCTCCACCACGGACACCTTCGCGATCTCGTCGACGAGCGCCCGGGTGTCTCCAACAACCCGAATGTATCGTTCACGACCCACGGTGATATCTGTGAGCTCAAAGACCCCCTCGTCCGTCGCGACAAAGCCCTTCGCGCTCCCAGGAGGCAGCGCGAGCAGGTCGTCGATTCGTGAGAACTTCGAGGTGCCATGCCGTGTGACCTCGCCCCCCTCGCTCACCACAACGACGAGATCCTCCCCCGGCGTCAGCTGAGAACTAAAGTCCCCGCCTCCTCGAACCAACAAGGTGAGCGCGGACTTGCTCTGCAATTCGAGCACCCTGTCGGTTTGAGGGACCTGCTTGTCCGCGACCGCCAAGATCCACTCTTTCCCCCCGAAGAGCCCCGCGTAGTAGGTGTTCGAGCCAAACCACATCACGGCGAGGAACGCGACACTTGAGACAAGCGGAATGAGCCGCCACCACAGCACGTCGTGAAGGTTCGGGTTGTTTTCCTGCGAGCCACCCATGATTCCACCTCATCCGCCGGACGCATTCGCGAGCCCCGCGGCCTTCACAGGCTATCAGAAACGCGCGACGCTTGAAGCGAAAGCGCCCCCCATGTTCATTTTGGGACTCACCCAAGCGAACCCGCCTCGTCGCCAGCGGTGGACACGACCACCGCTGAGCGCCTGCGCGATGCAGCCGCGCCGCGCCCGGGAGCGCGCCACTAAAGACCTTGGTGACGCTCGTTGAGCTGCCGTAGAACCTCCAGCGCGCCGCCTCGAAGCGAAATTCCATGGGCTGCGACGGCCGGCTCGCGCGGGTTGATCCGCAGCAGGGTCGCCCCCGCCGCCTGCCACTGTTCGCTCAGTCTCCTCACAGTGGGAATCGCCGTGCCTGCGCCCAGCTCGATCACCACGACCTGCTCCGGCGAGAGGCGCTCACGCCAGGCCGCGTAGCTGTCTTCTTGGGCCAGCGTTCGCTGGGGATCCCATCCCCAGTCGCCGAACATCAAGATGTTCGGGCGCGCCGTCGTGCCGCATCCTCGACATCTGGGGAGGGGCGGCTCCGCACGCATCGTCGCTTCGTCCACGCGGATCGACCGCTTCGGGTCAGCCTCCCAAACTCCCGCTCCGCAGCCCCGGCCGCATTGCTCGTACTCAATGGCGCCGTGACACTCCACGATCTCCGGGTCTGGAAAACCTGCCCGCTGAAATTGCCCGTCGACATTGGAGGTGAAGACGAACGCGCCGCCTTCCATGGTGGAGGCGAACCTGCGTAAGATTTGAAAGCCCTCGTGCGGGACCGTGGCGCGATACAAGTTGCGGCGATGACCGTAAAACCCCCACGCGAACGCGGGATCCCGCTGGAAATGGATGGGGTCCGCCATCGCTTCGAACCGCACCCCGAGCGTTTGATACGGCGGGTACGCGCGCCAAAACCCCTCCGTGCCTCGAAAGTCCGGTAACCCTGAGTCCACGCCCATCCCCGCTCCCGCTCCGATCAGTAGACCGCGCGCCGAGCGGACAGCCCGGGCGGCGGCGAGCAGCGATGAACGATCCACCATACTCAAGACTACCAGAGCGGCGCACCCGCGACCCACGGCGACGACCCGATGGCCATCACCTCGCACGCCCAGGCGGCGGCTCGGTCACCTCGACCCGCGTGTATTCCCCCGCGACCGAGAGATACGCCCCCAACTCCAAGATGATCGAGTCCTCCAGGCTCCCTGCGTTGAAGGCGATGCGTGGATTGGCGAAGATCGATTCGTCAAGGAACAGCTCGAAGGGGAGCACCGGAGCGCCAAAAGGGGGGACGCTCCCCGGGACCAGTCCAGTGGATTCAAACAGCTCGTCTGCCGTTAAGAACCTCAATTTCCTGACGCCGAGCCGCTTTCGGAAGCGCTTCGAATTAAACCTGCACGCCGCGCTCAAGACCAACAGCACCGCGCGGCCGTCCGCCCGCATGCTCAACGCCTTGCCCCCGATCGCGAGCGGCTCTCCTCGGACCCGCGCTGAATCCTCGCTGGTCGGCGTTGGCGCGTGATGCAGGTGCCTAAACGACACCCCCGCGTCGCGGAGCATGGATTGGATCTGTTCAAACACATGGTTCATCGTGAGATCGGCCCGGCGGGCCCCCGCGGAGCGCCAAGATGTTCGAGATATTTTCCAGCAGCGCCCCTCTCCCTTTATAACGACACCAGGCATGTCGTACCAGGGGAACCAGAAGCTGCATATCATCGCGGACGGCGTCTCTCACCGCGTCTTGACGGACCTGTACCATCGCCTCATCGCTGGCCATTGGCTCGCGCTCTTTGGCTTTGTCACAGCGGTCCACCTCGCCATCAACCTCGCGTTCGCCGGCGGATACGGGTTCTGCGGCGAGGGAGCCATCGATCAGATCGGCGGCGGGGACCTCCTCGGCAGGTTCTTTTTTAGCGTGCAGACGCTCTCCACCATCGGCTACGGGTCGTTCGCTC
>JAAZXR010000080.1 GCA_014240065.1 Myxococcales bacterium
AATCTTGAGGTACGGGGCGAGCACCTCCGCGAGCGGTCCTTGCGGCGCGGTGAGGGCCTTGGCGGGCGCGGCGTCGTCCGATTCGTTCGCGTCGGCGGGCGCGGCCTCCTTCGCGGGAGCAGCTTCGACGTCCGCCTGCGCGGATTCTGGCGCTTTGTTCGCGGACGTGTAGACGTAGACGCCGCCACCGATGGAAAAAATTACCACGCCGAGGAGAGGGATTTTGTTCATACCGGAAGTCTAGCGAGATAGGCTTTCACCCGGTACCGTCACGGTGATGATTTTTCATATCGGAGGACTGGCTGCGAGGCAGAGGGGGCGGGCGCTGGCTCTGTGGGTTTGTTGTGTGTCTGCGACGGGATGCCAGGAGGAGGCGTCACCGACCTTCGCGGCAGACATCCAGCCGCTGCTCGATGAGAGCTGCCTGTGCCACATGGAGGGCAGCAGCGGAACGATGGTCGCTCCCACGTTGACCTTGAACGAGGACTCGGCGTTCGCAGAGCTGGTCGACACCCCGTCGACAGAGCTCCCATCCATGGCTCGAATCGCTCCGGGTGATCCGGACGCGAGCTACCTGTGGCGCAAGATCACAGACACCCACATCGACGCGGGCGGCTCTGGGACCGTGATGCCGCCGACGGGGCAGCTCTCTGCGGGGAAACGCGACACCATCGAGATGTGGATCGCGGACGGGGCGCAGCCCTAGCGTCGGCGTCGGCGTCGGCGTTGACGTCGCCCGCCGATGCTCATGAAGAGCAGCCAGAGCCCAAGCGCCGGTGTCGGGCCGGGTTGAACCGAGCAGCCGCCTGTGGAGGTCCCCGTGGATTCGGGCTCATCGTGGTCGCAGTAGTCAAAGGTGGGGCTGCCATCTTCGGTCGCGGAGGTTGCGAAGGAGTCGGCGACGAGGATGGGTGCGGCTCCATAGGACCACCACGGTTCGCCGGATGCGGGAGAAGACGCGCTCGCGCGGACATAGATCGCCTGGTTTGTGGCTTGTGGGGGTGCCCCGAACGTGACCTCTCCTGTCTCGGCGAAGTCCATGGATTGAGTCGCGAGGGGTGTCCAGCTCGCCTCGTCGACGAGTTCGCTCGACGCCAGCGCCCACTCGAGTAAGACGGGCGCGGCCGCCTCATCGGAGAGGCACGCGCGAAGGGACAACGGGCCATCGGCGCCGAGCTTGGCCTCTCGCGAGGGATCGAGCAGAACGGCGAGGGGAGGGCGCGCAACGGCGGGGGTGTCGCCGACACGGATCACGCCCGCCCGCGCGGACCACAAGTTGTTGACGGGCGCGTAGGTGTAGGCACGGATCACGTAGGGGCCCGCGGGGACGCCCGCGGTGTCCCACGCGATGCCGGCGGCCGTGGTCTCACAGGTGAAGGGCGTTCGCTGGGCCGGGGATTGGATCGGCCACACACAATCGCCCGCGATCCCATTGTGTCCCGGTTCCGTCGCCCACGAAGAGCTCTCAAGGATCTCCTCCGCTGGTGGCAACGCCTCAAGCTCTCCGCGGGTGACGGCGCCCTGGGCTTCCTCGAGATTGATCCAGTTGGGGAGCACCTCGTCGGGGCGAGGGTCGCGGCAAAACGCGAACGCTTGAACTCGCCTGCTCGTGGGCACCTCATGCGCGCCGAGGACGTTGTCTTCAGATGGGATCATCCATTGAAGGGGGACCCTCGGGTCGGTCGTGCGGTCGACCTCAATGAGGCAGTCACGGGACGAGAACGCGACCGGGGTCGGAATTTTTGCGCCGTCGTCTCCACGGGACACGCCGGATGGTGACGCCATCACCGCGGCCGCCGTCGCGACGCCGGTCGCCCAGATCGGAACACCCCGCCGTCGCCGCCTTGGGCTCGGTATTCCCCCGTGAATGTCCTTGTTGGCCGCGCTCAAAGTGGTTCGTCCCGATGAAACCTTGATGAAAAACTAGCATGTGTTAGGAAAGCGTCATGAGTTTTTCAGCGTGGGGACGTCTTTGTAGGTTAGGGATCAGCGCCGGCGTGTGCGTGGCTGTCGCGGGTTGTCCATCGAGCGATGATCGTGCGGGAGAGACCGAGGCGGCCTCTACGTCGGAGACGGGCGGCGCAGAGACGGGAGGGGACGGGGACGGGGACGGCGACGAGACTTCGTGGCGCGTGGGGGCGGAGGGATTCGCCGTGCCGACGGTGGAGACCTACTACGCCTGCTTTGAAGTCACGGTGCCCGTCGAGGCGCTCAACCATGTGGTTGGATTTCGGCCGGAGATCGATCCGAACTCGGCGGCCTACGTGCACCACTTTGTGTTGACGCAGTCCCCGGGACCGAGCGGCGACCCGCAGGGCTCGGAGTGTTACGACTTGAACGGGGATTTGATGTGGGCGTGGGCGCCGGGGGTCGTGGACTACGACCTGCCCCCTGAGGCGGGATACCTCGTCGGCGACGCGGCCTCCGAAGTGACGCTGCGAGTACAGATTCACTACAACAACCCGCTGGGAACCGCGGGGGTCGTGGATTCCAGCGGCGTTCGGGTGGTCTATTCTGACGAGCTTCGGGCCAACAACGCCGGCTCCGTGGTGTTCGCGGACGTCCTGGGCATCACGATCCCGCCGGGAGAGCCCGCCTACAAGCACGTCGCGGACTGTCTGCCCAGCGAGTCGGAGGCCATGCTCAACGGACCGATCACCGTGATTGGCTCGATGCTGCACGCGCACGAGCTTGGTTCGGTGTTGTGGACCGACGTGTATCGGCAGGGCGAGTTTGTGGGCGAGCTCAATCGAGATGACCCATTTAGTTTCGCTACCCAGAACTACAAGACCATCGACAACTTCGTGATCGAGCCGGGCGACCTCGTCGAGAACCACTGCGTCTATGACTCCAGCGAGCGCACCGAGCCGACCTACGGCGGGCTCGGGACCTTCGACGAGATGTGCTGGAACGAGATGATGTACTACCCCCGCGAGAACATTAACTTCGATTTCTGCGGGAACTAGTCCGCGGGCGCCGCGGCCCGGTTCGGCTGCTTCATGACCGCCGCCTAGGTCGCCGGGGTGTTGTCCACGAGCGCCGCGTACAGCAGCGGCAGCGATCGATCGAGGCGGTAGTCCACGCCGGAGTGGCCGTCGGGGAATTCCTCGTAGACATGCTCCACGCCTCCACGCCTGAGGGTGTCGGAGAGTCGGCGATTGCCGAAGTGCAGGTTGTATTGGTCTCTGGAACCACAATCAATGAACAACGACTTGAGCGACCGGAGGGCGGCGACGCAGTCGGGCTCCTCCGCGAGCGCGAGCGGATCCCAGCGTCTCCACCGCTCCCATGACTCGACATCGAGGGCGCAGGTTCGGACGTCGGCGGGGAACTGAATCCCGAGCGGCCGCTCGGGCTGGGGATCGTAGCTCGCCGCCATGGCGAGGATCATGAGGGCGTAGAAGTCCTTGCCGTCGACCTTGGGCTGCTGCTGGAGGTGGGAGATGAACGCGACCGGGTCTCCGTCGAATCGCGCCAAGGCGCTGGCGGCCTTGGGCAGGTCGGAGCGATAGAGCAGATCAAAGTCGGCGTCTCCCGAGTGGGACGCGACCGCGCCCCAGAAGTTGGGGTGTTTCATCGCGTTGACGAGGGCCCCGTAGCCGCCGCTGGAGCGGCCGAAGAGCGCGCGGCGTGCCGGTGACGCCCCGGCGGGGTAGCGGCGCTCGAGGGCAGGGACGAGATCTTCGTGGATGAAGCTGCTCCATCGACCGAGCACGGGGGAGTCGAGGTACTGATTACCACCGAGGGAGGTGAACGCGTCCGGCATGGCGAGCACGATCGGGCCCATTGTACCCTCGGCGATCAAGCGGTCCACGCGGAGCGGGAGGCTCTCACCGAACGCTTGCCACGCGGTGAGCTTGAGCCCGCTCCCGGTGAAGGGCGCGAGGGCGACGAATAAGGGCACAGGACCGCGAGCGGCCGCGACCTCGTCGGGGATGTAGACGGCGACTTGGCGCCGGTCGGGGTCGCCGAGCATGTTGGTTTGCAGGTGGACCGACGAGACCTCCAGTGTTTCCAGGGTACCTCGCAGTCCGCTGAAGTTGTGACGTGGCACCTCACCAGCTTCGCACGATGGGGAGCGCACGTCATCCGGCGCAGAGATTCGAAGTCAGGCGCTCCAAAGTCGGCAGAGCCTGATAGCATATGGAGCATGAGCAGCTGGGAGCGCGGGCCATGCACAGATATCCTCGAAGTCATCCTGGATGAGGCGACGATCGCCGCTCGTATCGAGGAGCTCGGTCGAGAAATATCCGCGTCCTTTGCAGGGAAGAACCCGCTGCTGCTCGGGATCTTGAAGGGGTCTTTCGTGTTCATGACGGATCTCGCCCGGGCCATTGACATCCCCGTAGAGGTGGATTTCATGGCCGTATCCTCATACGGAAAGTCCACGAAGTCCTCTGGTGTCGTCCGAATCACCAAGGACCTTGATCGTTCAATCGCCGGTCGTCATGTGCTCGTCGTGGAGGACATCGTGGACAGCGGACGGACGCTCTCGTACCTGATCGAGAACCTCGAGACGAGGAACCCCGCGTCGGTCACCATCTGCACGCTGCTCGACAAGGCAGAGGCGCGCATCGCCGACGTCGAGGCTCAGTTCGTTGGGTTCCCGTGCCCGAATAAATTTGTGGTTGGATACGGGCTCGATTTCGCGGAGCGATACAGGAACCTCGCGTACATCGGCGAGCTGAAGCCCGAGGTCTACCAATCGTGATGCGTCTGGGAAGGAGCTTGTCTGTTGGCTCCTTTGCCTGCGTTTGTTCACTCGCGCTCGGGACGAGCGCGCTCGCTGCCCCGCCGCAGGATCCGCGGGCAGATGAGCGGAAGGACATCCCACGCCAGACCTATTTGTTGTGGGCCGATGGAGGCGGCGCGGTGGTCTCGGCGGATCGCGACAGACGTTGTGTGGAGGGTCCGCGCTTCGAACGTCAGTGTTGGTCGGATACAGCAGGGCGACCGCGGCTGTTGGCAGGGGCCGTCGGCGAGCGCATCGTCGCCGCGCTCGTGGATGAGGCCGGGGCGCTGTGGCGCTATGACGGAGAGACGTGGACGGCCAGCGCTCTCGCGCCAGAGACGGTCGCGTCGCTGGTCGGGTTAACGGTGTCAGCGGATGGGCAGGTCTTTGCGTCAAGCGAATCGACGCTCTTTGTGTGGGATGGAGAGCGCTGGGATCGCCATGAAATACCCGCCCCCTTGCGCGGCGGCGAGCTGGCCCTCGCGGCGTCTCCGGGTGGTCGGCTCTACCTCGGGCGGCGGGGGGACACCGTGTGGACATTCAACGGTCGCACCTTTGACCGCGTGATCTACGGCGGGATCAACGCGGACGCCATGACCAGTGATGTCGATGATCTCGCGTATCAAGCCAGCGCCAACGCGCTGTGGCTCGTGACGCGTAGCGGGGTCTTGGGACGCATCGATCTCGACACCGGGGCCGTGAGTGACTGGCGTCTCCCAGCATCGGTCGGTGAATCGGAGGCTCCAGGTGACGAGCCGCGACGCGCCTGGAGGATCTTTGGCTATGAGAAGCCGGGCGGCTACGAGGTATTCCTCGCCCACGGGGCGTCGACCTACTCGCAGGAGCTCGACAGGGTCGTTTGGCGAGGAGACGCGGACGAACAAGTAGAGTGGATTTGGCCGGAGAGCGGGGGGAGGCGGCTGGTCCTCATCACATCAGGGGGTCGTCGCCAGGAGGTCGACGGGACGATCCGCCGAGAGAATGTCAGCTACACGCTGTCGCCTGTGGAGGAGAAGAGGATCGAACGCGCGGCGCAGCGCAGACCGCCGCCGCCGATGCTCCGCGAGGGGCGTCTCGTCCCAGATCTCGGCGTTCGCTTCGGCGCCGCGATCGATCTTGGGGGTGATCGAGCGGCGTCCTTTTTTCGCTTCGAAGCCAGTCTTGGAATGCTCATCGCACCGGTCGCGCCCTCGCCGAGCGGGGTCGCGTTTTGGATTTGGCCGCGCGCGGGGACCAAGATCGACACCAACACGAGCGTCTCTACCCCCGGCCTGTTTGG
This sequence comes from Myxococcales bacterium, assembly GCA_014240065.1. Classification (GTDB taxonomy): domain Bacteria; phylum Myxococcota_A; class Polyangia; order Nannocystales; family Nannocystaceae; genus JAAZXR01. Next base: position 6,012 of record JAAZXR010000080.1, read on the forward strand.
GGACGTTGGGCTCGGCGTTGGCAATTCGTTGGTGATGGGGGCCGCGCACGTTGGGGCGCTGGTAGCGTTTCAGGGGGGGGCATCGTCCGCTGGCGTGCGATACAGCGGAGGCCTCTACTCCGTGTGGGGAACAGTAGGGATTGAGGCTCACCTTGAGGAGATCGCTCCCGCGTCGGCGCGCGCGCGATCGGTCGCCATCTTGCTCTCGCTTAATCTTGCTCCAGTTTTATGGCTTGCATCAGTACTGAGTGAACGGTGATTGTGGGGTCTGCGCGGCTCTCTGAAGGGTGAGTCTCGACAAGAGACGGATCGCAAAGTGTTGTGTTCTTCGCAGCCGAAAAAACGTGGATCCGATTTATTTAAACCGCGTGACGTCGTTTCGCTTGGTGGATCGTCGTTCCTTCGAATCGACGCGGTTACAGTGTGATGAAAACATGTAATTCAGGCATGCGATGGCTTGCATTCGCCCTCGACCTCGATGAAACTAAGGTCTAGATGGTGGATAAGATCAGAGCTGGGGAGATCCAAGTGGAGTCGGCGACGCCGCTGACGACAGGAGACTTGTTGACCTCGACGAGGGCGATGAACCCGCGCGTTTCGACGTCGCGATCGACGAACGAGCTCGCGCAAGAATTGACCGACATTATTTTGTTGTTGAATGCGCGGGGTAGCAGGGCGCCGGTGCCGTCATGGCTCGTCGGACGACTCGTCACCTATCGGGATTACCTCGCGACATCCAATGGCGACGACGTCGCCTAAGGTCGTTCACGTCGTGGTGGGCGCCATGTGGGCGATGCGCGTCGGGTGGCACCGACGGTGTCCTCGCGCCGCTCCGCGGTGAGGGGGAGGCTCCGATCGCAGTGCTAGCCGCGATCTAATCGAGCGACTCGATCTGGTGGACGTCGAGCGTGAGTTCAAGGGCAATCATGACCTCAGACATTCCGGAGCGCGGTCTGTTCCCGAAGGACAGGCTCTTCATTTCGGTCATGAGGCAGCGCTCAAATCCGTGATGAGAGAACTGCCCCCCTAGGATGCGAGGAGCGTCGGGCGTCCCGTTTGGATATACAGACAGCTGCGCGAGCACGCGACCAGGTCTGCGCGGGAGCTGTTTTGCGACACGCTCGTAGCACCCTCGAAGTTTTGGTAGCGCAGCCGCGATCTTCTCGCGCACCTCCGCCTCTGGGCGCAGGCCCTTCACCTCCACGTTCACCAAGGAGACCTGCGGTCGAACGCGGGCGAATGAGCGCGTCTCAGCGTGAGCGCCGCCGCTAGATTCGGAGTCTGCGGCGGAGGTCTGGCATGCGAGGGAGAGCGCACCCAAGACCGCGAAGCTGCTGAGGGCTGTTCTCATCTCACGCGCCACAAGTCCACTTGCCCACCGCATCATACTCGCCGCTGCCGCTCCGTACGTAGATGCGGTCGGCGTTACCACCGTCGTAGGCGAGGCCGAGCCACAGCTCGCGAGTTTTGTCGCCGTCGAGGTCGAGAGAGCCCCGGAGGCGGACGACGTCCAGCCCCTTTCCCGTTTCGATCAGCGTCGGCGATCCGCCGGGTTCCGAGGAGAGCTGGAACAAGCCGCTGAACAGGCCCTTGTCGGCGTTGTCTTCGCGCGTGACAACGACGGAAACGAATTCTTCGGGGGAGCCATCCCCGTTGATGTCGTGCTTGGCGCGCTGCGTGACACGCAGCCGTCCATTCTTGACGCGAGGGTTGCTCGCTTGGACCGCCGCAAACAGGAGCTCTCGGAGGGCAGCGTCGATCTCTGTCGCGCGGTCGGACTCGCTCGCGGAAGAGACGACGGCGACGCTGCGGCCCAGGGCTTTTGGGTAGGCCCCGTAGGTGTAGGTGTTGCCAGCGGCGAGCCCCGGCGTCGACAGACTCGTCGGCTTATCCCGCAGCTCGCAGAGTGCGTTTCGTTTGCCTTGGACCGTATCGAGCATTCGGCCCGACTCCGAAGCCAGGAGCACTCTCGCGCCGTCACTCACGTAGGCCAGACACGCGGAGCCTGCTCTTATCTTGCCCGCCTTGCGGTCGAAGCAAGCCATGGGGATCATCGCGCCCTCCACCGAGAAAAAGACGGTTGAGACATCCGGGGCGCTGGCGCCAGAGAGATCGACCTCTGGCGGGAGCGGGTCGGGCTCTGGCAGGACGGGCGGTTCATCATTCGGCGGCTCGGTCGGTGCTTGTTTTGCGGCAGTCTCCGGAGTGGCCGCGGCGTCGCCGTTCTTGTCGGAGGTGGGCGCGGGGGCTTTGCAGCCTGAGAGGGATATCGCGAGCGCGACGGGGAAGAGGAGGGCTGCCGATCGTTCAAGCATCGGCCCGAGTGTAGCAGCGGCCCGAGCGCGGAGGAAACTCGACCTGCGGCCGCCGCGGGTCGCCTAGGGCGCGGGTTCTTCGTCCTCTGCGTCCCTAGAGGCGTTCGCGCCGACAAACTTGCGAAGCGACTCGGCCCAGCCGTCGAGGTTGCCGATGGTGCTCTCCAAGATTGCTGGCTCCTTGACGAGCTTGTTCAGCTGCTCCTCAAGGAGCTGCTTGGCGCGCCGAATCCTCCCTCGGACCGTCCCCTCCGGGATCTCAAAGATCGTCGCGAGCTCGGGCGCGGTGAGCGACTCCCAGTAATACAGCTCGAGCAGGGCCTGGTGATCCATGGGGAGCTGCCGGAGCGCCTGCAACAGGACTTGGTGCTCGCGTTTGCCCGCGATGATCGCTGAGGGGGTGGGGGCGAAGTCGGCGACCGACTGCTGGAGTGGATCGTAACGCTCCCTATTTTGACGCTTGTTTCGGTAGTGCCGGCGGAGGATGTTTCGGGCGACGCCGAAGAGGAACCCGCGGAACGAGCCCTGGCCCCGGAAGTTGTCGGCGCTCTCAACGATGGCGAGGAACGTTGTCTGCACGAGGTCTTCAACATCGGAGTCAGACTTGTTGGCGAAAAAACGACAGATCGAATCGAAGTGGCGATTGAACAGCTCGCTCCCAGCGCTCTGATCGCCGCGTCGCCACGCGTCGAGTAAGTCGAAGTCTTCTTGCACGCCAAAATGGTAGCAGTAACGGAGGATTGCTGCGATGCTGGTGGCATCGCGGCATGACAGACTCGAGTGACAAGCCTGGCGACGGTCGGTTGGCGGGAACATCGCCGACTCCCTCCGACAGCGTTGGCGCACCTACGACTTCAGCGGCCGATGAGCGCGGCGCGCGGCTTGAATCGACGCAGTTCGAAGTGGGCCCGGTGGTGGCGGCGCTCGACGCCAAGAAAATGAGAGCTTCCATCGGCGCGCGGCTCTTTGGGGCGAGCGCCGACCCAGTTCGCTTCGGCCGCTACACCATTTTGAAGCGCCTCGGGGCTGGGGCGATGGGGGTGGTCTATGCGGCGTTCGATCCGCAGCTTGATCGAAAAGTCGCGCTTAAGATCCTCAAAGACTCGCTGTCGAGCTCGGAGGAGAAGGGGCGGCTCCTGACCGAGGCGCAGGCGCTGGCGAAGCTGAGTCATCCGAACGTCGTCCAAGTGTTTGAGGCGGGGGAGTGCGAGGGGCAAGTCTATATTGCGATGGAGTTTGTCGAGGGGACGACCCTCCGGGAGTGGAAGCCTGACGCCTCAAGTCGAGAGGTGTTCGAGGTCTTCATCGGGGCCGCGCGAGGGCTGAACGCCGCGCACGAGAAGGGCCTGGTGCATCGCGATTTCAAGCCGGACAACGTGATGGTGTCGGAGGATGGTCGCGCGCGGGTGCTCGACTTTGGGCTGGCGCGCGGCATGGATTCTGTCGTCGAAGCCCCGGAGATCTATCATGATGCCGCGGGCGAGCTCGCGCTCGGGAAGGATCGGGGGGGCGAGAATTCACGCTCCGCAGTGCTGACAGGGAGCGCGGCCGGGACACCCGCCTATATGGCGCCCGAGCAATTTCAGCTGCGACCCTTGACCGAGGCTACGGATCAGTTCGCGTTTTGTGTGACGATGTGGGAGCGCCTCGCAGGAGAGCGACCGTTTACGGGAGAGAGCCTCCTGAGTTTGGAGACGGCGGTGAGCGAAGGCCAGATACAGGAGCGGCGGGCGCGAGACTCGATTTCGCTCGCGCTGCGCCGGGTGCTGAGGCGTGGTCTGTCAGCGGACGACGATCAGCGCTGGCCATCTATGGCGGCGTTGATCGAGGAGCTGGAGCGCGTGCAGGCGCGTCCGAGAAGGGTCCGCCTCGTGGCTGCGGGCGCCACGGCGATGGCGGCCCTCGTGGTGTTCGGCGCGCGGGTGTTTGGCGCGCCAACGGTGGACCCGTGCGTGCACGTGAAAGAGGAGGCCGCGTCGCTGTGGAGCGAGCAAATCCAACGGGACGTCGAGGCGAGGTTCGTAAATTCCAGCCTCCCCTTCGCGACGGACGCGTGGGCGACGATTCAAGGGGAGCTGGCGGTGTACGCCTCGAGGTGGGAGGCCGCGCAGACCGCGGCTTGTCAGCGAAGCAACGCCGCGGATGTCACGGATCGGGAGATCGGCCTCCGACAGTCGCTGTGTCTCGCGCAGCGGAAGGCATCCCTCGAAGAGGTCGCGAAGATGTTGCGGCTGGCAGACGACACATTGATCGAGCGCGCGACAGATGCGGTCAATCGCTTGCCGGACCTCTCCGTTTGCGCGGACGCGGCGGGGCTCGGGGCGTGGTCGCCTCCCGAGTCAGAATCGCAGCGCCTGGAGCTTGAGGATTTGAACACTGCCCTCGCTCGGGCAGAGAGCGCGCTGACGTTCTATCGCTATGAGGAGGCGGCCGCGCTGCTGGGTGAGGCGCTCGGGGCGATTGAGGCGGCGGGGCACGAGCCCACGTTGGCGCGGGCATATCTCTTGTCTGGTCGAATTTTTCGGCGCCTGCGCGAGGCCGACAAGGCGGTCGACAATTTGCAAAAAGCGCGGCGGCTAGGCGATCGGTTGGGGGACGATTTCCTCCGCGCGCGGGCCCTCGTGGAGCTAGTTCGGGTGGTGGGATACGACCTCGCGAATTTTGACGAGGGCTTGAACCTCGCAGATGACGCGAGCGCGGCGATCGGTCGACTCGGCGGTAATCCGCTGCTGACAGCGGACCTCGAGAACTATCTCGGGAGCCTCTATCGACGCAGAGGATCTCTGGGTGAGGCGCGGCAACATCACACACGGGCGATGGAGATTTTTTCGAAGCGGCTCGGAGAGGGGCATCCAGAGACGGCGGCGACCCTGCGCAACCTGGGGATCGTCGCGGCGACGCAAAACGATTTCGTGACCGCCGGCGAGGCGTTTGAGCGCTCGCTGGAGACGGTGCGCGGGCGCGTGGGTGATAACCATCCTGCGGTGGCGCGCGAGCTCTCGATGATGGGCAACCTCGATCTTCTGCGGGCGCGCACCGTGGGCGACGCTCAGAGGAGGACGCTGGCCAAAAAATCTCGCTCGCGCTTTGAGCGGGTGATCGAGATTCAATCGCGCGTATACGGGCCAGATGATCTGCGGCTCGATGACGCCTTCCACAACCTCGGGCTGGCGTTGATGCTCGCGGAGGAATTCGAAGGGGGGAGAGAGGCGTTGTCGCGAGCGCTCGAGCTGACGAGCCGACGGCTGCGTGATGACCATCCGGACGTGATCGAGACGAAGGCCGAGCTCGGTGATTGCCTGGTACAGCTCGGTCGTCTTGAGGAGGGAGAGGCGCTCCTCACGGAGGTCCTTCGATCACGGGAGGCCGCAGGGGCGAAGGGGCGGAGCATCGGCGCGGTGCGGCTCTCTCTCGCGGAGCGGTTCTTGGACGATGACCCGGATCACTCCCGGGAGCTCCTCGGGACCGCGATGGCAGACTTCGGACCCGTGGAGAAGCTGCAGCTCCTCGACAAGGAGCGCATCAGCGCCCTCGCTGCGGCGCTCGGTTTCTCCTTGTCACCGTGACGCGGTCTGGCCGTATGCAGCGGGGATGAACCCCCGCGCCGGGCTGACAAAGCTGGCGAGACGGCGAGGTGTGGACCCGATCGCGCTAGCTCTCGACGGTGAAGGCCTTGAGCCGCTTGCTTCGGCTCGGGTGCCGGAGCTTGCGGAGGGCCTTGGCTTCGATCTGCCGGATCCGCTCGCGCGTGACCGAGAAGTCTTGTCCGACCTCTTCGAGCGTGTGATCCGAAGCCTCTCCGATTCCGAAGCGCATGCGGAGCACCTTCTCTTCGCGTGGAGTGAGCGTCGCCAGCACGCGCCGTGTCTGATCGGCGAGGTTGGTGTTGATCACCGCCTCCGAGGGGCTCACGGCGTTCTTGTCCTCGATGAAGTCTCCGAGGTGGGAGTCTTCCTCTTCGCCGATAGGCGTCTCCAGCGAGATCGGCTCCTTGGCGATTTTGAGGACCTTGCGAACTTTCTCCAGGGGGAGCTCCATGCGCTCGGCGATCTCCTCCGGCGTCGGCTCGCGTCCCAGCTCTTGCACGAGGATTCGGCTCGTCCGGATGAGCTTGTTGATGGTCTCGATCATGTGGACCGGGATACGAATGGTCCGGGCTTGGTCGGCGATGGCGCGCGTGATGGCCTGGCGAATCCACCAGGTCGCGTAGGTGGAGAACTTGTAGCCGCGCTTGTACTCGAACTTGTCGACCGCCTTCATCAGGCCAATATTTCCCTCTTGGATGAGGTCGAGGAATTGCAGCCCTCGGTTCGTGTACTTCTTCGCGATGGAGACCACGAGGCGCAAGTTGGCCTCCACGAGCTCGCTCTTCGCCCGCTCGGCTTGGTTTCGCGCGGAGTTGAGCTCCGCTTGGAGCGTGATGAGGTTCTCCGCTCGCATGTCTGTGCGCTCTTCGATGAGGCGGATATTCTTCGTCGAGAGGTTCATCTCGGCGATCATCTCGTGGAGCTCGGACGGGTGCAGCCCGAGCTGACGGCACAGCTTGAACTCCTCTTCCTCGTTGAGGCGGACGTCGAAGAGCTTTCGCAGGCTCGCGAGGTCCATGCCCGCTCGCTTCTCACATCCGAGGAGCTTGTCGATGGAGTTTTGGAGGCGGTAGACGATGGACTCGAGCTCGTCGACCATGCCGTCGACGGGGCGCCGCGACAGGCTCATATTTTTGATCGTCTCGACGATGGCGTCGGACTGCTCGCGCAGCTGCTCAATAATTTGTGCGCGGCGGGCATCCGACACTTGTCGCTCTACCGATGCGCGCAAGTTGCCCTTGAGTCGGTCCCACTCTTTGTGGTGCCGTCGGAGGCGCTCAAGCTGCTTCTGGAGGTTGTCGAGGGCCTCTTCTTGATTCGCGGGGGCGCTCGGTTGTTGGGAGGAGCCGCCGGTGGCGCCGTCGTTGGGCGTGGCGATGGCCACCACGTCCTTCGGGCGGACCTTGCCGCGCTTGATGTCTTCGTACATCAAGATGATGTAGGGGACGGCGACCGGGCTGCGCAGCACGATGTCGAGCACGCGAAGCTCACCTTGCTCGATGCGCTTGGCGATCTCGACCTCGCCCTCGCGCGTGAGCAGCGAGACGGAGCCCATCTTGCGCAGATACATGCGGACCGGGTCGTTGGTCCGAGTGGGCTCGTCGTCGGAATCTTTCCCAGTCTTTGTCGCGGACTTGGAGCGCGCTTGTGGCTTGCGCTTCTCTTCGACCACCGCGACGCCCTTCGACTCAAGGAAGGTCTTCCAGTGCGGGAGTTGATCTCGCGGAACCAAGTCCTCGGGCAGCAGCATGTGGAGCTGCTCCTCGGTGATCTTGTTTCCTTTTTGCTTGCCGAAATCGAGAAGGCTCGTCTTCAGCTTCTCATCATTGAGCGTATTGCTCGTCGTTTGCATTGGGCCTCGGTCGCTGGTGCTCAAACTTTTAAGCCGGGTTTCAGGGGAGGGGGTCGTCGTCATCTCGAAGCGTCGCTCGGAGCGCTGCTTGCTCTTTACGAAGCTCGAGTCGTCGTTGGATCAGCGCACGAACTTCTTCTTCTCGTCCGTCTCGGCGCGCCGCGTCAGTCTGCTGGTCGATCAGGGGGATTTGTGACTCAATTTTCACAACTTTGCAAAGGGTTAGACCTTGTTGAAGCACACGGTTGGGTCTGGTTTCTTCCAAAAACCGGCCCTGGAAGATGGCGCGGTGCAAAAGTTGCTCCGCTTCGGGTTCCACGAGCGCCAAAAGTTCGCCCACCGTGGCATGACGACCCTCACTCGCGGCCTCGAGGACGCGCTCCACGATGGGCGACAGGCGCGGATCGTCGACGTGCTCGAGCACCTGGTCTCGCACGGCGCCGCCCGCAGCCATGGGCAAGTCCACGAGGAGGGCCGTGAGCAGCGCTTGGCCCCGTGGGAGCGCTGTTTGGGGCTGTGTGGGCGGGCGTTCACGGGAGCGAGGAGGCGCGTTGCGCGGGTCATGTGGGGGTGCCCAACCCCGGGACTCGGGCTGGGCTGCGGACCATACCCTTGAGATAGGTAGACTTAGCAAATTCGCCGCAAGATGCGCGTAGTCCCCTCGCACGTCCGGGTCTTTGAGTTTTTGGAGCAGCGGCGCGACCCGGTGGAGTGCGCGGGCCTTCGACTCGATGGACTCGGTTGCTCCGGCGGCGACGAGTCGTCGCAAGAACCATTCGAGCGCCGGCGTGGGCCGTTCGAGTCGTCGTTGGAATCGTTCGGGGTCCACACTGTCGGGATCTTCGCCGGGTTCGAGGGCCACGACGCGGGGCTCGATGTCCGCGGTCAGCAGCTGTTCGATCGCGGATGCGGTGGCCTTTCGGCCCGCTCGATCGCCGTCAAAACAGATGACCACCACGGAGGTGAGGCGCCCGAGCACCGCGCACTGCTCCCTCGTAAACGACGTTCCAAGGGGTGCTAGCGCCTCGCCGTGACCTCGCTGGTGCAGCGAGACCACGTCGAGATTTCCCTCGACGAGCAGCGCGCGACCGCTGGTTTTGATGTGGCGGCTCGCAGCCTGTAGACCAAAGAGGGTCTTGTTTTTCGCGTACAGGTCCGACTCCGAGGAGTTGATGTACTTCGGCGTCGGGTCTTGGTCGTCCTTGGAATCGTGGATCGGCAAGATACGACCGGAGAAGCCGAGCACGCTGCCGCCAGGGCGAATGACGGGGAACATGAGGCGACCGCGGAAGCGGTCGTAGTAGTTCTGGTTGCGCTCGCTCTTGGCCACCAGACCGAGGCGTTCGGCGCGTTCGAGATCGTGGCCGCGCGCCGTGAGCTCTTTGACCAGCGCGTCCCAGCCGGCCTCCTCCGGCGCGGGGGCGTAGCCCATGCGAAACGTCTCACTGGTATCGGCACCGACCCCGCGTTCGGCGGCATACGCGCGCCCCGCCTCGCCCACGGCCTCCTTGACGAGCACCCGGCGAAAAAACGTCGCGGCACATTCGGTCACCCGAAGATCGAGATCGCGTTCATTGGCGTCTCGCGCGTTTCGCGCCCCCCCGACTTCGGAGGGCAAGGGCACCGCAAACTGATCCGCGAGGCGCCGCACGGTCTCCAAGAAACTCGTGCCTTCGACCTTCTGAATGAACTCGATGGCGTCGCCATACTCGCCACAGCCGAAGCACTTGAACGAGCGCCGGTCCGGGTGCACGTAAAAACTCGGCGTCTTCTCGGCGTGGAATGGGCACAGCCCCTTGAACTGACGCCCTGAAGATTTGAGCGCGACGTACTGGCCGATGACGTCTTCGACGACGATGCGCTCACGTAGCTCTTTGAGCTTGGCTTCAGGAATCACGGGTACGTTGGGCTCTCAAGTGCGAGGAAAACCGCCGAAAACTTGCTCCTTGTGGGTGTCTTGTGTCACCGACAAAGGATGGGCAGCTCTGGTTCGAAGCATGTAGGGGACGGAAGCATACATTCCAGCGGCGTCGAAGATGCAGCCGACGAGCGCCGCGAGAGCGGTAAGCGCGCGCGCGCCCGGGATCGACTGATGGACCGGGCCACGCGCTCGTACGCGAAGACCTCGACGTTGCATGAGGCGGAGAACGTCGAAAACCTGGTGCTGTTCATCGATGATGATCTCCGCGAGACGGCGATGTCGATCCAGCGCATTGAATCCTACCTCGTCGACACCTTGAGCTTGCTTGAGCAAGAAGAGGTGAGTCGGGCCGAGGTCAGCGCGCACGTCGGCGACCAGAAAATTCTCGACCATGTCGACCAGCTCAACGAGACCTTGGAGAGTCTCCGCAGGCGCATGGCTCGGCTAGCGGCTAGTCTCCGCTGAGTGAGCGGCAGCAACCACGTGATGGGAACGTCGGACGCGGGCCGCACAAATCTCGCGGGGCCGGCGGTGGCGTGCACCGTGGGGGTCTATCTTTTGTACGCGCTCACGCGGACGCTCGGCGCCGATTCGCTCGCGCCGCTGGTGCTCCTGGCGTGGTTTTTGTTTGCGCCGATGTGGATGCTTCGTCGCACCCCACAGCTCGCCCGGGCGTTTGAGGTTGGACCGGAGACCCCGCTGCCGCCGTGGCGCTGGCGCGGAGTTCGCGTCGGGCTGGGACTCTCCGCCTTACTGCTGCCGGCGTTCGCGGTGGTTTTTTTGCTGTTTTATGACGTCGCGTGTGGGGACGTCGCCGGCGCAAACGGCGGTCGCGCGCTCGGTCTC
>JAAZXR010000081.1 GCA_014240065.1 Myxococcales bacterium
TCGGCAAGACCATCGCCTGCGAAGAGGGCAGCAAGTTCGCCATCCGTGAGGGTGGTCGTACGGTCGGCGCCGGCGTGGTCACCAAGATCATCGAGTAAAAAAAGCAAGCCATTTCAAGGTGTTAGGATGGGATCGGCCATTTTGGGCTCTCCCCGCTTGCGCCTTGGAACGGCACTTGCTATACGCAGCCGCCCCAAGCGGCGATCGACATCCGCGACGGCGAGGGCATAAGTCTTGAAAACCCTCGCATCTTTTTCCTTCAACGGAACCGTCACTCCCCAACGAAATCCACGAAACACACACCTAGGGCGTTAGCTCAGCTGGTAGAGCAGCGGACTCCAAATCCGCAGGCCGCGGGTTCGATCCCTGCACGCCCTGCCATTCTCTACTACCAGGCTCCCAATGTCAGATTGGGAGCTCATCATGCAACCCTCTCCCCCATGGAGACCCACCCGTGAGCAACACACGAACACGAAAAGACAAAGGAAAGGTCCCCGGCGAGCTCGACGCAGCGCGCTGGACCCACGCGTCGTTTGCTGTGGGGACGTTCATCGCCATCTGGTTCATGACCCACCTGGTGGACGACGTGTGGGCGTCGGTCCAATCGTTCCGACCCGACCTCCCGCCGCCGATGCAGGCGTGGACCACCACGGGAGGCGTCATCCTCGGCTTGGCCGTCGCCATCTGGGGGTGGCGCAAGGAGGAGTACTTCAAGTTCGTGAGTGAGTCGGTCATCGAGGTGTCCCAGATCGTCTGGCCCACCCGGTCAGAGACCCGCGCCGCGACCATCGTGGTGATCACGATCACCCTCATCTCCTCCGGTCTGTTGTGGATCATGGATCTTTTCTGGGCGACGGCGACCGATCGTCTCTACAACCTCTAGCCCCGATTACGAACCTTTGACTGTCCAAGAGCACATCCCCATGCAGTGGTACATCGTCAACACCTTCTCGAATTACGAGAACTCCGTAAAGCGAGCGCTCGAGGAGCGAATCACGCGCCAGAGCCTCGACGAGGCCTTCGGGGAGATTCTCGTGCCGACGGAGGACGGTATCGCGCGGCGTGGCAACAAGCAGGTGAAGATCCAAAAGAAGCTCTTCCCGGGCTACGTGTTCGTGCAAATGGACATCGACCGGGTCGAGAAGATCGACGAGGAAGGGCTCCCCACGGGCGCGAAGGACTGGGACGACCGGAGCACCCGCGCCATCTCCTTGATCCGCAACACCCCGCGCGTGAGCGGCTTCCTCGGGGGCCGCGATCCCCAGGTGGTCCCCCAGGTCCAGATGGAGCAGATGCTCGGCGCGTCGCAACCCAAGGAAGACACCGAGGAAGAGCAGCCCGAGGTCTCCTACGAGGTCGGCCAGCAGGTCCGGATCACCAAGGGCCCCTTCGCCAAGTTCATGGGCGCCATCCAAGAGGTCAACGCCGAGCGGCGGAAGATCAAACTCACCGTCACCATCTTCGGCCGGCCCACGCCCGTCGAGGTTGATTTCAACGAAGTCGAGGCCGTCGAGGACGACGCCTAGTTGGTCCCACCAACGCCGACGCAGAACGTCTCAGCAAGCATCGCGAGGAAGCAATGAAAAAGGTCGCAGGTCACATCAAACTCCAGGTCAAAGGCGGGCAAGCCAACCCCGCGCCTCCTATCGGTCCCGCGTTGGGCGCCAAGGGGGTCAACATCATGGACTTCTGCAAGCAGTTCAACGCGAAGACTCAAAAGGACAACGGTCGCGTGATCCCGGTGGAGATCACCGTGTACTCCGATCGCTCCTTCACCTTCATCATGAAGACGCCGCCCGCCGCGGAGCTCATCAAGGAGAAGGCCGGACTCAAGAAGGGCTCCGGGGAGCCCAACAAGACCAAGGTCGGCAAGCTGACCAGCGCGCAGGTTCGCGAGATCGCCGAGTACAAGCTCAAAGATCTGAACGCGTTCAACGTGGAAGCCGCCATGATGAGCATCGCCGGGACGGCGCGCTCCATGGGCGTCGAGGTGATTGACTAACTGAGCACTTAACACGGGGGAGGGGATGACCCGCTCGGACCCCGGGAGGCCAGAAACATGGGAAAACGATACGACAACGCACAAGAGAAAATTGATCGCGACAAGCGATATGGCATTGAAGAGGCTTGCAAGCTCGTGACCGAGCTCGCGGCTGCGAAATTTGACGAGTCCGTCGAGGTCTCAGCGCGCATGGGTGTCAACCCCAAGCACGCAGACCAGATGCTGCGGGCCTCGGTGTCCTTGCCTCACGGTACCGGCAAGAACGTCCGCATCGCGGTGTTCGCCAAGGGAGACAAGGCCAACCTGGCCACTGAGGCGGGCGCAGACGTGGTCGGCGCAGAAGACCTCGTGGAGAAGATCCAAGGCGGATGGCTCGACTTTGACGTCACAGTGGCCACGCCTGACATGATGGGCCTCGTGGGACGCCTCGGTCGCGTGCTCGGACCCCGCGGACTCATGCCAAACCCCAAGGTCGGGACTGTGACCATGGACGTGGCGAAGGCGGTCACCGAGCTCAAGGCAGGTAAGATTGAGTTCCGTACGGAGAAGACCGGAATCGTCCACGCGCCCATCGGCAAGGTCTCCTTTGGGGCCGACAAAATCCAAGAGAACCTCCAGGTCTTCCTCGAGACTCTTCACCGCCTCAAGCCGGCGACGGCGAAGGGGAAATACTTCAGAAGCGTGTCTCTGTCCTCCACCATGGGTCCCGGCGTCCGCCTGGACACCGGCGAGATTCAGTCCCTTCGGGACTAGCGGCGACGACGCAAACGAGGGGAGGTAGAGATCAACCGAATACCAAGTTCACACGCACGCTCACCAGATGAGCGCTCACTTACAGACAGCAGGTGGCCCACGTGGCCTCAAACGCAAAAGCGGCCCGCCGAGAGTGAGGGAACGTTGAAACGAAGAAGCGGGGGGCGACCCCCGGAGTGCCAACACCCTCGGTCTAGGGCCAAACAACAACCCTAAACACACGAAACCAAATGGAAAAGGCAAACAAAATAGAACAATCCACGGAGCTGCGCCAGCGTATTGAAGACGTTGGGGCGCTTGTCGTCGTGGAGTTTTCTGGATTGACCGTCGCAGAGGCGGAAGATCTCAGAGGCCGATTTCGTGAGGCTGGATGTAGCTACAAGGTCTACAAAAATTCAGTCATCAAATACGCGGTGGATGGCACGAAGCACGCTCCCTTGGGAGAGATCCTCAAGGGGACTTCTGGCCTCGCGTATCACGAAGAGGATCCGGGCGCTCCCGCTCGGATCGCGAAGGAGTTCATCAAAGATCACGAAGATCACTTCGGCATCAAGGGCGGCATCATCGATGGCGCGCTTCTTGACCCGGGTGGCGTGGATCGACTGGCGGCGATGCCAGGACCCCTCGAACTCAAGGCACAGCTCCTCGCGCTGCTCAGTACTCCAGCAACCCAGATGGTCCGCGTGCTCAATGCGCCGGCCCAGAATCTACTCAACGTTCTCAACGCAAAGAAAGACAAGGAAGCCGCCTAAGGCGAGTTTGCTTCCCTTGTCGTGAACCAACATCTCTACCCCGTGGATGGCCCAACAGCGGCACATCCACTCGAAGAAGAAAGAATCAAAGGAAACTAAAATGGCAGATCTTACCCGTGACCAAGTCATCGATTACCTCAGCAGCCTCCCCGTGATGGAGATCGCAGAGCTCGTCAAAGAGCTCGAGGACAAATGGGGCGTCAGCGCAGCAGCGCCTGTCGCCGTCGCCGCCGCTGGCGGTGGTGCCGCCGAGGCAGCCGAAGAGCAGACCGAGTTCGACGTCGTGCTCAAGAGCTTCGGCGAGAAGAAGATCAACGTGATCAAGGCCATCCGCGCTGAGATCCAAGGTCTTGGCCTCAAAGAGGCGAAAGAGCTCGTGGAGAGCGCTCCCGCCACCGTCAAAGAGGCCCTCTCGAAGGAAGACGGCGAGAAGCTGGTCAAGGCGCTCAAAGACGCCGGCGCCGACGCAGAGCTCAAGTAGTTCGACCTGGCCGATGCTCCCGCGTCGCGGGGGCATCGGTGCATCTTTTTGTCCCGGCCGATGTTCGGCCTTGGCCCCACCCTTTCGTTCCACCGCTCGAACCCGGGGCCCCCGCGGTGTGAACAACCCAAGCTGCGATTTTTCAGCGTCACGCTGAGCACGAAGAAGAGGAATCCACGATGGTTGCACGAGTCCAAAATAACTTTCGCGTCCGTAAGCACTTTGGAAAGCTGAAGCAGATCATCGAGGTCCCGAACCTCATCGATATTCAGAAGCGTTCGTACGACAAGTTCCTTCAAGAGGACATCCCGGCGGATGAGCGCGAAGAGACCGGGCTGCAGGCGGTCTTCAAGAGCGTCTTCCCGATCAAAGACTTCAACGAGACTTCGTCCCTCGATTTCGTGAGCTACAGCCTCGACCGTCCTAAATACGACGTCGACGAGTGCCGCGCGCGAGGCATGACCTACGCCGCCCCCATCAAGGTGAAGGTGCGCTTGGTGGTCATGGACGTGGACGACGAGACCGGCACCCCGTCGGTCCGCGACATGAAAGAGCAGGAGGTCTACTTCGGTGAGATCCCGCTCATGACCCAGCACGGCACGTTCATCGTGAACGGCACGGAGCGCGTGGTCGTCAGCCAGCTCCATCGCTCCCCCGGCGTGTTCTTCGATCACGACCGAGGTAAGACCCACTCCTCGGGCAAGAAACTCTTCAACGCGCGGGTCATCCCGTACCGCGGGAGCTGGCTCGACTTCGAATTCGACCACAAGGATCTCCTCTACGTCCGCATCGATCGTCGCCGGAAGCTCTACGCGACGGTGCTGCTGCGCGCGCTGGGATACTCGACCTCGCAGCTGCTCGATGAGTACTACGACAAAGAGATGGTGCATATCGAGCGTGGCGCAGAGGGCGAGCTCAAGTTCTTCCGCGCCATCGACATGGACCTGCTGACGGGCCAACGCGCGGCCGCCGACATCATTGATCCCAAGGACGGATCAGTCGTCGTCAAAAAGGGGCGCAAGTTCACCAAGATTCAAGTCAAGCGCATGAAGGCGGCGGGCATCGATCGCCTGCCGGTGGAGCGCGAAGAGCTGGCGGGCAAGTTCGCCGCGGAGGACGTGTTCGACGAGCAGACCGGCGAGGTCCTCGTGGAGTGCAACCAAGTGCTCGACGAGGCCAAGGTGAACGCGATCTGTGAGGCGGGCCTCACAGAGTTTTGCACCCTCTATATCGACAACTTTAATGTCGGCTCCTTCCTTCGCGACACGCTCGAGAAGGACAGCATCACCGCGCCTGAGGACGCCGTGATGGAGATTTATCGCCGCCTTCGCCCCGGTGATCCGCCGACCCAGGAGACCGCTCAAAATCTGTTCGAGTCGCTGTTCTTCCGCCCCGACCGTTACGATCTCTCGGCGGTCGGTCGCCTCAAGCTCAACCACAAGTTTGGGATCGACGAGGGGGACCTCCAGACCCTCTCGCGTCGTGACATCATGGAGACCGTTCGATACCTCATCGAGCTTCGAAACGGCCGGGGACAGACCGACGACATCGATCACCTCGGCAACCGCCGCGTCCGCGCGGTCGGTGAGCTCATGGAGAATCAGTACCGCATCGGTCTCGTTCGGATGGAGCGCGCCATCAAGGAGCGCATGAGCATGTCGCAAGAGCTCGACGCGACCATGCCCGCCGACCTCATCAACGCGAAGCCGGTCTCCGCGGTGGTCAAAGAGTACTTCGCGAGCTCGCAGCTCTCGCAGTTCATGGACCAGACGAACCCGCTCTCCGAGGTCACCCACAAGCGGCGCCTCAGCGCGCTCGGACCTGGCGGCTTGACCCGCGAGCGAGCGGGCTTCGAGGTGCGGGACGTTCACTCCACGCACTACGGTCGCATCTGTCCGATCGAGACGCCGGAGGGGCCGAATATCGGTCTGATCGCCTCGCTCTCGACCTACGCCCGAATCAACGAGTTCGGGTTCATCGAGACGCCGTATCGCTCGGTGGACGGAGGCAAGGTCTCGGATGACGTCGCGTATTTCTCGGCGCTCCAAGAGCAGGGGCACCACATCGCCCAGGCCAACGCCGAGATCGATCCAAAGGGCGACCTGTCGAGCGACGTGGTGCAGACCCGGATCAACGAGGACTTCAAGGGCGTCTCGCCGAACGAGGTGACCCTCATGGACGTCTCCCCGAACCAGCTGGTGTCTGTGGCGGCCTCCTTGATCCCGTTCTTGGAGCACGACGACGCGAACCGCGCGCTCATGGGCTCCAACATGCAGCGGCAGGCGGTGCCGTGTCTCCGGACCGCGGCGCCCCTCATCGGCACCGGCATGGAGTCCCACGTGGCCCGTGACTCTGGGACGACAGTCGTCGCCGTCCGCGACGGCATCGTCGAGCACGTCGACGGCGCCCGCATCGTCGTCAAGCCTGTCTCGGGCAAGGGCGAAGAGCGCAGCATCCTCGGCGCCAAGCCAGACATCTACAACCTGGTGAAGTTCCGACGGAGCAACCAGAACACGTCGTTGAACCAGAAGCCCATCGTACGGGTCGGCGACCGCGTCAAGCGCAACGACGTCATCGCCGACGGTTCGGCGACAGAGCGTGGCGAGCTCGCGCTCGGGCAGAACGTGCTCGTCGCGTTCATGCCGTGGCAGGGGTACAACTTCGAGGATTCCATCCTCGTGTCGGAGCGGCTCATCCGTGACGACGTGTACACCTCGGTGCACATCGAAGAGTTCGAGTGTGTGGCGCGGGACACCAAGCTCGGCAAAGAAGAGATCACGCGCGACATCCCGAACGTCGGTGAAGAGGCGCTCAAAAACCTCGACGAGGCGGGCATCGTCCGAGTCGGCGCAGAGGTCGGCTCTGGCGACATTCTCGTCGGCAAAATCACGCCCAAGGGAGAGACGCAGCTGTCTCCAGAGGAGAAGCTGCTCCGGGCCATCTTCGGTGAGAAGGCGGGCGACGTGCGCGACACCTCGTTGAAGCTCTCCCCCGGCGTCAGCGGAATCGTCATCGACGCGCGGGTGTTCGCGCGACGCGGTGTGGAGAAGGACACGCGCGCCGAGCAGATCGAAGAGTACGAGCGCGACAAGCGACTCAAGGACAAAGACGACAACATCAACATCGTCTCCCAGGGGTACTTCCGACGCATCGGAGACATCCTCGAGGGCAAGGTGACCGCGGCGAAGTTGGTGTCTGACTCGGGCGACGTGCTCGTCGAGTCCGGCACCACGCTCAACAGCGCCCTGCTCGCTGGCGTGCCGCGCAAGTACTGGCATCAGTTCTCGCTGACGACCGCCGAGGACACCGAGCTGGTGGAGGCGCTCGCGCGCCGCCTCGAGCGCGACATCGACGAGATCGACACGGTCTACCGCGAGAAGATCGCGAAGCTCTCCAAGGGCGACGAGCTTCCTCCCGGCGTCATCAAGATGGTCAAGGTCTACGTGGCCATCAAGCGCAAGCTCCAGGTGGGCGACAAGATGGCCGGCCGCCACGGCAACAAGGGCGTCATCTCGCGCGTGCTCCCGACCGAGGACCTCCCGTACCTCGAGGACGGCACCCCTGTCGACATCGTGCTCAACCCGCTCGGCGTGCCTTCGCGCATGAACATCGGCCAGATCCTCGAGGTGCACCTCGGGTGGGCCGCCCGTGAGCTTGGCGTGCAGATCGACACCTACCTCGAGACGAACTTCCAGCCCGATGTTCTCCGCGCGCAGCTGAAGAAAATCTATGAGAAGCGAGAGGCGGTGGACTTCATCGAGCACCTGCCCGACGAAGACGTGGTCCGCTTCGCGGACAAGATTCGCCGCGGCGTCCACTTGGCGACCCCGGTGTTCGACGGCGCGAGCGAGACGGAGATCAAAGACCTGCTTGAGAAGGCAGGCCTGCCCACCCGCGGTCAGGCGATCCTGGTCGACGGCCGCACCGGTGATGTCTTCGAGGAGGACGTCACGATCGGCGTGATGTACATGCTCAAGCTCCACCACTTGGTGGATGACAAGATCCACGCGCGGAGTATCGGACCGTACTCGCTCGTGACCCAGCAGCCGCTGGGTGGCAAGGCCCAGTTTGGTGGGCAGCGCCTCGGGGAGATGGAGGTCTGGGCGCTCGAGGCCTACGGGGCCGCCTACGCGCTCCAAGAGCTGCTCACGGTCAAGTCCGACGACGTCCAAGGGCGGATGCGGATGTATGAGTCCATCGTGAAGGGACAGCCGACGATGCAGCCTGGGCTGCCGGAGTCCTTCAACGTGTTGCTTCGCGAGCTTCAGGCCCTCTGCCTCGACATCGAGATGGTGAGCGTGGACTCTGAGCAAGCCATCCGCACCCCGCTGCCGGCCGCTGAATAGAAAGACTCGAAAAAAGAGGAACAAAACCATGCGTGACATCTTCAGTTTTTTCGAGAAGCCCCAAGAAGAGAACCACTTCAACGCGCTTCGCATCGTCATCTCTTCACCCAAGTCGATTCGTCAGCAGTCGTTTGGGGAGGTCAAAAACCCAGAAACCATCAACTACCGGACCTTCAAGCCGGAGCGCGATGGCCTGTTCTGCGCCAAGATCTTCGGACCGATCAAGGACTACGAGTGCCTCTGCGGCAAGTACAAGCGCATGAAGCACCGCGGGGTGGTGTGCGAGAAGTGCGGCGTGGAGGTGATCCACAGCAAGGTCCGCCGCGAGCGCGCCGGACACATCGATCTCGCGACCCCGGTCGCCCACATCTGGTTTCTTAAGAGCCTCCCTTCGCGAATTGGCGCGGTGCTCGATCTCCCGCTGACCAAGCTCGAGAAGGTGTTGTACTGCGAGTCGTACATCGTCCTTGACCCGAAAGAGTCGGGATTCGAAGAGCGGCAGATCCTCACGGAGGCCGAATACGACGAGGCCATCGCGGAGCACGGCTACGACGGCTTCGTCGCGGGCATGGGCGCCGAGTCGATCAAGGTGCTGCTCGAGCGACTCGATCCGGTCGTCACCGCGCGCGAGCTCCGACGCGAGCTGGCGGAGGCCACGAGCGAGGCGAAGCGCAAGAAGGCCGCCAAGCGCCTGCGCGTCGTGGAGGCCTTCCGCAACAGCGGGAACAAGCCCGACAACATGATGCTGGAGGTGATCCCGGTGCTCCCGCCGGACCTGCGTCCGCTGGTGCCGCTGGACGGCGGCCGCTTCGCGAGCTCCGATCTCAATGACTTGTACCGCCGCGTGATCAACCGGAACAACCGCCTCAAGCGGCTCAAGGAGCTGGCGGCCCCGGAGATCATCATTCGCAACGAGAAGCGAATGTTGCAAGAGGCCGTGGACGCGCTGTTCGACAACGGTCGCCGCGGAAAGACCATCACCGGGCCGAACAAGCGCCCGCTCAAGTCCCTGTCAGACATGCTGCGCGGGAAGGGCGGTCGGTTCCGTCAAAACCTGCTCGGGAAGCGCGTCGATTACTCGGGCCGCTCTGTCATCGTGGTCGGTCCAGAGCTCCGTCTCCACGAGGTCGGGCTCCCCAAGAAGATGGCGCTCGAGCTGTTCAAGCCGTTCATCTACAACAAGCTCGAGGAGCGCGGTCTCGTGACCACCATCAAGAGCGCCAAAAAGATGGTCGAGCGTGAGTCCTCCGAGGTGTGGGATATCCTCGATGAGGTCATCAAGGAGCACCCGGTCATGCTCAACCGCGCGCCGACCCTCCACCGGCTGGGCATCCAAGCGTTCGAGCCCGTGCTCATCGAGGGCAAGGCCATTCAGCTTCACCCGCTGGTCTGCACCGCCTTCAACGCCGACTTCGACGGCGACCAAATGGCCGTGCACGTGCCGCTGTGCATCGAGGCGCAGATGGAGGCGCGCGTGCTGATGATGTCCACGAACAACATCCTCAGCCCCGCCAACGGGAAGCCCATCATCGTCCCTTCGCAGGACATCATCCTCGGGCTGTACTACATGACGCGCGAGCGTCCGTTCGCGAAGGGGGAGGCCAACGACCCCAAAGAGGACAACTACACAGTCGGGCACTTCGGCTCTCCGGAGGAGGTCCGCATGGCCTATGATCACGGCGGGCTGCACCTGCAGAGCAAGGTCAAGGTCCGCATGGTCGCGGGCGGGAGCATGGAGGAGAGCACCTGCGGTCGCGTGCTGCTGTACGAGGGAGGGATCCCTGAGCAGCTGCCCTTCGCCATGGTGAACAAGCCGCTCGGTAAGCGGGCGCTCAATGACCTCATCGACCTCTGCTACCGCGTGTGTGGTCAAAAAGCCACCGTGCTGATGGCCGACTATCTGCGCAACACGGGGTACACGGAGGCCACGAAGGCCGGCATCTCCATCGGCGTTGACGACATGGTCATCCCCGACAGCAAGCGTCGCATCATCGACGACGCCAAGGGCGAGGTGAAGAACATCATGGGGCAGTGGAACGAGGGCCTCATCACCTCCGGCGAGCGCTACAACAAGGTCGTCGACCGCTGGGCTGAGGTGTCCGAGCGCATCGCCGACGAGATGATGGAGGGGATCTCCACGGAGGTGTTCAAATCCGCCGATGGCAAGAAGGAGCGGTCAGGGGATTCGTTCAACTCGGTGTTCATTATGGCCGACTCTGGCGCTCGTGGCTCCCGCCAACAGATGCGGCAGCTCGCGGGGATGCGCGGTCTCATGGCCAAGCCCTCTGGAGAGATCATCGAGCAGCCCATCACCACGAACTTCCGTGAGGGGCTCAACGTCCTGGAGTACTTCATCTCCACGCACGGTGCCCGGAAGGGACTCGCGGATACGGCGCTGAAGACCGCCAACTCCGGGTACCTCACCCGGCGCCTGGTGGACGTGGCCCAAGAGGCCGTGGTCACCGAGTTCGACTGCGGTACTGGCCAAGGCCTCAAGGTGGCCGCGCTCGTAGATGCCGGTGAAATCGTGGAGCGCCTCGGGGATCGCGTGCTCGGTCGCGTCGCCCTCGACCCCATCTATCGACCAGGCAGCGACGAAATCATCGTGGACGACGGCGAGGTCATCGACGAGGCCCACGTCAAGATGATCGACGCGGACGGCATCCAGGCCGTGCTCATCCGCTCGGTGCTCACGTGCGAAGCGATGCGAGGGATCTGCGCCAACTGCTACGGTCGCGACCTGGCGCGCGGCGGACTCGTCGACGTCGGCGAGGCCGTCGGGATCATCGCGGCGCAGTCCATCGGGGAGCCGGGGACGCAGCTGACCATGCGCACCTTCCACGTCGGTGGTGTCGGTAACGTTCAAGCCGAGCAGAGCTCGCTCGAGGTTCGCTTTGGCGGCACGGTCAAGCTCATCGACGTGAAGCTGATCGATCGGGGCTCCAAAGAGCCCGCGGTCATCGCCAACCGTCACGGCAAGATCCAATTGCTCGACGAGATGGGGCGCCTGCGCGAGGAGTACGACCTCCTCTACGGCGCGAAGCTGCTCGTTCGCGAGGGCGAGAAAGTCGAGACCAACCAGACCCTCGCAGAGTGGGATCCGCACTCCTTGCCGATCCTGTCCGAGGCCGACGGTGTGGCGGAGTACGGCGACATCATCGAGGGGGTGAGCATGCGGACCCAGGTGGACGACGTCACCGGTTTCTCGAGCATGGTCATCACCGACAGTCGCGACAAAACCGCGCGCCCGCGCATCGTGGTCAAGGGGCCCGACGGCGAGGTCGCGTTGACAGGTGAAGACCACCCCGCGCGCTACTTCCTACCGGCGGACGCGACCTTCACGATCGCAGAGGGCGATCCTGTCAAGGCCGGTGACGTCATCGCCAAGATGCCGCGCGCCGCCGCGAAGACCAAGGACATCACGGGCGGGCTGCCGCGCGTGGTGGAGCTGTTCGAGGCGCGGACGCCCAAGGACCACGCCATCATCGCGACCACCGACGGTGTCATCTCGTTTGGCAAGGACAAGCTCGGCAAGCGCCGCGTCATCGTGACTCCCAACGACAGCGACCCCCACGAGTTCCTGGTGCCCAAGAGCCGCCACCTGCAGGTGCGCGAGGGCGACCGTGTGCGCGCGGGTGAGAAGTTGATGGACGGTCCCGCCAACCCGCACGACATCCTCGCGGTCATGGGAGAGAAGGCGCTCAGCAGCTATCTCCTCAACGAGATCCAAGAGGTGTATCGACTCCAGGGCGTGAAGATCAACGACAAGCACATCGAGGTCATCATCCGTCAGATGATGCGTCGCGTGCGGATCACCAACCCGGGCGACACGAACTTCTTGGTGGAAGATCACATCGAGCGAAAGATCTTCGACGAGGAGAATCGCCGCGTGAAGTCGCTCGGAGGTCAAGGAGCCAGCGCGGAGGCGCTGTTGCTTGGGATCACCAAGGCGTCGCTCTCCACCGAGAGCTTCATCTCCGCGTCTTCCTTCCAGGAGACCACGAAGGTGCTCACGGAGGCGTCCTTGCAGGGCAAGATGGACTACCTGCGCGGTCTCAAGGAGAACGTGATCATGGGCCGCTTGATCCCCGCGGGCACCGGGTTGAAGGTGTACGAGCGCCTGCACGACACCTCGGACGACGCCAGCCAAGGGATGAAAGAGTCCGTGGCTCGGCGCACGAGCGAGCAAGACGCCATGCTCGGTGTCGAGTAAGCGAAGGGCCCCCGCTGGGCACGCAGAGGCGTCCGGTGCGAGCGCTGGGCGCCTCGTCCCGTTGTGGCGGGGACCGGACCCGCGGGGTCGCGGGATCCTCCGCCGGCCGAATTCTCGCCGCAATTCGGGCCGGGATCGCCCTCACGCTTCACGAACGAGCCTCAGGAGGCTGTCAAGCTCGGCAAAACGCGACTGGCGGCTGATCGAGCACTGGCTGCGCTTCCTCGGCAAATCGCAGATCGTGGGGATCGCGCATGCCTCATAAAGACTGCTTGATCACTCGACCATTCTCCATATACTCCCGCTTCCGCCGCGGGGACTCACCCCCGGTGGCGTTGCAACAAGCCATTTAGCCTCTCGCCAGAGAAAAATTCGAGAAATCGATGCCCACGATCCAGCAGCTCGTCCGAAAAGGACGCCACAAGCAGCCGAAAAAAGCGACCGCGCCAGCGTTGAAGGGATGTCCCCAGCGACGTGGCGTGTGCGTGCGCGTTTACACCAGCACCCCGAAAAAGCCGAACTCCGCGCTGCGTAAAGTCGCCCGTGTTCGACTCACCAACGGCATGGAGGTGACGAGCTACATCCCCGGCGAAGGGCACAACTTGCAAGAGCACTCCATCGTGCTCGTGCGCGGCGGTCGTGTGAAGGACCTTCCAGGTGTCCGCTATCACATCGTCCGCGGAACCCTCGACACCACTGGCGTAGACGGCCGTCGTCAACGTCGCTCAAAATACGGCGCGAAGCGACCGAAATAAGGAACGAACGTTATGTCGCGCAAAGGAATTAAGTCGAAGGCCAACAAGCGTCCCAAGCTTGAGATTCGCTACACGGATCACCCCGCCGATGTGAATCGATGCATCACCAAGTTCATCAACGTGTTGATGCGGGACGGAAAAAAATCCATCGCAGAGAAGATCATGTTTGGTGCGTTCGAGATCATCTCGGAGAAAACCAAGGACGATCCGGTCAAGACCTTCGAGAAGGCCATCGCCAACGTGCGACCGCGCCTCGAGGTTCGCTCACGTCGCGTGGGTGGCTCCAACTACCAAGTCCCCGTTGAGCTCCGACCGGAGCGCAGCGAGGCGTTGGCGTATCGATGGCTCGTGGGCTCCTCCCGCAGCCGGCCCGAGCGGGCCATGCACGAGCGCCTCGCCAACGAGATGCTCGACGCATCCCAAAACCGCGGCGCCGCGGTCAAAAAGCGCGAAGACGTCCACAAAATGGCGGACGCGAACAAGGCGTTCGCCCACTACCGCTGGTGAGCGGTCCCGCAGGAGCCTCC
Source organism: Myxococcales bacterium (assembly GCA_014240065.1). GTDB lineage: Bacteria > Myxococcota_A > Polyangia > Nannocystales > Nannocystaceae > JAAZXR01. The sequence continues at coordinate 13,830 of JAAZXR010000081.1, forward strand.
GTACCCACGACCGCTATTTCCATACATCCTTGATGCTGACTGGGCACCGACCGACGGTGCCGCACTAAGGCATCCCCCTCGACTGGGCCCTCTCGCTGTCACACCCCCTCCTCACTGGAGACGGATGACAGGAGACGAGGCCCACCGTCTGTTTCCCGCGAATCCAACCCACATCTCCACCACGCCAATCCGTTGAATCCCATGAACCCCTCCATCGACATCACCAAGATCCGAGACATCGGAATCATGGCGCACATCGACGCGGGGAAGACCACCACGACGGAGCGAATCCTGTACTACACGGGCGTCTCGCACCGCATGGGCGAGGTCCACGACGGGGCGGCGGTCATGGATTATATGCCCCAGGAGCAAGAGCGGGGCATCACCATCACGTCCGCGGCGACGCGGTGTGAGTGGAACGATCACCGCATCAACCTCATCGACACCCCGGGGCACGTCGACTTCACGGTGGAGGTGGAGCGCTCGCTCCGTGTCCTCGACGGCGCGGTCGCGGTGTTTGACGCGGTCGGCGGGGTGGAGCCCCAGTCGGAGACGGTGTGGCGTCAGGCCGATCGTTACGACGTCCCCCGCATCGCCTTCGTCAACAAGCTCGACCGCACCGGGGCCACGCTGGAGCTCACGGTCGACATGTTGCAAGACCGACTCGGCGCCCACGTCATCGTGACCCAGCTCCCGATCGGGTTGGAGTCGGAGTTCGAGGGGGTCATCGACCTGCTCCGCATGGAGACCAACCGCTGGGAGGGCGACCTGGGCGAGTCCGTCATCGTCGCCCCCCTCGATCCCTCCGACGCTCTCTACGAGGACGCCGCCCTGGCCCGCGAGGCCATGGTGGAGGCCATCGCCGACGTCGACGAGCGAACGATGGAGCAGTTCCTTGAGTCAGGGAGCGAGGGCTTCTCGGCCGAGCTCCTCGTGGAGGCGCTGCGACGCGTGACCATTCGAAGCAAGGGCGTCGCGGTGCTGTGTGGCTCCTCGCTCAAGAACAAGGGCGTGCAGCCGCTGCTCGACGCGGTGGTGCGCTACTTGCCGTCGCCGCTCGACAGGCCCCCCGTGGCGGCGCAGCGCCTGAAAGACGACGTCGTCGTGGAGCGGCGTCCGTCCGTGGAGGAGCCGCTGCTCGCGCTCGCCTTCAAGGTGGTGGACGACGCCCACCGTGGCTCGCTGGTCTTCACGCGCGTCTACTCTGGGGAGCTCGCCCTCAAGGACCAGATCCAAAATTGCACCAAGGACCGCAAAGAGCGGGTGAGCAAGCTGCTCCAGATGCACGCCAACAAGACCACCGAGGTCGATCGCTGCGGGCCTGGCGACATCGTCGCCGTGGTGGGGACCAAATTTACGACCACCGGCGACACCTTGATCTTGTCCAAGGACAAGGAGCAGGTGGTGCTGCCGGGCATGCAGATCCCTGACCCCGTGATTTTTCAATCGATCGAGCCCAAGACCACCGCCGACCGCGAGAAGCTGAACGCTGCGATCGCGAAGTTTACGCGGGAAGATCCGAGTTTCTCCGTGCGGGACGACAAAGAGTCGGGGCAGACGCTCATCGGTGGGCAGGGCGAGCTTCACCTTGAGGTGATCGTGGATCGTCTGCGTCGTGAACACGGCGTGGAGGCGCGTATCGGCAAGCCGCAGGTGGCGTACCGCGAGTGCGTGGGGGCCAAGACCCGCAAAGAGATGACCTACGATCGCGAGATCGGCAGCAAGCGACAGTTCGCGCGCGTCGAGCTGGTCTTGAGCGCCGCAGCGCGAGGGGCGGGAAACGCGTTCGTTCAGGAGCTCTCACGTGAGCAACTCCACGAAAAACGCGTGTCGGCCGGCTTCGTGGCCGCGATTGAGGAGGGTGTCCACGACGCCCTGAGCCGCGGGCCACTGCTCGGGTATCCAGTGATCGACGTGGAGGTCAGGCTCATCGACGCCGCCGCCCACGACACGGACTCGAGCGACGTCAGCTTCCGAGCAGCCGCCTCAATGGCGGTCAGCGAGGCGCTAGAGGCGAGTAGCGCGCGTTTGCTGGAACCCGTGATGGAGGTGGATGTCGCCGCTCCAGAGGACTTCACGGGGGCTGTCCACGCAGATCTGAGCACGCGCCGCGGTCGCGTCCTCGGGATGGAACCTCGGGGCGTCTCCCAGTCGATTCGTGCCGATGTCCCCTTGGCACACATGGTCGGATATGCTACCGCACTTCGCTCGGCGACCCAGGGTCGCGCGAGTTACTCGATGCAGTTCGCTCGATACTCGGAAGTCCCCAAAGATCTTCAAGGTGGCCTCGTCACCAGCATCCGCGGCTACTAGGCCTCCTCAAAAACAACGCGCCGCCGCACACGTTTTCAACCCCAACCACCAGCAACAAAGCAACGTTTAGAAGCAGCAAGGAATACCGTCATGTCGAAGGAAAAGTTTGTACGCGACAAGCCCCACGTAAACATCGGAACGATCGGACACG
>JAAZXR010000082.1 GCA_014240065.1 Myxococcales bacterium
AGGCGGCGACTCCGAGGCCGACGGCGAGTCCATCGATCACCGCATCGGCCGAGAGCTCAACCCTGAAGGCCGCGACTCGTTATTCTTGTACAGCGGGCGCAACTCGGGGTGGCTCGGTGGCGCGTGCATCTCCTACCGCGACGCCGGGGTGCGCCGAGCGCCCCTGCACGACCCGGCCCTCGTCTACCAGCAGATCATGGGGCTCTCGGGTGACCAGTTCGCGGAGCTCGCCGCGCGACAGATGAGCGTCAACGACCTGGTCCGCGACCAGTTCGCGACGCTGCTCGCGAACCCCAAGCTCTCCTCCAACGACCAGCAGCGGCTGACCTTGCACTTCGAGGCCATTCGCGACCTCGAAGCCGGCTTGATGTGCACCTTGGGAGAGCGAGAGCTCATGGCGCTCGAGGGCCTGACCGGCCAGCACGACAGCAACGACGGTGACGAGGTGCTGGCGGCGGCGCGGGTCCACCTGGATCTCGCCGCCCTCGCCGTCGCGTGCGGGTACACCCGCTCCGTGGCCCTGCAGATCGGCAACGGGAACGACGGGAGCACCAACTACCGCGACCCCGACACCAACCTCCCCATGGAGAACTTCCACTACATCAGCCATCGGCGGCTCTCGCACGACAGCGAGGGCTCAGTCATCCCGGGCTCGGATCTGTTGCACCACAAGATCGACCGGCAGTTCGCCCAACTGTTCAAACACCTCATCGATCGACTCGCCGCCATCGACACCCCCAACGGCGGCAAGCTCGTCGATTGCGGCGCCAGCGTCTGGTTCAATGACCTCGGCAACGGACCAGGCCACCACCCCAACTCCACGCCCTACATCATCGCGGGGAGCGCGAACGGCTTCCTCAGACAGGGCGAAGCCGTCGAGGTCGCCAACACGCCGTGGGTGGGGAATCACGCGAAGATGCTCAACACGCTGGGCAGCGCCGCGGGCGTGCGAAAGACGGGCGGCGGCTACCTCGACGACTTTGGAGATCCCTCCTCCGGGACCGGCTTGTTCACCGAGCTGCTCGCCTAGGGTCGCTCGCCCCCACGCCGACGCCCGCTCACCGCGACGCGCGCGCGGCGGCCCGCCGATACAAGGTGATCGGACCCAAGCCATCCACCCGCACGATCGCTCTCGAAGCGACGAGACCTTGAATCCACCGCCGATCCGCTTTGCTCAGCTCCTCGCGATGCACGATGATCCACGGGGTGTCCTGGCGCTGCGCCGGCAGATACATCTCCGGCCGAGCGGAGAAAAACGGGCCGAGTCGATTGCTGGCCGTCACCGCCTCGGACACCCCCAACTCCTGGCTGTGTGCCTCAAGCCACGCCGCGGTCTTGGCCTGAGAATCTGAGAGCGACCACGGGGTTTTGGTGTGCAACGCGAACGCGCGGTTCTCCCGCAACACCCCCCACGAACAGCCCGCCAGCACGGCGCTAGCGAGCACCCAACGGGCCGCAAAATGCCGACGGAGATGGGACTCCCCCGGGTGCGCGGGGCGGCGGGCGATCCAGCGATCCAACGCGACCATCCCAGCGGGGAGCGCCGCAAACAGCGCCGGATAGAGCGCCGAAGTATAGTGGACCAGGGGGTAGGACAGCGAAGACTTGGACGCGAGGTAGATGAACGCGGCTCCCCAGACCGCGAGCACCAAGCGCCGCCCGCCCAACAACGGGAGCCCGGCCAGCGGCACCAGCAGGATCACGAAGCTCGCGAGCTTTTGACGGCTGATGACATGGCCCACCACAAACGCCGGATTCGTCGCGACCGAGATGGCGGCATCCGTCGCGCCGCCGCCTTCGGGGATGAGCCGACGGAAGCGGTTGGCGTAGGCGTACACCTCATCCGAATTTTCCATCAGCAAGCCCGCGTCGGGCATCACCGCCACCTTCACCACCGCGAGATATATCGCCGCCATCACGATGGTCGCCACGCCCCGCCCGGTCTGCATGCGCGCGGCGATGAGCCACGCCCCTACCCCCATCACACAGAACGCGGCGTCCTCTCGAATCGCCAGCGTCAACAGCGTCACGAGGGCGTAGGCGCGCCACCGCCCGTCGTGACCAAGCAAGACCATCCACACGATGCAGGGCGCCACCAAGGCGTACGAGTGCATGTCGTGCAGCACGACCCCGTGCACCGACGGATAGCAGAGCCACGCCAGGCCCACGGTGAGCGCCGCGAGATGTCCCACCGAGCGGCGGGCCAACATCATCGCTGGAAACGCGCCCGAGAGCACCCACAGCGCCTGCATCGCGACGACCGTCCTCGCGCCGGGCGCCAAGGCGTACAGCGGGGTGAGCAGCCCCAAGATAGGATCGAAGTGAGCGGAGGTGTGCACCCCGCCCTTGATCATGCTGCAGCCTAAGAAGTCGCCGTGCAGCGTGTTAAAGAAAATGTTGTCGTAGATTCCGAGATCAAAGGTGCGGGCGTTGAGGCTGTCGATGCGCAGGTTGGCGAGGCGCAGCAGGTGCGCGGCCATCGAGACGTACGCGATGATCAACACCCCCCACGCTGCGCGCGCGCTCCCGAGCCTGCGCGCCGCGCTCCCGAGCCTCCCACTGATCCATCGCCAATCACTCGACGCCAGCAACCACGAGGCGACGACCACGCTCACCATACGCGCGGGGTTGAGGATCGCGGCCGGCGACAGCATCGCGAACGCCATCCATGGGAGCGCGGCCAACGGGCGGAACTCCAGCTCCGCCGCCCGCAGCGGCCCGCGCCACTCCACCGCCCTGCTCCGCCGCCCGAAGACCCGGGCCCGCGCGATCATCAACGCGCCTGTCAGCGCTACCGAGCAAAGCAGCGCCCCCGTGGCCGCGCCCACCTCCTGCGACGCGTGGGGGGCGTTGACGCTGACCCACTTGCCCTGATCGGGTGCGCGAAGGACGAGCGCCGACCAGCCCGCGCCCAACAGCGAACAGCACAAAATTAACCAGCGCCACCCGAGCGGATCTGCGGGCCGGGAGTCCTCCACCGTGCGGGGCGCGACGCCTGCGGCCGCGCTCTCCCCGCCTCGCGCGACCGCTTCGGCTGGTGTGGAACCATGTGCGGGATGTGTCGGTTGAGGCATTATCAAGGCCGGAGGAGGTGCTCATCGCACGCTCCCACGCGCATCATACATGGCGCCAGCCCTCGCCGCTCCCGATGCTGAGCGCGCGGGCGCCTGGCGACATCTCCCCCCCCCTCTCCTTCGCTGCTAGACTCGCCGCCGTGACGACCCTCCTCGACACCCCCCTCACCCGAGAACTCGACATCGAGGTGCCGCTGATCTGCGGCGCCATGTATCCGTGCTCGAACCCCGAGCTGATCGCCGCCGCCTCCGAGGCGGGGGGGATCGGCATCATCCAACCGATCTCCATGACCTTTGTGCACAAGCACGATCTCCGCGAGGGGATTCGCCTCATCCGGCGCCTGACAGACAAGCCCATCGGATTCAACGCCATCGTCGAGAAATCGAGCAAGGTCTACCTCGACCGGATGCGCTCATGGATCGACATCGCGCTCGACGAGGGGGTGCGCTTTTTCATCACGGCGCTCGGGGATCCCCGATGGGTCGTGGACAAAGTCCACGCCATGGGTGGCAGCGTCTATCACGACGTCACGGCCCTCAAGTGGGCGAAGAAAGCCCGCGACTCTGGGGTTGACGGGCTGATCTGTGTGAACCGCCGGGCAGGCGGGCACGCGGGTGATCTCAGCCCCGAGGCCCTGTACGAGCAGCTCGCGCCCCTCCAGCTCCCGCTCATCTGCGCCGGCGGCATCGGTCAGCCCACGCAATTCGCCGACGTATTGCGGCTCGGATACGCCGGCGTACAGCTCGGCACGCGGTTCATCGCGTGCACAGAGTGTTCCTCGCACGACGACTACAAGTCCGCCATCGTCGGGGCGAACGAAGAGGACATCGTCTTGACCGACAAGCTGTCTGGAGTCCCTGTCGCCGTGATCAAGACCCCGTACATCGAACGCATCGGCACCAAGGCCGGCCCGATCGCCCGGCGGATGCTGCGACACCCCAAGCTCAAGCACTATATGCGGACCTTCTACTCGGTCCGTTCGATCTGGCAGCTCAAGGGCGCGTCCACCAAGGGCAACGCCTATCGCGACTACTGGCAAGCGGGCAAGAGCGTGGACGGGATCGACGGGATCCTCTCGGCCCAAGAAATCGTCGAGAGCTTCGCGGCCGCCACCCGCTGATGTGTCAGGGCCCCACGCGGCGCGAGCGGCACGCGCTGCGCTCGCCTACCACGGGAGCGCGTCGCCATTTTGGTGCCAGAAACTTCCGCTCTGCTCGAGCGTGAGCGCGTCCATGCGGGCGATGAGCCCCCGCGCCGCCTCGGGCGCGTCGATCAACCCGCTCCCTCGGGTCATCTCGGTGCGCACCCAGCCCGGATGAAGCAGCACCACCGCGATCCCCTCGCCCCCCAGGTCGATCGACAGGGACTTCCCCACCGCGTTCACGGCCGCCTTCGACATCCGATAACCGTAGGCACCGCCGGAGTCGTTGTCCGCGATGGACCCCATGCGGCTCGTGATGATGGCCACCTTGGAGCCGCGCTCGAGCAGCTCGCGGAGCGCCGAGGTCACGCGCAGCGGTCCCAGGGAATTCACTTCGAACTGGAGGCGAATCTCGGCCTCGTCCAAGGAGTCGAGCCCCCCACGAAAGAGCACTCCGGCGTTGTTCACCAGCAGCCGAATGCTCACCCCTCCGAGCCGCGCCGCCAGCCCTCGCACCGACGCGAGCTTTGTCACGTCGACGCCGTCTTCGACGCGAATCCCCAACCCCCTCAACTCGGCGCTTGAGGAGCGGCACACGCCGATGACCTCGTCGCCACGCGCAGCAAACTGCCTGCACATCTCAAGTCCGATCCCGCGGTTTGCTCCTGTGACGACGACGACGCTCATGCCCAACTCCTAGCGCACGCCGGCGTCCACGCCAACCCCTTTGCCACCAGCGGCGGCGCGCTACGGGGCGGCCTCTTCAACCGCGTTGACCACGGACCCAGTCGTCCCCGTGACGCGCACGCGGAGCGCCTCACGCAGCGGGGGGGAAGACCGCGCGTGCGACACCCGCACGCGACTCCCCTGCCCGGAGTGCGCGTCGATCACTCCAAGCTGCGTCGCGCTGCGAAAGGTCGCCACGTCGATCGTGTGGCCGACCCGCGCGGCCCACGCCCGCTGCCACCGCGCGCTCGCGGCGTCCCGCAGGCGTCGGACCCGCGCCCGAATGACCTGCGGAGGGAGGTGCCCATCAAGTCGCTCGGCCTCTGTCCCGCCTCGGACGGAGAACCCGAACACGTGGGCGTCCTCCATCTCCAACGCGTCGAGCATCAGGAGCGAGGCCTCAAAGTCCTCCTCGAGTTCCGAGGGGAATCCCGCGATGATGTCGCCCGTCACCGCCACCTCGGGTCGCGACGCTCGCAAGCCCCGCAGCGCCGGCCCTAGATCCTTCACGGTGTGACCCCGCCGCATCAGCCGCAACACCCGATCAGAGCCGCTCTGGAGCCCGAGATGCAGCTGCGGGCAAATCTTCGATTCCGTCGCGATGAGCTCCAGTAACTCCGGCGAGGCCTCCTGCGGATCGAGCGTCCCCAAGCGCACCCGAGTCTGGCCCATTCTCGGGAGGAGCTCACGCAGCAGGTGCACCAGCCCTGGTCGAATCCCCGCGTCCCATCCCCACGTCCCGATGTGAATCCCCGTGAGCACCACCTCTCGCACGCCAGCGGCCACGGCGAGGTCAAGTCGATCGATCACCTCGGCGAGCGGGACGCTCCGCGAGCGACCCCGCACCTGCGGGACGATGCAAAAAGCGCACCGGTAGTTGCAGCCGTCTTGAATCTTCAAAAACGCGCGAGCCCGTTCCCGGGGCAAGCCGAACGCCCCCACCGCCGTCGGTCGTCGACGCACCAACGACTCCGCGGCGACGAGGGGCGCCCCAGGCAGCGCACGTTGAACGTGCCGATGAAACCGCTCCCCAAAGTCGTCCCGGTGCTCCGTCCCTAGCACCAGCTCGACCCCGTCGAGTCTCGCGAGCGCGTCCGCCTCCGCGTTCGCGACACAACCGGTCACGACAACCCTCCGCCCTCGCCGCTGATGGCTGCGGATCGCCGCGCGCGCGTCTGCGACCGCGCGGTGGGTGATCGCACACCCGTTGACAATCGCCACCTCGGCCTGCCCTCCATCGCGCTCGAACAGGTAGCCCCGCGACGACAGCTCCTCTCTCAGGCCATCTCCGTCCGCCTGATTGGCGCGGCACCCGTGGTTTTCGAGCACAACTCGCACTCAGAACCGTGTACCACGGCATCGCCACCTCGGAAACCGCGCCGACCATCCCCCATGTGTCGCCCCTGCGCGCGAATCTAGCGCTCCCACGGTCGAGGACAAAACACCGAATCGTGGCCCTTTCTGGGCGGGTTAGTGCTAGAAATTCGCAGACGGATGGCAGGCGCAGACGGCATCGCGGGCGGGGACGCCACACTCTCGCTCGAGGGATTCATACGAGCGTCCCCGACGCCGTGCGCCGCGCTCCATCAAAACGGTGAGAAATATGCGGCGGTGAACGACGCCTTCGCGGCCGTGTTGGGGGGGAAGCCCTCTGACTTTGAAGGCAGAGAGCTGTCCGAACTCGCGATTTGGGACGACGACCCCGCGATCCAGGCGCAGATCTTTGAGAAGCTCAAGCGGAGCCGCTCCGTGAGCGATCTGGAGGCCCGCATGCATCGACTCGATGGCTCCACGTGCCACGTCCGCTACTCCGCAAGGCTGGTCACGGTCGACAACTCCAAATTCGTCATCGAAGGGCTCGAGCGCACCGGCGAGCTCCACCAGGTACGGAATGCCCGACGCGGGCTCGAAGCGAAGTTCGAGGCGCTGTTCAATGGGGCCTCCGACGGAATCTCGATTCACGAGCTTGACGGCACGATCCTTGAGGTCAATGAGCCGCTCTGCGACGTCTTGGGCGTCCCGCGGGAGACCTTCATCGGACGCCGGGGTGAGGAGCTCCACGACGACTATCTGCGCGCGCACGCGGCGGAGATGTTTCAACACACCCGCGCTCGTGGCACCGTCGACTTCGAGAGCAAGCTGCAGCTGGTCAACGGGGCGACGATCCCCGTCGAAATTCGGATGCAACGCGTCGAGATCATCGGCGCGCCTGTGGTCGTGGTCACCTATCATGACCTGTCCGCCCGCCAGGCGCTGCAACAGCAGCTGCTTCACTCACAGAAACTGGAGGCGATCGGCAGGCTCGCCTCTGGCGTGAGCCACGACTTCAACAACATCCTGACCGTGATCCGCGGGCTCGCGTTCATCTTGCAAGATGCCTTGCCCTCAGATCACGAGGAGCAAGGTACGATCGAAGATCTCGACCGCGCCGCGCAGCGCGCCGCAGGGCTGACCCGACAGCTGCTCGTGTTCAGCAGGCGGAAGGACGCCGACAGCATCCAACTCGACGTGGGGCAGGTGCTGCGTGACCTCAACCGGATGCTGCGCAGATTGGTTCCCGCCAGCATCGAGCTTGGCTTCGAATACGCGGATGATTTGCCGGCGGCCAACGTGGATCCCGGCCATGTGGAGCATCTCATCGCCGTCCTCGCCGTGCGCGGGAAGGAGCGAGGGACACAAGCGGGACTCCTCCAATTCTCCACCAAGTCTGTCACGATCGATGGAACGCCGCACGCGGCGCTCGTCGCCTTTGACAACGGAGTCGACGCCTCCAGCGAGATGATCTCGCATTTCAACGAAGACGCCGCCCGCCGGGCGAAGCTGGCCAGACAGCTGAATCTCGAAGAGGTGCTCGCCGCCTGCGACCGGCTCGACGCCGAGACGTCCCTCCTCCCATGCTCCGGAGAGGGGACGACCATCCAGATTGTCTTCCCCCCCGTCGTTCGATCGAGCGCCTCATCAAGCGCGCGAGAAGATGCCGCGGTTAATTTTGAAGGCACCGAGACCATCCTGCTCGCCGAGGACGAGGCCTCCTTGCGCACCTTGGTCGCTGCCGGCCTTCGCCGCTACGGATACAACGTGATCTGCTGCGCGGATCCTGTGGAGGCGATCAAGGCGTCCGCGCTCCATCCCGAGCCGATCAGCCTCTTGATCACCGACATCGTGATGCCGCATGGGACGGGGGCCGAGCTCGCCGCGAACCTGCGCGAAGCGCATCCGCGTCTGAGGGTGCTCTTCGTCTCCGGCTACGCCGAAGAAGAGATGCTGCAAGACCTCCCGGATGGTCCAAACTCTGCGTTCATCCAGAAGGTCTTCAGCCAAGCAGACCTTCTGCGCGCAGTGCGCTCGCTGCTCGACAATGGGGCCGTGTAGCCCGAGTCCGAGTGGTATCGACGCGCCCTCCGTTCGGGTATCCTCCGCAGCGTGGAAGACCAGGAGCAAGCGCGTGGAACGATCCTCGTGGGAGATGACGAAGCGCCCGTGCTGCGAGTCGTCCAGCGGATCCTCAAGCGGTCGGGATTCCTGGTGATCCCCGCGGAAGATGGTCAGGCTGCCGTCGACGCGTTCAAGGCGCACGAAGGCGCCATCGACGCGGTCATCCTGGACATCACGATGCCCCGACTCTCAGGTACCGACGCCGCTCGGCAGATCCGGGCGCTCGACCCGAACGTGAAGATCATGATCAGCTCCGGATACGAAGCCGCCACCGCGACCTCCAATATCGAGGAGGGGATCATCTCAGGGTTCCTCCAAAAACCGTTTACCCCCAACGATTTGCGCACCGCGATCCAAGCGCTCCTCGACGGCTAGCGGCGGCCCTCACATATTGCGGCGGTACTGTCCGCCTACGCTGTAGAGCGCGTTCGACATCTGCCCGAGGGTGCACGACTGCGCGGCGCTCATGAGCGCCGTGAAGATATTTCCGTGCGCCAACGCGACGCGCTGAAGCTCCTCGACCTGCGCGGTCGAGCGCTCCGCGTTCCGGGCGATGAAGGCGTCTCGGCTCGCGATCGCGAACGTTTTCTCCGTCTCGGTGGAGCGGATGACCTCATCCGGGATGATCGTGGGTGAGCCTCCCTCACCGAGGAAGGTGTTGACCCCGATGATCGGCAGGTCTCCGCTGTGTTTGCGGCGCTCGTACTCGAGCGATTCCTCTTGGATTTTTGAGCGTTGATACATCCGCTCCATCGCGCCGAGGACGCCACCGCGCTCCGAGATCCGCCGAAACTCCTCGAGCACTTTGGCCTCCACCAAATCCGTGAGGCGCTCGATGATGAACGCCCCCTGGAGGGGGTTCTCGTTCTTCGAGAGCCCGAGCTCCTTGTTGATGACGAGCTGAATCGCCAGCGCCCGACGGACGCTCTCCTCCGTCGGCGTCGTGATCGCCTCATCGTAGGCGTTGGTGTGCAACGAGTTGCAGTTGTCGTTTAACGCGTACAGCGCTTGGAGCGTGGTGCGGATGTCATTGAAGGCGATCTCTTGGGCGTGGAGCGAACGTCCCGAGGTCTGAATATGATACTTCAGCTTCTGGCTGCGCTCGTTGCCCCCATACTTCTCGCACATCGCGCGCGCCCAGATCCGCCGCGCGACCCTGCCGATCACCGAGTACTCGGGATCGAGCCCGTTGGAGAAGAAGAACGACAGGTTCGGCGCAAAATCGTCGATCCGCATCCCGCGGGACAAGTAGTACTCGACAAATGTGAACCCGTTGGACAGCGTGAACGCGAGCTGCGTGATGGGGTTCGCGCCGGCCTCGGCGATGTGGTAGCCGCTGATCGATACGGAGTAGAAATTCCGCACCGCCCGCTCAATAAAAAACTGCTGGATGTCGCCTTGCATCCGGAGGGCGAACTCCGTGGAGAAAATGCAGGTGTTCTGAGCTTGGTCCTCTTTGAGGATGTCGGCCTGGACCGTCCCTCGCACCTGCTTGAGCGTGTCCGCCTTGATCCGCTCATAGTCCTCTGGCGCGAGCACGTCGGCGCCTGAGAGCCCGAGGAGCAGCAGGCCGAGCCCGTCGTTGCCCTCGGGCAATTCGCCCGCATATCGGGGTCGGTCGACGCCGCGAGCGTCGTAGCGCGCGCGGAACACCTCCTCGACCTTCTCCTCGAGCCCTTGGGCCTGGATGTAGCGCTCACACTGCTGATCGACGGCGGCGTTGAGGAAGAAGGCCAGCAGCATCGGCGCAGGCCCGTTGATCGTCATCGACACCGAGGTCCGTGGGTCAGAGAGGTCGAAGCCCGAGTACAGTTTCTTCGCGTCGTCGACGTTGGCGACGCTGACACCCGAGTTGCCGATCTTCCCGTAGATGTCGGGGCGGTCGTCGGGGTCTTCGCCATACAGCGTCACAGAGTCGAAGGCCGTGGAGAGCCGCTTGGCGGGCATCCCCCTCGACAAGTAGTGAAAGCGCTTGTTGGTGCGCTCGGGGCCGCCCTCCCCGGCGAACATGCGGGCGGGGTCTTCTCCGGCGCGCTTGAGCGGAAAGACGCCGGCGGTGTACGGGTATTGACCAGGGACGTTCTCTCGCATGCGCCAGCGCAACACGTCTCCCCAGTCGTGATAGCGCGGTACGCAGACCCGCGGGATCGCGGTGCCAGAGAGCGACGTCGACGTGAGCGGCTGACGGATCTCTTTGCCGCGCACCGTATAGCTGAGCTCGTCTCCCTCGTAGCTGTCTGCCAGGTCTCGCCACGCCTCCAAGGACGTCCGCGACGCGTGATCGAGCCGCCCCCGCTGCTCCTCATAACGCCGGATCAGCGCGAGCACCTCCGCCGAATCACCATCACGGGGCGAGACCGTCGCCGCCAAGCTGGGGGCCTTTGACGACCCTCCCCCCTCGGGGCGCGTCTCCACCTCTCCGCGCAACAAGCAGACAGTCTCAAACAGGGCATACATCGAGCGCGCGAGCTGTGCCTGTCGGGCGATGGTCGCGTCGGCGCCCTCGCAGGTCTCCGCGATCTCCGCCAGGTACCTCGTCCGCGCCGGCGGGATCACCCACACTTTCTCGCTCTCTTCGTCCACCACCTCCGCCGAGGAGTCGAGCGCCGCCCCGGTCTTGGCGACCACCGCGTCGATCACGGCGCGATACAGCCGCGTCGTGCCTGGATCCGAGAACTGAGAGGCGATGGTCCCGAAAATCGGCAGCTCCTCGTCGGGGGCCTCGAAGCGCTGATGATTGCGGCGGTACTGCTTTCGCACGTCACGCAGGGCGTCGAGTGCGCCGCGCTTGTCGAACTTGTTGATCGCGATGACGTCCGCGAAGTCGAGCATGTCGATCTTCTCTAGCTGCGTCTGCGCGCCGTACTCCGAGGTCATCACGTACAGCGACGTGTCGGCGTGCTCCGTGATCTCGGTGTCACTCTGTCCGATCCCCGAGGTCTCCACGATCACCAGGTCGAAGCCCGCGGCGCGGCAGATGTCGATGGACTCGCGCACGTAACGGGACAGCGCCAAATTGGACTGCCGCGTCGCGAGCGACCGCATATACACCCGCGCGTCGTCGACGGAGTTCATCCGGATCCGGTCACCGAGCAGGGCCCCGCCGGACTTACGTTTGGACGGGTCCACGGAGATCACCGCCAATGTCTTCTCGGGAAAGTCGAGGAGGTATCGCCGCACGAGCTCGTCGACGAGCGAGGACTTTCCGGCGCCGCCGGTGCCCGTGATCCCGAGCACCGGCACCACGCGCCCCTCGGTGAGCGAGGTCGTGTGAGCCCGAATCTCATCGCCAAGATCGGGGTGCGTCTCCGCCAACGTGATCAGGCGTCCGAGCACCTGAGGCTCACGCGTTGAGATCTGATCGAGGAGTCCAGGCAAGGCCGCTGGCGCGGCGGTGGGGAAGTCGGAGGACTCCATCAGATGGTTGATCATCCCCTGGAGCCCCATGGTGCGCCCGTCATCCGGCGTATAAATCTTCGTGACGCCGTGAGCGTGCAGCGCCTCCACCTCGGTCGGGAGAATCGTGCCCCCGCCACCGGCGAACACCTTCGTCAGGCTCCCGCGCTCGCGCAACAGATCCACCATGAACTTCAGGTACTCCACGTGGCCGCCCTGGTACGACGTGAGCGCGATGGCCTGCGCGTCCTCTTGAATGGCGCACTCGACGATCTCCCGAACCGATCGATTGTGCCCAAGGTGGATCACCTCGGCCCCCGTCGACTGGAGGATTCGTCTCATCACATTGATCGCCGCGTCGTGTCCGTCAAATAGCGACGCTGCGGTCACGATCCGGACGTGATGCGTGGGCTGGTAAGGCGCTTGAAGGTGGGGAGCGACGGGCTTGTTCATGGACGTGGGATCCCTCAAATGGACGCAGCGAATCTCGTCAACAGTGGTAGCGCGAAACTACCCGTGACGTACCGCCGGCTGCCAAACAACGCTCAACGCGCGTTTGGAGGCGGTGAGCCTCCAATTACGCCGCGCGACGGGGAGCGTCAACGCTGGTGAACCGCTCTGTGGAGGACGCGCCAGCAATTGCGTCAAGCGCGCGCTGAGCACCCGTGAGCCCACATTGGCCGGCCCGTCGACGCTCGCAGGAGCAGCCATGAGAAACAGCGCCCCGGATGCAACGCAGAGTTTGCGGAGTCCGCCTCCCCAGGTAAGATGCGGGGGCGCGCCGTCGTACCGCGCGCCCCCCTAAGGTCCCCCGATGTCCAAGCCTCCCACGCCGCGCTCCTCTGTCAAGACTCAGGAGGTCAAGGGTGTCCCGACACCGCCGGGGACGAATCCCCATCCGCCTGACGCCTCAGGCTCGAGCATCGAGATGGTGATCGAGGCGGAGGTCGGACGCACGATCAATGGCCGCTATGAGGTCACTCGGGTCATCGGTGAAGGCGGCATGGGCGTGGTGTACGAGGCCTACGACCGCCAGGTAGATCGCAACGTCGCCATCAAGCTCGTCCGCTCGGAGTCCCTCGCAGACCGGAAGTTCATCACGCGGTTCCGCCGTGAGATGGAGGTGACGACGCAGCTTCGACACCCGTCCACCATCCGCGTCTTCGAACACGGTGAGACAGAGACCGGCCGCCCATATATGGTCATGGAGCTGCTGCAAGGAGAGAGCCTCGCGGACCTCATGGAGCGCGGCCGCGTCCCCGAGAAGCTGGCCCTCCAGTACGCGCGGCAGATCGCCGAGAGCCTGAGCGAGGCCCACGAACACGGCATCTTCCACCGCGACCTCAAGCCCGACAATATCTTTATCGAAACGGTCGGAGTGTCCAAGGTAGTCAAGGTGCTCGACTTCGGCATCGCCGGCGGACTCGACGCCTCAAGACTCACCCAAGCGGGCGAGGTCTTCGGCACCCCGCAGTATATGTCGCCCGAGCAGTGCAACGGACAGGCGCTGGACCACCGCACGGACATCTACTCCTTGGGATGCATCCTCTTCGAGATGCTGGAGGGCAAGCCGCCGTTCTCGGCGGAATCTCCCATGGCCACCATGCTCAAGCATGTGCGATCCAAGCTCCCGCTTCCGCGCCACTCCTCACGTCCCTCCATTGAGCTGCTCCAAAAAGCGCTGCGCAAGGATCGGACGAAGCGCATCCAGACCTGCGGTCGCTTCGCCGAGCTGATCGGTCAGTGCATCGGTGCTGTACGCGCCAAGCAGGAGGGCGACACGGGGCCCGCGCAGCCGCTCGCGAAACCCGCGGAGACCACCGGTCGGAACAAGGCCCGCAGCGACGGCCGACTCCACATCACGACCGGCCCCACCACGATCGGAGAGATGCCCCAGCGTCCGATGTCGTCATGGATCGTTCCCGTCGGCGGGGGGTTGTTTCTGGTGCTCGCGCTGGGCCTCGGCGCGAAGTCCTTCCTCGGTGACGGCGACGCCGAGCCAGTCAAAGAGGCGCCGACCGAAGTTCGCAAGCTCCCGAGCAACCGCGCCTACGTGAAGACCAACGTGAAGGGCGCCAGCGTGTTGCTCGACGGCGTGCTCCAGTGCCAAACTCCGTGCTACATCAACGTACCCCTCGGAGATCAAAAGAAGCACGAGATCAAGGTGCGCAAGGAGGGGTTCGTGGAGGTCATGCAGATGTGGCAGCCCAAGAGCCCGTCGGAGTCGATGCCGCTGCTCCCGGACCTCCGGCCCGTGGCCAGCGGCGAGCGATAGGATCCCTCTGCACCGCGCAGATTCTCGGAGGCGACGCGAACCGAGCGCCCCCAAAAAACGGCCATGACCCGGGCGCGACGACCCGTCCCCGCCCCTCACAAGGACGCACCCGCGCGCCTGCGATGCTGGCCGGGCCCGCCACCAACTCGGCCAAATTCGACCGTTCTATGCCGATCGGCTGAGCTTTGCCCGATCTTCGGCGCCGTGTTGGCGTGGGCGCGCCGATAGTGCTTGCCCAAGCCCGCCCACGTTGCGAAGCTGCCGCCCCATGACGGCTCCCGACGAAGATTTCGCAAGCATGCTCGACGCGTCCTTCTCCACGCGCGAGCGGTCGAGCCCCATCAAGGTGGGGAGCCCGGCCGACGGTGTCATCGTGCAGATCAGTGAGACCACGATCTTCGTTGATGTCGGCACGCGCAGCGAGGCCGAGATCGACCGCGGCGAGCTCACCGACGCCGATGGCGCGCTCACCGTCAAGGTCGGCGATTCCATCCGCGCGACCGTCGCCCGCGGCGGAGATCGCCCCACGCTCGTCATGTCGCTCTCACGAGGTCAAGGCATCGACGCCTCCGCGCTGGAGATGGCGAGGGATTCAGGCGTGCCCGTAGAGGGGGTGGTCCGCAAGGCGGTGAAGGCCGGCCTGGAGATCGACTTGTCCGGTGTTCGTGCGTTCTGTCCAGCGTCGCAGGTGGATCGAACCTACACGGAGGACCTCACGATCTACGAAGGCCAGTCGATGCAGGTGAAGGTGCTCGAGGTCCGGGACAATGGCCGCAGCGTCGTGGTCTCGCGGCGCGCCCTGCTCGAAGCGGCGCGGCTTGAGCAAGCGGAGGAGCTCCTCGCGGGGTTGGCCGAAGGTGCGATCGTCGAGGGCACTGTGTCCTCGCTCAAACCATTTGGCGCCTTCGTCGACATCGGAGGGATCGAAGGGCTGGTCCACGTCTCGGAGCTAGGCGAAGGTCGCGTGGATCAGGTCGCGGACGTGGTCTCCGTGGGTGAGGTGGTCCGAGTCAAGGTGCTCGCGGTGGAGCACGCCGCGCCCGGCTCGAAGGACCGACCGCGGATCAAGCTCTCCATGCGCACCTCCGACCGCGCTGCCGCGCCGCGCCGCGCGGGCCAAAACAGGGCCAAGGTCGTGCCCGGAACGGTCACTGGCGTCGAGAACTTTGGCGTCTTCGTGCAGACCGATCTGGGTCAGGGGCTCGTCGCCAACCGAGAGCTGGACTTGCCCCCGGGAGGAGACCCGCGCCGAGCGTTCCCCACAGGCACCGAGATCCAAGTCGCACACCTCGGCGAAGATCCGAATGGCCGCCTGCGATTCTCCATCAAGAAAGTCGCGGAGATCCAGGCGCGCGCGGAATACGAGGCCTTCCAAGCCTCCGCGAGCGGCCCCAAGGGCGGCAAAGGGCTCGGGAGCCTCGGCGACCTGTTGATGTCACGACTCGGCGACGTCGACTTGCCAGACGCCGCCCCCCCCAACGCCGCCGCCCCCCCCAACGCCGCCGCCCCCGAGGCCGCCGCCGCCCCCAAGGCCGCCCCCAAGGCCGCCGCCCCCAAGGCCGCCGCCCCCAAGGCCGCCGCCCC
>JAAZXR010000083.1 GCA_014240065.1 Myxococcales bacterium
CCTCATTCACAACCAGGGCACGGGGACGGAGGAGTGCGACGACGGTCCCGGCGCCGAGGTTGTAGGTGAGCCCGTCGCCGCACTCGGCGAGCGCGCACGCGGAGGTGCAGTTGGCGTTGTCGTTGTTGTTCGTGCCTTCGTCGCACTCCTCGGGGCCCGAGAGGTGCGCGTACCCGTCGCCGCAGGTGTTGACCAGGCAATCTGGGGTGCAGGGGGCGTCCGCACCGTTGGCGCCCCCGTCGTCGCAGGTCTCGCTCAAGCTCGACTGGGTGAAGCCGTCGCCGCAGGTGGGCAGGGTGCAGTTGACGGTGCAGCCGTCGTCGTTGTCTTGGTTGCCGTCGTCACAGGCCTCGCCCACGTCGGGGACCCCGTTCCCGCAACCCTCTAGGTCGCAGTCGCTGCTGCAGCCGTCGCCGGAGATCGTGTCGCCGTCGTCGCAGGCCTCGGAGGGGCTCTGATCGCCGTCGCCGCACACGTTGAGCGTGCAGTCGCCGAGGCACAGCTTGCCGGGGCCGTTGTTGCCTTGGCCGTCGTCGCACTCTTCGGTGCCGCCGTTGACGTCCCAGGTGAGTCCGTCGCCGCATGTCGCGGCGGCGCAGGCGAGGGTGCACGCCCCGGCGTCGCTGTTGTTGACGCCGTCGTCGCAGGCTTCGCCGCCCGAGGTGTACTCGTAGCCGTCTCCGCACTCGTTGAGGAGACAGTCCGGGGTGCAGTCCGCGAGGCAGGCCTGGCCGGGGCCGTTGTTGGCTGCACCTTCGTCGCACTCCTCGGTCCCGCCGCCGAGGTTCCACACCTTTCCGTCTCCGCAGACCGCGTCGGTGCAAAGGTCGGTGCAGTCGCCGTTGTTGTTGTTGTTGGCGGCGAGGTCGCACTCCTCGCCGAGGGAAGGTTGGAGATATCCGTCACCGCAGGCCGCGAAGGCGCACGCGGAGGTGCAGCCGTCATCTTCGTCGGTGTTGCCGTCGTCGCAGTCCTCGCCCGCCTCGACGATCTGGTTTCCACAGCTCTCGAGCGTGCAGATGGGGGAGCAGCCGTCACCGGGGTCGGTGTTGCCGTCGTCGCAGGCCTCGCTCGGCCCTTTGTCGCCGTCGCCGCAGGCGTTGAGCTTGCAGGTGTCGAGGCAGTTTTGACCGGGTCCGTTGTTGAGCCCGTTGTCGCACTCTTCCGTGCCGGCGCCCGTGTTCCACAGCAGGCCATCGCCGCAGACCGCGAGGACGCAGGCCCCGGTGCAGTCGGCGTTGTCGGCGTTTGCGGGGCCGTCGTCACATTGCTCGCCACCCGTGCCCAAGTTCCACACGAATCCGTCGCCGCAGACCGCCTCCTGGCATCCGTCGGTGCAGTCGCTGTTGTCGTTGTTGTTGGCGGCCTCGTCGCACTCCTCAGCGCCGTTGCCGGTGTTCCACACGAGGCCGTCGCCGCAGCTCGCGGGTTGGCACGCCGCGGTGCAGTCGCCGTCGTCGCCGTTGAGCGGCCCGTCGTCACATCCCTCACCGTTGGTCGTGGGTTGGCTGAACCCATCGCCGCACAAGGGGAGGGTGCAGATGTCGGTGCAGCCGTCGTCGTTGTCGCCGTTGGCGCCGTCGTCACAGGACTCGCCCGGGTCTTGAATGCCGTTGCCGCACGCCTCCGGGACGCAGGTCGCGCTGCAGCCGTCGCCGGGGTCGTTGTTGCCGTCGTCGCAGCCCTCCATGGGGCCTTGACCACCATCGCCGCAGACGTTGGGGAGGCACGCGTCCGTACATGGTTGTTCGGGGCCGTTGAGATCGCCGTCGTCACATTGCTCCCCGATGATCGGCTGGATGAACCCGTCACCGCAGGCGGGCAGCAGGCACTGCGAGGTGCAGGTGTCGGTCTCTACCTCGTTGGCGTCGTCGCACTCTTCGACCCCAGCGTGAACGAGGCCGTCGCCGCAGCGCGCGAGCTGGCAGTCGCTGGTGCAGGCGGCGCCGTCGTTGTTGAGCGAACCGTCGTCGCATTCTTCGCCGTCGTCGATCACGCCGTCGCCGCATTCACCCATGCCGCCGGTGTCGGTGCCGGTGTCGGTGCCGGTGTCGCTCATGCCATCTGTGGCAGAGCCCGACTCGGCGCTGTCGCTCGTATACGAGCCGCCGTCTTCAAAGGTGTTCCCGATGTCGTTGCTGGCGTTGTCTTCGCCGTTGGTCGAGAGCAGCTCGTCCGAGCCCGTGGAGCATCCGGCGAAACAAAGAGACAGTGCGAGTAAGTAACGAAGCGCGCGCATTGTGAGGGTCCTAGGGCGAACCGAGGGTCCGCCTCTCGTTCAACTACGGGGGTATTAATCCGTCGGACGAATGGGAGCGGAATCTACAAGCGGGATGCCGGACCTATGGTTTCGACCGTGTGACGGAAGCCCAACAATACAGGACGCGTGGCCGGTGTTCATCCCACGGCGATGGCGACTTGTGCCGCTTCCGAGGCAGCCAGCGCGAAGGGAGTCCAAATAGCGGCGCATGCGCCGGTCGACTCCAGGGAGAAGATCTCCTCACACAGCGCGACGGCATCCTCCCACCTCCCCGCGTCGAGGTGCGCGAGGGCGTCGCTCGCGAGTCGCGGCAGGTCGTCAAGCTCGTCATTGTCGGTCGGCCGCCCGCGCCATTTTACTTCGGCGGTCTCGTTCGCGCGCCGTGCCCGGGCGAGCCCCTTGGCAATTCGAGGGTCGAGGCCGCGTTCCACTCAGTACGCTTTCGCCATGAGCACGCGGCCCTTGGACGGTTTTCCGGAGAAGATGCAGGTGCCGTCTTCGGCCGCCGGTCCCTGACCGGGGAGAGGGATGCAGCGGATGGTGACCTTGGTCTCCTCCTTGATCTTGGCCTCGGTCTCGGCCGTGCCGTCCCAGTGGCACCACGCAAATTGGCTCTTGTCCCCCTTGAATGTCGACTTGAACTGCTCCCAGTCGTCGAGGGTCACCGTCTGGTCGGCCAAGCGGGCCCGGGCCCGCTCCAACAGGGCGTCTTGGAAGGTGCGCAAGCGAGTTCGGACCCCCGAGATAAATTCCTCCTCGGGCAAGAACTCTTTGCCTTCGCCCGCGGCCGTGCCGAGGCGCATTTTCACGCACACTTGGCCCTTCTCGAGATCGCGGGGGCCAAGCTCGATGCGCATCGGCACGCCCTTGCGCTCCCACTCGTAATATTTTGCCCCGGGCCGCATGTCGCGATCATCGACTTCGACCGCCAAAAAATCTCGGTACGGGCTGTCGTCGTTGGCGATGTCCACGCGCTGTAGCGCCGTCTTGATCCGTGCGGCGGCCTCCATCACGGCGGCGCGCTGCTCGTCGTTTTTGAAGATGGGAACGATGACCGCGTGGATCGGCGCGACGCGGGGCGGGAGGATCAGCCCGTCGTCGTCGGAGTGCGTCATGATGAGCCCTCCGATCAAGCGGGTGCTGACGCCCCACGAGGTCTGCCACACGTACTCAAGCTCTCCTCCTTCGTTTTGGAAGCGCACGTCGAATGCGCGCCCAAAGTTTTGTCCCAAGTCGTGGCTGGTGCCGGCCTGGAGCGCCTTCCCATCTTGCATCAACGCCTCGATGCATTGGCTTTGTACGGCGCCTGCAAACTTCTCGCTCTCGGTCTTGACGCCACGAATCACGGGCATCGCGAGGATCTCCTCACAAAATTCGCCATACGTGTCGAGCATGCGGCGGACCTCTTCTTTGGCCTCGGCGTGGTTCGCGTGGGCGGTGTGCCCTTCTTGCCAGAGGAATTCCGTGGTGCGGAGGAACATGCGGGTGCGGAGTTCCCACCGCATCACGTTGGCCCACTGGTTCACGAGCATCGGGAGGTCCCGGTGGCTGTCGATCCACTTGGCGAAGAAGTGGCCGATGATCGTCTCGCTCGTCGGTCGCACCACGTAGGGCTCTTCGAGCTTTTGCCCGCCGGCGTGAGTGACCACGGCGAGCTCTGGGGCGAAGCCCTCGACGTGCTCGGCCTCCTTGGTGATGAAGCTCTGCGGGACGAGGAGCGGAAAGTATGCGTTCTTGTGGCCCGTCGCCTTGAAGCGACCGTCGAGGTCGCGCTGGATCTTCTCCCACACGGCGTAGCCGTGGGGCTTGATGACCATGCACCCTTTGACCACCTTGGCGGGCTCCGCGAGGTCCCCCTCCCGAATAATATCTTGGTACCACTGCGGGTAGTCTTGCTCCCGGGTGGTGATCTTGCCTCCGCGCTTGTCGTTGCCCTTGCCGGCCATGGCGCGCAGCCTACCCCCGGCCTCTGCGTTTGGAAACGAAGAACGCGCGTGTTGGATGATCTGGTGGGGGGGCGGCCGTGGCGCGAGGAGCGCGAAATGGAATGATGGGACGGAGGTCGCGAACCCCACGGGTTCGGAGGATGGAATCGCCCGCCAAGAATGACGAGAGGCGCCCGGTGGACGCCTCTTTGGATCCGGAGACCGCGGGAGGGTTTTCCCGCCGGACCCGACTACATTCCAGAGGTGCTGTTGGTGCCGCCGGAGCCCGGGATGCAGTTCGACGTGTCGAGGGTGCACGTGACGGGGTCACATGCGAGCTGTCCGCCTCCGGTGTACCCGAGGGTCTCGCAGGTGTATCCGTCGAGGTCGTCGCCGTCGCATTGCTCTGGGGAGGTGATCATGCCGTCGCCGCAGCCGGGGTTGCCACCTTCGGTGCTCCCCGAGGACGAAGACTCGCCGCTGTCATCGTTGGGGATGTCCGCGCCGCCATCCGCAGAGGCGCCGCTCGTCCCCGAAGCGTCGGCGTCGGCGTCGGCAGCCGTACCGCCGCCGCTCGTATCGCTGTCGCCCATGTCCATGAAGGCGTTGGTGGAGGACGCGTCGTCGTCCTTCGCGCAGGAAGTCATGGACACGCCAAATACGAACGCCAGAGAAGCTAGGGTCAAGGTGCGCATGGGGGAAGTGTGCCGACTATCACACTGTCGCGTCAAGAACTCGATGCGGTAGCCCTTGAGAGGAGAGACACGTTCACGGCGGGATCGGATCTCAGTGGGGCATGCGGATCTCCGTTGTCGGCGGTGTGGCCCCGAATGGGCGAATTGGGAGTCTTCGTTCGGAGATCCCCGATGGGACGCCCCTGAACGACAAGATCGCGCGGGTCGCGGTCCTCTCGGGCCTCTCGGTGGGCTCACCGCGATGCGCGTTGGCCCCAGCATCGCGGGTTGGCGGATCAATCGTGACGGCGCTCCCGTGGGAATGGTCGGGTCGTTCGGGGGGGCCTACCCGACGACGTCCCCCGGGCGGAGCGTGACAAACTCCGGCGCGGGCTTCGCGAAAAAATAGCCCTGCATGATGGTGCTCCCGCAGCACAAGAGCGCGTCTCGCTCCTCCGCCGTCTCCACACCCTCCGAGATCGTGGTCGCGTTCATCTCGTTCGCGAACCCGGAGATGCGCTCGATGAGGCGCTGTTTGACGGGGCGGCGGTGGAGGTCTCGTACCAGGCCCATGTCGAACTTGATGAACTCCGGTTCGATCTCGGCGAGGGCCGTGAGACCTGCGTAGCCGGAGCCGAGGTCGTCGATGGCGACACGATAACCGCGATTTCTCAGTCGGCTGAGCAGCTGCCGGAGGTTGCGGTAGTCCACGATCGCGGCGCGCTCGGTGAGCTCGAGGACGATGCTCGACGCGTGTTCGGCGATGGGACCGTCGATCATCTGCCGTTCAAAGGAAGGATCGGCGATGTCGCGTGGGTGAATGTTGAGGAACATCTTGCACCCACGTTGCGCAGAGTTGTGCAGGTCGGACGAAGCCTCACCGGCGACGTTTCGGAGCACGTGCCCAAGATCCCAAACGCGATCAAACTCCTCCGCGGTCGAGAAAATCTTGTCTGGGAATCGAAACTCCGGGAGGGTCCCTCTGCACAGCGCCTCGTAGGCGATGACGCTCCCCGCGCGGACGTCTACGATCGGTTGAAAGTGAAATTGAAACGCTTGCGAGGAGATGGCTCGGTTAAGCAGAGCGCCCTCTTTCATTCGGCTCACGGTCTCCGTCCCCCACGCTCTCATTTGGGTAGCCTTGAGGAGGCGCGCGAGGCGATGCGGGACCATGGACAGGCTGTCGATCACGATCGTCTCTTCGCTCACGCAGTAGGCCAGCGCGCGTTCGTGGGTGTGTGGCAAAATTTGCGCGAGACCATCAAGACTCCGACGAAGCTCGACTTCGAGTGCGCGGGGGAAGGTTCCCGCGACGTATCCCGCGGGGGCCTTCATGATGACCATCACATCGTCTGCGGACGTCGGTCGTACGAGGCCCTCGAACCCTTGGGCGCGAAGGAGAGAGCCCGCCGTCTTTTGCGCGACGTCGATGATGGAGGCGTGCCGGCTGGCGTCTTGTATCTCGTGGATGCCCGCCAGGTGCACGTAGATCAGCGAGAGCGTGACGCCGTCTCGGATGGCGAGCTCGTCCACGATGGCAGCCCAGGATGTGTCTGTAGAGATCGACGAGGGCACCCCTCAAGTATCGCGCAAAAATGAAGCTCCTTGAACGTCCATCGCGCGAAATATCTTCATTGGTCCAGTCATTCAGGGACTTTTTCGCGCGTCGAGAGGGCCGGGGACCTCCAGGGAGCGAGCAATATCCACAGCGCGGCGAGCGGGAGCAGACCGAACCATCCTTGGAGTCCGAGGAGATTCCCTAAGGTCTGCGGCGAATTGTAGGCGGCGCCGAGTCCGGCTCTCGAGATGCTTGGGATGGCGTGTCCCCAGATCGGGTCGTCGTACTCCGGAAGCTCTGGACCTGCCGAGGCCCCTGCGATGCTGTGGAGCAAGGAGAGGCTCGCGAGCGCGAGCACCACGCCTGGCATCCGGCGCGCGACGTGGACGAATCCGCACACGAGGAAGGGGAGCATGGGCAAGCAGTGGCGTGGGCCGAACGCGGCGCCGCCGTTCCACATATAATAGCCAGCGTTGAGGCATAGATAGTATGCGCACGTCGTGGTGACGAAGCACCACAGCGGACGCTCGCCGCGTGGTCGCCGCCGAATCGCGGCGACGCATCCATAGGCGCATACCAAAAGGACAGGGCTCGCGTAAAACAGGCCCCTGGAGTTGCCGAAGGTGATGGCCCACAGCGCGTCGACCTTCGGCCAGCCGATTCCGTACTGGACGGCCATGCCGTCGGCGAATTCGGATCGAACGAGATGGTCGTACCCGAGCGAGAAAGGGTGGCCGAACGCGGCGGTGTGGTACCCCGCCAGCGCGACCGCCCACGGGATCCCTGCGAGCCCCGCGGCGATCATGAAGCGAGGGCCGCGAAGCCAGGCGGCGTAGGCGAGCAACAAGAGCACCGGAACCGCCGAGGGGTACTCGCAGACGACCGCGAGCCCGCACGAGGAGCCCACGGCGAGGGGCGCGGCCCAGCGCGGGCCTCCGCGGGAGAACTGAACGACTACCCACGCGAAGAACAGCGCGCCTGCGGACGGTTGATGGCCATAGAACGCGCCGGCGTAGGCGAGGGCCGGTGTGCACAGGCCGTAGATGATGCACGCGAGGATGCCGAGCCTGCGGGCGTCGGCGGACGGTCGCCACGCGTCATCGTCGGCTGCACGGGAGCCCGCGGCGCTCGTTCGCCCCGGGACCCGCTGGTCCGCGAGGTAGACCGCAGCCACGTACAAGGCCAGGAGACCAAGCAGGGTCAGCAGGCCGGACGAGGCGAGGGCACAGATGCTCAGCGCGATGTGATGGGCCGGGTTGTACGACAGCGTGTCGCCGGGCTTGAGCGCGTCGAGCGAGGGGACCCGACCGGTGAGACCGTCGAGCGGGTCGAGGGGCGCGACGGTCACCTCTGGCATCGAGAGATCCATCGCGCGCCGCATGCCTGCGAACGCGGCGTAGGCTGGAGCCGCGAGGAACGAGGCTCCGGGGGCTTTGTCGGAGTAGTGCGATCCGTCGCGGAAGCTCTTGTCTCCTGTCGTGTGGTGGCTGTCGTCGATGGACAGGGCGCCTCGTTCCACGACCGCGCGCGTCAGGGCGAGGCGCGAGTTTTGGTTCCAAGCGGGCCGCTCCAAAAAGAACGCGAAGGTGCACGCGAAGGCCAAGAGCAGCGCGGGCAGGCGTCGTTCGCTCCGGAGTACGGCGAACACGGAGCGCGTCACCGTCCCGAGGAGTTGGGGGGCGCGTCGAGGCGCGCTTGGACCAGCTCGCCAAGCTCGATGCGAGCGCGGGCTGCGTGCTCTGACTCGGTGGCCTGGGAGAGCCGGGACAGGACCTGGTGGCTCGTCGCGAAGCGCCTCCCCGGATCCTTGTCGAGGTTGCGGCGCAGCACCTCGCTGAGGCGCGGCGATAACCCGGTGACCCTGTTGCTGGCGTTGCTGATGTCGAAGCGGGCGATGTTCTCCATCGTGCTGATGTCGTTGTCGCCGCGCAGGCATCGCTGGCCCCGGAGGATCTCCCACAGCATGACGGCCAGCGCGAAGAGGTCGGTTTGCACAGTGGCCTCTCCGCCGCCGATGACCCGCTCGGGCGCCATATAGGCCCTCGCGCCGGCGTCGCGCACAGTCAGCTCTTTGGGGAGCCAACGGCTGCTCGCGGAGCCGAGGTCCGCGAGGATGACGTCGCCGTCGGTGGAGAGGAGCACATTGGCCGGGCAGATGTCGCGATGGAGCGCGTCGATGAGGTCAGGGGCGCCGTGCTCATCGAGCTGTTCGAGCCCGTGGAGCCCGACCACAGCGTTCGCCACTTGGGCCATCAGGTAGACGGCGATCTCGGAGCTGAGCGCGCGAGGGTTGCCTTCGCGGTGTCCCAAAAGCTCCGCGAGGTCGACGCCCATCACGCGATCCACGACGTAGTAGATGATCGAGTCTTCTTCACCGGAGGCGTGCAGCGACGCGAAGTTCGGATGATTGAGCGTCTCAAAGAGCTGAGTCTCATGCTCAAACTGGGCGCGCAGGAGGGCCTCTTCGCGTTCAGGCTGCCCGGGGATGAGCGCCTTCACAAAATATTCCGCGGGGTCGCCCGGCCCATCTTCGCGGGTCGCCAAATAGTGGAGGCATCCAGGCCCCCCCGTGGTGACTTGCTGCACGAGACGATAACCGCCGATGCTGGTCCGCTCCATCACTCGCAGTTTGCAACCGCTAGATCTTCCTGTCTACCCGTCCCGAACCTGATACAAGTGTCGAGCGTGTCCCATCCTGCGACTCAGACGCCGGTGTTCATTCTCGGCGCGGGCCTCACGGGCCTGTCGGCGGCCTATCACCTCCAAGGGCGTCGATTTGTCCTGGTGGAGCGATCTCAGGTGGTCGGAGGGAAAGCGCGCAGTCACAGGGAGGCCGGCCACACCTTTGACGTGACTGGGCATTGGCTGCACTTGAGAGATGACCGTGTCAAAGCGCTCGTCCGAAATCTTTTCTCGCGGGGAGATCTTGTCTCCGTGCGGCGCAAGACCAACGTGTGGAGCCACGGGGCGCTCCTCCGCTATCCCTTTCAGGCGAATCTCCACGGCTTGCCTCCGGCGGTCGTGCAAGAGTGTCTAGAGGGGTTCATGGAGGCGCAGGTCGCGGGGGCGACGGGCGCCGCAAACCCGGCGCACACCTTCGAAGATTTTGCCCGCACGCGGTTTGGGGCGGGGATCTCCAGACATTTCTTCGTGCCCTACAACACGAAGCTGTGGGGCATGCACCCCGACAAACTGACCGCGGAGTGGGTGTCTCGCTACATCCCGGTGCCGAACGCGGCGCAGGTGATCGGGGGCGCGGTCGGTGTGCCCCAAGAGGGGCTCGGATACAACGTCGAGTTCCAGTATCCGAAGGCGGGTGGAATCGACCACCTCCCGGAGAGGCTCGGCGCCGCCGTGAAGGCACGAGCCGACGGGACCTGCGTGTTCGGCAGTGACGTCGAAGAGATCGACGTGGAGGGGCGTCGCATCAAACTCTCCGCCGGGTCGGATTGGCAGCCCTGGTCGCGGCTGGTGTCGACCATTCCGTTGCCGGAGCTGATCAAGCGGATCCCGGGGGCGCCCGCGGAGATCCTGGAGGCGGCGGGGGCGCTGCGATGGGTCAAGTGGCGCTACCTCGACGTGGCGACCAAGGCGGCGCCCAAGGCGGACTATCACTGGGTCTACGTGCCCGAGCGGCGCTATCCGTTCTTTCGTGTGGGGGTGTACTCGAACGCCGTCGAGAGCATGGCGCCGCGAGGCCGGGGTTCGCTGTACGTCGAGCTTGAAGATCGAGAGCGGCCGGCCGACGAGGCTGAAGTCGCGCGAGCGCTCGCGCAGATGGGGACCATCGCTCGGGCGGAGGACGTAGATTTCATGAAGCAGCGTGACATTGAGTACGCGTACGTCGTGTTCGATGACGCGTGGAAGCCGAGCCGCTCCGCGCTCCTCGAGTGGCTCTCCTCCAAGGGGATCCACAGCTGCGGGCGCTACGGGGCGTGGGTATACAACTCCATGGAAGACAGCATGATTCAGGGGATGGAAGCCGCCGCGTGGGCGGCGGTGGACGGCGCGAAGGGAGCGACGCGATGACGAGCAGCGTCGGTGTGGATGGCAGCCGACCCGAATTGAGCGTCGTCATCCCCGTCTACAATGAAGCGGAGATTCTCGAGTCGTCCGTGGCGCAACTCGTCGCCGACCTTGAGGGGGTGGCCCAAGACTTCGAGGTCATCTTGGCCGAGAACGGCAGCTCCGACGACACCGTCGCGCTGGGCGCGGCGATCAGCCGCGGGGAGCCTCGGGTTCAGATGTTCTCTCACCCCGCCCCGAACTACGGTGGGGCGCTGCGGGAGGGGATCATGCGGGCGCGGGGGCGCTTCGTGGTGTGCGAGGAGATCGACCTGTGTGACAGCGACTTTCATCGGCGGGCGGTCGCGTTGCTGCGCGATGACGTGGCGGAGCTCGTGGTAGGTTCCAAGGCGATGAAGGGCGCCAACGACAGCCGGCCCGTATTTCGTCGGCTCGCGACGCGGGTCTACAACGGCGTGCTGCGGCTCACCCTAGGCTTCAAGGGGACAGACACCCACGGGCTGAAGGCGTTCCAGCGGGATCGGCTTTTGGCGGTCGTGGACTCGTGCCTCGTCGAGCACGATGTCTTCGCGTCGGAGCTCGTGATTCGTGCGCAGCGGGTCAACCACAGGGTCCTCGAAATTCCCGTCCAGATTGAAGAGAAGCGCGCCCCGTCCGTCGGCCTCGTCCGCCGGGTACCGAAGGTGCTGCGAAATCTCGGCCAGCTGATGGTGGCGATTCACGCGACGCCCGAGCGCCGCAGCGACGAACGGCGCCCCGTCGCCGCCAAGCCGCCGGAGGACGACGCATGAGCACATTGGTGAGCGTGGATCTCGACGATCTCGTGTGTCATCACGCGGTGTTGGGAATCGGCGCGCCCTCCGACGAGCTCGCGGGGGTGTGCTTGGAGCAGATCTTGCCGAGGTTCGCGGCGCTCTTTGAGGAGACCTCGTCGCGCGCGACCTTCTTCGTGATCGGCCGGGACCTCGAGCGTGATATCGGGGGGAGCGGGCGCGGAGCGGGGCTGCTGCAACAGCTCGTGCGCAGCGGTCACGCCCTCGCGAATCACTCGTACTCGCACGACTACGCGATGACCGATTGGCGTAGCGAGCTCATCGCGGAAGACATCGCGAGGTGTGATGCGGTCATCCGTGAACTCGGCGTGCAGCCGCGCGGGTTCCGTGCGCCGGGCTACACCCATGACCGTCGCTTGCTGATGCAGGTGGCGGCCCAGGGCTACGAATATGACAGCTCGTCGCTCCCGTCGCCGCCGTACTACGCGGCGAAGCTCGGCGCGATGGCGCTGTTTCGAATGCGTGGCCGAAGCTCGGCGTCGAGGGCGGACAACGTGCGGAGCTTCGTGGGGCGGCGGACGCCCCAGTTCATCGCCGACGCGGGCATCTGGGAGGTGCCTATCTCGGTGAGTCGCTCGCTGCGGCTCCCCTTGATCGGCACGTCGCTCCTGTCTGGACCCGGGCTCGTGCGTCGGGTGTTGTTCGCGGAGGCGGTGGCGATCTCGCATCTTCACGTGGAGCTTCACGCGATGGACCTCGCGGATCCTGTAGCGGATGGGCTCGAGCATCTCGTGGGCGTGCAGCCTGGACTCAAGGTCCCCTACGAGACCCGGCGCGCGCGTCTCAAGGAGCTCTTGACCGCGCGAGGTGGCAGCGTGCCGATCGAATCGGTGCTCGAATAGGCTGACGCAGCGGCCCCGATTTAACGGCGCGGGTAGGTCTTGCGGCGCGAGTGCTCCGCGCGGACCGCCATGGTCGCGAGGCGGTCCGCCTCTTCGTTGCCTTCGATCCCGGCGTGGCCTTTGACCTTCAGCAGCTCAAGGTTGCTGCACTTGTCCATCTCTTCTCGGACAGCGCCGATATGCTTGAGGTTCATCTTGGCTTTCCATCCGCCCACGAGCACACCGAGGCTCCAGCCGCTGTCCGTGTACAAAACGACGTGTCCCTTGCGCTCGTCGTCGGAGAGCTCGCTGAGGCCGTATCGGATGGCCTCGAGCTCTGCGATGTTGTTGGTGCCGGAGCCGATGAACTCACTCATCTCCACCGTCTCGGTCTTGCGGATCACGTAGACGCCCACGCCGGCAGGGCCAGGGTTCCCTGAGCACGCGCCGTCGGTGTAGATGACCACGGAGTCCGGGCCGATGGGGGTGTCGGGCTCTTTCTTGATCGCGCTGTCTTGCGCGGTGCTGCTCCGCCCACCCATTTTCTCGTCCGGAAAAATCTCCGAAGATTCGGGCACCTCCTCGAGGTTCTCGGGGGCCGTCTTGTACGATTTTGTCGCCCCGAGCTTGTAGCGAAGCTCGACGAAGCCTCGGTTGACGATGGGCTTGCCGCTGTCAAGGACGCGGACAAAAACGATCTTGTCTCTGAATTCGAACTGGCGCCAAGGCATGGGCCCAGCAAGGTACCCCATGGCACCTTGGCGTTGGGGGCGAGGAGCGACGTTTTTTGGAGGTCAGCGGAGCCGGACGAGGAGCGCTTGTAGCGCGTTGACCGCCACGATTCGGGGGCCTATAAGGTGCGAATGCAACGCTCCCGAACTCCTTTGGTGTCCCTGACAGCCGGTCTCCTCCTCATGACGACCGTTGGCTGCGGCAAGAAAGCGGTCGACCCCGTTCAGCTGATCCCCGAAGGGGCGGTCGCGATCGCTGGTGTTGATGTGGCCCCGCTCATGGCGGCCCCCTTGTTCGCTGAAAACAAAGACGCGCTGCTCGAAGAGGCGGAAGCGAAAGACTTTTTGGTGGCCTTGGAGGCTTGCAAGCTCGATCCTAGCAAGGACGCCAAGCTGCTGATCGCCGTCGCCGATCAAGATCGCGCCATGGTCACCATCAACAGCAAGGGGATCGGCGTGGAGGCGAACCTCAAGTGCATGCTCGAAAAGAGCCCCCCGGAGAACGGCGAGGCAAAGCTTGGCGAGACATCGGGCAAGAAAACGCTCATCCTCAGCGACGGCGAGGGGGTCTGCTTCCTCGCGAGCGCAGACGTGCTCGCCTGCGTGTCCAAGAATTGGACCTCCGATGTCGTCGCCATCCTCGACGGCAAGGGGAAGGCCGCCACCGCGGGCTCGTTGAAGGCTCCGTTGGCCAACGCAGATCAGTCCAAGCCGCTCTGGGTCTCCGCGCAGATGACGGGTGCGCTGGCAGAGGAAACCAAGGGTGGCCCTCTTGAGAAAGCCACCTCGGTCTCTGGGTCGTTGGAGTTCACCAACGGGATGGCCGTGGCCATCAGCCTCGGACTCGCGACGCCCGAGGACGCGACCGAGCTCGCCAAGACCTTCAATGACCAGCTCGCGCAGGTGATTCCACTCGCGCCCATGGTCGGCGTGCCCAAGCCCGTCGCAGACAGCGTCAAGGTGGTAGCCGTTGGGAACGCCATCGAAGCGACGGCGGCCGCGACCGTCGAAGAGTTGAAGGCGATCAGCGAACAGCTCAAGAACATGGCCAAGTAAGGTCCTAAGATCGCTCATGTTTTTCCGGGGGTAGATCTTTCCCTCGGATCTGTTAGGTTGCGCGGCGGCCCGTGGAGGACACGGTCGCCGCTTCATTCTCCTACCAGCTGCTGTTGGTGGTGAACAACGAGGAGAAACTCAGCATGAACAACAAACAAAGCCCCCTTCAAATTGTCAAAGAAAAATTCGGCTCCAAAGAAAAGCTCATCGAGTCGCTGACCGGCGTGTTGCAACTCGATGAAGGTGAGAGCAAGGAGGAGCTAGCCAAGCGCCTCAAGTACGTGGCCAACGCCAAGCTCTTGCACCTCTCGAGCATGGCCGAAGAGGTCAAGGCGCTCGGAGGGCGTGACGCCCTCGTGACCAAGATCTCCGAGCTCAAGGGACAAGCCAAGGATTCGGATTTCATCGCGAAGCTTAAGACCTACTCGAACGGTCGCTTGGCGGACCTGCACAAGAGCCTCAGCCGCAAGGCGAAGGCCTAGGTCGCGACAGTTCGACAGGTGTCGAGCCAACAACAAGAGCCCTCCCGCTGGCGCGGTGAGGGCTCTTTTACGGCGCCCAAGCTACGGTGAGCGCCAAGCTCGTCTCACTG
This sequence comes from Myxococcales bacterium, assembly GCA_014240065.1. Lineage (GTDB taxonomy): Bacteria > Myxococcota_A > Polyangia > Nannocystales > Nannocystaceae > JAAZXR01. The sequence continues at coordinate 14,477 of JAAZXR010000083.1, forward strand.
CTGGTCGCAGCACACTGTGACTTTGTCCGTGAGCGATACGTCGCTGTCTGGGGTGGGCTCGCCGCCGGCCGTCGCGATGCACTCGGCGCCGGTGGGATCGACATCGAGGACCTCCGCTTGGAGCGAGAAGCCGTTGAAGGCGTCAGGGATCCCGCCGTTCGTATAGTTAAGCGCGGAGCATTCACTGTCATCGGACTGAAGGTTGCCGACCGAATCGACGCAGCTGTTGTCGGCGAAGATCTCGACTTCGACGTCACATGTGCCCGCTGTCCCGCTGGTACAGTTGCACGGGGTGCAATCCCTGGAGTCAATGAGCGCGGTGTAGGGGTACCGCGTGTGTGGGAAATCGCCCTCGCAGGTGTGGACGCCCTCGCGCCAGATGCAAATCTCTCCTTGAAATCCGGAGCCCTCCGATTGCTCGGGGGGCGGGAGCACGCAGCTCGCCGCGACGACACCGTCTCCGCACTCCCCGACGATTCCGCTCTGTGGATCGATACCGCAGGCTTGGGCAACATCACCGAGGGTGATCTCATCGAATGGAGTGGCACCGCAGCTCCAGTCAAAGAAGGCCTCTCCCGGCTCGAGGTTCCCGTTGATGCCTGAGACAGTCGAACCGAGCACGTCGAGTGGGAACGGCCCGTCGCAGGATGTGGAGACGAGGCCCGCGAAGACGGGCTCCGCGTTCGAGGGGTTGTTGCACTCCAGCTCGGAGGCGTAGGCCTCAAAGCTGAACGGACCCGCGCAGGTGTCCGTGGCGAGCTCTGGAGCGCAGCTGCACGCGCTGCATCCGTCGGCCCATCCCGCCAGGGAGACGATGAATATCTCGAACGCGGAGGGGTAGTGAGGAGCTTCGGAGCAATTCGAGACGAAGCCGTTGGGACCGTCTGCGTACGCGATGAAGCCATTCCATCCCTCTGGGATCGCGCGGCATCGAGAGTCTTGTGGACATTCGTCGCCGTCGCCGTCGCCGTCGCCGTCGCCGTCGCCGTCGCCGTCGCCGTCGC
>JAAZXR010000084.1 GCA_014240065.1 Myxococcales bacterium
TCGCCGTCGCCGTCGCCGTCGCCGTCGCCGTCGCCGTCGCCGTCGCCGTCGCCTGCGGTTCCGCCATCGGTCGCGGAAACGCCCGCCTCCTCGTCGCCGCCCACTTCTGCTTGGCTGTCGCCGTCGGCGAGCGGTGACGCCTCGATGGCACCGTCTCCGCATCCGAAGAGCAGCGCACAAATAGGTACGAAAACGCGCGATGATTCCATGACTTGGGTTACCTTACGAGATCTATGCGGGTGTGGGAACAGGCCTACATTTTGATACAGGGATGGGACGCACAGACTGCGGCCTTTCAGCCTCAAGAAATTTGCGGGGTGCAGCGATGTCTAGCGTGAATATGCGGACCACTTTGCTCCGAGTCTTCGCGGTCGTGTGGGTGCTCGGCGCGCTTGGTTGCGGCGGGAGCGACGGTCGCGCGGGCGCGCTGTCCGTGACCGTCCCCGGCGGCGGCGCTCGGGAGGGTGTGGACGAGGACGGCCTGCGCGCCAAGGTCGCGGCGGGTGGTCTCGGGGTGCAGCGCGCCCGGCGACAGCTCGCCGCGGTGCTGCGGCTGCGGTTGGATGCGGTGCCCGCGGCTGACGCCCTCGCGCCATCGACCCTCGAGCTGATGCAGGAGATCGTGAGCCTCGCGCCAAAAGACAAGGGCACCCGGCGTCGCTACGGGGAGGCGTTGATTGCAAATCGTGAGTGGGCAGCGGCGCTCAAGGTGCTCGAAGCCGACGACACCTGTGAGCCGTGCCTCAAGTTGCGCCCCACGCTGTACTTTGAAGATGGGCTCGAGAAGCTCGCGGAGGGGAACGGTGAAGCTGCGGCCATCTCCTTCGAGCGATCCTACTCGTTGCAACCTAGCCCGGTGGCGTTGCTGTTTCGTGCCCGGGCGTTCGCGGTGCTCGGGTTCGGCAAGGCGGACGACGCAGTCTTCGCCCTCCAACGCGCCTTGAGCCACGAACCATTCGAGGCGCCGGTGGCTCGCGACTATCTCGAGGTCTTGACGCGCGTGGCCATCCGAGCCGCGCAAGTGGGAGACACCAGCGCGGTCGAGCAGACGCTGCTGCTGTTCCCACAGCGAGTCGAGCCGACCGAGAGAGCTGTGAACGAACTCGTCCTCCGCGCGGTGGTCGGCGTGGTGGAGTTGACCGCGGGAGACGTCCAAGAGGCTCGCGAGCGTCACCGCGTCCTGTCAGAGGATCTGCTGAGCTTTCCAGAGGACTCCAGGGTTGTCAGCGAGTTCAGTCAGCAGATCAGCGAGAGGTTTGTCGAGCTGGCCGCCCGAGAGTCGGACGCGGGGAGACCACAGGTCGCGGAGGAGGTGCTGGACGCCGGCATGATGCTGCTGGAGGACCCGAGCGAATTCGAAATCTACGCGCTGATGCTGGGCAGCCGCGACGACCCCTCCGACGCGATTTCGACGCTCCGCTCTCGCAAAGGAAACATCTCGCCGAGGGACCGATTGGCGCTCGCCGAGCTCTTGGCCGCGCGGGCGCTGAAGCGCGTTCGTGACGGGAAGGTGCGCTTGGCGTCGAAGGACGTGCGCGCGGCGAAGAAGCTCGCGGAACAGCTCCCGAGCGTGCGTCTCGCGAACGCCTCGGTGTTGGCCGCGTCCAGGGTGTCGGGCCTTTCGTCTCGGGCGATTCGTGAGGCGGTCAAACGCGGCGTGGCGACCTATCCCAACGGTCGAGTCGTGCGCTTCGCAGAGGCGCTGCTAGAGCTCCGTGCCGCGCGCACCTCGCAGCGCGGACCCGGCTCGACTCAGCTCAGCCGATTTTTGTTGCCGTCGTTAGGTGACCGTATCTTTTTGCTTGAGGGTGAGATCCGGATGAACTACCCCCTCACCGTGACGCCGTCATCGGATGGGCGCGCGAAGGTAATTTTGCGGCATGGGAAACCCACCTCGGTGACTGTGCGGATTTCGGTGAATCGCGGCCGGGCAAAAGAGCTTGAGGTCCTCCCTGGTGAGGGCGCCGAGGTCGATCTGAGTCGCGGTGGCGTGCTCAGTATCGACGATGGTGATGAGCGAATGTCTATCGTGGCGGAACCCGGCGCACGAATTCTGGCACTATTGTCGATTTAGACGCGCCTGCGCCGTTGGCGGAGGAAGTGGTCCTTCTCGGGTGACCTCTCCGCGCCGTACCCTTATGATGCGGGCCGATGACGGATCCTCCTTCTACGGCTGAGGTCGCTGAGCAAGACATGGAGGCCCGTTGGCGCGCACAGATCGCGAAGGAGCTCCGCGGTCGTACGTTGGAGAGCCTCGTCGGTCAGTCCGAAGACGGACTCGACATTCACCCCCTGTATGTGGGTCGAGATTTGGAGCAACTCGACTGCCTCGACTCGCTCCCGGGCGTGGGGTTGAACGCGCGTGGATTCGAGGGGAGGAGCGGCGGTGAGTGGAGAAACTGCCCCGAGATCGCGCCCGATGGTCTCGACCAGCTGGTGGACATGGCGACGGAGGCGGGGGCGTTAGGCGCCGACGCGGTTTGGTGTCGATGTGTCTCCACGGAGGGAGGGCGAGGGGGCCGCGGTTTATCGGGGCTTCGGAGATGGCCGCTGCGAGCCTTGGCGAGTTCGCTCGCCAAGGTGGTGGAGGCCAAGCTCCCGGTCATCGTTGAAACCGGCGCGGTCGCGAGTCCGATCGCGGCGGCGCTGGAACAGCACGGAGGGGCGTTTCCTGGCGTGAGTCTCACCATCGACATGTTCGGGGATCGGGCGTCGCGGGGCGTCGCGGGGGCGAGCGCTGCGTTGATCGACGAGGAGCTGCGCGCGTGTCTGTCGTGGTCGCGAGGGCGCGCGACGGAGTCGGTGAGGCTGCTGTGCGCGACGCAGCCGTTTCACGACGCGGGCGCGACCCCGGCCCAAGAACTCGGGATCGCCTTGTCCCTCGTGGTCGGAACCATGAGGCGGGTGGAGGAGGCCGGCGCCGACTTCGAACAGGTGCTGGACTCCCTGTTGTTGCGGGTAGCGATCGGTCGTGATCTGTTCACCGAGATCGCCAAACTGCGAGCGCTTCGATCCCTGTGGTCGCAGGTCATGGGCGCTTGTGGATTCGGCACCGTCCATCATTGCGTCGAGATCGCCGCGAAGGGGGCTTGGCGAGATCGCACGAAGGTCGATCCGTGGGTCAACCTGCTGCGCGGGACCACGGAGACCTTCGCGGCTTCCGTCGGTGGCGCCTCGATGATCACGACGGTCCCCATGCATGAGGCGCTCGCGGGGGACAGCGCGCTCGCGAGGCGACTCGCCACCAACACGCAGGTGGTGTTACGCCGCGAGAGCCAGCTCGGTCAGGTGATGGACATGGGGGGAGGGAGCTATTACATCGAGTGGCTGACGAACTCGCTCGCGCTTGAGGGGTGGAAGTGGTTCCGGAAGATTGAGGCGACCGGTGGTCTCGAAGCGGCGCTGCGCACGAAGGTGATGCACGCTTGGCTCGAGGAGGAGAGCGCTCAAAGGCGGGCGGCGGTGGCGCGGCGAACCCAGCCCATCGTGGGGGTGAGCGACTTTCCAACCACGACGACGACTCCGCTCCCTGACTATCGCGTGGCGAGCCCATCGCGTCGCAGGTCATCGGCGAACCAGGTCATCCCGCGGTGGTCTCGGAATCGACCCATCACTTCGCGGGCCTCGGTGCTCGAAGATGCGACCTTGGAGAACGCGTGGGACGCGTTGGCGGAGAGCGCCGTCGGGGAGCCCGCCGGGGTTCCGTTACCGCGAGAGCGCCTGAGCGAGCCATTTGAGGCGCTCCGAGCTCAAGCCGGGCGGCTCCCCACCCCCCCGCATATCCTGGTGGTGCACGTGGGATCGGGGGGTATGGTTCAGGCGCGCGCCGACTTCGTCGCGAACGTCGTCAAGATTCTCGGCGTAGACGCGACCCATTGTTCACTCGAAGATCTTCAGGGTCGGCCCGAGGTCGGGCCCGCCGCCGCCGTGCTGTGCGCCGCCGACGATGTGCTGGAGGAGCGAATCGCTGAGCTCGTTTCAAGCGCCCGGGCGGCTCGTGCCAGGCGCGTCGTCGTCGCAGCGCCGCCGCGGCCAGTGAGCGGCGACGGACCCGACGAATTCCTTTATCAAGGGGCGGACATTCGCGCGTTCCTGGAGTCGCTGCTCGCTGTGTCCGTGACCGATCTCGAAGGGGGGTCGCGATGAGCCGAATCCCCGATTTCTCGAAGATGGGATGGCCCGGCCGGACCTTCACCTCCACGGCGTCGCCGACCCAAGCGGGCGCTGATTCAGCCTCCTTGAGCACACCCGAAGGGATCGAGATCCCGCCGTTGCTGGGGCCATCGGACCTCCTAGGGCTCCAGCATCTCGGGGGGCGGCCTGGCATCGCTCCCTACGTGCGGGGTCCCTACTCGACCATGTACGCCACCCGCCCGTGGACCATTCGACAATACGCGGGTTTCTCGACGGCGGAGGAGAGCAACGCGTTCTATCGCCGCAACCTCGCCGCGGGTCAAAAGGGCCTGAGCATCGCCTTCGATCTCGCGACCCATCGCGGCTACGACTCCGATCATCCGCGGGTGGTCGGCGACGTGGGGATGGCCGGCGTCGCGATCGACTCCATCCTCGACATGGAGGTGCTCTTTGATCAGATCCCGCTCGATCGCATGAGCGTCTCCATGACCATGAACGGGGCGGTGCTCCCGATCATGGCCCTGTACGTCGTCGCAGCCCAAGAGCAGGGGGTCGACGCGAGTCAACTCGCCGGGACCATCCAGAACGATATCTTGAAGGAGTTCATGGTCCGCAACACCTACATCTATCCGCCGGCGCCCTCCATGCGGATCATCGGAGACATCTTCGCGTACACCGCGGAGCACATGCCCAAATTCAACAGCATCAGCGTGTCGGGCTACCACATGCACGAGGCGGGCGCGACGGCCGACCTCGAGCTCGCGTACACGCTGGCCGACGGCTTGGAGTATCTGCGCACGGGGGTGTCCTCGGGGCTTGATATCGACGCCTTCGCGCCCCGCATTTCATTTTTTTGGGCCATCGGGATGAATTATTTCATGGAGGTGGCGAAGCTGCGGGCGGGGCGGATGCTCTGGGCGCTGATCGTGAAGCGATTCGGCGCGAAGAACCCCAAGTCCCTGGCCCTTCGCACGCACAGCCAGACCTCTGGGTGGAGCCTCAGCGCTCAAGATCCCTACAACAACGTGGCGCGCACCTGCGTCGAGGCCCTCGCGGCGACGCTCGGGCACACCCAGTCGTTGCATACGAACTCGTTCGATGAGGCGCTCGCGCTCCCGACTGATTTCTCCGCTCGAATCGCTCGCAACACGCAGCTCTTCCTCCAGCGAGAGACAGGGATCTGTCGGGTCGCCGATCCGTGGGGTGGCTCGTACTATGTGGAGTGGCTGACGGGGAAGCTCGCGCGCAAGGCGTGGTCGCTGATCGATGAGGTGGAGGACCTCGGCGGAATGGCGAAGGCGATCGAGCAGGGGCTCCCAAAGCTGCGGATTGAGGAGGCGGCCGCGAGGACGCAGGCCCGCATCGACAGCGGCCGGCAGACGGTGGTGGGTGTGAACCACAACGTCCTCGACAAGGAGCTGCCCATCGAGGTGCTGAAGGTGGACAACGTGACGGTGCGGGAGCGGCAGCTCGAGCGACTCCGGAGATTGCGAGCGTCGCGTGACGACGCGTCGCTTCAGCGGAGCCTCGACGCGTTGACGACGAGCGCCCAGACCGGGGAGGGCAACCTGCTCGCCCTCGCGGTGGAGGCGGCGCGCGCCCGGGCGACGGTGGGAGAGATGAGCGCAGCCCTGGAGAAAGTGTGGGGGCGACACCAGGCGGTGACGCGGACGGTGTCGGGCGTGTACAGTGAGGAGGTGTCTGGGGATCCAGGAATGGCGTCGATCGTCGCGGAGACCCTCGCGTTCTCGAAGCGAGAGGGGCGGCGACCGAGGATCTTGGTGGCGAAGATGGGCCAAGATGGTCACGACCGCGGGGCCAAGGTGATCGCGACCGGCTTCGCGGACATGGGCTTTGATGTCGACATTGGACCGCTGTTTCAGACACCGGAGGAGACGGCTCAGCAGGCGGTGGAGAATGACGTACACGTCGTCGGCGTCAGCTCTCTGGCCGCCGGACATTTGACGCTGGTGCCTCAGCTTCGGGCGGCGTTGGACAGGCTCGGTCGCAGCGCCACCATGATCGTCGTGGGGGGCGTGATCCCACCGGGCGACTACGAGGCCTTGTGCCGGGCTGGGGCCGCGGAGATCTTCGGTCCGGGCACAATCCTCTCGGAGGCGGGCAACAAGATTCTCGCTCGGATTTCGTCGTCGTTGGGGCACGAGTGATGACCCGCAAAGAGATCGATGTGGACGCGCTGGGCGCCGCTCTCGTGACTGGCGATGTCGGCGCCTTGTCTCGCGCCATCACGCTCATCGAGAGCACGCTCCCGGAGGACCGCTCGCGGGCGACAACGCTGCTCGCGCAGCTGCACGCGCGCACTGGCGACGCCGTTCGTTTGGGAATTTCGGGCGTCCCCGGGGTCGGCAAGAGCACCTTCATTGAGGCGTTAGGGACACATCTCGTGAACGGAGGGGCCAAGGTGGCGGTGCTCGCGGTGGACCCCACGAGCACGCGCAGCGGAGGCAGCATCCTCGGGGACAAGACGCGGATGCAGGAGCTGGCGCATCACCCCCTCGCCTTCATTCGACCCTCGCCCACCAGCGGCGCGCTCGGAGGTGTCGCCGCGACCACCCGAGACAGCATCTTGTTGTGCGAGGCGGCGGGATTCGACGTGGTGCTGGTGGAGACCGTCGGCGTCGGGCAGTCGGAGATCACCGTGGCTGGCATGGTCGACTGTTTCCTCGTCTTGATGCTCGCCGGCGCGGGGGATGAGCTTCAAGGGATCAAGCGCGGGATTCTTGAGTTGGTGGATGTGCTCGCCATTAACAAGTCAGACGGCGAGAACGAGCAGCCCTCCAAGCTCGCGGCGGCGGAGTATCGCCGCGCGCTGAAGCTCATGAGCCCGCGGACGCCCGGGTGGGTGGTCCCAGTGCACAACAGCAGCGCGCTGAACGGCGCTGGAATTCCCGAGTTGTGGGATCAAGCGCTCGCCCACCGCGAGCATCTCGTGGCGTCGGGCTTCCTCGAGCAGCAGCGGGCCGCCCAGGAGCTTGAGAGTCTTGAGAAGCTCCTTGAGGCGGGGCTCATGCTCGCGATGCGGGAAGATTCCACGGTGCAGGCCAAGCTCGATGAGGTCGTCCTCGAACTGCGCGCGGGAACGATGACGCCGCGGTCTGCGGCGGAGCGCGTGTTGGCGTCGTTCCTTGCCCGAGGATGACGGCTCGGGCTACGCGGGCGGCCTAAAGAGCTCTCGGGCGATGACGAGCTTTTGAATCTCCGAGGTGCCCTCGTAGATTCGCAGCGCGCGGATCTCTCGGTAGAGGCGCTCGGGGACCTCGCCTACCGTGACGCCGCGGCCACCGAGCGACTGGACCGCCCGGTCGATGACCTGCTGCGCGGTCTCGGTCGCGAAGAGCTTGCCCATGGCGACCTGCTGCGACGTCGCCTCTCCGCGATCTTTCGCCCCCGCGGCTCGGTAGACGAGGAGCTGCGCGGCTGTGTGCGCGGTGACAAGGTCCGCGAGGGCGAAGCGGAGGCCCTGCTGTTTCGCGAGCGGCTTCCCGAACTGCACCCGGTTTTGCAGATGTTCGACCGTGCAGGTGAGGGCGCGGTCGGCGAGACCGAGGGCGGCGGCGCCCACAGTCGGTCGGAACTGATCGAGGTTGCTCAAGGCGAGCTTGAGCCCTTGCCCGCGCGCGCCGATCCTATTGGAGCTCGGGACGCGAACCCCGTCGAAGTGGACCTCACCGATGGGGTGGGGCGCGATGACTCTTTGCGGCACCACGCGAAGCCCGGGGGTGTCCGCGGAGACCCAGAACGCGGAGTAGGTGGCGTCGCCCTCGTCGCCGGCGGCGACCTCTCTCGCGAACACAGAGTAGCCGTGCGCGATCCCGGCGTTGGAGATGAACCACTTCATCCCATCAAGTTGGATTTCGTCCCCGACAACGCGCGCCGTGGTCTTCATATTGGAGACGTCGGAGCCCGCCTCGGGTTCCGTGATGGCGAATCCACAGATCGTGGCGCCCGTCCGCACTCTGGGCAAGATCTCCTTGGCGAGCGTCGCGGCGCCCGCGAGGACGAGCGGGAAGGACCCGAGCCCTTGCATCACGAAGGCCGTGTCGAGCGCGCCGCTCTCGCGGGCGAGCCATTGGCGGGCGAGGCAGACCTGGGTGGCGGAGACCTCAGGGTTGAGCCCCCCATGCTCGCCGGGCACCAACAGGTCGAGCAATTGTGCGTCGGCGAGGAGCTCCACGTATCTCCTCGTGGCGGCGTGCTCGTCGGTCTCGTCGACCCCCTCGCCGCGGACCAGCTCGCAGAAGTCTTCGAGTCGAGCCTCCAGTTTACGCAAGTTGGTGGGCTCGCCGTGAATGAGGCCGAGCGACCGCTCCATCACATAGGGGCTATCCATCGTTCCTCACTTCCATTTGGGGTCTCGTTTCTCTCCCCACGCGTCGTTGGCCTCTTTGAAGTCCGGGTGTTGCATGCAGATCGCTTGGGCTTGCGCTTCGGCCTCGATGGCGTCGTCGAAGCTCATGTCGAGCTCGCGCTGTAGCATGGTCTTCGTCATCCGGTTCGCGAACAGCGGGCCCGCAGCTATCTTCGCCGCCAACGCGAACGCGGCCTCGTCCACATCCGCAGGGTTTGTGTCATCGACGACTTCGTTGGCGAGCCCGATGGCGAGGCAGCGCTCCGCGGCGACGCGGTCACCGAGCAGGAGGATTTCGCTGGCGATGCCGAGACCGACCACCCTCGGGAGGAGGTAGCTCGCGCCCATGTCCGCCCCCGAGAGCCCCACCTGCGGAAATAAGAAGGAGAAAAAGCTCTTCCTCCCCATGACCCGAAGGTCCGAAGCGAGGGCGATGACGGCGCCCGCGCCGGCGGCCACGCGCTTGACGCTGGTGACCACGGGCAGCTTGCACCGGCGAATCTTCGCGATGAGCTCCCCCGTCATTCGGGTGAACATCAACAGGCCCTCGGCGTCTCGTTCGAACAGCCGGGTGATGATGTCGGAGACGTCGCCGCCGGAGCAAAACGCCTTCCCCTCACCGCGAATCACGATGGCGCGCGCGCCGTCGTCGGCGAGGCTGCGCCGGTCAAGGACGTCGAACAGATCTGTGAGCTCGCGGTAGACCTCAAAGGTGAGGGCGTTGTAACGATCGGGTCGATCGAGCGTGATGATCCCAACTCGGTCGCGTTCCTCGTATCGAAACGAGCTCGGGTTCGGGAGTTCGAGTGGGCGATAGTCAGGGTCGTTGTTCATGGCCAGTTCGTTTCAGTCCTGAGCGTCGAGGACGGCGAGCGCCTGGATCTCTACTTTGGCGCGGTCTTCGAGCAGGGCGGCCACCTCCACGAGCGCCATGGAGGGGAAGTGCTTCCCGAGGCAGTCACGGTAGGAGGCGCCGACCGCCGGGAGGTCGGCGAGGTAGTCTTGTTTGTCGGTGACGTAGATCGTGAGCGAGATGATGTCCGCCGGGCTCCCACCGGCGGCGTTGACCACGGCGGCGACGTTGGCGAGCGCTTGGGCGAATTGAGCGAGGAAATCGTCGGACTCGAATTCTTCGCGCTCGTTCCAGCCAATTTGTCCGGCGACGGCCAACAGCTCGCCGCGTTTTGCCATCCCGTTCGCGTAGCCGCGCGGGCGCCTCCATCCGGGGGGGAGAATCGTGCGTGTCACCCATGGAGTGTCGCAGCATCGAGCGCGGCTGCACAAGCCGGGGAGTCGATCTTCCTCGCGATGTGGGGCGCACGCGGCCAGAGGCTCAGGCGGTCTCGCCGCCGTCGACGGCCAAGGCTTGGCCGTTGATCCCTGAGGCCGCGTCGGTGCACAGGTAGGCGACCACACCGGCGATCTCCGCGGGGGCGACGAGGCGACCTTGGGGGTTGAGCCGCTCGAGCTCCCCTCGGGCTTCCGCCGCGTCTCGACCCGTCTTCCCCGAGATATTCTCGATGGCGCGGGCCGCCATGGGCGTGTCGGTGAATCCAGGACACACCGCGTTGACGGTGATGCCCCGCCGGGCCACGTCGAGGGCGAGGCCCCGGGTCATCCCGAGCAGCGCGTGTTTGGAGGCGCAGTACGCCGCCGTGTATCGATAGCCTTGGAGCGCCGCGGTGGAGGCGATGTTGACGACCCGACCCCAGCCGCGGGTCTTCATGGCGGCGAGGGCCGCTCGCGTGAATTCAAAGGGGGCGGTCACGTTCACCTCCATGACATCTGCCCACGATTGATCGTCGGTGCGCTCGAGCGGGGCAGAGGGGGCGATGCCTGCGTTGTTGACCAACACCACCACCGCGCGTCGCACGATCAGGTCGCACAGCTCCACGCGCTGTTTCGGATCTTTCATGTCGCACGCCACACACTCGATCTCCGCGTCTTCGTGGGGATCACACCGCGATTTCGTCTCCTGCAACGCGGCGGTGTCGCGACCGGTGAGCACGAGGTTGAACCGGCTCGAGAGGGTGATCGCGATGGCGCGGCCGATCCCGCGGCTGGCGCCGGTGACGAGGGCGGTGGGTCGCGTGGCGGGCTCACTCACCGCCACAGGCTACCTCATGTTTGAGGGGTCTGCCTCTTCACCGCCGGAAGTCGGGATGAGCGCGACATCTCGCAGCAGGACGCGCGAACGATGGTGGGGGTGAGCGAGAGTCACGGAGAGGCCGACGGCGCCGGCGTCCAGTTGTACGCTGCCGACCACCGGCGTCCACACGCGCGCGGAAGGGAGGGTGTCGAGCGCCAACTCGAGGGGATCGGCGCCATCAATTTCCACGAGGATCCGCCCGTTGGCAGCGTCGTCGTCGAGCGCGTCCAGCCCCTTGAGCGTGAGGCTCACCTCGTAGCTCCCCGAGCCGAGCGCGCTCGGTGGGAAGGTCAGCGGGCGGTCGCTGCTCAGCCAGATGGAGTCTCCCGCGAGCTCGTGAGAAGAACTCGCGCCGAGCCGAAAGCGATTAAAGATGTGGCCGTAGGTCCACTGGGTTTGGCCGTAGCCTCCGCGCTCTGCGAGGGGAGGGGTGACGCGGTGATGGGGCACGGCGCCTTCGAGGGGAGGGCGCGCGGGCGGAGGGGCGAGGGACGAGACCGAGACAGAGACGAGCGCTCGGTCGCAGGTGGACGCGGTCGCGCCGATGACGGTGACGGTGCGGGGCGGCGCGCGCAGGAGCCAAGGACCCAGGGTGGAACGCTCGGCCCGTTTTTCGCCGAGGATCGCCGCGTCGAATGCCTGCGAGTCGACCAGAACTCGCCATCGGCTCACGCGGTCGCGCTGGTCGGGAGGCACGCGGAGAGAGAGCCATCGTGGGCCTTGTTTCATGGGCGGGAGGCTCACGGTCCACCCGCGCTCGTCCCGGACGCACGTGAGAGCTTGGCCGTGAGGATCGTCGCTTGTCATGGAGGGCGCGTTGGGGATGGGGAAGGTGCGCGAGCCCGCGGTGGAGGGGTGAGTCACCGAGGCCAGCACGAGTCGGATTTCATTCCGGAGCGCGTGCGTTGGCCGCTCCTGCGCCGAGCGTTCGAGGCGGTGGCCAAACAACTCGTAGGTCGCGAGTGGTTCGGTGTGGAGGGGCGCGGGGAGGTCGAGGTCGACCACAGCGCGTCGCGTGTCAGGTCCGCCGGGGCGGTCTTTTGTGGATTCGTTGAGGAGCAGGAACACCGGAGGGGGTGGCGACGACTCAAAGGTAGGCTGCCCCACGAGCAGCTCCATCGCGGTGGCGAAGGCGGCTTCACGTGTGCGATAGGGGAGCACGGTCACGTCGTGCTCCAGCTCGAGGGCGCCCGCCACTTGATTAAAGGTGTGCGCGCGAAGCCACCCCTCTCCACCTGCGATCACAACGGAGCCCGCGGGGAGCTGGCCCGCGATCGACTCGACGAGCGAACGAGAGGCGGCGTACTCCTGGATCCGTTGAGTGGGCGAGAGGATGAGGGGGCCCGCGACCCAGCCGACGAGGACGACGCAGGTGATCCCTTCCCACGCACGCCGCGCTCGCGCGCGGGTGATGCGGCGGCCGACAGCGAACAGCCCGGCGACGCAGAGGCCGTAGGCCAGGGGTAACAACTGGGGCAACAGGTAACGGCCGTAGTAGAACAGCCCGGTCTGAGGGAGGGTGGGGAGAGCGTACAGACTCGCCTGGCCGAGGACAGCGAGGACCATCGCGCTGAACATGGGCTGTTTGCGGAGTTCCCCGAGCGCTGGGGGCGCCCCATCGCGTGATGTCACGAGCCAGGTTCCGCCGGCGAACGCGACGAGCAGCACCGGGGCTGTGGCTGCGGGCCAGAGCAGATCGAGGCGAGCGAGGCCGGCCGATGTCGCGCTGGCTAGCCATATCTTCCGCGCGACGATGACGCCGAGGAGGATGCACGCCGAGCCCACGAACAGCACGCCGTGTAGACCCGCGACGCGCCGTACACCGGGGCCCGCCCGCGATGACAGCGCGTGACGGAGCGTCGCCGCCCCCGCGACCGCGAGGGTCGCGCCACCTGCTCCCCAGACGATTTTGGCCGGCGTGAGGGACGTCGCCAACGACAGCCGTTGGAGCTCATCGTGGAGGTAGGGGAATGAGGTCATCGCGTGGACGATGAGGCTCGTGACTGCGAGCAACCACCACAGCGCGAGCGGAGCCAACCATCCGTCGCCACGCGGACGCGGCTTGTCAGTCACTTCGTGCTCAGCGTCGCGCTCGCTTTGCTCCGTATCCGAGGGGACGCGTGTCGGCAACAGGAGTGGCACCAGCATGATCGGCGCGAGGAGCCATATATTCCCGCGCAGCCACGCCGCCACCCCGAGGAAAAACGCGGCGGCGAGGGGAGCGCGATCACCATCGGTGGTCTCGCGGAGCAGGCACAACAGCGCGGTCATCCACAGCAGCGCGTCGAGGGGTTCGGTGAGCGGGTTCCTCCCGACCCAGATCGCCAGCGGATCAAGAGCGAGGGTCGCGACCCAGGCGAGCGCGGGGAGCTCTCGTTGGAAGAATCGAAGGCCGACGCGGAAACTCATGAGGAGCCACAACGCGGAGATGAAGAGGTTCAAGCAGGGGGTGAGGGCGGCGGGGAGCCACCATCGGGTCATCCCGAGCAGCGCCGGGAACAGGTGAAGGAACTGCGGGACGACCGTGCCCGTGGAGCGGTCTGCGAGATAAAACCCCGGGCGATAGGCGCCCTCGTACACGCCCTCGCGATGGAGGAGGTCGTCCACCGGATACAAGCCGACGATGTCCGCCGGCCCCGGACGGTCGTTGAGGGATCGGGAGGCGGCGGCCAAGGCTGGGTTGGTTCGCGAGAGCGCGCCGTCCCTCGCGGCGGCGGCGGCCCGGAGCATGTACGTCCCTTGGTCTCGGCCCGCGAGCGCCGCGTCCATCGGTGGCGACCGCAGCCCAACGCCCACGAGGAGGAGGGCGCCGCAGGTGGCGAGCGCGAGCGGAGAGGTCTTTCTGCGGGCTGGCGAGGGGCGGGGCGGGCCGATCCGCGCGCGGAGCCCAAGGACAGCCACCGCGGCGGCGACGACTGCTCCCGCGCAATAAAGCGGCGTAAAGGCGCCGACGATCAAACACAGAGCCCCGCAAATTCCCCAGACGGAGATCGTGAACACCGACGTGAGCAGGGCGGCTTCGAGTCGAGAATCTCGCGCGCAGAAAAACAGGCGCCATGAGCACGCCGAGAGAATTGCGAGCGAGAGAGGAACGGCCGCGGCCATCCTCGTGAGGATCGCATGCTCCCTGCGGTGTGGGAACTAGACTTTCCTCGGCCCAAAAAAAAACCGCGCGCACACGGGGGGGTGTACGCGCGGAGCGGTTTGTTCGCGCTCTATTGGGGCACGAGGCCGCAGTCGTCGATCTCGCTGGGCACGCAGCCTTGGCAGTTCCATCGCCAGTTGTCGAGGAAGACGGTGGTGTCGAGAACGTCGTCGCCCATGTCGAAGATGGCGAAGGTGAGGTCCAGCTGCGCGTTGGGTGTCGCGGGCCCGAGGATCGTGTACTGGCCAGTGGTCTGACCGACGTCTGTGAAACCTGTGCCCGCCAACTCTGGACCATTTTGTACGTCCACACCGCCAAAGGTGTCGGCGGCGGCGTCAAGAGCGGTCACGGTGCAGGGCTCGTTGTTCACGAAGCACATATTCCCGGTGTAGTCAGGGCTTTGGACCCACACCGCGAAGATGTCGTTAAACGAGGACCCGACCCACTCTGGGAACTCTGAGGAGAAGTAGACGAAGTCGAGCTCCCAGCCGTTCGTGCCTCCGGGGGTGTCCACGGAGAATCCAAAGCTCAGCAAGTCGTTGGCCTCATTGCCACCTTGAAGCCACTGCGCTTGCAAGGATCCAGAGCAGTCGTTAACACCGTCGCAGTTGCTGAACGGCATGCCAGACCACCCGGGAGACGCGGACATCGGTGCCGGGAGCGGGGCGCTGTCCGGGTTGTTGTTGCCGTCGGGGAGGACTCCCCCTTGTGGCTCTCCGTCGTCCATGACCAGCACGCCTGAGGCGTCGGGCGCGGGCATCGGGCCGGTCGAGATCACCATGGCTTGTTGACCCTCCGTCGGGACCCAATCACCGCTCGTCCCGAAGGCCGTGACGATCGCGAGCGCGCTCGGGTCGGAGTTGGACATGGAGTTCGAGAGCGTGGGGACCGAATTGTTCGCGGTCCCCGGACAGTCGAGTCCCAGCACCTGGGCCCACGTGGGGTTGCTACCAAAGTCGTCGCAGGTGATGTGGTCTGCTGGCGCTTCGCAGGGTCCGATGTCGCCGTCGCCGTCGCCGTCGCCGTCGCCGTCGCCGTCGCCGTCGCCGTCG
>JAAZXR010000085.1 GCA_014240065.1 Myxococcales bacterium
CGCGCTTCCAGTTGATGGCCGCCATGAACCCGTGCCCCTGCGGCTATCTCGGCCACCCCGAGCGCAACTGCATCGACGCGGCGGCCTCGGTGGCGCGCTACCAGGCGAAGGTCTCGGGGCCACTTCTCGATCGCATGGACCTCATCGTGCCCGTGGTGCCGGTGCCGCCGGATCAGCTTGCGGGCAGCGTCCCCGGAGAGGGGAGCGAGGCCGTGCGCGCTCGGGTCCACGCGGCCCGCCGCCGGCAGCGCGCGCGGCTCGACGGCACCCCCTACGCCTGTAACGCGCAGGTGCCCGCCCACGGTGACACCCTCGACCGGCTCTGTCCGCTCACGAACGCCGGGCGCGAGACCCTGCTGCGCGTGGCCACCCACCGCGGCCTGAGCCCCCGCGCCCAGCACCGTCTACGCCGGGTGGCGGCGACCTTGTCGGACCTTCGGCAACGTGAAGGCGCCGAGCCCTTCCTCCCGGTGGGCCCGCGAGACATCCTCGCGGCGGCCCAGCTGCGCCGGCCGCTCGGCGCGGCGGCGTGAGAGGCCTCTACTCAAGGCGCGCCCCGGGTGATGTCTCGAGGTGCGCGTGGGGCAGGGGGCCCGGCCCCTAGCGCCCGCAGCGGCTCTTGAACAGGCGGACGTCGTTTTCGCCGTTCTTGAGGCACGCGTTCATGCCGGCCTGCACCCCGCCACGTACCGCGTGGAGCAGCATCGAGGTCCGCTCGAGGTTCGAGGCCTGGGCGGCCCCCACCGCGGTCCCCTTGAGTTCGGCCTCGGGGAAGCTCCCGAGCTGGTCGCTGGCGTCCCAGTAGGAGATGAAGGCGTCGGCCACGTCGGCAGAGATTTTGGCGATGGTCTGGTCTTCGTCGGAGAGTTCGAGCGCGGCCGCGTCACGGAAGTCCGCGACCATGAGCTGCTGGTCCCCGGCGGTGCCACCGTTCGCGGCCGCGAAGGGCCAGTCCTTGATCAGATCGGAGAGCGTGGGCGTACATCCACCGCCGCCGCCGCCATGCGTCTGGCCGTTGGCCTGCTGGATGACATGGGCAGATTCGTGGGCGAGTTCGGCCTCGCCCGCGCATACGAGGGTCAACGCGGTGTTGAGTTCCTCCGTGGAGGCGGCCGAGAGCGGCGCGTACACCTCCGGCACGCTGCCCGTGAACGTGAGGTCCACCGCCCCTTCTTGAACGTCGAGGTTGGAGAGATAGCGCAGCACCCGGTCGAGCTCCGCGACCACCGCGAGACCCACGTTGTCCTCGCTCAACTGCGCCACGGTGATGTCCGGGAAGGCGGTCACGAGCGAGAGGGTCTGGGCCTCCTCGCAGCCATCCTTGCCGTCGAGACACATCTCCTGAACCTCACAGGCTTTCAAGAACATGTCGGACCCATCCTTGGCGTACACCTCCGACTCGGGCATGGCGCAGATGAAATCATAGGGCTGCACCGAGACCTCGCGAACGCCGCCGTGTGTCGCACACGCGCCCCCCTCGACGCCGGTGACCTTTGGCCGCAACGCGCCCGCGTCGCCAGCACAGCTCACCTGAACGCTGCCCTCGAAGCAGGCCACGATGGCGCCGTCGTTGCATGTCACGGAGGGGCGGTTGGACCGGCTGCTGCTGTAATGCACGCCGAAGAGGGCACCGTCGCCGGACTCCGTGTCGATCGAGGAGGGGCGGTTGGACCGGCTGCTGCTGTAACTCACGGCGGATTCAAGCGCCCCGGATCCGGTGTTGGCCACGGTGCCGCGTTTGGAGCGGGTGCTGTTGTGACTGATGGCGGCCGCGGGTTCGAGTAGTTCGCCGCCGAGATCCGTATCGGGACCGGCCACGCTGCCGCGGTTGGAGCGGGTGTTGTTGTGACTGATCCCGGGCGCGGCAGCGACCGGGAGGGCACCGGCGAGGAGCATGGCCGTGGAAACAGACAGGATGAGCGGGCTGCGCGCAAGAAGATGGGGACGTCGAGAACGTGGCATGTCACTCTCTTCGCGCCGCGGACGGATCTTGAGGAAAAAATGAGGCGTCTCTCCGCGGTGTCGAAGGCGTTCGGTCTCGGGCACCCGTAGCGCAGGCGGGATCGCGCGAAAACGCGCTGCGATGCGCTCGTTCAGACCCAGGGCGGTCGTTGTGTCACCGGGCTTTGGGGCACGCGTGTTCAGCGGAGACAGAAAGGAAATGCTGTGATCGATCGGGTGGCATGAGGGACCTATGGTTCATGCGACCCTCAAGCCTTCGATTCATGGGATGTGCCGTGCTCTCTACGTTGTTCATGCTGCCCGCGTGCGACGCGGACAAAGATCTCGGTGATGAAGGCACCAGCTCTGAGGGGGGCGCAGATGACGACACGAGTGACGACTCGGGCGGCGAGACCTCGGGGGACGACGGAGAGATCACGAACGGATGCGGCACGTTTGACACCTCCCTCCCGGGGGACAGCCCGATTCCCCAAGACCCCGACGACCCCGAGATCCTCACGGCGTGCGACGCCTTGTGTGGGGAGCTCGCGTCGACGTGTGAGGCGTCGGGCGTGAACTGCGAAGATGCGTGCAAGATGCAATCGTGCGACGTGTGTCCAGGGACGCTGGCGGAGTTCGTAGAGTGCCAAGCCGTCCAGGCGGCTCCCGATGGATGTACCTGCGACGCCAACGGCGTGCTTTGCGACGTCGCAGAAGCGTGTCTTGATCAGTATTACGCCCTCTCGCAGTGCGGTGGGTGAGCGGGTCACGGGCGTCGTAGTCATGGACCGCGCGGGGAGAGCCCGGCGGGCCGAGGGGCGAGCACCCTATGCAGCGCCTCGACGACATCGCCCACGGTTGAGGTTGGACCTCTCCAAGGGGCCGGTGGGAGCACCCTCTGGCAGAATCGAGGCGCCCAGTTGACGACTTCAAAGTTCTCGCGATAGCACCACCCATGCCCTATGCGCGCGTATTGAATCTGTCGCTTGTTGTGCCCCTCACCTTTGCGTTCGCCTGCGAAGGGAAGAAGGCGGTGCCGAAGGTGGATTCGGCTCCACCGGCGGAGAGTTCGCGCGAAACCGGTGAGCCAACTGCCGTCACACCCGAGGCACCGAATCCCCAGTGGACCGCCCACACCAAGTCGTTCCTCGATGACTTCTTCACCGCCCACCCCGCCGCCGCGGTGGTCGCCGGACGCCACGAGCACGACGGCAAGCTCCCTGACTGGAGCGCCGACGGGCTGGCCAAGGAGGTCGCGCGCATGAAGGCCGCGAAACAAGCCCTCGCCGCGTTCACGGACGAACAGCTCAACGACGAGGAGCGACTGCAGCGCGAATTGCTCGACGCGCGGATCGACCGGGACCTGTTTTGGATCGAGGCGGCCAAGTGGCCCCAGAAGAACCCGGCGTTCTACTTCGACTGGTTGCTCGACGGGCTCGATCCGGCGGTCTATGTGACCCGTGAGTACGCGCCCCTCGAGGCGCGCATCGCCGCCTACACCACCTACGCGAGCAACATCCCCGCCGCCGCCGCGCAGATCAAGGCCAACTTGAGAGGGCCGCTGCCGCTCACCTACGTTAAGTATGGCGTCGCGGGCTTTGGTGGCTTCGCGAGTTTCTATAGCGAGGACGTGCCCACGGCCTTCGCGGGTGTAAAGGACGAGAGACTCCAGGCGGCGTTCAATAAAGCCAACGGCGAGGCGGTCTCGGCCATGAAGGATCTCGCGGCCCACATGCAGGGTCTCGAAGCCACGGCCACGCAGGACTTCGCCTTGGGCGCGGAGCTGTTCACCCAGATGGTTCAGCAGACCGAGCGCGTCGACGTCAGCCTCGACGCGCTCGAGGCGGCGGGGCGGGCGGACATGGCCCGCAACCAAAAGACCCTCGCCGACGCCTGCGCCAAGCTGGCGCCGGGCGAGCCCATCGCGGCGTGCATCGCCAAGGTGGCCGACCAAAAGCCGGAGGGGGGGGCCGTGGCGGGGGCGCGCAAGCAGCTGGTGGAGCTCCGTCAATTCATGGACGAGGTGGACATTGTGACGATCCCGGGCACGGAGAAAGCCCTGGTTGAGGAGGCGCCCCCCTACATGCGCCAAAACTCCGCCTACATCGACATCCCGGGGCCCTACGAGTCGGGCCTGCCGAGCACCTACTACATCTCCCCGCCGGATCCCGCGTGGTCCAAGGAGGACCAGCTCGCCTACATCCCAGGTGAGAAAGACCTGCTGTTTACCTCCATTCACGAGGTGTGGCCGGGCCACTTCACCCAGTTCCTCCACGCCAACCGCAGCAAGAACGAGGTGAACCGCGTGTTCGTCGGATACGCCTTCGCGGAGGGGTGGGCGCACTACACCGAGGAGATGATGTGCGACGTCGGGGTGTGCAAAGACGACCCCGGCCGCAGGATCGGGCAGGTGCTCAACGCGCTGCTCCGAAACGCTCGCTTCCTCTCCGCCATCGGGCTGCACGCCCGCGGGATGACGGTCGAGCAAAGCGAGAAACTCTTCTTGGAGCAGGCCCACCAGGACGCGGGCAACGCTCGTCAGCAGGCGGCGCGTGGCACCTACGATCCGGCCTATCTCAACTACACGCTGGGCAAGCTGATGATCTTGAAACTGCGGGAGGACTGGACCGAGAGCCGCGGCGGACGCGACGCGTGGAAGGCCTTCCACGACGAGTTCCTCTCCTACGGCGGGCCGCCGGTGCCCCTCGTGCGCGAAGCCATGCTGGGTAAGGACGCCGGCTCGGCGCTGTAGATCACCAAACCTCGCATCGCCTCAGCTGCCGACCGCGAGTCTCGAGGTCGCGAGGTTGGGTGTCGCGTCGGGCGGGGCTCACCGGTCGAGGTGGTGCTGACAGCCTGCCGAGTGGTCGTCGAGACTCGGCAGCCGCAGTTTCGTCACCGGTGCGCGGACCGAGGCGAGGCTCGCGAGCTCGCTGGGATCGGTGGCGAAGAACTGCAGCGCATGCGCGGCAGACTTCATATTCAACTCGAACACCCCCTGGTTGACGTTGTCGAGGGTGTCGCAGGCGCGGTGGTAGCAGGCGTCGTAGGCGACGTCTTCCTCACCACCTTGGCTGGCGGCCTCCTCCGCGGACTTGAGCGCCTCTGCCCCCGTGAACAGCCCGCCCACCGGGACGCCGGCCTCGGCGAAGGCGGCGTAGTCGGAGCGGTTGTCGAGGAGCGCGGGGACGACCTGGAGATCGAGATCGTCGAAGGTGCGGATGAGTTCCCGCTCGATGATGCCGGAGCCGTCGGGGCCTGCCGCCCCGGTGCCGCTGCCGTCGCCGTCGTAGACAAAGCGTGTGAAGTTGGGGGAGGCGACCATGTCGTAGTTGAAGTAGCCGATCACCGCGTCCAGATCGGCGCTCGTCATCGCGTTGACGTGGTGGGTGGAGCCTACGAGCCCGACCTCCTCGGCGCCCCACCACGAAAATTGCACCTTCGCCGTGGGTGTACAGGTCGCTAAGCCTCGGGCGAGCTCCAGCATGAGCGCCGCGCCAGAGCCGTTGTCGTTGATGCCGGGACCGGCGGGGACCGAGTCGAGGTGTGAGCCCAACACCAACACGGTGGAGGCGTCTCCGTCGATGGTCTGCGCGAACAGATTCTCGGTGGCGACGGTGACGAGCTCGGCGTCCACGGCGACGTGCACCGTGATGCCGTTGGAGGTGCCGGCGTCGAGTTCTTGACCGAGCGCCGCGGTGGTCAAGAGCACCGGGATGTTGACGCCCGGGTTCTCGCCGAGGGTCGGCGTGAACAGGCCCCCGGTGTTGTTGAACACGAGCACCGCGGCGGCCCCCGCGTCCTGGGCGTTGAGAGCCTTGGTGCGGAAGGTGCAGCCTCCCCGGCGGATGAGGGCGATGTTGCCCGCCGGGAAGCCGGTGAAGGCGTCGGCGTTGCAGCCCGAACTCCCCGAAGAGGTCTCGACCCCGGTCACGAGGGCGACCACGTCGCCGGCGCCCGAGTATTGCATGGTCACAAAGTCGTCGCCGGGGACGTGGGTGACGGGGTCGGGGCTCGTGGCTTCGAGCACCGGGTCCGTGAACTCTGTGAAGGCCTCCACGTCAAAGGGCTCTCGCGTGATCTCGTAGCCGAGGGGGATGAGCGCCTGCTCGACGAAGTCGAGGCTCGCCGCATAGCCGGGAGTGCCGAGGCTGCGCGTGTCGCCGTTGGTGGAGCCGATGTCAGCGAGGGCCGCGAGGTCGGCCATGGCCGCGCCGAGGTCGATCTGATCCTTGAGCTCGAAGTCGCACGCGTTCGTGTCGCCGTCGCCGTCGCCGGCGCCGTCACCGTCACCGTCGCCGTCACCGTCACCGTCGCCGTCACCGTCACCGTCACCGTCGCCGCTGTCATCCTCCGCGGTGCTGGCCGAGGAATCCGACGCGTCCGAGGTCGAGGAGGTGTCTTCACCATCTGGGGTGTCGCTGCATCCGAAGAGGAAGAGGGGAGCGCACACACCGAGGGACCAAACACGCCGCATGCGGGGAGTATGGTCTGCCTGGCCTCGCCGGGTCAACACGGCGTTCGTGAGGGGATGCCCCTACAACCAGCCTCTCCACGCGTCGAGCGCCATCCCGGCCAATGCAGCCAGCAGCGCGACCCGAAGAACCCTCCGCGAGAGGCGCTCGAGCAAGGGGCGAGGGATGACCTTGCCGCGGATGACGGCCCCCAGCATCGGGACCGGCAAGAACAGCTGGATGACCGACGTGAACGCCAACAACAGCGCACCGAATCCTACGTCGATGATCTCGTACAGGCAGCCGTACATGACGAGCCAGTTCATCGTGATCGTGGCGAACAGCGCCCGAACCGAGGGTTGTTTCGCGCGCCCGAACCGTCCCGCCCGAACCGAGGGTTGTTTCGCGCGCCCGAACCGTCCCGCCCGAGCTCCCTCGATTCGGGTGCCATGAATTCGGAGGACTGGGGTAGACTGCTCGAGCTCATGCAGGACGAAACGGTCGATATTCAGAGTATCTCCGATACGGTCCAATGGGCGCTCCCGGTGGCGGACGCAGACGCGGGTGTCGCCGTGGCCATCGCCGACGGCTACGCCCGTTACGAATCGCTGGGGGTGATCGGGCAGGGCGGCATGGGCCGCGTGATGGAAGCGCGCGACCGCCAGTTCGGTCGCATCCTGGCGCTCAAAGAGGGGCTAGGGAATCTCGGCGTCGAGCAGACCCGTCGATTTTTTCAAGAGGCTGTGGTCACGGGGAACCTGGAGCACCCCGGCATCCCTGTGGTCTACGAGCGCGGCCTCACCGAGGAGGGCGCGCCGTTTTATGTGATGACGCGCATCCGGGGTCGCACCTTGTCCGAGGAAATCGCCGCGGCGGAGACGGACGAGGCGCGACTCACCCTGATCTCCGTGGTCATCAGCGTGGCCCAGACCCTCGGCTACGCGCACGATCGAGGCGTGGTGCACCGGGACATCAAACCCGACAATATCATCGTCGGGGACTACGGGGAGGTCGCGGTGATCGACTGGGGCATCGCCAAGGTCCGCGGCATCCAACACGACGACGCCGCCTTGAGCGCGGCGCTGGACGAGGTGCGCAGCGGCGACCTGACCCAGATGGGGCAGGTGCTCGGGACCCCCTCGCACATGGCTCCCGAGCAAGCCAGGGGTGACATCGATGGAGTGGACGGCCGCACCGATGTGTTCGCCTTGGGGTCGCTGCTCTATCACATCCTCGCGGGTCGTCCGCCCTACAAGGAAGACTCGGCGCTCAAGACGATCCTCAAGGCGCACGAGGCGGAGTTTGACGATCTGCGGACGCTCGCACCCACGACCGACCCCGCGCTCCTCGCCATCGTGGAGCGGGCCATGTCCCGGGACAAGAAACTGCGTTACGAGGGGGCAGGAGAGATGGCGGGGGCGCTCGAAGCGTGGCTCGCTTCCGCGGCGACGAGGGACGAGGGCTCCGCCTTCACGCGGTGGTTCGCGAGCGGATTGAGCGGGCTCATGGTGGTGTTCGTGTTGGGCAGCTTGGTGTTGGTGCTCTCCAACACGCCGTTGATGCGCATCGGACTCCTCGCGCTTGGGGTGCTCGTGCTCGGGATTTTCGGCTGCGCCCTGAATCTGGTGGAGTGGCGCACGCGCGGACGTCACCATCTCTCGTCATTGTGCCTGGCCTTGGCGGCCATCTCATTCTTGATCGGTATGGCCAACGCCATATTTGGCGAGCTTCGAGTGCAAGAGGTGTTGGCGTCCTCAGCGATGAAGGCCGACCCCGAGCGCGCGGCGCAGCTGCGCGAGTTCGGTTCGCTCACCGTGTTGTCCAGCATGCCGATCGTCTTGGTGATGACGGCGGTACAAGTGACGGTGTGGGCCCTGGTGAGCCGGGCCGTGACGCGGATGCGGGCGTGAGGCGCGGGGCCTAGGGGGTGGCGAGGGGACGGTGATCGCCGATCAAGTCCGCGCGGTCGGTGAGTCGCAAGCAGCCCCCGGCACATGAGCAGGGCGACGAAGCTGGGCCATGAATCACGCCCCTCACTCGGCCGACGCGGGCACCAAGAAGTCCGGCAACACCCGCCGCTCGCCCGCCTCGAGCGTGATGGTCGACGCCCGGTAGTACACGCCGTCGCCCACGAAGCTCGGCGTGGTCGGGCCCGCGAAACAGCGCGGCACCACGAAGCGGCCCTGCGCGTCGGTGGTGATCCCCCCCATGCCGAGGACGGAGTTGAGTTCCGTGTCGGGCGAGCGCCCGCCTGGTCCCTCCATGATCACCGGGAGCCCGGCCGCCGGGGTGTCGTCGGCGTTGAGCACCCGGCCGTGCACCTGCGCCCACGGGGTCGGCGGCGCCTGCACGGCCTCTTGTCCTGGCACCGTGGCCGTGACCTCGCCGTAGCCCGCGGCGCCCACCACCCGCACCGCGTAGGCCCCGGCGACGAGGCCGCGCAGCACCACCCGCTCTTGCGCGGCCGCATAATCCCGCCGCTGTCGCCCCGCCTCGTTGGCGAGCTCGACGTAGCCGCCCCCAAAGCCGGTCACGTCCACCACCAGCCGGTGCCCCTGGGGCATGACCACCACGAGCCGCTCGCCCGCCGTGGCCGCGCGCTGGGTGCTCACGCCGCCGAGCGGATCGACGAGGTCCACCGCGAGCGCGCTGCCGGGCGCGCCCACGTCCTCGAATCGCACCAGGCCGTCGTCCTCGGTGAGCGAGCTTCGGGTGCCGGCGCCCGTCACCGCCGACACCACCACCCCCTCCCGGGGGCTGCCGTCGGGCCGCACCGCTTGGACCTCCACGCCCGCGAGATTCGCGTCGACCACCACCTCCAACGCCTGCCACCCGGGCGAGAGCTCCACGCGCGCGCCGGAGGTGATGGTGAGCGGCGCGCCCCCGCGGGTGGCGCTCAACGTGGCGGGGCCCGGCGACATCAGGGCGCTCGACGCTCGGCCCTCGCCGTCGGTGCGCAGGGTCTGCCCGCGCGCCATCACCCCCGCGCGCAGCTCTGGTTGCGCGCCGTCGGTGGTGAAGGTGAGCGCCGCGCCAGCCACGGGGCGACCCTCCCCGTCGGTGACGCGCACGCGCACGCCCGCCGTCGACGCGAGGGTGAGCGTGACGTCGTCGAGGCCCTCGGGGGGCACGCGCACCTGCGCGCTGGCCTCGCCGAGTTCCGGGTCCTCGGCGACGATGCGGACGTCGCCGGGGATGACCTCGGGCAGCTCAAAGTCGCCGCGCGCGTCACATTGGGCGCGCACGAAGCCGTTGCCGAGGCCCTCGCCGCCGGCACGGTCGCCCCCCCCGGCGACCGCCGTCATGCGCACCACCGTGGTCTCGCTGCCTGGTTCCACGTGCCCGCGCACCGAGGTGCGGGTGGTGATGACGAGGTCGTGGTCGTCGATGGGCGCGTCGCGCAGTTGCACGGTGGACACGGCCAGATCTGGGGACGCGCTGCCCTTGCGGGTGACGCTCAGGATGTGGGCCCCCGGCGACAGGGGCCCCAGAAAGTACCGCCCCTCCGGATCCGAAGGCTCCGCCACCGCCATGCCCGCGGTCCCCACCGCCTGCGCCAGGGCGCCCGCCACCGGCCGCCCCGCCGTGTCGAGCACCCGCCCGCGCACGAACAGCCCCGAAGACAATCGAAGCTCCACGTCGTCGGCGACCTCGCCGAGGCCGAGCGCGACCATCACCGCCTCGGCCGTACCCCGCGCGCCGCGGCTGGCGTGCACGTGATGGCGCCCCGGGGGGACACCCTCGACCACGAAGCGACCGTCGGGATCGGTGATCGCGTCCCCGCCGGCGCCCACCACCCGCACGCCGTCTGCGGCGGTCACGTCCACCGCCGCGCCCGCCACCGCCGCGTCGCTGTCCGCGTCCACCACCCGCCCCTCGATGCGACCGGCGGGCAGCAGGTGGATCTCCACGAAGGCCCCGGGCGCCGCGCGCACGCGCTGTTCGCTGGCGGCGTAGCCCTCGGCCCCCACCGACACGATCTGCTCGCCGGGCCGCACCGACACCCGAAATCTCCCGGCGTCGTCGGAGGTGGCGACGAGGGGCGCCCGCGCGAACAGGGGCGTGTCGTCGGCGGCGAAGTGCTTCACCTCCACCGCCGCGCCGGCCACGGTGCCCCCGAGCCCGTCGCGCACCACGCCCGACAACACGACCCCGCCGGGCGTGAGGTCCACGGGCGCGCGCCGGGTGCACGCGGGGGTGCCCACCAGGCTGGCGCGCGCGGGCGTGAAGCCGTCGGCGGCCACGGAGATGTTGACCGCGCCCCCGGTGCGCACGCCGGCGATGGCCCAGGTGCCGTCCTCGGCGGTGATGGCCACGGGACGGGCTGTGCCGGGCGCGAGGCGCCCGTCGCCCATGACCTGCGAGATGGACAGGCTCACGGCGGCGCCCGCCACCGGCGACCCCGCGGCGGCGTCGCGCACCACGCCGCACACCTGGCCGCGCCCGCGCCCCCACGAACGCGCCACGATAGGTGCGTCCTGCGCCACCGCGCGGCCGGGGGCTGCGGCGGGGCGCGGGGCGGCGTCGCGTTGGACACTCGACGCAGGCGACGGCGACGGCGCGTCCTCGCGGGCCCACCAGCCTGCGAAGACCACCACCAAGAGTCCCAGCACGCCCAGCACACCCAGCGTCCGGGCCCGCCCACGCCTGGACCGCGCGGCACCGGAGGTGTTCACGCGGTCGTCCCCGGACCGGACGCACCGGACGCGTCGGGCCGATCGGGGTGGTCCGTCGCGTGGCGTCCAGGGCCACGAAACCGCGCGGGCAGCGAACGCACCGCGCCGAAGACCCGCCGCACGAAGGCGTAGTCGTCGTCGGACAGCAGCAAGAGCTCCGCCGCGATCATGAACACCGCGAAGGTTTCGAGCCCCATGAGCGCGAAGATCCCGAGGTGAAAGGAGATCGCCGTGAGCACCAGCACGCGTCGGCTCATGGCGCTGCCAAACAGGTACACGAAGGGGAAGGCGAGCTGCATCACCACGGGCGCCCAGGTCATCACCGAGAGCACCACCGGGGAATTCCAGATGATCGGGGCGAGCGACCGGGAGAACCCGAACTCATTGGAGTTCAACACGTAATAAAACGCGGTGCCGTTGACCCAGTACTTGCCCCCGAGCTTGGTGATCCCCGCCACCACATACACGATGCACACCTGGATCGCGCAGGCCAGCAGCGCCACGTTGTGCAGCACGTCGCGCACGCGGACCGGGGCGGCGTCGCCCTCTTCCTCGCGGTGCGTGGCCGCGGGCGATTCCTTGGCGACCGCTGCGGCGGGGCGGAGATCGAGCAGCACCGCGAACAGCAACACGATGTGCATCAGGTTGTCGCCGCCGTCCCAGATGTCCGCGGCGCGGGCGTGGATGGTGTGCACGCCGAGCCACACCAGCGGCGTGGTCCAGCGGGTGGCGAAGCCAGCGGTCCACACGCCCAGCACCAGCAGCGTCGCGTGATACACGAGCTCAAACCACGCCTCGCTGGGGCTCAGGGCGAGCAACGAAACGTGCGCCGTCCCGAACATCGCCACGAAGTCGTCGTAGGGACTGAGGGCCTCGGGGCCGAACAAGATCGCCCGTTGGCCGTAGAGGATCCCGAACTGGTACAAAAAGCCGAGCCCCACCAGGGTCCGAAACAAGCGCGCCCCCACGCGGTGGCGGGCGGGCGCCACCGGCCAAAACAGGCCCCCGCGCGTGGGCGTAGATGGGGTCGTGGGTGTCATGGCTGGGGGGTGTCTTCTCGAGGCGCCGGGTCGGTGGGCGCCGGGTCGGTGGGCGCCGCGTCGCTCGGCGTCTGCGAGGCGTCGCGCGTCTGCGCGATCATCTCCAGCGCCTGCTCCCTCGACACCAGCTCGGCGCGTGCGGCCTCGAGCATGCCGTCGATGTCGTCGCGCGTGGCCCACGGGAGCGTCTGCGTGTGGACGATAGGGGTGGTGGTGTCGTTGCGCTGGGAGAACTTTGGAATGTCCCACCAGGCCGCCCGCACCCGCACCGCCGAAAATGCCCCACCTTCTTGCGTGCAGTGATGCACGGCGACCCGGTAGGCGAGCCGCCGCTGATACGCCCGTGTGTGCAGGTCGCTGGTGGCGAGGGCCGCCACCCTCGCCACGAGGGCCTCGTCCTCCTCGCCCGCCGGCTGTTGGGCCGCGCGCGCGAGGAACGGCGCGAGGTATTCGTTGCCTCGGGTCACCACATTGCGCATGGCGCTGCCCTCCACCCGGCGAAGGTAACTCGACGGGGTGAGCCGGTACGACTGGTGCTGCTCGGTGAGGCCCTCATAGGCGTCGAGCCAGGGCGTCGCCTGACCCTCGGCGTCGGCGCACTGGAAGTGAAACGTGCGGTTTTGGAGCGGCGGCTCGGGCGCGAACAGTGACCATCGCTGGGTGAACAGCGGGTTCATGTACCCCGAGCCCGCGCCGTCCGCCGAGAGCCCGATCAGCGAGTTCGGCATGAGGTGCAGCGCGGTCGCCAGGAAGTGCGCGGCCACCCACCCGAGGCCGGCGATGCCGACGATGATGGGGAGCCGCGTGGATCTAGGCCGGGTCATGGCGGGTTTCGTGCACGGGGGCCCACCGGACCTACCGGTGGACGCTCCCTGTCATCATACACGCACGCCCCCCAGGGGGGCGCCCGTTTCGCGCGATCCCTCGATCGCGCCCGTGTCAGTCGAGCAGAAACTCCACGTCCGAGGGATCGACCGCACCGGACTTGCTCGGAGACTTTTGCTCCCAACCGATGGAGGACTTCACCGGAGACGGTGAGATGTGGAGGAAGTTGAGGGGGACCCCGGGCGTGGTGCCCTTGTAGAGGTACGGCAACACGTCCCCCTTAGCCTTCCCCTGCGCAATGATCACCACGGGGACTGTCGCTTTCCCCGCGAGCGCGGCCTGCTTGACTTGGTAGCCGAAGACGACCTGAGCGAGTAACGGGGGGATGCCGCCGGGACCTTGATGTTTGGCAAACATTACCTTCGTTTTAGCTGCCTCGGGGCTGTCCTCGGCTGTTTCGACGCTAAGCGTCTCTGCCGGTGTGGGGGCGGCCTGTACGTGCGCACTCGACCACCCGCAGGTGACGAGCCCGAAGGCGGTGACGGATGCGGCCGCGAAAACGCGGCGTCTTGTTGTCTTTGATGTTGCTTTGTTCATGTCTTTCTCGTTGATTGGATTGATTGGATTGATTGGATTGGTTTGACTTTGATTCGAGTGGTGCTGGGCTTGCCATGTGGATGGAGTCTGTGTTGCATGGGCTCCAGGGCTGCGCCCACCTCCCGCCGGTCGAGAGCGCCAGCGTCGTTGCTGGCTCGCGTCGGTGACCGAACGCTCTGGGCCACCGCGGTTCTTTTCGCCACTACCTACGAACCGGGGGCATAGAACAAATTTCGGCGTCGGTCGACTCGTGTCGTCCTCCGCTGCGGGCCTCGCTCACCCGTTGGCGGGGGCCATGGATGCGGCGCGAGCGCGGCCATATCCGGCTACCAAACGAGGTTTGAGCCCTGCGCGGTCAGGCGGCGTCGGCCGCGTCCCACCTGCGATGCGCGCGCGATCTTGAGTCATGCGGGTCTTCAAATCCGGCCTACCGGCCTGTTTCCTGGCGACGATCTCGACGATCCCCGTTGGCCACACGGCCCCCCCCCCGGAACCTCACCGGGCCGTGGAGCACGCCCGACGCCGACGGGATCCGAGCGCGACGAGCAGCTTTGCGCTGCCCGAGACGGGGCTCAATGCCGTCGCCTGTCCAGTGCCGCTGAGGAGGCCATCGCGTCCGTCCCCGCGACGTCGCCGGTCGACGTGACGGAGTGCCCCGGATACCCATCAAGGTGGTCACCACGACGATCGTGACCCGGCATCGCCATGTTCTACGGCGTATCTCGGGGCGCGCGATGTGGGCGTGGGAGATGGGACGCATCAGGGGTGATCCTCAATAGAAACACACGGGCTGATTGTCGATCTCCAAGAACTCGTCAAAACAAGCAGGAGGGTCGTTGTACTCGTCATCGTCGGTGAGCAACGCGAGCTGGTCGCACGGGAGCGCGTTGAAGCACTCAAAAAAGACCACATAAAATGGCCAGCATGCGTCGGGGTCCGCGGTCATGGGCAAAATCTCGTCGCGTACATACACGCAGCTCTCGGTATATTCCAGCGCCATCTGGTTGTTCTCAAGGCCGCAGGCCGCGAATGCATCCGCCATGTCACCACACACATCCCCCTGCCAGTCCACCCCGTCCCCATCTCCGTCTCCATCCCCGTCCCCATCTCCGTCTCCGTCCCCGGTGGACGAGGGCGCCCCGGTGGTCTCCGTGGCCGTCTCGCCGCCGTCCCCGTCTCCGTCCCCGTCCGTCCCGCATGCGCCGGTCAGCGAGGTCGA
>JAAZXR010000086.1 GCA_014240065.1 Myxococcales bacterium
CAGCGCGGGCGCGGGGTCGGCGGGCGCGGCTTCGGCGTCGGCGTCGGCTGGGGCCAGCGCGGGGTCGGCGGCCGTGGGAGGGGAGTCCTTGGCTTCGATCGCCACAGGCGGACTTGGGGGGCGCTCTGCGCCCGCTGCGCCCGCTGCGTCCCCTGGAGTCAGTTTTTTCGGTGGGAGCGAAGCAGCCTCGTTCGTCCCGCGCGGGTCGGCGCCGCCGTCTCGCGATCCCGGCGTGACCGCGGTCGCCAGCCGGTCCTCGGCGGGTGGGTCTCCGGAGAAATAGGCGCTTCCGAAGTAGTAGGAGACCGCGAGCGCCACGAAACCCACGATCCCGAGGCTGGCGCCGGATGGCCGCCTCGCGCCAGTCTCGGTCTGTGGCGGGGCCATCGGAGGATCCCCGCCGCTGGTGTTGGTGGCCACGTCGTCTCGCGGGTCACGCGTGGGGGCAGGATCGACGGGCACCT
Organism: Myxococcales bacterium; assembly: GCA_014240065.1. Lineage (GTDB taxonomy): Bacteria > Myxococcota_A > Polyangia > Nannocystales > Nannocystaceae > JAAZXR01. The sequence goes on from JAAZXR010000086.1 coordinate 465, forward strand.
CGTATGTGCCGTTGTCGCGCCCCTCTCCCTTCGCCGTCCGGTCCGCGCCTCCCTCGCTGGACACGCTAGGCGTCGTCGGCGCGCCTTGGTCCCGAGGGGAATCATCCCCACCGCGGCCTCGATGAGACACGACCTCGGCGGAGAGCTCTTCGCCAGACAAGGGCGGGTGTGGCGCGGTGACGTCCATGGAGTCGTCTTCTGCGCCAAGAGCGGCTTCCGGCGCGTCCGATGGACGTTGGTCCTCCGCGGGGCTCGCGTGGGTGGCGGCTTCTGGGAAGGGGCCGGTGTCACCGAGGAGCGGGCTGCGCTCGATAGTGTGCTGGGCGGTGAGCGACACCAGGGAGAACTCCGCATTCGGGAAGTGTCCGGGGGTCTCACGCATCGGGTGGCCGGCAGGCGGCGTGCGTTCGCGGCGGCCTTTGGGTGGCGCTGGAGCGAAGGCACGCCGGGAGACGAACCGGGCGCCCGCGCTCCGGGAGGAGCCGTCCTCCGCGTCAACATGCGGCGGACGGGGGTCGGAGGCGGCCTGGGGATGTGGATTCTCGCGCGGCTCCGGGCGTTGTTGCGCGGGCGCAGCGATGGGCGCCGCACCTCCCACCGCGATCATGGTTCGACGCGTCGTCGGGCCATCCTGGTCCGCCTCTTCCTCTGTCCCAATTTTCTCCGCCCCCGCCTCCTTGAGGTCTGCGTCGGCGTCGTCCCCATGCCCGGTCATGCAGCGATGCTACGTTATGCGGGAGGGCGTCGTCACCCACCGATCCCGAAGAATTCCGGTCTTTAATGGTGAATCGTGGGGCGGAAAACGAAGCCAAGCCCCGTGTTTGGGCGCAATTAAAGACGACCATGGTCGGGGATGGCGATCATGGTCGTCGGTGGTGGAGGCTAAGGGGCTCGAACCCTTGACCTTCGCGCTGCCAGCGCGACGCTCTCCCAGCTGAGCTAAGCCCCCACATGTGGTGTGCGCCCTTCCTGGCGCGGACGCCGTGCATAGCAGCGTCCGCCGAGCCGCGTCAAGCCTAATCCGTAGAGCGAGACTATCGCGGCGTGGACAGCGTCCTAGGCCCCGATCTTGCGTACCGCGGGTGAAATGCGGATCCTCTCCCCCTCATCATGAATGCGCAAAAACCGGCGGACTTGCTGAGCCTCTTCGAACAAGGGGGGCCGTTGATGTGGGTCATCTTGATGGCCTCGGTCGTGGGGCTGTTTTTTTTCCTCGAGCGGATGTACACGCTCGCGCCACACCGGGTCTTGCCTCGGGCCTTCGTGGATCGCATTCGAGCGATGGCGGCGCGCGGGGAGACTCGGGGCGCCCAGCTCCTCTGCGAGGAGAACGCGGCCTCGGTCGCCTTGATGATGGCCGCGGCGCTGCGCACCTACGCCCGTGGCGCGCGCAGGTCGGAGATCAAGGAATCTGTAGAAGAGGTGGGCGGGCGAGAGGTGGCGCACCTTGATCGTCACGTGGAGATTGTGGGCACCGTGGCCTCGGTCACTCCGTTGCTCGGTCTGCTCGGCACGGTGTGGGGGATGATTCAGGTGTTTCAGCGCTTCGTGGACGCCTACGCCGACGGCGCGGCGACGCCCGACGTCTTCGCCGCGGGGATCTGGACGGCGCTCATCACGACGGCGTTCGGGTTGTTCGTCGCGATCCCTACGCTCGTCCTCTACAAATATCTCCAGGGTCGCAACGACCGCTTAATCGTCTTGATGGAGGAAGACGCCATGGGCTTGGTCGACTTGCTGGAGGAGAATCGGCGGAACGGGATCGCGCGTGATGGCGGTGAGGACACGCCCTCCGAGCAGGAGCGCGGGCCGGCCGACGCCCCCGCAGAGGCGGGGAGCGCCTAGACATGGGGATGTTGCAGCAGGCGCGAGGTGGGCGCCGTCGGCGACGATCGGAGGCGACCATCGAGATGACGCCGCTCATCGACATCACATTTCAGCTGCTCATTTTCTTCTTGCTCACCGCGACCTTCCAGGATTTCTCCTCCCTCGACGTGGAGCTGGCCCAGGCGAAAAACGCCGAGAAACGCGAGCAAAAGCAGTCGGTGCTCGTGAGCATCTCGGAGGACGGTCGCGTTGAGATCGATCGCGTCCTCGTGGACCTCCGCGAGCTAGAGATTCGGCTCTGCAAGGCGCGCGAAGAGGGGAGAGTGGCGGTGAATATCCGCGCCGACAAGAGCTCTCGCCATGAGTCATTGGTCGGGGCGATGGATGTGGCGAAGCGCTGCGGCTTCGAGGCCCTCGGGATCCTGCACAGCCAGAACTGATGCGGGCGCGCGGGCGCCGTCAAGATCGAGCGCCGTACTTGTCGCGCATCCACGCGCGGACCTCTGGGATCTCATTCACCCGCTGCATCGCGGCGAGGAGCCGGGGGCTCGCGTCCAAGAGGGTGGGTGGGATGCCGTCGAGGACCCCGCCCACCAGCCAATCGAGCGCCCGCCACAAGGCGATGTCTGCCACCGTCATCTGCGAGCCCACCACCCACGGGCCGGGGCCAAAGCTCGAGACCCGGCGCTCGAGCATGTGAAGGAGCTTCGGCAGGCGCTCTTCGCCCGCCACGCGACGCATCTCGGCCTTGCGGACGGGATCTTTTTCGGACATCGAAGGGGCGATCAGCGCCGTGAGCTGTTCGACGCTGTGGAGCAGCTCGTCGACCCGAGCGGCCTCGAGGGCGTCGCTCGGGTACAGCCCGGCTGCCTTGCCACAAAATCGGGCGATGGCGGGGGTCTGCGCGATGCACTCTCCATCCACCTCAAGAATCGGTAGCTGTCCGTAGGGCAGCTCCCCGGACGCTTTTAGCTCGCGAAACTCCTCGCGCGTGGGTCGCCGATCTTCAAAGGGGATTCGCGCGAGGTGGAGCGCCAACCGGGCAGTCTCGGCGCGCCAAAATGGGAAATCGAAGTAGGTGATTCGGAGTCGCATGGGCTGAAAATGAACTGCGCCCGTGGTTCGAGGCGTGTAGGCAACAAGTATACAGGTCCGCGCCTCGGGGGACCTCGCCCAGGGCCGCAGCGCGCGCTTCGCACGAACGATCGTTCGTGACGCTGAAACCGCGCGCGTTTTTTGGTCCTGCGTGGCGTCAGGCTTAGGTTGACAGGTGAAATGACCTGGCTGAATCGGTTGCTCATCGCGGGTTTGCTCGCGGGGCTGGTGGCGTTCGCGCCCACCGAGCTTGAGGCGATTCGGGCGCCCGGTGATCTTGAGCGCGTGACGACCGAGCGAGACGAGCTCCGCGCGGGCAATGTTCGACTTCGAGAAGAGCTGCGGTTGCTGGAGGCGGAGGTCGGGGCCTTGCACTCCGACACCGAGGGGCCTGGGAACCGAGAGGTGGTGCGTCGCGAGATCGAGCGCATCGCTCGCGAGGATTTGAATATGGTGCGGCCGGGGGAGATCGTCTTTGAGTTCGTGGCACCCGCGAAGTCGCGACCGAAGGAGCCGCGTCGATGACCGCGCTCATCCGGCGCGGCGCCTTTGAGTTGCGCCGCCACACGCTCGAGTGGTGGGGCCTCGTTGTCGCGGGCACCTTCGCGCTGTGCCTCGGGCTCGGGATGTTCTCCGGCCCGCTCATCGTGAGCGGTAATCTCATGCCTCTCGCGGGGCTGACCTGCTTCGCGGTGACCTTGGCGCGAGCGCTGGTCCGCGAGTTCTCCGAAGATTCCCAAGGGCCACGCACCGCGTCCGTGGCGACGATGCGTGAGGTCGAGCTGGGCCTGCTCCTCCTCACGGGAGCCTTCTTGCTCGTCGCGCTCACCGGCGGGAACCGCAGCTTCCTTTATCCACTGGTCTACGGGTTGGTGTCGTTCTTGGTGTTGGTGAGTGAGCGCTCGATCTCCACGGTGATCTGGCTGGCGGCCGCCTGCGTGCTCGAGGTGCTCGTCGAGCTCGCGTCTTTGAGGGTGAGTTGGTCCCTCGGTCTGTACCACGCGGTGATGATCCTCTTCTTTGGGGCGGGGAACCGGCTCATCTTGGGGGGGCTCGCGCGGCGCTTGCGGAGCGAGCACGTCCGCCGCCTTGAGCTAGATTTGGCGCAGATGAGGCAGGAGGCCCGGGACTTTCGCCTGATCGCCTCGCAATTGCCGCCGGAGAGCCGGGCGGCGCGGACACGGGAGCAAGAAGAGCTGCGGATGGCCCGCGCGGCCGTCGACGGCATCCACGATCAGTTGTTTTTCACGATCGAGCTGCTCCGATCTTCCCTCAATCTTCACACCTGCGCGCTGCTGTGGCTCCAAGATCGGTCGACGGTGGCGAGCCGAGGTCGCGATTTGCCCCGCTTGTTCATTAAGGAGATCGCCACGTCGAGTGACCTCGTGAGAACCAACCCCCTGCTCGACGGCCCCGGCGTGTTGAGCGCCGTGGTGCGCGACCCGAAGGCGCTGCGCTTGAAGAACCTCAACGGGCGCCGGGTGCCCCCGTATTACGAGGGGCCAGAGGCCGTCACGGATTTGTGCGCCGTGCCGCTGCTCGAAGGCGCCGCCGTTCGCGGCTTTGTCTGCGCGGACCGCATCGACGGACGACCGTTCACGGACGAGGAGCAAGCGGCGCTCGCGACGGCGGCGGAGCACGTGCTCCGCGTCATCGAGCAAGAGCGGGCTTTCTCGGCGGTGGAGCGGAGCAAGTACGAGCAAGAGCGGTTTTATCGGGCGAGCGAGCTCCTCAACGAGGCGCTGACGCTCGAGGCGGTATACGACCGCACCTTTGACGCGGTCGCTTCAATCCGCGATTGCTCGTTGATGGCGCTCACGGGGTTCGACAAGAGCAGCGACAGTCATCGGGTCTTGGCCTCACGACTCGACGCGGCGCTCACGTCAGATCGCGCGTGGAGCGGCGTGGAGGAGCGGCTGCGCGGCCATCAATTCGCGAGCGGGAAGGGGCTCGTGAGCTCCGCGGTGAAGAACCGCCACTACATGCCCGTGAGCGGCGAGCTCCTCGACGGTCACACCGTCGTCTTCGACGCGGACACGCGCCTGCGCCGGGCCAAGAGCGTGCTCGTGCTCCCCTTGGTCCACGGTGATTGCGCCATGGGAGCGTTGGTGTTGGCCTCGGAGCGGGGGCAGCATTTCCCGTCCGAGGTGCGCGAGATGCTGCGGGTGATCTGCAACCAGGTCAGCACGAGCCTGCAAAACGCGCGCATGTATCGCGTGATGGAGGAGCGGGCGACCACGGACGGGCTCACCGGGCTCACCAACCACCGGGCGTTCCAAGAGCGCTACGAGAACCTCCACGCCCTGTGCGAGCGGACGGATCAGCGCTTCTCGGTGATCTTGACCGACATCGATCACTTCAAGAGCGTGAACGACACCTACGGTCACCCCGTGGGCGACGCGGTGCTCAAGCGAGTCGCGCGGATCCTGGAGGTGAAGGCGCGCAAGGTCGACATCGTCGCGCGCTACGGCGGTGAGGAATTTGTGCTCGTGCTCCCGGATACAGACGGCCCCGGCGCCGAGATGTTCGCCAACCGACTGCGCGAGGAGGTGGGGGCCCAGGTGATGCGCTCAGAGCACGGTGACTTCAACGTCACCCTGTCCATGGGCGTCGCGACCTTCCCAGATGACGGTCGCTCCCGCCAAGAGCTCGTGGACAAGGCGGACCAAGCCCTCTACTACTGCAAAGAGCACGGCCGCAATCGCGTCACGCGATGGGCGAAGGGCTGAGCCGCCGCCGCGTCGCCGGTGAGGTCAGCTCCCGCGCTTGCCGGGCGCCCGAAGCAGGCGCTCTCGGACCCGGCCGTGCTGTCGCTGCTTGTAGAGCTCGTGGGCGCTCTCCCCTTGCTCGTTGCGCTTGGCGGTCGCGCGGTCCAACACCTGGAACTCTGCGAGGATGAACACCACGCGGCCCTTGTCGTCGTGGGATTCGATGCCGTGGGCCTCGAGGAGCGTGTCGACCCGGACGGGGAGGTCGGCGATGAAGTTCAGCACCTGGAACTTCTGACTGCTGAACTCGTTGCTGTCTGTTGGATCGGACTCGGGCGCCTCCTCGGTTCCGTTGGAGGTGATCGACTGCAATTGCGAGGTCTCGACCAGGTTGTTGACGGTCTGCCCCGGCGCGACGTAGTTGAACGGGATGCAGCGATGCAACATCACGTGCAGCGTGGGGCCGAGATCCTCGCGGTTCTCGACGATGACTCGAAAACGGAGCCGGTCAAAGATACGCGCGGCGCTGGTCTCACGTTTCACGAGCAGCTTCGTCACCTGGGACTCCCGCGTCTTTCGCGACCACGAGAATTCGACCACTGGCACCCCGGCGGCCCGCAGCTCGTCGAACATCAGCACCACGCTGGATTCGACCTCCGCGAACAGCTCGCTGTCGGGGATCGGGAGGACTGTGCGGAGCTCGCGGGCGTTGAGGTGATGGATGATGTGCATCACCTTCAACAGCGTGCAGGCGTTCCGCTGATACTTGCCCTCCTTCGACGCGAGCATCGGGAGCGACTCGACCGGCGCGTGATTGTTCACGAAGTCATCGAGCCGAAGCTTGAGGCAGGTCGAAATATAGTTCGCCGCTTCGGTCCGCAGCTCGTCGAGGCGCCGCTGGTCGGCCTCGCTGTTCACGTCGAGTCCGCAGAGCTGAAAGAGCCTGCGGGCCTGGGATTCGTCGTCGATGTACAGCCGATGCCAATCGATGACCGACTCGCTGCGCAACAGCAGCTTGATTTCGTGGAGATCCTGGAGGCTCACCTCGGTGAGCGGGCGCGTCGCGTCGTGAGACGTCGACCGCAGCGCCTTCGAGTGCGCGAAGGGTCCGTCCTGCCCGCGCTCGCGGGCTTGCTCCTCAATGTCCGACATTGGCTCTCTCGACGGCGCGTTCACGCCGCTTGTCTTAGACCGCCCGATTCGTGAATCGGAGCGTACCGACGAGGAGACCAGTCGTAACGAGAACAGCGCAGAGATTTCCGATGGTGGCAGCGAGCATGTCGAGAATTCGTGGGAGGGGGTGTGAGCGGAATATCACGGACAGCCGGGATACCCCACTTATTGGCAGGAATGCATTATTGGGTTCTGGTCTCCCCGTGAACGCGTGCGCTCGTAACATATTCCTGAGGGGATGCACAACCCCGCTATCTTGGGATCCGCGCGTCCCCCTCATCCAAGGCTGGCCCGCTGAGCCCGAAACAGATAGCGTAGGTGTCGTGGACACAGGTTCCGAAGACGAGAGAGACGAATTCGCCAGCGGGGGTGAGGAGGAAGATGGCGGCGCCCGCTCCCAAGCGCGGCTCCGGAAGATGCTCGCGGACCTCGTCGGTTCTGGACAGTCGTTCCGGCGCGGCAGCCAGGACTTGGTGACGGGGGTGGCCATGGCCACCAAAGAAGAGGCCCTGCGAATCATCACCTCAGAGGTCCGCGGATTCCTCGACAAGATGGACGTCGCTGACTTGATGCAGCAGATCGTGGAGGGGCTCGTCGTCGACGTTCACACCAAGATCCGCTTCGAACGCGCGAGCGATGGGGAGGTCCGGCCGACGGTGGGGGAGACGAAGACAGAGATCTCCACGAAGCAGCGCGGGAGGTCCGATGGCGGGTCTTCGGGAGCCCCGCAAGGGCCAGACGGGGATGACCCGTAGCGTGTGCGCTCTGCGTGGCTGGATGCCGCCGGTGGCGGGTTAGACCTCTGGCGGGTCTGGCGTGATGCCCGGGAGGTCGTCGTCGTCGGTCCCGGCGGCGCGGCTCTCTTCGTTCTCACCGTCGTCGTCGTCTGAACCGTCCGCAAACATCCGCTTGCTGACTTTCTTGGCGATCTCGGCGCCGATGCGAAGTCCGAAGCCGGTGATAATGGAGCGAAACAGGACGTTCATTGCACCCAAGAGTGTGACACATGGGAGGGCATCCGCTGACGGCATGACGCCGCGGCGGTCGCGGGTTCCTGTGACACGGGGCGTCTTGACAGCGAGCACGCATGGAGGAGACCGAGACGCTCGTGATGTCGAAAATTGCGCGTGATACGCGCGAATCCGCGAATTGGGCCCCCTCGTCCGTCGCCTAACTGATCGTAATTGATCGCGTTTTTTGGGAGTTCTCGCGATGTTCGGGCATCCTACACGCACAGATGCGCAGAACTGCAAGGTTGAACACCCTACGCTCGTCGCCGGAGTCCCTCGTGAGTTGATCACTTGACCACGATGACCCATAGTCGGTACACACGTTCAGTGATGCGCCCTGCGCGCCCACTGATTCACGGTCACCGAGCACTGCGTCGTTTTTCCCACCTCTTCAATCTCCTCTCGGCCTCCCTCTCCCACCTCTCTTTCAACGCACCCCGCTGTTTCGCGGGACCTCAAGGATTCCACCATGCGCCAGCCCCTCACCGCCCGTCAGCAGCAAGCCCTCGATTATATCTCCAACTGCCTTGAGCAGCGGGGCTATCCGCCCACGCTTCGGGAGATTGGCGAGCACATGGGGATTCGCTCGACCAACGGCGTCAACGACCACCTCAAGGCGCTCGAGCGCAAGGGCTACCTCGAGCGTGAAGAGCTGAAGTCACGCGCGCTTCGACCCGTGGACTACGAGGACGGCAAGGTCAAAATTCCGATCGTGGGTCGCGTGGCTGCCGGCGCCCCGATCCTCGCCCAAGAACACATCGTGGACCGCGTGACCGTGGATCGGTTCTTCATCGGTTCGGTCGCGACGCGAGACGTGTTCGGCCTGGTCGTGCAGGGCGACAGCATGATCGAAGATGGTATCCACGACGGCGACTACATCTTCGTTCGCAAGCAGCCGCAAGCGGAGCAAGGGGAGATCGTGGTCGCCATGCTCGAGGGCGAGGCGACCTGCAAGCGTTTTTACGAAGAGGGGGATCGTATTCGCCTCCAGCCCGCCAACTCCAGCATGTCCCCCATCTACGTCAGCCGTGAGGAATTCCGCAGCATTGACATTCTTGGCAAGGTCATCGGCGTCTATCGTCGTTTGAACTAGTTCGGTGGGGGCGTTGAGCGCGCCGATGCGTCGACACGCTGCTGGGCCGACCCCTCGAGCGGTTCGTTGGCGGCGGCCGACGGGAGCGTCCGCGCGGGACGCGAGGCTTTCGCACGTGAGGGGGCGCTCGATGACGGGCACAACCACGGCCGGGGAGGCTACACTCTGCGGGTGAAGCGGAGCGCAATGTTCGGTCGCGGCGCACGGCGTGCGATGCCCCCCGGGGTGGCCGCGCTGTTGTTGCTGTGCTCGCTCACGCTCAACGTGGGGGGCACCCTGCTCGGTGTGTCTTCGCTCGTTGTGGAGCCGGCCCCACCCGCCGAAAAGCCGGCGCCGCGTCCCATGATCGTGTCGCTTCGCGAGGAACCTGAAGATCCCGAGCCCGTGATGCCGGAGGCTCCCGAGTCTGAGCCTGAGCCCGAGCCTGAGCCCGAGCCTGAGCCTGAGCCCGAGCCCGTGCCCGTGCTTGAGCCCGAGCCTGAGCCCGAGCCTGAGCCCGAGCCCGAGCCCGAGCCTGAGCCGACCCCCCAGGTGCTCGAGCAGCTGAAGATGGTGGAGCAGTCAGACGATCGCGATGAAGCGGAGGCTCCGGAAGACTTCGAGTATCTCTCCAATATCAACCGCGACGTGGAGGAGCAGACGCGGGCGGAGGTGACCAACTACGAGGAGGACTCGGAGGAGACCGAATTGCCTTCCACCGAAGAGCCCGAGGTGGACCCAACGCCGGGCAACGCCGCACAAACCGATCGTCAAGAGACCGAGACCGCGGAGAGTCAACTGGCACGGGAGGCGCCGAAGCTGGAGATATCCCCGGAGAACCTACGGCGATACCAGCAGCCAAGACAGGCGCCGCTCGATCAATACGCCGCGCGTGAAGAGGCGAACGAGGTGACGCCGAGCCTTGACGAGGCGCGCGCAGAGCTCTTGGAGCTCTCCGAGGTCGGAGAGCTGGCGCAGACCAACCCGGACGCGCTGGCGCTCCCCACCGATCCACATCGCGCGCGCACCTCCCACCAAGACCCGCGGGACGCCTTTCGATTGTCGCAAGAGCAGCTTCGAGCGGTGATCGGCGAGACAGTCACCGCGCCGCCGGACATCCTCGCGGCGCAGCAGACCCGTCAAAAAGGGGTGTGGGAGGACGCGCGCGCCCGCTTCCAGTCGCCGCTGGAGAATATGATCCCGGAGGTGCAGGTGGGGAATCAAACCGCCCTTCGCTCCAAAAAACATCCGTTCGCGAGGTACATCGCGACCATTCACCGAGACATTCATCAAGCCTACGCCGACGGGTTTCTCGGTGACCTCGACACCCGCGGAGGCTCGCATCCCCTCAACGATCAGCGGCTGTGGACGCGGCTCGAGGTCGTGCTCAACCCGGATGGATCCATCGACAAACTCACCACGGTTCGCTTTTCGGGGAGCGTCGCGTTCGACGCGGCTCCTCGCGAGATTTTGTCGAGTCTTGGGCCGTGGCCGGCGCCTCCGCGGGCGATCCGCAGCGGAAACGGGAGAGTCTATATGCACTGGACCTTTCATCGCGACGCGCGGGCGTGCGGGACGTTTGGTGTGACACCCTTCATCCTCGACAACGCAGGGCAGGGCGACCGCCCCGACTCCCAAGTGGAGGTGGTGATGGGGACCAACGGCCGCAGACTTGAGGGCCGGCGCGGCTTGATGGGTGGCGTGGAGGGCCCGCTCCCGGTGGCCCCGGCCACGCAACAGCGCCTGAGGACTCCGGGCGCCGCTCAAACGCAGACCGAGGAGGCTGGGCACGCGCACGGCGGGCACGCGCACGGCGGGCATGGAGGGGCGGTGGAGCCTCGAGGCACGGGGGGAACATCGAGCGCGGTCGCGGGGGTGGAGGCGTATTTGGCGTCGGCGCTGAAGGCGGAGGCCCGGCGATTTTTGGGATTGCTCCGCAAGGGGGACGCGGCGAAGGCGGCCGAGATGGCGGGGCTACCGTTTCATGTGCGTGGCGCGGTCGCCTCTCGCAGTCGGGCGGAGCTTGAGGACCTGTTCGCGAGCCTCGCCGAGGAGCTCACCGGCTCGGTGAAGGTGGTGGCGGTGAACACGGCCGCGCAGCTGAGGCGCCGGTACGGTTCATTGCCCGCCGGCGTTCGGGAGGGGAGTGACCGCCTGTACGTCGAGTTTCAAGCGGGGTCCGACACGATTTTCTTGATCATGGGCCGGACCATCGGTCGCTGGCGCGTGCAGGGCCTGGCGCGGTAGGAGAGCCGGCGTCGTCACCGTGAGGGCGACGCGGCTCGCCCTACTTTCGCCGCTCAATCTTGATGGTTTTGATCTTCACGTCCTTTTTTGGACGGTGGTCCATCCCGAGGGCGCGGTTTGTTTGGGTCTCAACCGTTGAGATTTTCTTGGCTATCTTGTTGTCGCAGCGGCCGAAGATGGTGTGTCGATCATCGAGGTAGGCGGTGGGCGCGACGGTGACAAAGAACTGAGAGGAGCCGGTGTTGCCGAGGGGGAGGCCCGTCTTCGGATCGGTCCGAAGTTTCTGGGTGCGAGGATCGACCCGGTTGCGGTTCGCCATGGACAGGATGCCAGGTCGGTTGTGTCGCAGGGTCTTGTCGAACTCGTCGGGGACGAAGTAGCCGGGGCTCCCGCGGCCGGTGCCGTCGCGATCCCCCGTTTGCAGCATGAAGTTTTCGATCACGCGGTGAAAGACGACGCCGTCGTAGAATGGAATTTTTTTCCACTCGTTGGTCTTGCGGTCGCGGGTGGGTCGAGTCCCACGCGCGAGCCCGACAAAGTTGGCCACGGTGTAGGGGGCCTGTTTCTCGAACAGCTCACACTCGAGGGCGCCCATGGTCGTTTTGATGGTGGCGCGCAAGGTCCCGTTGGACGGATCAGCGAGGGTCGCGTCGCCTTCAAAGGCCCGCTCGAGTCCGAACAGCCCCTCGATGGGGTCTCCTTGGGCCTTGTTGTAGGCGGGGATGTCAACGGCGACCAGCCCGTTTCGAGCCGGATCCCCCTTACGGAATTTCGGCTCGGGACGCTTGTCGGCTGCGCAGGCGGAGCCTTGGGGTTTGTCGCAGGCGGCTCCTTTGTCGACGCATGTGTCGCCACAGGCGACCGCGTCGAAGCAGTAGCGCGCGCACGCCGGGGCTTTGGCCGCTACGGGGGGCGTCTTGGGGGCGTCCTGCTTCGTGGGCGGCGCAACTTCTGGGGCGGCGGCGGCGGTCGTCTCTGCTTCGCCCTGGCCCGGCGCGGGTGGGTTGCAGGCCGCGAGGCAAAGGAGGGTGGTGAACAGGCCCGACGTGAGGGCCGGCGTGACGGGGTGTTGGGGCAAGGATCTCATGGGTCATGTCGTGGCGGTCGCGTGTGAGCCTTCGGGCGTGGAGGACCGGCCAGTCGAGGGAGGATACGATTTCGTGCGGCCATGTCGAGGCGCAGGCGAAATCTCCCGTCTAGGGTGGCCAGGGGGCCTGATGGTTCTGCTACGCTGTGTGCATGCGCGCGAGGAGCCGTCTACTGTGTCTGGGTCTGTTGTGCATGTCGATGACATCGAGTGGGTGCAAGAAATCCGACGTGAATTACGGCAGCCTCCGGGCGCCAACTGCTGCGGTAGCGTTTGAGTCGCGGTTCGCTGTGGCGTTTGACGACGGGTACACGGCCGCGCCGCCCAAGATTGAGGGCCGCGCCCCCAACGACATCGCAGATCAGCGGCTCTTGCATGCGCGCCTCGGCCACGCCGACTTGGTGATGCTCGTGCGGGTTGAGCACATCTGGGAGAAGGGCTTCAAGGGCGGCGCCAAGCGGCAATTCCTAGAGGTTCGCCTCGGCCAGGTCCTGTACGGCGATATTGGGCCGTCGGTCAACGCGCAGCAGCTGATCCCCGTGGTCGGAGAATCGGTCCCGGCGGGGCTTGAAGGCGCGCGTCTCTTGATGTTTGTGCGGTGGGCGCCGGGGGAGGAGCCTTCGTTTCATCATCACCTGGGGCCCGCGGTCCCCGAGGTGGTCGACATGATCCACGCGATGGTCATCCACGCCCGGAAAGAGGGTGTGCTGGGCAGCTCTGGCGCCGTTAAAAAGTAGGTAGGCGGCGGGTGATGCCCGTGGGAGCGGAGATGGAGATCCCTTCGGGGCAGCCGATGCCGCCGGGTCGAGCGCGTGAGCCTTCCGATGCCGTGTGAGAATCATCGGGTCCGGCGAGGTATTGGTGTCCGCCGACGCGGCTGCCCCATGGCTCGCACGGGCCCCCACGTTCTGCGCTCGCGGGCCTCAAAGCGGCGTGGCGGGCGGCGTGATGGGCACCGAGGGGCCGAATCGCCCCGAGCGCGGTGGCGGGCGACGGCGGCGACGGTGTGGACGGCGACCGGCGCGTCATGAGCGGATCGACGGGCCCGGTGAGGGGTCGCGTGGGGGTCTTGAAATATCCGAAGAAAGATCGAGTCGTCGGCTTGACTCTGTTCTAGATGCCCGATACAACGCGCGTCCGTTGTCGCGTTGCGGCACCGGCTCGCACCCTGAAAACTGAAGAGCAGGAAACAAGTCACGATGATGACCGAGAGATCGGTTGTCAAATCGCGCGGGTTGTCTGTTTGAAAAAACGGACACCCTGTACGCAGGCGGCACGCTTCACACCGCCGTCTGCAACAGTCAATGAAACAAACAAATGAAGCACAGCATCAAACTGGAGAGTTTGATCCTGGCTCAGAGCGAACGTTTGCGGCGGGCCTTACACATGCAAGTCGAACGAGAAGCCCCTTTCGGGGGGTGGACAGTGGCGCACGGGTGCGTAACACGTGGGTAACCAACCCTATAGTCTGGGATAACGGAGGGAAACCTCCGCTAATACCGGATACGACTTCGAGGACTTCGGTCCTCGTCGGGAAAGACCCGCAAGGGTCGCTATTGGACGGGCTCGCGGCCCATCAGCTTGTTGGTGAGGTAAAAGCTCACCAAGGCGAAGACGGGTAGCTGGTCTGAGAGGATGATCAGCCACACTGGAACTGAGACACGGTCCAGACTCCTACGGGAGGCAGCAGTGGGGAATATTGCGCAATGGGCGAAAGCCTGACGCAGCCACGCCGCGTGTGCGATGAAGGCCCTAGGGTCGTAAAGCACTGTGGAGGGAGAAGAATAAACCTGGTGAAGAGCCAGGCCTGACGGTATCCCTTTAGCAAGCACCGGCTAACTCCGTGCCAGCAGC
>JAAZXR010000087.1 GCA_014240065.1 Myxococcales bacterium
GAAAGATGACGTCGGGGGCGTCCCCATCGACGACCTCTCGATCCTCGACGACGAGCTGCGCGCCGTGTTCGACGAGGACCGCCTCTACACCCCCGACGACCTGCAGGGGTCGTACGCGGACCCGCGCGCGCGCCTGGACGCGGAGGGCTGGCCCACGCTCGGGGAGGTGCGGGGCAAGGTCATCGCGGTGCTCCTCGACGGGGACCGGGCCGGCGAGTACACCGACGACTTCACCACCTCGGCGGGCAAGGCCATGTTCGCCAACGCCCCCGGCGACCACTACCAAGACGGCTGGGCGGCGATGACCAAGATCAACAGCCCCACCGCCGATGACGCCATCGCGGCGGCCCACGCGGCCAACCTGATGATCGCCTCCAACACCTGCGGGGCCGACGAGAGCGACGAGACCTGCGTTGGCGAGCTTGCGGCGGGCTTCGCCAACGGCTCGCACTTCTTGAAAGACGACTTCCCCGCGCCGGTGCCCGAGCGCGAATACTTCGCCGACTTCGCCGACGGCAACCCCGCCCGTTGCAACGAGGTGACGGCTCCATCCGAGTGCACTTCGCAGGCCCTCGAAGACCTCGACGGCTGAGTGCCCGCGCCGCTTCAGTGAGGGGCGGATGGCTCCGTGACTCTGGGTCCAGGTGCGGAGCGCTAAAAAACAGGGTTAGGATAGACTGCAGTCGCCGGTATGGGCGGCTTTGGACGCGCGACGCGCCGGGATTGTATCCCCCCGCCGGGGCGCTATCATGCTCACGGCGTGCGGATAGAAGATTCATCGTCGGACACGGGTCGCGTGATCGCAGGGCGTTTTCGAATCCTCGACACCGCCGGCAGGGGCGGGAGCGGCACGGTGTACCGCGCTCGAGACCACAAGACGGGGGAGACGGTGGCCGTGAAGGTGGTGGAGATCAAGAGCGAGGCGGCGGCGGGCCGGTTCGCCAGAGAGGTAGCGGCGCTCGCTGCGATCGATCATCCGGCCGTGGTCCGCTACATCGATCATGGCCCGGCTGATGCACGGGGGACTCGGAGTTTTTTGGCGATGGAGTGGCTCGAAGGGGTCGATCTTCGCACCCGGCTCGCGGCGCGTGATGAAGCCAGCGAACTCTCGGACGGAGGCAAAAACCCCGACGCCGTCGCAACCCGGCCCGATGGCACCGTCGGGCTCTCACGGGATGTGGACGGTGGCGCCGCACCCGGCAAGGCAGCGAGTCTCCAGTCCACGCGCCCGAGCGATGAGGGGTCATTTGAGCCCATGAGCGGCCCGGGTCGCGACCCGCTCACGGTGGAGTCCATCGTCATCCTCGCACGTCGAATGTCGGAGGCCCTCGCCCAGGTTCACCGCAACAACCTTCTGCACCGCGACATTAAGCCGAGCAACATCTTCCTCGTGGATGGAGACGTGGCGCGGGCCAAACTCGTGGACTTTGGTGTGGTGCGCTCCCAAGAAGCGCGCCGAGACGACGACCTCACAAAGACCGGCATGTTCATCGGGACGCCGCTGTACACCTCTCCTGAGCAGGCTCGCAGCGAGCACACCATGTCCGCGGCCTCGGACGTGTGGAGCCTCGGGGTCGTGCTGTACGAGGCGCTCACGGGTGTCTGCCCGTTCAAAGCCAATCACTTCTCTGCTGTGCTCGCGCGCATTTTGTTTGACGAGGTCGCGCCCTTGCAGGTCGTAGCGCCTCATATTCCGCGGGGCTTCTCGCGGCTTGTGGATCGCATGATTCAAAAAGATGCGTTCGACCGCCCCGTCGATGGCGCTGAGCTGTGCGAGGCGCTCTCAACCATCGAGCTGCTGGATACGGACTCGAGCGGCGTGAGGCCTGTGGCCGCGCGCTCGGGCGCTGAGTTCGTGAGCCGCACGGCCGTCGCCCGAGTCAACTGCGTGTTGTTCGCGCGAGGTGGCCGTCTGCGTCCGTTGGGAGAGACCTTCGTGGAGTTGAGCGATTCGGATCTTGGAGAGGAGCCAGACAGACAGTCCTCGGCGACTGCGCACACCGAGTCCCTGGTGGACGCGGTGCGGCGGTACGGAGACACCGAGGTGCTCGCAGACGGGACCGTGTTCGTGGTGCCGCGCGCCAACAACCCCAAGGATCAAGCTGTGGAGGCGGCGAAGGCGGCGCTGGGCTTGGCGGCCCTCGATCCCAAGTTGCGAGCGTTCATCGCCCTCGGGCGCGCGCACGACCTGAGCACGTGGGCCCACGACGACATCTTTGACCGGGCGGTGGGCGCGTTCTCTCGCGCCTTCGAGGGTGAGGTGCGGGTCGATGGCGCGACGGCGACTCTGTTGGAGGGTCGCTTCCAGCTGCTCGCGAAAGATGGAGTCAACCTGCTGCAGCGGGAGCTTGAAGAGGAGGAGCGCCGGCTGCTGCTCGGCCAACCCACGCCCTTCGTCGGTCGCCGCCGGGAGCTGGTGCAGCTCGAGGCGACGTGGGAGGAGGCGTGCCTTGACGAGGTGTCGCGCGCGGTGCTGGTGACCGGCCCTGCCGGGAGTGGCAAGTCGCGTCTGCGGTGGGAGTTTCACAGGGGCGTACGGGAGGAGACCGACGCGTGCACCATCTTGTCGGGGCACGGTGACTCGCTGGCGGCGGGGGCTCCACTCGGGCTTATCGGCCCCGCCCTTCGTCGGTGGTTCAACATTCAAGAGTCGGACTCCATGCCGCGTCGCCAAGAGCGGACCCTGGAGGGCTGCGCGTCGTTGTTTGATGATGCGCCCGGGCTTCGTCGCACTGTGGCGTTTCTCGGCGAGCTTGTCGGGGCAGGCTTTGAGGAGAGCTTCGACCCTTCCTTGGCTGCCGCGAGGAGAGACCCCATGCTGCGCGGGCAGAATATGGGGGAGGCGTTCGTCACCTGGTTGCGGGCGTTGACGAGCCGCGCGCCGGTCTTGCTCATGCTCGAGGACATCCACTGGGGAGATTCACCATCGCTCAAGTATGTGGACGAGGCGCTCCGCGAGCTTGAAGACGCGCCGCTGATGGTGCTGGCCATGACACGTCCGGGCATCGAGGGACAGTTTCCGGATCTGTGGAGCGGGCGACCCCTGCAACATATGAATTTGACGCCCTTGACGCCCAAGGCGTGTGGTCGCCTCATCGACAAGGTGCTGGAAACCCATGAGGGCGAGGTGGATCGGCAGCAGATCATCCGCCGATGCGAGGGGAACGCCTTCTATCTTGAGGAGTTGATTCGGGCTTCGGTTGGCGGGGAAGACGGGCTCGTCCCCGACACGGTCTACGGCATGGTCCACGCGCGCCTCGACGCGCTGGGTCCCGGTGCCAACGCCGTCCTCAAGATCGCCTCGATTTTTGGGGAGAGCTTTTGGCTTGAGGGGGTGGCACGTCAAGTGGCGGAGGATGGCGACATGCACGATGTGGCTCGCGAGCTCGATCGCTTGGTCAAAAAGGAGGTCATCCGTCCCAAGACAGTCTCCTCCGCGCCAGATCAAAAGGAATATCGATTCCACCACGCGCTCGTCCGCGACGCCGCCTACGCCATGCTGTCCGACAAGGGGCGAGCGCGCGGACACAAGCGAGCCGCCGACTGGCTCAGCTCGGTGGGGATGCGAGACCCGCTCAGCTTGGCGGGTCACTATGATCGGGGGGGAGATTCCGGCCAGGCGATCGTGTGGTACGGGCGCGCCGCGGAGCAGGCGTTGGAGGGAGGTGACTTGGAGAGCGTGTGCGCTCACGTGGCCCGCGCTCTAGATCTTGGCGCCGAAGCTGACGCGCGCGGGGAGCTGCTGTCGTTGGACTCCGTCGCGTCGTACTGGAAGAGCGACTACCAGCGGGGCCGCAACGCGGGCGTTGAAGCGGTGGACCAGCTATCGAAGGGGTCGGCTTCCTGGTTTGTGGCGAGCGGCTCGGCGCTGGTGTCGAGCGCGCGCCTCGCCGACTACGAGACTGTGGAGGCGGTCTTCGATGCCATCCTCGAGACTCCACCGCGCGAGGACGCCAGCAGCGAGCGACTCATCGCCATGTGCCGTGGCGCCTTCCAATTGATCTTCGCGGCCAAGTTCTCCCGGGCGGATGAGGTCCTCGCGAGGATCGCGGAGGAGCTCGAGATGGACTCCTCTGTTGACGCGCTGACCCGGGCGCAGGGGCACCACGTGCAGGGGGTCCGGCAAGCGCACGTGGGAGACGTGGCCAAGTTCTTGATCCACCTTGAGCGTGCGGTCGAATCCTTCGAGCTCGCGGGGGATCGACGAAACACGGCTCTTGAGCGCACCACCGTCGCGTGGTGTTGGGCGGAGCTTGGCGAGCTAGAGCGCGCGACGGACTTGTGCCGGGCCAACCTCGCTCACTGCCAAGAGATTAAGAATCAACAGGCCATCACCTACGCGCAGGTGAATCTTGGATACATCCTGGCGCTGAGCGGCGAGTCGACGCGCGCGGAGGCCCGCGAGGTCTTGAACGAGGCGATTCGGGCGTGCCGGGCCGTGGGGAACCAGCGTCTTGAGGGCTGGGCGCGGGCTCACCTCACCTCTGTGGAGCACGCCGACGGCGCGCACGCGTTGGAGCACGACCACGCCGAGGCCGCGGTTCGATTGCTGGGCACCTCGCCGGGGCTGCGGGCGTGGGCTCTCGCGACGCGGGCGCGCGCGCACCTCGCTGAGAATCGAGTCGACCGAGCCTACGAGGACGCCGCGGAGGCGATGGAGACTTTGGAGGGGCTCGGGGGGATTTTACAGGGGGAGACGCTGCCGCCGCTGGTGTTCGCGCAAGTGAAGACGCGTCGCGGCGACGCGGATGTGGCCGAGGCTGTGAGGGGCGCGATCGCCCGACTCGAACGAAGGACCGAACGGCTCGGCCGTGAAGACTGGCGACAAAAGTTTCTGTCCTTGCCCGACAACAAAGAAACCCTGATGCTTGCCATGTCGTGATGTTGGGTCGCGCGCGCGCCGATCGGCGTCGCGATTCGAGCGGCTCAAGGTCCAGACACGAAGGAGCTTGTGGACGTGAAAGAACTGAAGATTGGAATCATCGGCGGCGGGGTCGGAGGCCTCTCCGCGGCCTACTATCTACAAAATCGGCGGTCCGCGGACGACACGACCGTGTATCGGTGCACGGTCTACGACAAGTCGCATCGGGTGGGGGGCAACGCGTGCTCGGCCTATCTCGGAAACGAGCCGTTTACGCCGCCGTTCGTGGACCTTGCGGTCAACGATTTCAACGAGCGCCGCTACGTGCTGTTGATGGAGATCTTGGAGCGCCTCGAAAAGCACGGCTTCCCGGTGGCGTACGCGCCCATCGTAGACACCACCACCTGGTACACCGCTGCGGGCGCTCAAGGGCGGACGATCTCCTATACGGAACGAGAGCTTGAGGCGGTCTTGCACGGGGAGCGACCTCCAGCCGGCAAGGAGTATCTGGAGGAGGTCGCCGACGACTGGGAAAGGTTTGAGAAGGCGGCGAACAAGGTGCTGCACGATCCCGAGTACGCCACCATGTCGGTCAAGACGTTTATGTGCGAAGAGGGGTACTCAGAGGCGTTTCGTCAGTACAATCTTTTGGCGCGGATCAACGGCATGTACTACTGCACCGATCGCGGTCCCCTCGATATGCCAATTCGCGCGGTGATGAGCTACTACCACCTCCAAGAGGGCCTCGGCGGCGATGAAAGCGAGGACGCCATCCCCGCCTCCAATCTTGGGAAGCGTCATCTCCGAAAAAAACATGGCCATGATCACGAGGCCGCCAAGACCGACCGGCGGTACTTTATGAACGGGGCCAGCGACTGGATCCATCAGCTGTGCGGGTGGCTTGACAAGGAGGGGACGTCCTTTGTCACCGGGGTCACGCCGACCGTGATTCGCCTCGACGACGGGAGGTGGGAGGTCACGGCGGAGATCGACGGGAAGCCGAGGTCTGAAATTTACGATCTTCTGATCTCTGCGGTCTACGCGGAGGAGGTGCCCAAGGTCATCAAGAAGGGGCTGAGCGACGAGGTGACCTCCTTACTCGCGGAGTTCTCGTACACCGATTCGCTGGCCATTGTGCACGAGGACACGACGATGATGCCGGCGCAGGTCGATCAGTGGAGCACCTACAATATCCTCATCTACCCGCAGGAGACGGTGAGTCTGCGGCCCTATACGATCACCTACGTGACGCGCAAGCACCAGGGGGAACACTCGAACGAGCCGCCCTACCTGACGCTGAGTCCGCTGACGCCCATCGGGATTCAGACCGTCCCAGAGATGCTGGATCTCGCCTCCGTCGAGCAACCAACGCCAACAGTAAAGGCGACCCAGTACTTCCGCCACAACCTGATCACGACGAAGTCGATGGAGGCTCAGAGTTATCTCCATGATCATCAAGGTGACGACGGCCTGTATTTTACCGGGGGATGGACCTACGGCGCCGGTCTGCACGAGGAGATCCTGACGGTGTCCGAAGACATCGCGCGGATCATTCGGGGGTTCGAGCGGCCCTATGGGCCGGCGGGCTATCGGCACGACGACGCGGACCACGTGCCGCCGATGTTGCGGCGCACCCGCGGGGAGAAGATCCCGCTGTTCCCCGAAGACTACTGGCGCTAGGGCACCATGGGCCGCACTTGCCACGCGAGGGCTAGCGCTCGCGCGTGGCGAGATAGTGCTCGAGTCGCGGGCGTCGGGTCTTCCACCAATACTCGTAGGTGTGGCCTGGCCACAGGGCCACGATCTCGCCGGACTCCGCCTGGTACCAGCTCTTGCAGCCGCCGGTGACCCAGACCATCTTGGCGAGCCGGCGTTGCAGCGCGAGGTACTCGCGGTCCACCACGTCCTCCCGGGGCTCGAGCGCGGGGAGCTGTTCGCGGCGCATGGCCATGATGAGCCGCCGAATGTAGCGGACCTGGCACTCCATCATCCACACCACCGAGCTGTGACCGAGGCCCGTGTTGGGACCGAGGAGCGCGAACAGATTGGGGAAGTGGGGGATGCTCATGCCCAGGTAGGTCCGCGGCGCGTCCCCGGTGGCGTCGGCGAGGCTGAGGCCATCGCGCCCGTAGATCTTTCCCACCCAGCGCTGATCCCAAATTTCAAAGCCCGTGGCGAAGACCAGCACGTCCGCGGCGTAGGTGTCGTGCCCGCAGCGCAGACCTTCGGGGGTGATCTCCTCGATCGGCGCGCAGACGAGATCGACGTTGTCTCTTTGCAAGGCCGCGTAGTAGTCGCTGTCCACCAAGATGCGCTTGCAACCGGCGCGGTAGGGCGGCGTGACCTTCGCGCGCAAAACGGGGTCGTCCACGGCCCGTCGCATCTTCCATCGGAGGTAGCGCTCCACCGCGGGGGGCGT
Source organism: Myxococcales bacterium (assembly GCA_014240065.1). Lineage (GTDB taxonomy): Bacteria > Myxococcota_A > Polyangia > Nannocystales > Nannocystaceae > JAAZXR01. Next base: position 7,281 of record JAAZXR010000087.1, read on the forward strand.
GACACGACCCGGCTGAAACAGCAGCGAGAAGATGGCCTCGTTGCGCCAATAAAACCACCAGCGATGCGCCCGCTGGATCCACGGCCAGCGACGAAATCGCCGCTTTTGGGCCTCCGAGTAGGCGTAGTTGTCTCGCGAGACGACGAAGTTTGGGGTGCGCTGGAAGACGGTGACCGAACGGGCGTGGGCCGCCACCGCGGGGACCAGCTGCACCGCGCTCGCGGCGGATCCCACCACCGCGACGCGTTTGCCTCGCAGATCGAGCGACGAGTCCCAGGCCCCTGTGTGTGCGGTGATCCCCTCGAAGCGCTCGCGCCCCGGGATGTCGGGGTAGGACGGGCGATGCAGACCGCCCGCGGCGTTCACGAGGTGTTGCGCCCGGAGCTGTGAGCCGTCTGTACAGGTGATGCGCCACGTCCCGTCGTCTTCGTCGAAGCGAGCCTCCACCGCGTTGGTTCCAAAACGAATATTGCCGCGCACCCCAAACCTCTGGGCGCAGCGGCGCAGGTAGTCGAGGATCTCTGGCTGCCCCGACCACTTGTGAGACCACGCGGGGTTGGGCGCGAAGGAGTAGCTGTACAGGGCCGAGGGGACGTCGCAGGCGCAGCCCGGGTAGGTGTTGTGCAGCCAGGTTCCCCCCACGTCCTGGGATTTTTCGAGGATGACAAAGGGGATGCCATGCTTCGACAGCTCGATCCCCATGCACAACCCAGACATGCCGGCGCCGATGATCACCACGGGGGTGGTGGAGACCTCGGCGGCGTCGCCTGGATGTGGGATCTCGGCCATGCGCTACCTCGCAGCGCATGTTGTAGCACGCCTCAACGGCGCGCTCGGTTAGCGCGCGTCGAGGATCCTCAAGACCTGGTCGAGGTCGGCGCGGTCATGCGCGGACTCACCGACCTTGGCGAAGAGGATGGTGCCGTCGCTGTCGATCAAAAACGCCGCCGGCTTGGAGATCTCGTTGGGGGTGTCTTCCACGCCAAAGCTTTGGACCGTGGCGCGCTCGGGATCCGACAGCAAGGGGAAGCTCAGGTCGAGCCGCCCCACGAGCTCGCCGCTCGTGTCGGTGTCGTCCACGCTGATCGCGATGACGTCGGCGCCGCGCTGTTGGAGCTCACCGCGGCGAGCGTCGAGGCCTTTGAGTTGCTTGCGACAGATGGGGCACCAGTCACCGCGGTAGAACACGACGAACGTGGGGCCGTCGCCACGAAGCTGATCCAGGCTCGCGGTGTCTCCGGCGCTCGACGCCAAGGTGAAGGCCGGCGCCGCAGATCCGACCGTGAGTCCGGAGGCGGTGACCGCGGGGACGGGAGGTGCCGCGTCCGCAGAGATCTTCCCTGCGCACCCGGACAGGCCGCTCCCGAGCAGCAGGCCGAGGGCGAGGAGGTGAAGCGAGCGGGGGCGCGTGGAACTGGATCGGCGGGTGCGAGAGGTCATCGTAGGAGTGCAACGACCCCGCGGTTCCCGGTGTTACGGCGCGTCGCAGACGAACCGTGCGTGAGCATGTGACAGATCGCACGCGCTCGCACGACGGGTGGCCAACCTACTCGTGGTCCAGGCCTACGGTGGCATAGGGGTCGGTGAGCACCGCCAGCCCGTCGCCAAAGTGCGTCTCGAAGAAGGGGCGCCACGCCGCGATGCCGACGTCCTTGTTCACAGTGGGTCCGTGCTGCGCGGCCTCGCCGGGCGCGGTCACATCGAACTGCACGAGGCCGGCCGTGCGCCCGTTGACGTTCCCGCTCAAGGGCAGCGTGGGGTCGAAAGTGAGTCCGACCACCGGCTCAAGCTCTGTCGCATAAATCGGGATCTCCAGGGCGCGAGCGAGGGACCAGCTTGTCGAGTTGGGCACCACCGTGTCGCCGAGCACCACGCCCATCAAAAGGTCTGGCGTGTTTGGGGCGAAGTCGGGGCGTGTTTGCAGGATGTGCGGCGCGTGGGCGGAGGGGTCGCCGTCGTCAAGGACCGCTTGGATCATGGCGAACAGCCGGTAAAAGTCACCGTCGGTGTAGTCCTTGGGGATCAAGATGCTGAGCACGTCCCCAAAGGAGCCGTTGGGGTCGGTGGCGATGGCGCTCAGTCGCCCACCCGGGACGAAGAGCGTGCCCGCGGAGAGGGCGTCGGTGAGGCTCATCAGCTCGCCCCCCATGATCCCGCCGAGGGAGACGCCGAGGTAGCCGAGCTTGGCGGGATCCACATCTTGGGTGCCGTCCCCGTCGAGGTCGGGCCCGGTTTGAAGCATACGGACGACGCGGAGCTTGTCGTAGGCGGCTTGTCGGAAGTGGTCCCGGAGCTTGCGGGCGTCGATGGTGTTGGACACGAAGTCGGCTCCAAAGAACTCCAAGAGCTGCTGGATTCCCGCCAGGGGCATGCCGTTGGTGTTGGGGTGGTCCCCATGGGCGAGGGTGGAGATAGAGACGACCGACCAACCCTGCTCGAGGACGCGCTCGGCGAAGCCCTCTGCGTTGGTGCCTTGACCCTCGAGGCCGTGGCCGTACAACAGGGTCGGTCGCGGCGCGGCGGAGGCCTCTGCGGGCATGTACATGTGCACGACGAGGTCCCAGGGGGCTTTCGGTTGAGGATCTGCGAGGTCCACGTCGACCACGAATTCGGCGTTGCGGTAGTCGCCGGCGGCCAAAGTGGCGAAGCAGTGGCGCACCCCGGACTCAAGATCTTCGCAGGTGCGATCACCGAGGGCCACGGCGCTGTCGGGGAGGGCCGAGATGGACTGGGCGATGGCGGCCGAGTCGCGGCGCAGGCTCTGCGTTTTGTAGACCTGCACGGCGGCGAGGTCGTCGGCGCTGGAGATGATGCCGGCGTTTGTCAGCGCGTCGATGCCGTCGGCGAGGGCCGGGGGAGGCGCGGCGAGGGCATCGGCGAGTCCGTCGGAGGCCTTGACGCAGCCACCGTCGGCCGCGGCCGCGTCGTTGCGGACGTAGACGACGACGCGGGTGTTCTCGGGGAGCGTCTTCATGGGACGAATGGCGACCGTGGTCCCCTCGTCCCAAAGCTCGACGGCCACAGGGACCTGCGTGGCGACGCCGTCTCCATCGAGGATGGCCAAGCCGATGGGGTCCGTGGTGTCGGCGGTGGCCGACTCTCGGGCGAGCGTGTCGGCGAGGGCGCCGTCGAATCCTAAGAAGGCCTCTCCGAGCACGGAGAATCCGTCGAGATCGTTGAGGTCACGGGTGATGGTGACGTCCCATCGATCGTAGGCGGTGAAGCCGGGAAAATCGTCGACGCTGACCTGGACGCGCTGTCCCGTGGGCGTGTTCGCGTCCTCTACGGCCATCTCCCACGTCGGGAACGACGTTACATCGCCGGCGCCGGGATTCCACGAGTAGCTCACCGAGCAGTCGCCGTCGCCGTCGCCGTCACCGTCGCCACCCTCGGTCCCGCCGTCGGCGGTGTCCTCACCTCCAGAGGAGGTGCACGCCAGAGGGCTGAGTGCCAGGCAGGCGGTGAGGAGCACGGGCAAGGAGGCGAGCGCACGCGGAAACCAAGAGCGATTCATGGGCGTACCATGCCACGGATTTGCGACGCTCGACGCGCGATCCATGCGTGGCCTCGCGGCAGCCCGCAAATCGGCCGTCCGCGGGGCTTGGACGCCTTTAGCAGGCGTCTTCGATGTCTACCCGCCGCAACGCGGGTCGCTTTGCTGGACGGATTCAATGATCTCGTCGGTCAGCGGGAGGGGATCGCAGCCGTGGTCTTTCTCGCAGACAAAGTCCCACTGGGGCATCGCTTTTTCATGACAGTCGAGGCAGTTCCCGCCGAATTGATTGATCACATCGGTGGTGCCGCGGTCGAGGATGGTGGTGCCCTGGGCGCTCACTTCGAGGGAGAAAAATTCCCAATCATTGGTGCTGGGGCTAAAGCCCGCGCCGCGCTTGACCATGGCCTCGGTCGGGATCAATTGAATGAGCGTCCCCGCGGGAAACAGACCGCCTTCGGGGGCGTTGGCCACGGCGAGCGATCCCTCAAGGTCTCCTTGAAGATTCGTGAGGTAGTAATTGCGGACCTTGGTCCACTCGAGCAGGCAGGTGAAGTCCGACTCGCCCGGGACGACGTCACCGTCACCGTCACCGTCACCGTCGCCGTCGCCGTCGCCGTCGCCTGCGGAGGTCGAGGCGGCGTCCTCGGAGGTCATGGTGTCGAGACCCGAATCGGATTCCTCCGCGCTTGACTCCTCCGCGGTTTCGCATGCGCCGGCCAGACCAACCCCAAGGAGCGCGATTTTGAGCACCCCGCGGGGGAGGCCACAAAATTGCAGGTGGACTTGAGGCCGATTCACCCACAAACCCTAGCATAACGAACTCATCCAATGGGCTCGTAGACCAAAACATACGACGTTTATTCGTGTTTTGTGGCGTTGCGGTACCTGCCCGTTCGCGGCGGTTCGCTTTGGTCACGTGGGCCTGTACGAACGCGCTAGACTTCGCGGGTCATGCAACGCTCTTCCATTGGTATCTCCTTGTTCGTCTGTCTGTCTTGCCTCGATATCGTCGGCTGTTCGAGCGATGACGGCGGTGATGGCACGGCGTCCGGTGACAACTCCGCCAGCGCCACCGACGGGACGACCATGACGGAGACGGGGACCTCCGCGGAGGAATCGGGAACCAACGACGGGACCGTGGGAGACGGAGACGGAGACGGAGACGGAGACGGAGACGGAGACGGAGACGGAGACGGAGACGGAGACGGAGACGGAGACGGAGACGGAGACGGAGACGGAGACGGAGACGGAGACGGAGACGGAGACGGCGACGGAGACGTTCAAGACTGTGTGGACGACTGCACCACGGCCCACGACGCCTGCGACGTCGCGTGTACCAACACCCACGCCGCGTGCGTCGCCGGGTGCAGCAACCAAGGGTGCATCAACAGCTGTGACAACGAGCTCGACGCGTGTGGCGTCGTGTGTGACGACGAACAAAACAGCTGCAACCTCACCTGCCTCGATGACGGGTTTACGCCCTGTGACAGCACGAATCTCGGCACCAGCTATCTGGGCTGCGAATTCTATCCAACCGTGACGTCGCAGGCCGTGGATCCAGCCTTCAGCTTCGCGGTCGCCGTGGCCAACTCTGCGGGCTTTGAGGCGCAGGTGCGGGTGTGGCGAGGGGGTCAAGTGGTGGGTTTGGCGACGGTGCCGCCCCAAAACCTCGCGACCCTCGCGTTGCCCTGGGTGGAGCCGCTCAAGGGAGGGGAAGACCTCACCGTCGATCCCGGTTGGGACACGGTGATCGTCGCCGACGGCGCCTACCGACTCGAGTCGAGCCAGCCCGTGACTGTGTATCAGTACAGCCCCCTCGAATACGAGCTTAACGTGGGCTCCGGGGCGGCGTGCCAGACCCAGATGGACTGCCCGGTGAACGGAGAGAAATGTGAAAACAATGTCTGCGTGAAGTTCGACAACTCCTTCACCAACGACGCCTCGCTGCTGCTGCCTTCAAACGTGTGGGATACGAGCTACCGGGTCTCGACACGACCCGGCCTGACCCTCGGGGGCAACCAGGCGGGGGTGCCCGGTTTTTACGCGGTCGTCGCGTCCGAGGACAACACCTCCGTGACGCTGACGCCGTCTGCCACCGGCAACACCGTCATGCCCGGGGCTGGGGTCGCCGCCGATGGCACCGGGACCGTGACGCTCGACAAATCCGATGTGCTGTCCGTGTTCTCGTACGGGCAAGCCGACCTCACGGGCACGCTCGTCTCCTCCGACAAGCCCGTGCAGGTCATCGCCGGCCATCGCTGCGTCTATATCCCCGACAGCAAGCTCGCGTGCGATCACCTCGAGGAGTCGATCTATCCGCTCTCCGCCACCGGCAAGGACTACGTGGTGAGTCAACCGCTCGTGAACGTGGAAGGGACGGATGAGGCCAACCGGCACGTGGTGCGCGTCATCGCGACCGAGCCGAGCACCACAGTCACCTACGACCCCACCCAAGGCGGAGGGGGCGGCATGGGGGGCAACCTCGGCACCCTCACCAACGCCGGCGATTTTGTGGAGATCACCGAGGCGACCGAGGACATCCGCATCACCTCCGACAAAAAGGTTGTGGTGATGCAGTACATGCTCGGCTCGGAGCGCACAGGCGAGCTGTTCGGTCTGCCTGCCAACACCCCGGTCAACGGACTCGGGGATCCCGCGATGACCCTGGCGCCGTCCATCGATCAGTTCCGGCTGCAGTACCTGTTCCACGCGCCCACGAACTATCTAGGCAACTACGTCAACGTGATCGCCCCCGCCGGTTCGAGCATTACGTTGGACGGCGCGGCAGTCACCGGCTTCTCGGCCGTGGGCGCCAGCGGCTTCGAGGTGGCGAGGGTGCCACTCGACAACTCGGGCAACGGGAACCATGAAATCATCGGGAGCTCGCCCTTCGGAATCACCGTCTACGGCTACGGGGACTACACGAGCTACTGGTATCCTGGAGGCTCCGACCTCAACTTCATCCCCCAATAGGCGGGACGATCCGAGCGCGCACCTACCCGCCAGAGAGCCAACAGAACACTGTTCTTACCCCCTTGGGAGCCGATGTAATCGAGGCGGGTCTTCGCACCGCGGCGTGCGACGGCCGCCGAACCTTGTGCACCTGGCGCGAGTCTATCGGTCGGCGTTATGCTGCGTCTTGGAGATAATAAATTGAACGTACGAAGGATTACAGTTGGATGTTGCGTGGGACTCTCGTTGGCTCTTGGATGCGGAGGGGACGGAGATGACAGCGGAGAAGCGAGCTTCGGGAGCGGTGAAGACAACAGCACCGGTGTTTCCGCGTCTGGGGAGAGCGGCAGCGCGAGCGCTGAAGAGGGTTCCGGCTCAGCGACGGCGGGAGACGGAGACGGAGACGGAGATGGAGATGGAGATGCCACCATGTCGGGCGGAGATGGGGACGCGACGGCGTCGGGAGGCGACGGGGACGCGACGGCGTCGGGAGGCGACGGGGACGCGACGGCGTCGGGAGGAGACGGGGACGCGACAGCGTCCGGAGGAGACGGAGACGTGACGGCCTCCGGGGGAGATGGAGACGTGACGGCCTCCGGGGGAGATGGAGACGGAGACGGAGACGGAGACGGAGACGGAGACGGAGACGGAGACG
>JAAZXR010000088.1 GCA_014240065.1 Myxococcales bacterium
CTCGTAGACGTTGGTCACGTGGTAGGCGTGCTGATTCCAGATGCGACGCGCGGGGACGGCGACGGGGATCAGTGCAAAGGGGAGTTGACCGCGACGATCCGTGATTTCTCCCGCCACCACCCGGACTTCGAGGCATTCTTCCACTACGACCCGCCGGGCGCGGACACCTGGGCGCCGGTGACCAATATGGTCGAGGCGACGCTCGGCGTCGACGGCGCGCCTGTCTGGCTCGGCGGGTGGACCACCACCTCGTGGGCGAGCTACTTCACCGGTGAGGCGAACTTCGACATGTGGTACCACGACGTGCCGATCCCCGGTGGCGCCGATCCTTCGACGCTCACCGACGCGGAGAAGGGGATGTACAACATCACCATCGAGGTGCAGCTTCCTCTGACACAAGTAGCCGGGATGCCCAACGTGCTCGAGTACACTTCCGTCGGCAACGGTGGATTCTTTCCTATAGGTCCAACGGAGGGGTTCGGCAGTGAGGGCTTCGCGACCAACGGGACCGACAAGAACTTCCACTTCACCACGCAAATCCACGAGTTTTTCCAATACCAAGGCGGTGAGGTCTTCACCTTCCGGGGAGACGACGACGTGTGGGTGTTCATCGACGGCGTGCTCGTGATCGACAAAGGGGGGCTCGGGGGTGGCGGCGCTGACCAGGTCGTCAATGTAGACACGCTTGGGCTCACCGTGGGGCAGTTTTACGACCTGGATTTCTTTCATGCGGAGCGCCGCTACAACGGTTCGAACGCCACGATCCAATTGAGTGATTTCTGCCTGACGCCCGCCTAGGGTCGCGGCGCGCGTCAGCTGGGCGCGCTCCTTGCACCAGCAGCGTGAGCGGACGTGAGCGGGCGCCACGGGTGTCGGCTCGCGCTTCGCCCGCGAGCGATGGCGGACATGATCGGTTGCAGGGGGATGTGGGCCGGCGGCCTCGAAGGGTGGCCGCTCACGAGGCAGCTGTGGATTCTTCTTGGCCCTGGCGGCTTGATAGGCCCATCCCGCGTGAAGTATCATCGCGGCAATGTCGGACCTGATGTCGGTTCCGCTCCTGATCGCAGGCGGCAGCGGAATCACCCCGCTCGTCAAAGACATCGGACTGTGTCTTGTGGCGTCCGCCATTTTTTCCCTGCTCTTCGTGCGGATCCGGGTCCCGATCACCGCCGCGTTTATCTTCGCCGGCGTCCTCATCGGGCCCATCGGTCTAGGCTTGGTGACAGATCAAGGGACGATCAACACCATCGCGAACCTCGGGCTCACGCTGCTCTTGTTCATCATCGGCTTGGAGATCAACATCAAGAGCCTGCTCGCCAGCGGCAAGACCCTCTTCATCAGCGGCTTGCTGCAGGTGCCGCTGACGACGGCGTTCGGGCTCGGAGCGTTCGCGGTCATGGGGAGCACAGTGGTCGGGGCGAGCACGGGCAACTACACCGTGCTGTATCTGGGGTTGGCGTGCGCGTTCTCGTCTACCTTGCTCGTCGTGAAGACGCTCCAGTCTCGGCTACAGCTCGACACCGTCGACGGGCGGCTGTGCCTCGGGCTCCTCATCTTCCAAGATATCTGGGCGATCGTCGTCTTGGCGTTGCAGCCGAGCCTCTCGAACCCGGACTTGGGGCCGATCCTCCGCACCTTCGCGGGGATCGCCATCGTCGTCACGGTCGCTGTGCTGCTGAGCACCTACGTGTTGCCGTGGGCGTTCCGGCTGGTGGCGAAGATGCCAGAGGTGGTGGTGACGTTGGCGCTCGGCTGGTGTTTCGGAATCGGCCTGCTCGCCGCGGAGCTGACGACCATCCTTCACACCTTCGGAATCGACGCGGAGCTTTCCGTTTCGATGGAGATGGGGGCGCTGATCGCGGGGACCACCATCGCGTCATTCCCCTACGCCCATGAGGTGGTGGCGAAGGTGGGCAACCTGCGGGATTTCTTCATCACGTTGTTCTTCGTAGCGCTCGGGATGGGGATTCCTACGCCGAGCGGCCCGTCGATTGTCGTGGGAGCGATCGCCCTCGCCGCGGTGGCGATCATATTGCGTTATCTGCTGTTCTTGCCGCTGTTTTACGTGTCGGGCGTGGACCAGCGGCACTCCGTGACGTCCGCGACGAAGTTGGCCCAGGTCTCCGAGTTCGCGCTCGTGATCGCCTATCTCGGGCTCGGGCTCGGGCACATCAGCCAAGAGGTCGGCTCCATTATCATCTTCGCCTTCGTTCTGACGGCCGTCGTCACGCCTGCCATGTTCACGGCGGCGGAGCCGATCCACAGCGCGCTCGGTCCCCTCCTCAGCAGGATCGGGGTGAAGCCCCCACGCGAGAGTTCAGGGGAGGCCGGGAGTCAGATGACGCCGCGGGTCGCGTTCTTGGGGCTGCATCGCGTGGCGTCTTCACTGCTCTACGATTTGAGCAAGGAGTACCCTGATCTGATGACGCAGACCTTGGTCGTCGATTTCAACGTGGAGACCCATGACGCTGTGCGGCAGCTTGGGGCGCACGCGCACTACGGCGACGTGTCCAACCCTGACACGCTCATCAACACGGGCGTCGACGCCGCGGAGGTGGTCATCTCCTCCGTGAGTGACGACCTCCTCCAAGGGATCACAAATGCCCAGATCGCGCGGGAAATTCGGCGGATGAACCCCAGCGCCCTCATCATCGTGAACGCGGTGCGGACAAGCGATATCAAGCAGATGTACATGGCCGGAGCAGACTACGTGTACATGGCGCGCACCGAGACTTCCCACGGGCTCGTGCCCGCCATCTCTGCGGCGCTGAACGGGGAGATGGCGGAGTTTCGCGACCAGCGAGCCCAAGAGCGCGGCGAGCTCTCCGAGCGCGACGAGCTGTTGGACTAGTCCCACGACGGCGCGCTCCTCTCGCATGTGTCGTCGCGGCTTGGCTGCGAGAGTCGGTGGATCAGTGGAACTGCAAAGCCGGGTAGACTATCTCGCGCCACGGTTGTCCGTCGAGGTAGAGCTCGCCCAGGGCGAAGCTCCCGTCGCCGGAGCACTGCACCTCTACGCTCGCGTCGCGGTCACGAAGTTCCGCCTCGAGCGCGTGCCCCGCGTGCTCGGGCACGAGATAACGCTGGCGTCGCGTCGCCTCTACGCCAGAGAGCACCGCCCCGCAGGTGTCGGGAGGGGCTTCACAACCAACATACTCGACCTCGGGTCGTGTCATCTCGTCGCCTCTCAGGCACAAGCAGCACCTCGGTCCCTCACATGAGGAGGTCGGCGCCTCCACCCCCCACTTGAAGCGAAAGCGAATGTACTGGCCATGAAGGAGGTCGCGCGGGTCGTATCCAGTGATGGGGATGAGGTATTTCTTCGACGCAGCCGAGCGGACCTCTCCGCGCACCATGAGGAGCGCGACGCAGACCACAGGGATGAAGGCCGCGACCCACTTCATGCGGGCGGAGGTTTCAGCTTCAGGGACGTTCATGCTGGCGTCTCCTCGTCAGGCAATCCCAGCCATCGTCCAATTCGGTGACGTTGCTTCATCCACACCCTCACGGCGAGGAGGAGCAGGGCGCCGCTGATGATCAAGCCGATCCCGGTCGTGAGGAGGTCGGCGAAGAGCTCGATGTAGACGATGACCAGCCGAAGCCCGACGACGTGCGTCGCGATGTTGACCACACGACGCCAACGCAACGCCGCCGCCGCCCAAGCGACCGCGAGCCACAGCGCACAAAAGGAGAGGGCGTTGAGGAACCCCGCGTCGTCGACGCCGATCGCCACTGGCAGATAAACGCAGGCCCAGCTCAGCGTCGCGGCGACGATCACGCTGATGCGTCCCCGGGCAGGTAAGCCTGCGAACACGGGCAGGCGCCACCCGATCACGGCGATCAGGGAGGCCGCGGTGGTCGCCGCGCCCAATGACCAGTAGGTCATGTCGATCGAATCCGATTGGTAGAAAAAGAGGGTGCCGATTGACGCAGCGAGGAGCCACTCGGTCACCGCGAGCCACTCGGTGGCCGCGCGAAGCGCCGCGTGCCGCCGCTTCAAGGTCGAGGCGAGCCCCGCCAGAACCACTGGAACCGCAGGGGCCAGGGCGACCAGCAGCACGACCTCAGCCTCGACCAGGCGCTCTTCCATGAGCCGAACGAGCTCCCCACCGAGGGTGGCCTGCCAGGCGAGGAGCCAGAACACGTAGAACGCCCGGCTCCTCGAATAGAGCGCGAGCGGGGTGGTCACGACAAGGACCGTGAGCGCGGCGTCGATGGCGTGTCCTCCCAGCTGGAACACCTGAGAGATGAGGGCGATGGAGGCGGCGGTCCAGCCGAGCATGATGACGATGGCCGCCTCACGCCACGCGATGGAGAGTGAGGCCACGCTGGTTTCACTGGTCGGCGTCGGGGTCGCGAGGAGCTGCCGCGCGGCGAATCCCGCGAAGCTGATGCCCACCAGGAGGTCGAGGGAGAGCTTGAGCCGGGGAGGGATGGCGTCCCAGTTGGAGGCGACGAGCGAGATGATTCCGATGGCGATGGCGAGCGCGCCGATGCGCGTGAACACCTTCAGCCCTGTGTCCTTCGTGCGGCCCGCTTCGTATTTCTCGATCGCGTCCGCCTGCGCCTCGCTGAGGAGCCCTTGGGCCACCCACCTCACGAGGTTTTTCGCGCGCGTCACGGCGGCGATCGTAGCACGCGTCGGAGGCGAGCGTTGCTGCTCCCGGTGCCGCAACGCGCGCGCTCGCGCCGATTGGTCCGCGAGCAGACAGCGCCGGGGCGGCTACGCTCAGGAGGCGGGGAACCATCGTTGGGTGCGATTGGCGAACGCGACCAAGGAGAGCATCACGGGAACCTCGATGAGCACGCCGACCACGGTCGCGAGCGCGGCGCCAGAGGAGAGCCCAAAGAGACTGATTGCGACCGCCACCGCGAGCTCAAAAAAGTTGGAGGTCCCGATCATCGCGGCGGGGGCCGCCACATCGAAGGGCAGCCTCAGCACGCGCGCGAGCCCGTAGGCGACGGCGAAGATCCCATAGCTTTGGATCGCCAACGGGATCGCGATGAGGACCACTCGGATGGGTTGAGCCGTGATGGTCTCCGCTTGGAAGCCGAACAACAACACGACCGTGAGTAGGAGGCCCACGATGGACGTGGGCTTGAGACGATGAGCGAGCCGCTCCACCGCGTCGCGCCCGCCTTCGGGAGTCGCCTGGGACCGTGAGAGCCCCCGGTGAGTCAGGACACCGGCGGCGAGGGGGATCACCACGAAGATGAGGACCGACGCGACCAGCGTCTCCCACGGGACCTGAAGATCGGTGACCCCGAGCAGGAGGCCCGCGATGGGGGCGAAGGCGAAGACGAGGATGAGGTCGTTGACCGTAACTTGGACCAGCGTGTAGTTGGCGTCCCCTCTGGTGAGGTGACTCCACACAAAGACCATCGCGGTGCACGGGGCGACGCCGAGCAAGATCATCCCGGCGATATACTGTTGCGCGTCCTCGGCCGGCACGAGCCCCGCGAAGACGTGCTTAAAAAACAACACGCCGAGGGCTGCCATGGTGAAGGGCTTGACGAGCCAGTTGATCACCAAGGTGAGCGCGAGTCCCTTGGGCTTCTTTCCAACATCTCTCAGGCAGGAGGGCTCGACCTTTAGCATCATGGGGTAGATCATCAGCCAGATGAGCGCGGCGACGACCAGGTTGACGTTCGCCCATTCAAGCCGTGCAACGGCCTCAAAGACGCCAGGGATCCAGAGTCCTAGAGCGACACCGGTGACGATGGCGCTGGCGACCCAGAGAGAGAGATAGCGCTCGAAGATGCCCATCGGACGACCTTGTAGCGTACTTTTGAGCTAGATGGCGTTGTTGTTCGACTTCGGCGGCCACGCAGAGCTGCAGCGGACGGGAGCGCTCATGACACCGCGTCGCGGTTGCGGTGACGCGGCACCCCCGATCGAGGAATGCGCATTCTAGCGCGTAGATTGACGTGTCCTTTCAACTCCCACGCGGATGGCCCATATCGCTCCCGGCTGTCCTTTTGGTGGTTCTGAGTGGGCGTTGTGTGGACCGCTCGGTGCGTCGGCAGCGTGATGTGTCCCGCAATTTTGTACGTCATTATGAGCGTTGAGGAGGCGGAATGCGCCGAGATGAATGACACTGTAGATGTGGATGAAAGCATCGACACCGACACGCTCGTGAGCACGATCTCGCGTGCGCCGGGCGAAGACACCTTGTCGATTACGATCTCCGGAGAGATCGACTCTCCCTACACGGACCTGCCGCCCGCCATCGTTGGAGTCGGAGAGACGACGCTTGAAGAGGCGCTCGCGCCAGGGCCTGTCACCATCGACCGACTCGGAGGGGACGCGATCGCGGCTTTCCGGGAGGCCCGGGATCGCCAGCCAAAAAACGAGACACTCGCCCGGCTCGGGGCGGGCGCGATGGGGGAGGTTTTGGTTGCACGAGACCGAGACCTCAACCGGATCGTCGCGGTCAAACGAATTGATCCGACGCACCGCGCGAGCGCGAGTGACATCGACCGCTTCTACACGGAAGCTCAGATCACCGCGCAGCTAGACCACCCGTCCATCGTGCCGGTCTACGATATCAATCTAGATCGAGAGAGCCGGCTCACCTATTCCATGAAGCTAGTTCGCGGCATCACGCTGTCGGAGTACATCTCGGAGACGCTGCGACAGGTGAAGGCTCGCGAGGGGCTCGACGAGGACCACCGGCTGCCAGATCGACTCGAGGTCTTCCTCGCGGTCTGCGCCGCGGTCGCGTACGCGCACTCGCGGGGGGTCATCCACCGAGACCTCAAGCCAGACAACATCATGCTTGGCTCGTATCAGGAGGTTGTCGTGATGGACTGGGGCATCGCGAAATTGTATCAGACGTCCGAAGATCGCGGCGACCATGCGGAGGGAGTGGAGCAATCGGGGGCGGAGCAAGCGGAGGTCACCCAGAACGGAAAAATCCTCGGGACACCGCTCTACATGTCACCAGAGCAGGCATGCGGAATGAACGAGAAGCTCGGACCAGCGAGCGACCAGGCGTCCCTCGGCCTCATTTTATTTGAGCTTGTCAGCCTTCGGCGCGCATATCGGGGCAGCGACGTCACCCAAATCTTATTGGCGGCCGCGGAGGGGAAGAAACGATCGTTGATAGGCGGGCGGCTCAAAGTCCCGCGGGAGCTCAAGGCGATCATTGAGAAATCTACGGCGGTGGACCCCCAAGATCGGTACAAGAGCGTGCAGGAGCTCGCCAATGATGTGCGGCGATTCGTACAAAACGAAGAGGTGCAAGCGGCACCGGACCGAGTGGTTCATACGATCACGCGGTGGATGAGCGCACATCGAGGCTATACCTTGGCGATCGTGCTGGGTGTGTTGCTGGTGGGGCTCATGATCGGTGGAGCTCAGTCCATACGAGGTGAGCTCGCACTTGACGCCCAGCGGATCGCAGCGGAAGAGCGAGAGTATTTCTTGTCGTCGCGGGTTGGGGCGGTCACGTCCCGGGCGGACGCGGTCAACGCGTCCATCGATCACTGGCAGGCGCAACTCACGGGCATGGCCTACGCAGCGCAGGTCGCCTTGACCCAGCCGCCCAACGCCGGAGAACAGGTCTATGACTGCGCCGCCTCCTCGACTGCGCCGGGAGACATGGCCCGCAGCGAGGTGTTTTTTAAGGACATCTCCGCGTCGCGGCTTTGTGTAGAGGTGGCCCCAGGCGTAGAAAAGGAGCCCTTGGGCCGGCGGTTTGAACAGGTGATGGGCCTGAGCTCCGCGTTTCGGCGCGCCCGTCTCGCGAGCGTGCATCACGAGGTAATGAGTCTGACGACCGCGGAGCAAAATAACCTCATTCGAGACGAGCACCTGCCGATCCTGTTCTCGTATATGGGGACGCCAGAGGGGATCATGGCGACGTACCCAGGTCGTGACACGGCGCGAGACGACTATGATGCGCGCGCCCGGCCCTGGTATCGGCGGGCGTCTGCCGAGCGAGGGCCGATTTGGATGGCCATCGACAGCAAAACGCGACGGAAAGGACTGGTGCTGACAGGGGCGATGGCGGTTCGCGACCCCGTGGAGGACCAGCTGCTTGGGGTGGTGGCGATCGACGTGGAGTTCACCACCATCATCGACGGTCTGTTGGCGGCGCCAGAAGGTGTGCCGAAATCCGCAGAGACCTACCTGCTCAGCGCGGAAGGAGAGGTGATCTTGCAGTCATCCATGCGCGCGGTGTCGGACACGCTCCGCGCGATCGAGGCGGACCCGTTTCCGTTCCCCAAGGTGGCCCGGCGCTTCACCCGCGAGACCTCGGGGAACGCGGTCACGCAGCGTCCGGGTGAGGAGCTGTTGATCCTTTGGAGCGCGGTAGAGGCGACTGGATGGACCTATGTGGCGGTGACGTCATCGGAGGACTTCGGGCGCAGCGCCGGCGCCCTCGCCTTGTGATCTCACCTTCCGTGTAGCTGACGCGAGAGGTAGACTGTCGCCGTGCCCCCTTCGTCACCGCTTCACGTCGTCATCGTCGGTGGAGGCTTCGCTGGCCTCAACGTGGCCAAGGGCCTCGGAGGTGTCGCGGGCGTTGAGGTGACGCTGATCGATCGTCGCAACCACCATCTCTTTCAGCCGCTGCTGTACCAGGTGGCGACCGCGGGCCTGTCACCGGCGGAGATAGCCGCGCCGATCCGGGGGCTCCTGAGCAGGTACGACAACGTCCGAGTACTGCAGGGCGAAGTGACGGGGGTCGATTTGACGACGCGTCAGGTCACCGGCAGCCTCGGCGACATTGAGTATGATCGCCTCGTCCTCGCCGCAGGTGCGATGCACAGCTACTTCGGCAACGAGCGATGGGAGGTCTTCGCGCCGGGGCTCAAGACGGTCGAGCAGGCCACGGAGATCCGTCGCAGGGTGCTCGAGGCCTACGAGGCGGCGGAGCATGAGGACGACCCGGACGTCCGCCGGGCGCTGCTCACCTTTGTCGTCGTCGGTGGAGGGCCTACGGGGGTCGAGATCGCCGGCGCGCTCGGTGAGATGAGCCGATTTACGCTCGCCCGTGATTTTCGAAATATCGATCCCGCGTTGGCGCGCATCGTGTTGATCGAAGCCGGTGATCGAATATTGGCGTCATTTGATCCCAGGTCTTCGAGCCGCGCGACCCGGGACCTCGAGCGCCTTGGTGTTCAGGTGTGGACGCGATCTCGGGTGAGTGTGGTGGATGCCGAAGGGGTGGAGGTCGGAGCAGAGCGCCTCGCGGCGCGAACTGTGGTGTGGGCGGCGGGGGTGAAGGCGTCAGAGATCGGTGAGCAAATGAGCGGCGGCGCGCCGGTGGAGCGGGACCACCAAGGGCGGGTTTATGTAGGCCCTTCGCTCCAGATCCCGGGGCACCCCGGGGTGTTCGTTCTTGGAGATCAAGCCCACGTGGAGGGGGCGGATGGCCACGCGCTCCCGGGTGTTGCACCAGTTGCGATGCAACAGGGGAGGTACGTCGCCCAGCGAATTCGAGGCGCGCTGAAGACGGGCGCCGATGACTACCCTCCCTTCGTGTATTGGGACAAAGGTCAGATGGCGACCATCGGGCGCAGCCGAGCAGTCCTTGAGGCCGGGCGCGTCCGGTTGGGGGGGATGTTCGCGTGGCTGGGCTGGCTATTTGTTCACATCTACTATCTCTCTGGGTTCAAGAATCGCCTCTTTGTGCTTCTCTCGTGGGCCTGGAGCTACTTCAGCTTCGCCCGCGGAGCGCGGCTCATCATCCAAAAACGATGGCGCTCCTACGAGGACGCACCGGAGGACGTCCACCCGAGTGCTGACACCTCTCCGTAGCATTCCCCGGCTTCGATTCATCGTTTAGACGGTTCATGGCTCCAGACGCGCAAATTTGCGGTACCTTAAGACGTGAATTACCGAGACATGAACGAGGCCACGGGCCACGAGCTCGACCTGCTCGACAGGTACTCCTCCGTGTTGCGGGCGTTCGAGGACAGGCTCCCGTGGTACGGAACGAAGGAGCTACTGCAGTATGTGGCGGTGGGCGTGCTCACCGCGGAGGGGAGCGCGGAGGAGCTCGCGACCGGAGTGCATGATCTCGAGGAGGCGTTCAGTGACGCGCTCCCTTGGTACCGAAAATCGAATGTAAGCGGGATGGTGCGATTGGGCGTGAGCGCCTCACTCTACACGGCAGGATTTGGCGCGGCGGAGTTCATCGCGGCGCACGAGGCAGCGCAGTCTTTCTCTGGACGTCACGCGCGCTCCATGAGAGGAGTGTTTGGCCTGTTGGCGACCTTCATCTTGTGTCTGCAAAACGACGCCGCCGCCGTCGAAGAGTCGCAGGTAAGTCGTCTGTTTGAGATTTATCGCGAGATGAAGAAGTATCACTGGTGGTTGACAGGATCGGATGACCTGCCCGCCTGCGCCGCGTTGGTGGCGCTGCCCGGGACCGCGGAAGAGGTCGGTGAAGTTACCGAGGCGATGTTCACCGGGTTGAAGCGTCACGCAGGATTCAAAACGAGTGAGGCGTTGCAACAGGCGGCGAACTTCCTGTGCCTCACGAAGCTCGAGCCAGAGGTCGCATGCGCTCGCGCTCATCAGATCGCGGAGGCCCTCCGGGAGCGGGGGTGCAGCGTCAACAAGTCGGAGTACGACGAAGTCAGCATCTTGTGCGGGATTCCAATACCTGTGGAGAGGATCGTCGATCATGTCATGGACTTCTACGAACACCTCCCCAATCAATCATGGTGGAGCTCGAAGACCAGGCGCTTCGATACGGCCTCGAGTATCGCCATCGTGAGCATGCTGAAGACGGACGAACTCCAGGGGCTCGGCGACGTCAAGGCGTTGCTGGCCCTCCAGGGGATCATCGCCGCCCAACAAGCGGCAGCGGCCGCTGCCGCCGCCGCTGCGAGTTAAGATCGCACTACCGAAGAGCTCGGACGGGCGCATCGGCGTTCGCCCAGGTGCTCCAACGTCATGTTGCTGGAGCGAATCCTCTAGAGCAAAGCGTGGGAGTTTGCGCGCGACGGGTCGATGGTATCAAGAGCTGCACAGCATCGCGGTGGCAGCGAAACCCGCGTTCGTGTCATGCTTGCGGCATGCGTGGATCGGGTCGGGACGAGAGGATGGAGCGCACGCCTGTGCTGTCCGTCTCTAGCGCTCAGCAAGATCGCAGCCGCCGGCTACGATTGGAGACCTCCGGATGTATCGATATGAAGGCCGAGGACGCCGAGCCCCAGGACCGACCGCTCGACCGTGAGCAGACCGTTCAGCTGCACACGAAGCCCCGCGATGATTCGTGGAGCGACGCGTCGTCCACCTTCGTAGACCTCTCCTTGGATCATGTACGAAGCGAATTTGATGGGACCCGCCCCTCGCGTGTGGGGCCATTCCATGTCGGGGAGCTGCTCGGCGAGGGGGGGATGGGCGTGGTCTACGAGGCGCGAGATCCCCGGCTCGATCGGAAGGTCGCGCTCAAGCTCGTGCGCAGCACCAAATCGCACGAGAAGGGGGCGCGCTCTCGAATCATGAAGGAGGCGCGGGGGCTCGCGTCGGTGTCCCATCCCCACGTCGTGCAGGTGTACGAGTCCGATGTTCACGAGGAGCAGGTGTACGTGGCCATGGAGTTCTTGTCGGGGGGGACGCTCAAGGAGTGGCTCGCCGCCGAGACGCGTCCCTGGCCCGAGGTCGTCCGTGTCTTCCTCCAAGCGGGTGAGGGCCTGGTCGCCGCACACGCGCGGGGGCTGGTCCATCGGGACTTCAAGCCCGACAACGTCATCTTTCATGCCGACGGTCGCGCGAAGGTGACGGATTTTGGGCTCGTCGGAAAGGCGGATGCGTTGGCGGAACGAAAGCCCACGCAGCAGGATATGGGGACGTTCGAACAGATCGAGCTGCTCATGTCGTCGGAGGGTTTCGATATGACCGCCCCGATTACGCGGACAGGAGCGCTCATGGGGACGCCCGCGTTTATGGCACCGGAGCAGTTCCTTGCTCGTAAGATCGGCGCAGAGGCTGACCAATGGGCGTTTTGTGTGGCGTTGTATTGGGCGTTGTTCGGGCGCCATCCCTTCGAGTCGCCGTCGGTGGCGGCGCTGGCCACGACGCTGGCAGATCCGCTCCTCTCCATGCCGACGCCGAGCCACGAAGCGCGTAGACAGGTTCCGAAGGGAGTCCTCGCCGCGATTCAACGGGGGCTCTCTCCCGCACCTGGGGATCGGCATGACAGCATGGGAGACCTGTTGTCGGCGCTGGAGCGCGTGCTCCCCGTCGCCGCCGACGCAGGGCCACGCGGCGGGGCTCGTAGCTCTAACGCGATGAGTCTCCCGATGATTCGGTGGTTGGGGGGCCGTCCTCGACGCGGCGTGGGGGCCGTGGTTCTCGGGCTGTCGCTCGTGGTCGGCGGGTGGGGGTGGTCCAATGGTCGAGCGGAGGGGAGTCCGTCGGTTTCCGAGGTGGTGAGCCCCCAACTAGGACCATCAGAGGGGTTGGCAAAATACTCGGTGGCGAAAGTCCGTGCCCCCTCTTCGAAGGACCCCGCGGAGAAGGTCGCCACGTACTTGTATGACGACTCGCTCTATTTCTACGAGAGCGGTCACTACCTGGAAGCGCAGGAGATGATGGAGGACGCGGTGGAGGCGGCCATGGAAATCAAAAATGCCAAGCTTCGGCGAAAGGTCATCGAGTCATTGGATTACAATATCACGCGGACCTACCGCCGGATGTCTAAACAGCCGGGCGGCGCGAAGTACTGGGACATCGCGCGGGAACGAACCCGCCGAGCAACCTCCGGCATCGAGAAGAAATCCAGCACACGAAGTGGCGCCGAGAAGAACCCGCGATCGAATGCTGCTGGTGCGAAGATGAGCAGTGAGGACACCCTCCAGCAGAGCCTTTATGCGGTGGGTGTGCAGCGCATGGAGCTCTACCAGCAGCAGGGGATCGGTGGTGACTTGCGAGACTTGGAACTCGCGCGGCGGATACTAAGCGACCATGTTAAGGCGGGGGATCGAGGACTGAAGGTGGAGTGGGATGCGGAGGACGTGCTCGATAAGGTGTTATTTCTCATCGAGAACCACAAGAAAGATAAAGTGGGTGAGGACGCCCTTGAGTAAAGGGTGTGCTCGTTCACCTCGCGGGTAGCCGCACCGAGGAGAGAGCCGGCCTCGCGATCGCGCCTAGAACTGCATCACGGCGAGCAGGTCACCGCTGCGGTCGGCGTCGAGCTCCCACACCATGAGGCCGAGCATGCCTTGATTCTTCGCGTACGCGACTTTGGCGGCGATGGACTGGGCGTTGTCGTAGGTGACAAACTGCCCGAGGCTGGCGTTGTAGAGGACCGGGGTCTCCGTGGCGGGGTCCCAGGTGTAGGTCCAGCCTGGCTGGTTGAGGTAGTTGTCGCGGACGTCGAGATAGTCCACGACGCCGGGCTCCCAGGTGCCCGGCCCGGCCCCAGAGGCGGCGCAGCCGAGCCCCGATGCGGGGTCGCCCATGCTGCTGCAGTTTACGCTGCCCCAGGTTCTCCCGTACCACGGCAGCCCCAGCGTGACCTGACTCGGGGGGAAGCCGGCGTTGATCCACGCCTGCGCCGTCGCCTGCACGTTGAAGTTCCCGTCGCCGGCCACCGGGTTGAGCGGCGCGTTGTGGCCCGTGAAGGGGTTCCAGCTGCCGTTGTAATCGTAGGCCATGATGTTCACGTGGTCCATGATTTGGGCGAGCGCGCTGACCTCGAGGTTGTCGGCGTAGGTGGGGTTGGGTGCCACCGCCGCGGAGACGATTTTGTCGGGTCCGATGGCGTTGCGGATGTCTTGGACCAGCAATGTGAAGTTGGCCTTGTCCTCTGGGAGGTGCGGGATTCCGTTGCCGCCCTCCACCGGGAATTCCCAGTCGAGATCGATCCCATCGAAGCCGTAGGTGGCGAGCATGGCGGCGCACTCCGCCGCGAGCACGGCGCGCTTGGCTGGATCTGCTGCGACGGCGGAGAAGTTGCTGGAGAGGGTCCAGCCACCCAGTGAGACGACCACCTTGGTGCCCCGCGCCTGCTGGAGCATATTGAGCGCGCGGAAGTTGCCATAGTAGGGCAGCGGGTTTCCGGACCACGGCAGGGTGCCATTCGAACACAGGGGGTCGAAGACGTCACTGCAGTTGTGGTGGTCGAAATCCGCCCAGGCGTCCGGGCTCCGCAGGGTGCCGTCGGGATTGACGTCCCAGAAGGCGTACTGCAGCACGTCGATTTCTTCGGGGATATCCCACACCTGGTAGTCGCGGGCGTAGATGCCCCACTGGGGGAAGTAGCCCACGATGACGACGCCGTCGTTGTTGACGTCGAGGTCGCCGTCACCGTCACCGTCGCCGTCGCCGTCGCCATCGCCATCGCCGTCGCCATCGCCTGTGGTGCTGGGGTCGCCGTCGCCGTCACCGTCGCCG
>JAAZXR010000089.1 GCA_014240065.1 Myxococcales bacterium
GAGATGGAGATGGAGATGGAGATGGAGATGGAGATGGAGATGGAGATGGAGATGGCCAAGACGAATGCGTCGACGGCGGAGACTGCACCCTCTACACGGACTGCTGCTATTGTCTGGCGCTCGCACCCGGGGAGTCGCCGCCGACGGACTGTCCCATCAGTGAGTGTTTTGTCGACACCTGCACCAGCCTCGGGATCGAGGCGCCGGAGTGTCACGGAGGCACCTGCGTCCTGCCCGAAAATTACAACTGCGACGACAGCAACGTGCAGTGTCTGCAGCCCACGCCGAACTGCGGAGCCGGGCTGGTACCGGCGCTGGACGAGGACGGCATCTGTTGGACGGGGCAGTGTGTTCCGGTCGAGGAGTGCTACGCGCTTCCGGACTGCACTCAGTGCCCGGCGGACTCGACGTGCGTCGTCATGGAGACCCAGCTGGGTCCAGAGGTGACCTGTGACCCGACGCCGCCTAGTTGTGGGGAGGACACTTGTGCTTGCGCGGGCTCCTACTACTGCGTGGACCCCTTCGATACGTGCTCGGAGAGCGGCAGCGGGGACATCAACTGCCAGTGCATCACCTGCTGAGGGGCGGGAGTCCTCTAGGTCCTCTAGGTCCTCGACCTCCTAGAACGTCCAGGAGGTGACGCCCTCGATCCCCATGGGGCAGACGACCTGCTCGTCTTGGAAGAGGGGCGATTCGCACTGTTCCCAGTTGATGGTGGTGGAGGTCGTGGTCACCACGGGGTTGGTGGGGTTTGCAGTGTCGATGAGCACCGCCTGGCCCTGCAAGGTGTAGGGGTCGCGCCTTGAGGCGAGGATTCTGTGGTCGTCCGCCCCCAGGAAGGTGAACCAGGAGACACCATGCTCCGCACCGCGGACCTCGGCGACGTGGGTGGCAGTGTCCTGGTGGGCGATGAGCTTGAGGTCCGTCCACACGCTCGGGATGTAATCGGGGGCGGAGCCGGGGTCGATGTGGTGATAGGTGGCGAGCGCGCGCGTCGTTGTCACGTGGAGATCGCGCGCCGTCTCGTCGTCGTCGAGATGGGTCTCGCTGCGTACGATCCCTGTCGTGCGGTCGGTGTGTACCCTCAGAAGGTCGCGGTGCAGGATGACGCAGCGGCCGTCGGCTCTGATCCTCTGCAGCACTCCAGGCAGATCCCAGCACGATCCGCCCGAGGGCGGCTCCACCGTGGAGCGCCTGAATTCCACAGTCCAGGCCTCACGGGCGTCAGCATCGTAGGCGGCGACGAGCCCGGGCACATTGGCGCCGACCTCCCAGGAGGGTGCTGCGTCGTCGAGCTCCAGGGTCTCCAGATAGAAACGGACCTTGTCTGGCTGACCGGTGACCTGCGCGGCGCGCCAGGAGGTCACGACGCCCTCGGAGATCTGGAGACCGCCATGGCGATAGACGCTGGACCGGTCGAGGATGCCGACCACGCGAGGGTTGGAGGTGGTGGACACGTCGACCACCGCCTCTGTGGGCACGGACGCCGCGTCCTGCCACCAGGAATGGGCGAGGGAGAACACCAGGTGGTCCCCCGCGAGCACCGCGGATTTCTTTGGGAACGAGAAATCGCCAACCCTCTGGACGCCACGTTCGATCTGGTAGGGAATGTCGACGGAGCCGGCGAGCGAAGGAGCGCTCGGATCCGAGAGGTCGAACGAGAGGACGCGGGTGTAGTACTCGTATCCGTGGGAGCTAGCGGAATCCCAGTCGATGCCGGACAGGACCACGTACAGCGCGCCCTCTCGGGCCAAGAACTCCTCCACGCGCTGGTACTCGCAGGCGTCCAAGTAGTCGGAGAGATGGATTCGGCCGACGGGGTCGGGGTACCCAGGGTTGTCGGCAGGGATGATCTCGAGGATGCCCTCGTCGTCGTACCAGTCGCGCGCATAGCGGACCACGTGCGCGCCCATGGGGATGAGGCGATCCGCCCACACGCCCGTGCTGACGCTATCCACGCGGACCGGCGCGTCCCGATACTGAATATCGAAGGTGGCCACCTCGGCGTCGCTCACGGCGAACAGGTGTTCCTTGTGGGTGAAGCTCCGCCGGGTTCGTCCGTGGGCGGGCGCCACGCCGCGCAGCGTGAGGTCGTCATCCACCCAGTCGATGAGCTGTACGCCGGATCGGTACCCCGACTCCTCACAGTCGGTGTCGTTCCCGCCATACTCCCAACCGGCGAAGGGGACGAGTAGAAGATTCTCCTCGTCGAGGATGGTGAATGCCTTGTGGATCTGGTTTTGATCTTCGGCGAAGTCACCCCAGTCGCCGCCAAAGTGCACGCGACGTCGAAGGATGGGGTTGGAGAAATTGGTCACGTCAAACAGGCTCACGTTGAGCGCGCCCTCGGGGTGCGCGTTGTCGAAGCCGAGCGCGAGGATGCGGTCACCCCGGACCTCCATGTGATAGACCCAGCCCGGTATCTCGAGCTCACCGATCTGCATGGGGTGGCTCGGCTCGCTCAGATCGATGGTGAACAGCGGGTCGGTCTCCACGGCCGTGATGGCGAACGCCCGCGGCCCGTCAAATCGGACGCTGCGCAGCGACTCGGGCATGGGAAGGACCATGTCAAGGCTGCCGAGGGGCGTGATCGTGTTGGAATCGGTGATGGCGAAGGTCTCGATCACCGGGGGGACGTTCCACCAGTCGTGGCTCTGGCTCACCGTACGAAGCACGCCCTCGTATTCGTCCATCTGCCAGCGGCTGTCGATGGTGCCCGCGACGTAGACCTTGGCCCCGGGGACGAGCGCGCCGCTGGGATCCGAGATGTCCACCACGTCGATCTCCGAGTTCACCCCCTCGGCGTTCCACGAGTGTCTGCTCGCCACGTAGAGGCGCTCGGCCGTGGCGGCCACGGAACGGCGCCAGTCCCAGCTGTCGTCGGCGGCAACGAAGTCGAGCTGGTCGACGATGGCTGGGTTGGCGGGATCGGCGATGTCGATGGAGGTGACCACCGTGCGGGGCTCGTCCGCGCACCCGTAGCAGTAGCCGTCCTCGAGGCTGACCAGGTAGAGGATGTCGCCCACGCGGCGAGAGTCCTGGATGTGGCCCGGGAGGATGAACTCGCCCCGCACCTCGATATTGTCCGGATCGCTGGCGTCGAGCGCGAGCAGGCTGCTGGAGGACTCGGCGCTCCAACTGGACGTGTCGTCGTCCCACTCCCAGACCGTCGCCTCGTTGAGCATCACGAACACCTGTCCCGCGTCCACGTACATCTCGAAGGCCGCGCCGTCGGTCTCGTACTGTCCGAGCATGTCGAGCTGGGCAGGATCGGCCGCGTCGATCACCGAGAGGCCCGACCACTCGGACAGGGCGTAGAGGGTGTCGTCTTCCAGCTGGATGATGTCGGCTTCGAGGACGGCTTGACCTGCGCCGTCGTCCCCGTCCCCGTCGCCGCCGGTGCCGCCGTCGCCGCCGGTGCCGCCGTCGCCGCCGCTATCTCCGTCCCCACCGTCTCCGCCGCTGCTCGCCCCACCGCCGGTATCTCCGCCGACGCCATCGTCGTCGTAGTCGCCATCGCCGTCACCGCCGTAGTCGCCGCCGTATGAATCGCCGTAGTCGCCGCCGTATGAATCGCCGTGGCCGCTGCCATACGAATCGCCGCCGTCATCCTCGGTCCAGGGGTTGTCCGAGATGAACGCCTCGTCGGTGTCACACCCGGAAGCGCCGCCGTCATGCTCGGTGCAGAGGGCGCCCGAGATGATGACCCTGTCTTTCGTGCACCCCGCGGCACCTCCGACCAGCCCGAGCGCGGCGAGGACAGGCAGCGCGCGGAGCCTCTCGAGCAGGGGGAGACGGGGATGGACGTGGTGGGTGGGTGGCGTACCGGGCATGGCGAGACCTTCGAACAATCAGACCTTGGAACAATCAATGGACCTGGAGACAAGGGAGGGCCTCCATCTCCTTCAGTGCCGCCAGCGCGCATTTCGATCACGTGCGATGGAGTCCGTGCGCACGAGATCGTGATTGGAGTCAAAATCGGGGATTTGTTAGCCCCTGAGGCGATGTTTGCGGCGTCCCGAGGGGCGGCGCGATCTCCGCCGGCAGACACCGGGGCGCATGGCCATGGGATGGGAGAGGGGATGGACGGACGACGACGTTCGACGAGCGTCCCCGTCTTGCGGCGTCGTAGGTCGGTAGTAGCGTAATGCCATGATTTGGCTTGTTTCCATCCAACGAATTCATGGTGTGCGTCGCGGACGCCGATCCCTGCTCACGCTGCCCTTCGCGGCGACCGTCGTCGCCGGCGGATGCGGCGTTCAGCCCGAATGCCTGGAGGACGCGCGCAGTCTGAGCCTCGATGAATCCAACGAGTTCGGCCAGTCGCTGCAGGGCCTCATCGACGCCACCACGCAAGACGGGATGATGGCGCTGACGTGGAACGCCACCAACGGTCCCCTCGACTTCGATGGTGAGGGGTCGAACACAGAGGTGACGTGGAGCCTCAGTCTGGATGAGGCCTCCGCGAAGTTCGTGAACGCACAACAAAACCCTGACAATATGAACACGGCCTATTTCGCCTGCCCCGATCGTATCGAGGTGGAAGGAGTGCTCGAGGTGAGCACAGCGGACGGTTGGCTCGATGAGCAAGACCTCGAGGTGACTGTGCGGTTTCAGGGACGCGACGACTACCGAGAGGTCAGCGCCGACAACCCGGTCATCGCGGCGTGGTCGTTGCCTCAGCAGAGCGTGGAGATCTCCTCGCTGCAAGGCTCCTTACCCTCCGGACTGAGCTCGAGTGGGGGAACCGATTACCTGCTCATCGAGAGCACGGATAAGCTTGGGGATGACGTGGTCCTCTCTGTGGAGACCATGTCAGTCATCGAGTCGGGCGACACGGTGAGCGTGGGGCACGGAGTGCTCGGCTGCGGCTCCATGTCTGGCAGCGGCTGCGCTGAACCTGGCTTCCCTGCCCCAGGGTCTTTTGGTTTTTCGCAATGGAACAATGTAGGGCGCTAGATATCGGAAAATCCTGAAGGACCCTGGGACGGGTTTTCCTTAGGGCGCTAGATATCGGGAAATCCTGAAGGACCCTGGGACGGGTTTTCGGTTTTCGGGTTTTCGGACCCTGGGACGGGTTTTCGGGACGGGTTTTCGGGACGGTTTTTCGAACGGGACCCTGGTACGGGAGTCACGCCCACGGCGGATGATCCTAGAACCATCCGCCGATGGTGAGCTTGAGCTCTCCACCGCCGCGAAACGCCACGTAGCGGCGAGCGGGGGGCGGTTCGCCGGCGTAGCTGCGATCCACGACGGAAACCGAACCGCTGGACTCGACCCCGTTGGGAGTGACGGAGGCGAAGGCCGTGAGGTCGAGTCCGAAATATCCCCGACGCGCGAAGCGGCGCGCGTAGCCGAGGCCGCCGCCCATCGTAAACCAGGCCTCCACCAAGGTCCCGCGCTCGCTGTGGGAGTAGAACTGCAGGTCGACGCCCACGGGGACCACACCGTGGAGCCAGTGGTCGCCCCAGGTCCGGCCAAATCGACCGTGCACCCGGGTCCACAGGGGGAAATATGGCTCAAGCTCGCTCGTGGACCCGTACATAAGCGGGAACACGCTCTGCAAGGAGACATCAAACCCCATGCCGCGGTCCCACCACACATGGCCCACGCTCACCCCGAACGGGATGGCGATGAGGCTCATCGGCATGGAGAATCCCGTCAGCCCGGTGGTGAAGCCGGCGTAGGTGAACCGGTCTCGACGCAGGTCATCGGAAGGGGAGGGCTCCAGGGACGCCGCCTCGGCCTCGAGGGCCTCTGCCTCGCGTCGAAGCTCGCCGGCTTGCTGGCGCAGCGCCTGGGGGTCACCTCCCTCGGGCGAGGTCGCGGCGTCGTCCGATGTGGGGGCCGCGCCCGCCTTCGGGGAGTCGGGCGGCGGCTGCACTGGCGGCAGCTCCTGCAGGTCGGCCGGCGCGGCAGGAGCTGCAGGATCCCCAGATGTCTCGGCCGGCTCCCGCGAGAGGAGGCCTGTCGCCAACGTCCATCCCACCCATAATCCAATTTTCATGAAGACACCATGGATCGGCGCGGACGGGCGTGCCACGATTTCTTCCGAGCTGAGCTCCCCCAGCTCCAGCTCCCCCAGCTCCCCCAGCTCCCCGACCCAGGGTCGTTTGCGATGTGGGGTGGCAGCGTTTTCGTGACATTCCGGGATCCCTCCGAGACACGGCCTAGGAGGGATACGTCGCTTGACGCGGACTTGTGAGTCGCGCACACGAGGCATAGGCTGGGTCCATGTCGATGCGTGGACGAGTGGGTCAGATGGTTGTGGAGCCTCTCGCGAGGCTCGGCGCGATCACGCTGGCGGCGTTCGTTGTGGTCGCGTGCGGAGAAGCTGCGTCGAACAATGACACGTCCTCGGACGAGACCACCGGGATGGAGGGCCAGGCCGAGACGAGCGGTGATACTGGAACGGACGCCGGCGACGGCACGGGCGATGGGACCACATCGGCCTCCGGAGACGGGGATGGGGACGGGGACGGGGACGGCGAGACGCAGGGTGCGACCGGCGACGGGGACGGCGGCGGAGACCTCGGGCCCGAGGTGTCGATCATCTCCTACAACCTCTACGGCTGGAACGCGCTGATCCAGAACCCGTGGAAGGGCGACAACATGATGGCGCTGCTCAACGGCTACGCGCCCGACTTCGTGAGCGCGCAGGAGGTGGAGGGGCAGGGCGCGTGGATCCTCGATCAGCTCCAGGGCAACTACGCCAGCGCCGGCGCGGAGCTCCACGGCCTGGCCATCTTCTACGACGACGACACCTGGGATCTGCTCGACACGGGCATCGTCTACCTCGACGAGATGGATCAGTGGGGACAGCGTATCTCTCGCTGGGGCTACTTCGAGCACGAGGCCTCGGCGCGCCGCCTCTACGTCTTTGACACCCACTGGTGCGTCTGCTCGGGGATGCAGCTGCTGGGCAGCGCCACCACGGTGGTCGACGCCATCGTGGCCCGCGATGACCCGAGCGCGCCCGTGCTCTTCAACGGCGACCTCAACGTATTCGAGGGTCTCGAGGACAGCCTCGCCGTGCAGTACCTCAAGGGCGGCCTGGGCTCGCCGGTGACCATGGTGGACACCTTCCGGGTGGTGGAGCCCGACGCCTGGGGATCGACCTTTGGGGCCGCCGGCAAGATCGACTACGTCTTCGCCACCACAGACCTCGAGGTGCTCGCCGCGTCCATCGATCGCGAGACCATCACCCCCGGTGAGGGCTCGGACCACGACCCGGTGCTCGCCACCGTCCGTCTCCCGTGAGGGGACCTCGCGCGGGCGCACCCGCTCCACCCGCTACCCGCTACCCGCTCCCGACCCAGGGTCTTTTGGTGTTTTGCGATAGAACAATGTAGGGCGTTAGTTATCGAGGATTCCTGAAGGACCCTGGGACGGGAATCCGGCGTGTTCCGGGAATCCTGGGGACGGGAATCCTGGGACCCTGGGACGGGAATCCTGACGGGAATCCTTCGATCCCCTCGGGCCCTCCCCCGAACCCGGCGTCGGGGTCGGGAGGATCTGGTGTAAACGGAGGAGCCGCGGTGCGGGGATTGTTGGGATAGACCGCGTAGACCACCGTGGGCACCACGCCGAGGGCGGATATTTACAAGCACGCAATCTTTACACCAGTCGCGAAAAATAGGATTCCAACAAGCGGCGCTACAATCAGCCCCCAATTCTTGCCGGATTCCAAGGCGCAACGCTCAGGATTACTCCGGTTATAGCGCACGGATACCTCTGTTCCAGGAGAGAGGCGTTGGCTGATTTCCCTTGCCCATGCCGGATCACGACCCGGAATCATACCAAAACTAAGACGGGTCCCCTCCATTTGCGAGCCGTTCACCTCAAAGCGATAGAGCAGATCAAGGTGGAAACGTCTATCTCGGTGTTTGGCATCTGAGCGCGACCCAGAGACTTCGATCACATCACAACGCTCGATCACGCCTTGCGCAGTAGGCCAGGAGTCAAATCGCCAACTTCCCCAAGCATTCCTAACACCCACCACAACCACCGTTACCCCCAAGGCAACAAGGCCCCATCCTATCGTTAGGTCTTGCAGGTCTTTAGCCATGCCCAAAAGATGCTTGATCTCGTGAGTTCATTCAACCATCAATCTGTGACCCCGCGTGACCCCGGGTGCGAAACCCCGAAATATGACCATGACCCAGGGTCGTTGGGATTTTCGTCCTAGAACAGGATAGGGCGATAGCTATTGCGGATTTCTAGAGGATCCTTGGACCTAAAGGACCCTGGGACGGAGAGAGTAGCTATCGGGAATTCCTGAAGGACCCTGGGACCGGAAGTGTTGAAGTGTGGACCGGAAGTGTGGAAGTGTCGAACTGATCGATGCGCCGCGGCGGCGACCACGGAAGCTCGCCGCGCCATCCTCGATGGTGCACACCTCCGCTAGAACTTCACCTGGAATCCGTAGGTGCGCACGGGGCGGCCGTAGGCCACGCCGGGCCGGATGGACATGGGCACCACAGCGCCGCCGTGCAGGGAGATACTTGGAGGAGGGGGACCGGGGGCCTCGTAGCGGGACCGGAGCCACAGCTGATGTCGGCCGCGCCGCATGGCACCGACCGCGGTGAGGGCGATGCCGGGGGGGAGCATTAGCATGGCGGGGGCGAGTCCCCCTACGCGGGCCATCGCCCGGCCCAGGTCGGGTTGACCTTCGTCGTCGGGATTCCAGCCGGTCATGAGGGACTCCAGCGCGCCCCAACTCACCCATGCGATGCCGCCCGCGGCGAGGAGCGCGATGCCGCCTCCGAGCATGCCGCCTCCCGAGGGAGGCTCTGGACTCCGTGCGATCTCGACGACGCTGGAGCGCTTATCGTGGGCGTGGGCGCTGCGACCACGAGCGGTGGCCTCGTCGACGGCGTCGCGATACCGACGCCAGCGCAGAGCACCCAGGGTCGTCATGGCCACGCCACCCACAAGGAGCGGGATCCCGAACCCGAGAAACGCTGGAGAGGCGGGTTCATAGATGTAGTCGTACCCGAATGGGTCCTCGGTGCCCTCGCGGGCGGAGGACCACGGCGTCGCCGGGCTGCGCACGTAGACCAAGGTGGGGACCAGACCGAGCGCGGTCGTGACGATACCCGCGGAGAGCAGCCCCGTGCCTGACCACTTCGGGATGCCCGCCGCCTCGCGGGCGGTGTCGAAGTCCATCGCCGCCGCCTCGGCCACAGGGGCCGGCGTTGACGCTGGATTCAGATAGAGCGGGACGGTCTGAGGCGCGGGCTCGGTGTTGGGCTCGGTGTTGGTAGGCTCGGTGTTGGCGGGCTCGGTGTTGGCGGGTTCGGCCGCGGCCGCGGCAGGCTCGGCCGCCTTTGCTGCGGCAGGTGGACAGGCGAGGCAGACCGCGGTGAGCAGCGACAGGCACGCGCGGGAGATGACCGCGGTGGATGGGGTGGGGCGGTGGAGCATGACTAGAACCTCTGCTGGAATCCGCAGGCACGGATAGCGCCGCTGAACCCGAGATGTCATGGAGCCGCGACGCGAACGAGATGCGTTGACGTTGCGAGCCATGATCGCGAGCCTAGCGCCGCCTGGAGCCTCGCAGCAAGGCGGTCGCTGAGACAAAATACCGATTTGCATTAGTGTTAACGGTGTTTGTCTCCATCGACCGCGCGAAGGCCGTGAGGATGACGCGCGGGATCAAGCTTCAAGTTGCCGCTGACCACCTCGCTGCCCAGCTCGGGAGATGACACCTCATGGATCTGGACAAAAAAAATCCCGACCCCAAAAATCCCGACCCAGGGTCTTTTGATTTTGTACGGCGGCTATCTGATGGAAAGTCCGAAACGACCCTGGGACGGGAATTCGGGGGCTTGCTCGCGCATCGACATCCTCGTCGGTATGCCGGTAGCATCGGGTCACGTGACCTGTCCCTTCTGCAGCCTGCCGCCAGAGCGGATCGAGCTCGAGCGCGAGCTGGCGTTCACGATTCGGGATGGTTACCCGGTGAGCCCGGGGCACACGCTGGTGATTCCGCGGCGGCACTGCGCGACCTACTTCGACGCGACGCCCGAGGAGCAGGCGGCGCTCTGGGCCCTGGTGGACGAGACGCGACGCGAGCTGGACGCACACCTCGACCCGCGCCCCGACGGCTACAACGTGGGCTTCAACGCCGGCGAAGCCGCCGGCCAAACAGTCATGCACCTGCACATCCACGTGATCCCCCGCTACACCGGCGACGTGGAAAACCCCCGCGGCGGCGTGCGGTGGGTCAAGCCCGACAAGGCGGATTACCTGGCCGAGGCAACGCCGACCGGCGCCCCGTCTGGGACGGGTAGCCCTGTCTGCATACCAGAACAACCGGTGAAGTCGTCGGAGGATGGGGACAGCGCGGCGCGTCCGGTGGACCTCACCGACGGACTTCATACGTCCTTGGCCTCGCGATTGCGGGGCGATCTTACGAATGCCACGCGCATCGAGTTGGCGGTGGCGTTCGTATTCCGCTCGGGGCTCGACATCCTCCTGCCGTCGCTGCGCGAGTGCCTTGAACATGGGGGAGTTGTGCGCTTGCTGACCGGTGACTACGGGCAGTGTACGGAGCCTGAGGCGTTGCGCGAGCTACTCGACGTACAGGAGGCGCATCCTCAACTTGAGCTTCGCGTATTTGAGACCAGACCCG
Organism: Myxococcales bacterium; assembly: GCA_014240065.1. Classification (GTDB taxonomy): domain Bacteria; phylum Myxococcota_A; class Polyangia; order Nannocystales; family Nannocystaceae; genus JAAZXR01. Next base: position 10,637 of record JAAZXR010000089.1, read on the forward strand.
ACGTGCCCTCCTTTCACCCCAAGGTGTATCTGCTCTCGAGGGGGTCTGGGCGTGGGGCTGCGGTGGCCTACGTGGGAAGCTCTAATCTGTCCGAGCGGGCGCTCACCTCGTCGGGCGTGGAGTGGAATCTTCGTCTGCAGGGAAGCGGGGGCGGCGAAGGTGAGGTTGAAGATGGGGTTGAAGCTGGGGTCAAGCGCGCCCAGCAGGCGTTTGAGGCGCTCTTTGGACACGAGGCGGCGGTGCCCGTCACCCATGATTGGGTGGACGCGTATCAGAGCAGGCGAAGAACGTCGCCGTCGGCTCTACGACCGTTGGAGGTGATGCGTTTCGAGGAGCCGCCGCGCGAGCCGTTTGCGCCCCATACCATTCAGCGAGAGGCGTTGGCAGCCTTGGCGGCCACACGGCGTGACGGCAACCGTGCGGGGTTGGTGGTGCTGGCCACGGGGCTCGGGAAGACCTGGCTCGCCGCCTTCGACAGCGACAGTGACCGCGACGCCTTTCGGCGGATCTTATTCGTGGCGCATCGGGAGGAGATTCTGACTCAAGCAGTGAAGACGTTTCGGTCGGTGCGTCCCGATGGTCGATTCGGTCTTTACACCGGTCGCGAAAAACATCTAGGGGCCGATGTGTTGTTCGCGAGTATCCAAACCCTGTCTCGACCGCAACATCGCGATCGATTTACTCCGGATCATTTCGACTACATCGTGGTCGACGAGTTTCATCACGCGTCGGCCCGCACCTACCGCGAACTCATTCGCTACTTTCGGCCTCGATTTATGCTGGGCCTCACCGCCACCCCCGATCGCAGCGACGGGGGCGACCTGTTGTCCCTGTGCGAGGACAACCTCGTCTATCGCTGTGATCTTGGAAGGGGCATTCGCGAAGAACACCTCTGTCCGTTTCACTATCACGGGGTACCGGACTTGGTGGACTACGAGAATATCCCGTGGCGCAGCCGCAAGTTTGACGAGACCGCGTTGACCCAGGCGGTCGCCACCCAGGCCCGCGCCCAAAATGCGCTGCAGCAGTGGCGCAAGCACGCGGGGGAGGGGTCGCGCACGTTGGCGTTTTGCGTGTCGCAGCGACACGCGTCGTTCATGCGCGCGTACTTTCGCGAGGCGGGGCTGCGCGCGGTGGCAGTGCATTCGGGACCCGACAGCGACAGCCGGGAGAGCTCGCTGAAAAAGCTCGAGGCTGGAGAACTGGACGTGCTCTTCGCCGTGGATATGTTCAACGAGGGCCTCGACATCAAGAATATCGACACGGTGCTCATGCTGCGTCCCACAGAGAGTCGGATTTTGTGGTTGCAGCAGATCGGCCGAGGGTTGCGCAAGCACGCAGACAAAAAGCGGTTGCAGATCATCGACTACATCGGGAACCACAAAGTCTTCTTGCAGAAGCCCGCCGCTTTGCTGAGCGCGTTCGGACTCGACGTGAGCGCACCGCGGGCGCTCCTACGGGTCCTTCGGGCGCGAGAGTATGAGGCCCATCTGCCGGATCTCTGCAAGGTGACCTACGAACTAGAGTCCATGAAAGTGCTGGAGAAACTCTTCCCGCCCACAAAGGCGGTCGAGGCGGTGGAGGACTGGTACGAGACGTTCGAGGCCAACAACGGGGTGCGACCGACGGCGCTGCAGGCGTTCCGGGCCGGGAGGAATCCGCGGGCCATGGCGCGCGCCCACGGTTCGTGGCTGGAGTTCGTGCGAGAGAAGGGAGGTTTGGACGCGGACAGCGAGCGGGCGCTCACCCAAAACCACGCGTTCTTGGAGGAGCTGGAAACCACCGCGATGAGTCGGGGGTACAAGATGTTTCTACTCGAGGCGATGCTGTGGATGGGGCAGCTCCCCGGCGCGGTCTCGGTGGATGCGCTGACCACATCGTTCGCGGCCGTGGGCGCGCGGTCGGCCTCGCGGCGTGACGACATCAGCGAGGACCTGGACGACGCCGGCAAGCTGCGCAAGCTCCTGCTGAAGAACCCCATCAAGGCGTGGACCGGTCGATCCGACTCGCGTAAGCGACCCTACTTTGAGCTGATCGGGGACACGTTCCGCACAGGCCCCGGCATCGCCACCGGCGAAACCGAGGAAGTTCGCGTGGCGTTCGCTGAGCTCGTCAGCGAACTCGTGGAGTGGAGGGTCGCGAGGTATCTCGCGGATCGCCGCAGCGGTGTTCGGTTTAGGGTGCTGCGCAACGCCTCGGACAAGCCCATTCTCAAGATTGACCGCAAAAAACACGACTTGCCAGCACGGGGACGCTGGGTGGGCATCACCATCGGCGGCGAACCCTACGAGGCCAGCTTTCAAAAAGAGTTTGTGAACGTCGTGGCCCGCGAAGGCGACGAGGCCCGGACCAACGTGCTTCCGGAACTCATGTACGACATGTTCGGAGATCAGGCCGGCGCCCGCGGCACCGGCTTCGCCGTGGCCCACGACCTTGACCCAGATGGCGGCTACAGCTGGGCCCCGGCGACAGTGGGCGGAGAGGGCGCCAACGGGGCGTCAACGGGGACCAAGGGCGAGTGCATCGTGGGGGGCGGCGGCGAGGCTCTGGACTGCCGTATGGCCGCAGAGGAGCTCCAGAACGGGGAGGTCACCGTCGTGGTGGACAGCCGCGGCGCGGGGCGAAACAACGACTACACCGACGGGGTGGAGCTGCTGCTAGGACGGCTCGCGGCCACAGGTGCACGCATCGAGCGGGTCGCGGTGGAGTCGGGCGCCACCCGCACCCTCAATCTGGCCGCGCGCACCTTGACCGTTGAAGACCACCCCACGCCCATCGACCTTGGCACCGTGGACGACCTTCGAGCCCTCCGCATCAAGATCGGACGGGCAGGTGCCGCCCTTGGTCGCGCCCCCAACGCCAAACAGGGCGGCGGAAACATGACCAAGCGCCTCCGCATCTGGCTGGGCAACGTCACCGAGCAGCAGGTGTGGGCGATGATTCGAGGGGAGTGAGGCTTCGGTGTCCCAGACACCGTCGCTGTTCTGAGATAGAACGGTGCGGCGCGGTAGCTGGCAGGAATGTTCAAGCCACCTGGGGATGGGACTTCTTGCCCTATCCTAGGAAGTCAATCTTGCGTCAAATCAGACCGTGGCATAGCTCTTCCGAGGTAGGGGGAGAGGTACGTTAACTCGAGTCCCAAATGCGCTCGAACTCCCTAATAATCC
>JAAZXR010000008.1 GCA_014240065.1 Myxococcales bacterium
GACCCGGCGGACCCGGCGGACCCGGCGGACCCGGCGGACCCGGCGGACCCGGCGGACCCGGCGGCCGTGGGGGGCGAGCCCCATGCGGTGAAGTCAGTTACATCGAACATCGAATCCGACGACCTCGACGACCTCGACCCCTCATCGTCTGCGTGGACGCGGCCGCTCGTTTTGAGCGCGCACGCGCGAGCGCCAGCGCCTCCACCACCGCCTCCACCACCGGGGCCTGTCCCCGCAGCCAAGCTCGGCTCCCACGAGAACGAGCGCCCAACCGCGACCACGCCTTCGCCGTCGCCGTCGCCGTCGCGACCGACTCGAAGAACATTGACTGGCGCTCGCCGTCCCACGCGCCCCGCGCCCCCCAAGCCGAACCCCCAAATATTGTCTCCCGATGACCTGCCCTCGTTGGACGATGACGTCCCTCCAGGCACCCGGGTCGAAGACCTCCCTGATCTCGGGCCCCTCCCCGACCTCGACTCGCTCTAGCGGTGGTCTACGCGAGCGTTCGCGCCATGACGCCGCGCCAAACAGCCGGCATCCGCTCCCCCACGAGGCGCTTGAGTCGGCGAAGTTGGCACCTTATGCTCTTTGCTCCCTGGTCACGTGAGCCGCTCGTTGACGACCCTTATCCCACCGTTTCGATATATGGCTTGGGCGCAGTCCCTCCCCGGAAAAGCGCGGCTGAACTTGGCGCAGAGCGGGGTTTCTGATGTCGTCGAAGAGGGCGATTCGTGGTCCGAATTTCATGACTCGCTCTCCACCGCCCCCCTATGCGCGCGCGGTCCGAGCGGACGCGCCATCCATGAAGAGTTCTTGGCCGCGGTCGCGCGTCGATATGGCGTCAGCCCCAACGAGGTCGTCGCGAGCCTCGGAGCGAGCCTCTCTATCCTGCACACGCTCATGGCGCTCGTGAGACCTGGCGAACGTGTCCTCGTTGAGCAGCCCGCATACGAGGCGCTCTATCGAGCGCCGGCGGTCTTGGGCGCAGAGATCGCGAGGCTGCCACGACGAGCGACACATCGCTGGCAGATCGACCCGGACGAACTTGAGGGACTGCTGACACCCAACACCAAGTGCGTCTTGCTCACGAACCTCCACAACCCTTCGGGCATGCTGTTGGAGCGCAGCCTGCTCGAGGACATCGGGGAACGCTGCGCCAGGCGAGGCGTCTTCGTCCTCGTAGACGAGGTCTACCTCGACTTCGTCTTCGACATCGGCGAGCGGTCCTTCGCCATGCCGGCCGCGAACGTGCTGGAGACTGGCGTCAGCTGGTCAAGCTCCACCAAGTGCTTCGGCGTGTCGGCTGCGCGCGCCGGTTGGATCGTGACACGACACGAGGCCGCGCTCGCCGCCATCAAGGACGCGAGCCGGTATCTGCATGTGGAAGTCCCCGTCGCGACCGCCCTGCTTGGACATCGCGTCTTGACCCACGCGGACGCGCTCACCGCGAGGGCCCGCTCGTGCAGTGAAGCGGGGCTCAATACCGTAGAGGCCTGGGCCGAGAAGGAGCGGCGCGTGCTGTGGAATCGGCCAGACCATGGGCTGTGCGGAGTGCTGCGCCTCCCGAGGGACACGGACGCGATGGCGTTCGCGGATCGGCTGCTGGAAGACCATGGAGCGTTGGTGGTTCCCGGCGATCTGTTTGAGTGCCCTGGCACCGTACGACTCGGCTTCGGCTGTCCGACGCACGAACTTGAACAGGGGCTCGCCGCCATCTCGAGTACCCTCGATACCCTCCGACCCTGACGAGGCGGCTCACCGCAGGCGTCCCCATCACGCGCCCCCCCCCGAATCGCGCTCAACCGACGCCTAAAGGCGCTCCGGGACGGTTCGCAGGCTACAGAAGAGTGTGGTATGGCTCCGCCCTATGATCTCCGCACCCCACACCGCAGCCCTCACGCCAGCATCGAGGGCAGGGTGAGCGACTCCGAGACCACCCAAGCCTATGAGAGCTTCGGTGATTTCGGTCTCCGGGCGCCGATCATTCGAGCGATTGAGTCCCTCGGATACGAGCAGCCGACCCAGATCCAAGCCCGCTCGATCCCCGTCCTGTTGAAGGGGGCCGATCTCCTGGGTCAGGCTCAGACAGGGACCGGGAAGACGGCCGCGTTCGCGCTGCCGCTCCTCGACAAGATCGATGTCAAGACGTTCCGGCCGCAAGCCCTCGTGCTCGCGCCCACGCGTGAACTCGCGCTTCAGGTGTGCGAGGCCATCCAGCGCTACGGCCGGCACCTCGACAAACTCGCGGTCCTCCCGGTGTACGGCGGCCAGGGGATGGGCGCGCAGCTCAAGGCGCTGCGGCGGGGTGTCCACGTCGTCGTAGGCACGCCGGGGAGGCTCCTCGACCATCTCGAGCGGGGCACGCTCCGTCTCGATGAGGTGCGGATGCTCGTGCTCGACGAGGCGGACGAGATGTTGCGAATGGGCTTTATCGAGGAAGTTGAGAAGATCCTCGAACGCACACCTGAGAATCGGCAGACCGCGCTGTTCTCCGCGACGATGCCGGGGCCCATCGCGCGAATCGCAAGCAAGTTCCTCCGTGACCCTAAAGAGGTCCGGATCGCGACCAAGGCCGCGACGGTGGAGGCGATCGACCAACAATACGTGCTGGTGAGTGGAGAGCGCAACAAGGTCGAGGCCCTGACAAGAATCCTTGAGGTCGAAGACTTCGACGGCATGATCATCTTTGTGCGAACCCGCGTCACGACGACCGCCCTCGCCGAGAGGCTAGAGGCCCGTGGACACGTCGCGCTGCCACTCAATGGAGACATGACGCAACAGCTCCGGCAGCGCACCGTTGACCGCTTTAAGGACGGCGATTTTGACATCCTCGTGTGCACCGACGTGGCCGCGCGAGGTCTGGATGTGCCACGGATCAGTCATGTCATTAACTACGACATCCCCTCCGACACCGAGGCCTACGTGCACCGCGTGGGACGTACGGGGAGGGCCGGCCGTGGCGGCAAGGCGATCCTGTTCGCTGGCAGGAGAGAGCAGCGCATGCTGCAAGCCATCGAGCGCGCGACGCGGACGAAGATCGACAAGCTCACCTTGCCCACCGGCGGACAAATCGGCCAGCGGCGCGTCGCCGCCTTCAAGCAGCTCGTGAGCAAGACCGCCGATGAGCAAGAGCTCGACTACTTCCGCGCGATCGTGGATGGATTCTGCGAGGAGACCGGCCACGACGCCGCGACGCTGGCGGCGGCGCTCGCCTACCTGTACCAACGCGAGCGCCCGTTCGAGATCCGTGACGTTCAAATTGAGGACCGAGAGCAGCGTTCGCGAGACAAGCGAGAGCAGCGACCTCGGGGCGACCGCGATCGAGGTCCGAAGAAGCCTCGCTCCGATCACCCCCTGGTCACCTACAAGGTCAAAGTTGGTCGGGAGCACGGCCTCGAACCTCGTCACCTCGTGGGCGCGATCGCCAATGAGGCGGGGCTTGAGAGCCAGTATATCGGCGCGATTCGAATCGGCGAGCACCGCTCGACGGTGCAGCTCCCCGCCGGCATGCCCGATGGTGTCCTCGCGCATCTCAAGAAGGTGTGGGTGTGCGGGGCCCAGCTTCAGATGTCGATACAGCGCGATGGGGAAGCCGAGCCTCCGCGCTCCAGCCGTCCGCCGCGGGATCACGCGAAGGGCGACCGCCACCGCGACTCCAAGCCCTCCAAGCCCCGCAAGCCCGACAATGCGCGGACATCCGGGAGCTCCGGAGGCGCTGGCAAACCCCCGAGGGCGGCGAAGCCTCCACGCGATGACAACGAGTATATGCGCCCGATGGATCACGGTGACAAGGACGCGCCGCGGAGCGAGCGCCCGACAAAGGGTGAGCACGCGAAGGGTGGGCCCGGAGGTGGCCACGGCGCCCTCAAGAAAAAGAAGAAGCGCCGAGACTGACACCTCAGGTGTCTGAGGCGCCACGCCCGCGCGGCGCTGATGGCGTCCCGAGCAAGTAGAATCCGGTCTTTTGACCGCGATGATTCTCACCGTGGCCGCTCGTCCACGTGTAGCCGTCGTCAAGTCCCGCGGTGAGTTCATCCACGTCCGACGCCCCGTAGATCCGGGGATAAGACGCTTGGCCGTCCCACGCGTAGATCAGCGGCACCAGCGGGATGAGGTAGCTAAAGAGGAGCTGTCGGACGGTCAGCGGTCGAACAAAGGGTGTCAGCAGCAGCGAGATAAAGAACGTGACCGCGAGCCCCAAGGGGAGCGTGAGCGCCCACAGCGCGAAGGGGAGGCGATTGTCTGCCAATTCAAACACCAAAATCGGCGTCTTGAGGGCGTGGGCCGACTCAAGAACCGCGCGCGCCTCTGCCGGGCGCAGGTGATGAAAGCTGTTCACCATGGTCTTCACGCCCTCGGGAGCCGCGGCGAGATCTGTCGCGTCGATGGGGACCTCGAGATATTCGAGCCCATCAATCTGCAGCTCTTGAATCGAGGCGATCGCGTCGCGATTGGGGAACCGATCGCTCAAGGACACCCGGACGCCTGCGAGCGCGCCACCCCGTGCTCGCAGCGCCTTGAGCACCTCGGGCATGATGCCCCCTGCCCCGGAGCCCATGTCGAGGATGTGCGGATCTTGTTCCCCCTCGAGCGCCGCCCCGAGGACGCTCGCCACCGCGTGCTCGTAGCCCATCACCCGGCACATCACGCGGATCTGCCGGGTCAAACAGTCACGGAACCAGTCCGGGCACAGGCTCCAGTCTTCGACCTCCGGTACGTGGACACGTTTCATCGCTCGGTGCGCGGCAGTGTACCACCCGCCGTCAGCTCGGCCGGCTCGGGGCTCGCGCGACCGGCGTCTACCGCGACGAACCGTGCGCGCAAGCTCGAACGAAGTCCTCAAGCCCCCGTCAATTGGGCCTGGGCCCATACTCCTGGCGCTGCAACCGCGGTAGGGTGTGTTCGTGACCGCGAACGCGCACGTGCACTTTGGCGACAATATGGAGGTCCTCCAAGACCTCCCCGACGCGCAGTTCGACCTCGTCTATATCGATCCCCCGTTTAACACCGGGAAGGTCCAGACGCTGCAGCGCACCAAGACTGCGCGCGACGACGCGGGCGACAGGGTCGGGTTCCAAGGGCGCCGGTATCAGACGGTGAAGCTTGAGCAGACCAGCTACGACGACCGCTTTGATAATTTCATCTCGTTTCTGCGTCCCCGCCTCGAACAAGCGCGACGCCTCCTCAAACCGTCTGGCTCGCTCTTCTTCCACATCGACTATCGCGAGTCCCATTATTGCAAGGTCCTGCTCGATCAGCTCTTCGGCCGCGCGTCATTTATGAACGAGATCATTTGGGCCTACGACTACGGAGGCCGCGCGAAGAAACGCTGGTCTGCCAAGCACGATTCTATCTTCTGGTATGCCGTCAACCCAAAGTCCTACACCTTCAATTTCGAGGAGATGGATCGTATCCCGTACATGGCTCCGGGCCTCGTCAGCGCGGAGAAGGCCGCGAGGGGAAAGACGCCGACAGATGTCTGGTGGCACACCATCGTGCCCACCAACGGTAAGGAGCGCACCGGATACCCCACACAAAAACCGCTGGGTATCCTGAACCGAATTCTCAAGGTCCACACGAACCCCGGTGATCACGTCCTGGACTTCTTCGCCGGCAGCGGCACCTCCGGCGAAGCGGCCCTGCGTCTCGGAAGGTCCTGCACCCTGGTCGACAGCAACCCCGCCGCCCTCGACGTCATCGTTGAGCGCCTCGCATTCGCAGAACCGCTGCTGCATGGGTGGCCGCCCAGCCCCGACTAACGGCCCCACCAGAGTCCCGACATCGCCACGGTCCCGTCCCGCCTGCGCGGGCTTCGGGGCGAGTGGCCGTCTCCTGGCCCACGGAACGTTCGGTTGCAGTATGCTCCACCCCTGCCCGAGGCTTTCATGACGCGCTCTATTTTCAACCTGATCATCGTCCCAACCATCCTCAGCCTCGTGGCCGGCTGCGGCGACAAAGACGCCCAACAATCCGACACCACGGACGCCACTGGTGGCGAGACGGGTGGTGAGACAGGTGGTGAGACAGGCGACGGTGACGGTGACGGTGACGGTGACGGCGACGGCGACGGGATCGAGGGACCCTTCGTCTACTCGGAGTTTGACGACGACGGGATGTTGATGATCGACACGCTCGTGGTCCTCACGGAGCAAGCGGTTCAAGAGATCGAGGGGCGCGGTCAGACTCCCCAAGAGTTCTTCAGCTGGAGAATCGGTGACCTCAACCAGGCCATGCAGCGCAGCCTGATTGATTCGTCGCGCGTTCGCCCCCTCGGATTTCACGTCCTCGTGGAGCAAGACTACGAACGAGTCGGCGCGTGGCCGGCGGACACCGTCGACAATATTGGAAACGCCCTCGCGTGGCTCTCGAGCTATCGCTCCACCTATGGCGCGGACAAAATATTGATGGTCGCGAGTACCGCGGAGAGCCAGTCTGGGGCCGCCTGGGGCGGCGGCGACGTGTCCTCGTACTGGGTCGAGTTCTTGCCGATCAATCACGAGTTCGGCCACTGCATGGGCGGCGGCCATTGCAACGACGGAGACCCTGACAGCTATAATTTCGGGTTCCCCCTGAGCGGCTACGACGACATGGGCGTCCCCAACGGATCAGGGCTCACCGGCGGCACGATGATGTGTGGCAACAGCGCCAACTTCTTCTCGAACCCGGAGGTCACATTGACGCTCGCGGACATCACAGGCTACGTGGAGCAAGGGGTGATGCCCGCGCAGGACTACGGGGCCGTGCTCGGACCGGACGGCACGCTCACCCTCGGCGATGACCAGTACGCGAACATGGCCCAAACCTGGAGGGACAATGAGACCGCCGCCGCCACGGCCACCTTCACCTCCAAATACCCCGGGTACGGTGACACCTTCTACGAAAAAGATAATTGCGTGGGCTTCTATGGAGAGGAAGGCTACGGGGGCTTCCTCTATGAGTACTGCGTCGGTGATACGGCGGAGGGCCTGGGCGCAGACAACGTCTCGTCTGTCATGCTGGGCCGCAACGTCCACCTCAACCTCTACACCGACGCGGAGTACGGCGCCGGCTCCACCTGCGGAGGGATCTTGCAACGCCTCGCATACTCAAGCCCGAGCCTTGAGGCTCTGTCCACGCACAGAGGGATGGAATCCATCACGGGTCAGGTGCAAGCCGCGCTGATCTACCCGCCCTTCGATCGAGACGCGCACAAGTACTTCAGCGGCGGTTTTGACTTCTACGCCTCCGGCGATCTCCCGTTTTGCTCCTCCATCGATGGTGAGAGCCTCACCTTGATGCGTGACTCGACGTACTGGTCTGGCTCCGCGGCGTTCCGAAAGGTGTCGATGGATCCCCCGTACACGATCAGCTTCGACTACTTCAGCAAGCACTACGTCGAAGAACCTCACGGCGACGGCATCGTCGTGTTCTTCGCGAAGGACCAAAGCGCCTACGACGGTGAGGTTCTCACCAACGCAAATCTCGGTTTTGTCGCGGACGGCACAGGCTACGGCGTGGAGTTCAACACCTGGACCAACAGCGTCGCCGTCCGCGATGGCGACTACAACGTCATCGGGACAGCCGTCGGCGCGAACACCTACACCGACGGCGCGTGGATCCCCGTGGAGGTGACCGTCCACACCGACAGCGTCACCGCGGCCTTTGACGGGGTCGACCTGCTCACCGAGGCCGCGACCATCGACACGACCTTTGACGGGATCGGTGTCTCCGCCGGCAACGGCTACTACACGAGCGAAGTCACCATTCGAAACTTCGCGATCACTTCGCTCTAATCGCGAGACGGTCGCATACGTCGACGAGCGAGGACGCATCGGCCACGCGTGTTGGCTTGACGAAGAGGTGCTGCGGGTGCCGATCATGATTCGCGCGCGGCAATTGGAGGCCGCAGCGGTGGACACGCGCGTCTCCACGGTCGATCTCCTGACGACGCTGACGGAATTGACCACCGGGAAGATCCTCCCGACCGATGGCCGCTCGCCGCTGAAAATTAACCGTGGTGAGGAGCTCAGAGATCGCCCTGTCTTCGCACGCGCACACTATGACGGGAGACTAGTTGGCGAGGAACTCTGCGATCGCGGATCGAACAGACGGGGTCACGCCCGCGTCATGACCCGCACCCATGACCTTGTAGTGGACCACATCTCCTCCGAGGTACTGGAACTCGACCAAGTTTGGGTCATTCGGATCCACGGCTCCCGCGCCGGGATCGATCGGCGGTCCGGACTCACCGAAGTGCTGCGCCCAAATATACGTGCTCTCCTCGGCGGCGATAAACACATATCCGGCGACGCCGGCACCACCGCTGTAGGGGATGATCCCGTCTTCCGTTCCGCTCACGTTGCAGAGTCGGCGGCCGAGGACCGGGGTCGTCGCGGTGTCGTAGGCGTTGCCCCCCGTGGGATCGTAGTAAAACTCCCCGTCGCGATACTGGAGGTCATTGAGCGGCGACACGATGGTCACCGCGTGTCGGAAGGTGTCCCCCTCAAGCTCGATGAGGAGTCGGTTCACCAGCCCGCTCCCGTTGGAGTTGCCGAGCACAGCGATGTCACCGTCGTCCACGTTGGTGTGGGTCTTCAAGAACGCGATCAGCTCGCGCATGAAATCCACGTCGGGGGCCTTGGAGGCCTCGTAGTTCAGGTTCCAGCTGTTGAGATATCCCTGGGGTGCGACCCGGATATGCCCAGGGAGATAATCGATGTCGTTGAGCATCCCTGTGGCGTTGCCGCCGTTGCCGTGGAGCAAGATCGCCACGGGATGCGGCCCCTCCCCTGCCGGCACGTCCACGAACACCGGGCGATCAAAGTCGCTCTCTTGATCCCACGACTGGGTGATGGAGAACATCCCCGACGCGAGCGCGCCGTTGACGTCCCCATCCCCGTCGCCGTCCCCGTCTCCGTCTCCATCGCCGTCCCCGTCGCCGTCCCCGTCTCCGTCGCCGTCCCCGTCTCCGGTGGACCCCGTAGAGCCGCTGTCTTCCGTACCCGACGACGAATCATCCGCGACGTCATCGCCTCCTGCGAAGGGGTCCGCGCAACCCAGGGCGGTCGCACCATTCACGAGGAGGAGTGCCCCCACAGTCATCCGCCCCAGGCGTCGCAGAACAATCATGCGGGTGACCATAGACCGTCGAACAGCCGACGGTCACGGACAATCTGCTCTGCGCCAAACAACACACCCGCGGCGCACGCGGCGAGGCCCACCGAGCTGGCGCGGCGGGCCATCTTCACTTGGGGTCAAGCGGGAGGTGCTCCAGCACCCATGGGCTCTCGTGATGATCGACCACCTCGGGATCCGGCGCGAACTTCTCGTCAAGCTTCGCCCCGAGCAGTCCCAGGGTCTTCGGATCGCGCTGGCTGACCACGTCGAAGCCATGGCGCAACAACAGCGCCGTCGCCACCCCCACCCCCCGACGATGATCGACAGGCTCCTCGAAGCGACAGCCAATGGAGATCACCTGCGAGCCACATGCGCCGCTGCGATCGGTGAGCACCGCGAAGTCGATCCGCTCTCGCTGCGCCAGCGCGAGCATGGCCTGTGCCCCCGCCAACAGCGCCTCGGTGATGTCCGTTCGATGCTCGTCGAGCACCTTCGCCTCTTTGTCGAGCACGGCGAACCCGTCACCCCCGTGCAGGTCGGGCATATTCCGGGGCGTCCCGAGGCCGTGGTCCTCGGGGCAAAATGAAACGCATCGAACCCGCGGATCTCTGAACCACTCGGGCTGCGTCGCGCCAAGCCCGTAGTCGGTCCCATCCACGCCACATGGCGAGCCCGCGAGGCATCCGCTCACCAACACACGCCACGGCTCAGTTCGCGTGGGTGTACGAATGGCCGCCACTTGGTCGAGGTGATGAGGGAGTCGCACCGGTTCACGTTCAGTCTCGCCGCTCAGCATAACAGCGAGGCATTCGATGCCACAAACGCCACGCCCACGCCTGTCGCGCTCACGCGAGCGCTCCCGCGGCGACCGGCCTCAACGCCGCGCGCGGAGCTCACTCGTCTTCGCACCCGCGTGATCACGGAAAAAGTCGGCGAGGTGATGCGTTCCCGTGGCGGGTGCCCTGGCGTCTCGCGCTCCGGCCATCGCGCCGAGCATCGCCAAAAAACTCCCAAAATTCACATTGAATGGGATGATCATCTTTGCCAGTGAGGGGACCAACCACGCCGGCGTGGTGCGAATCTTTGGCGGCACCCCGAGGGCCGAGAACGCCGCTGTCGCCACGTCTCGCTGACTGAGGCTCTCGGGCCCCCCCACGGGATACTCCTGCGCGATCGCGCTGGCGTCTCCCAGACGGTCCACGATGAACGCGGCCAAGTCCGCGCCGTGGATCGGGTTAAATTTCGACGCGCCGTCTCCGATCATCCAGGCCGTGCCGCGCGCGGCCATGTCGAGGAACTCGAGCATGTCATTGAAAAATCCAGACGGGCGAATGATCGTCCATGGGACACCGCTTGCTTCGAGCGCCTCCACCACCTGCTCTCGCGCCTCGATCTGTGGCACCCGATCGCGCATCTGAGCGCCCCCCAGCACGGACACGAAGACGAATTGCGACACCTTCGCGCCCCTCGCCCTCCTCACCAGGTTCACGTTGGCGTCCCTGTCCACCTCCCACACCGAAGGCCGCCGCTTAAATGTGCGATTGCCCAGGCAAGAGATGACCGCGTCCACGCCCTCGGCGACCCCTGCCAGTGTGGCGTCGTCCGTCGCTTGTCCAACGAAGACCTCGTCGACCGCGGCGGCAGCCTCGCCGAGCCGGGATGGATCTCGAACCAACGCGCGCACCCAGTGTCCCTGGGCGTGGAGCGCCTTCACCAGATGGCGGCCTAGATAGCCCGTCGATCCGGCCACCAAGACCCTCCGTCGAGGACCTTCTCTGTCCTCGTTGTGCGTTGATCCCTCCATCGCCTCGCCCGCTCTAGTCATCCGATTGGCGGGAGGATCTTCAGATCCTGAGCCGTCACCCACGTCAAAGATGTCCCCCTCAGTCTCACGGGTTTCGGGATCAAAGGCAAACCTCGGGACAACACGCCGACAGAGGGCGCCTCGTCACCCCCGCCGAAGGACGACATACTGAAAGGCCTGTTGGGCGGCCCACGGCGTCGTGTGAAGTTGATGTTCTTGATGCGCGATCGCCCAGTCGCCACCGAGGGCGGCCACGAGACCCGCCGCGTCGTAGCGCTGAACCGGGAGCCCGCTGCAGCGCGCCGGTCCATCGAGGGCGAACGTCGCCATCACGGCGACGCCACCGCGGCGCAACGACGCCTTGAGCAGCGCGCCGTACCGCGCCCGCGTCGCCGCCTCCTTCAAGAAGTGGAACACCGCCCGGTCATGCCACACGTCAAAGTCTCCAAGTCGATCCAGCCGCGTCACGTCACCCACAACCCAAGAGATCTCCGACACCGCCTCCCCCGCGCGTTGCCTCGCTCGCTTCAAGGCCTCGGAGGAGATATCGAGCACCGTCACGCGATGGCCCCGTGAAATCAGCGAGGGAGCGAGAGAAGACTGGCCCCCTCCCACGTCAACAATCTCGGAGGGGTGAGAAGCGAATCGTTCGATTAACGCGAGCGACGCTCCTGCGTCGGCTTGGAACCAGCTCAACTCAGAATCTTGTTTGGCGCCGTAGACAGACTCCCAGTGTGCTTGCGTCGAGTCCCCCACCGTCCCCCATGGTGCGTCAGCACCGGAGAAAACTCCAGCGGCCACCGCCACAACTGTGACAGCGAGGCGTCGGTCTCCCGCGGGTCAACGAAACGCGAAGGAGATGTAAATCTGCAGCCCGCGCGGCCCCGCTTCGTTGACGCAGATCGGCGCGAGCGATACTCAACGCACATGCTCGATCGCCTCCGATACGCCTTGCTCATACTCCCCCTCGCGTGCGCGGTTTCAGAATCCGACACCGGCGGCCAAGAGACCAGCCTGGGTGAGGACTCGTCTGGCGCCACCACGGCGGAGGACTCGAGCGACGCGGGCGCCACCTCAGACACCAGCGGCGCGGGGGACGAGGGCATGACGGGCACCATGGTCACGTTCACCGTGTACGTCGACGACACCTGCACCGATCTGCCCCCCGTCAACAGCACCGTCACCCTCGACGCCACCCTCCCGTGCAACCCCACGCCGGACGCCTCCATCAGCGACCTGAAGTGCTACGCGGACCGAATCACCTACACCAACCACCCCAACAACCCCGACTGCTCGTCGACGGGGATCCCCAATGAGTTGTTTGTAGGGACGTGCCAGCAGTTTCCGGGGCCGGTGGCCACGTGGAAGCTGATCGAGGCGGGCTCCTACGACTGCATGACCGCGCCGTAGCGAGGGCGCGCCTCCGCGGCGGTCACCGGACTCGCGGCGGCACCTTAACCTGATCGAGCACCGCCTGAAGCGTGGCCGTCGCGTCCTCGGAGATCACCGCGTGATGACACATGGAGAGATGATCGATCTGCAGCGCGCGCAGCGGGACCAGCGACGCCCGAAACGCCGCCTTGTCTCGAATCAACGCCTTGAAGATCGGCTCCACACGAACCCGCGTTCGAATCCCCATGAGCGCCGCGAACACAGCCGCGAAGCCTGTGGCCTTCGGCATATAAAAGCAAAAATCCGTCGCGATGAGCGTGCGGGAGGTGCGGTGTACGAACAACGACTCGTTGAGCCCGGGCATCCCGTGGATGGGGAACCGCTCCACATCCTCTCCAAAGGACTCATCGAAGGCCGACCCCAGCGTCGCAGAGAACGAGAGCTCAGGGCGCTTGGCGGCCACCCCCTCCGCGGCGAAGCTGCGCGCCTTGGGGTAGGCCTCCATCCACTCTCCCACGTACAGGTGATGAAGCAGGTTGGGCGCGACGACGCCGCGGACCGGACCGAGCGCGTCCACGCTCGCAGCGAGCGCATCACTGTGAGGGACGGGACCGATCAAGATGAGGCCTCCGTCGGCGAGCTGGCACACCGACATCCGCGTGTTGAGTTGCAGGCCCATGAACCGCTGCGGCGCGGGCACGGTCCAGACGCCCGCTGCCACCTGGGCCAGCCCCGATGATGCGCGAGGCGCCATCACCTGCTCTTCACCGCCGCCTCGTAGCGCGTGATCCATTGCTTCGGTGTCATCTTCTTGCACAGCTGCCCAAGGAGCGCGTAGGGAATCTTGGCGGGGTTCTTGAAGCGAATGCAGCTCTTGCCCATGTCGAGCTTGGTGCTGCAGTGCTTGGGATAGGCCGCCTCGAACCAAGCTAGCAGCTTGGCGTCGACGTAGATGCCCATGTGATAGACGGCCACGTGGCGCTTTTGCGACGCCACACTCAAGAATGGAAGCGGCAGCGTTGGATCGACGTGATAGCCGTCGGGGTAGGTCTTGTGCGGTACCACCCAGCTCGGCATGCCGTAGTTGATGCGCTCGTCGAACCCAGCGGGGAGCGCCTCGCGAATCGTCTCGATGAGCTGTGTCATGGGCTCCACCCGCGCGGGTTCCAAGGCTCTCAGATACGCCGTGACCGTGCTCGGCTTCCCCATGAGTCCGAGAGTGGCATCGAAATCCTGCCGAGGTCTAGGGATCCCGCGCGAAGACCGTCACGAGATCGAACGCGCCGCTCAAGCGCCGGCAACAACGTTCTCAGGAGCGTCTGCAAAATGCGCGACCGCGTGGTCAATAAACGCACGCACCCTTGGTGCGAGGTGCCGACTCGCCGGCCACACCAGACTCGCGAGCCCCTCCCGATGCTCGTAGTCGGGCAGCACTCTTTGAAGCGCGCCGCTGGAGACGAGGATATCCCCCGTCATCTGCGGCAAGACAACAAGCCCCGCACCCGACACCGCCAGCCGCTCCAGCGCGGAGGCGTCGCTCACAAGCCATCGCGGCGCGGGCAGCTGATAGGGCTCGCTCAGTAGCGCGCCCCGGTGGTGCCAGCGAATCCCTCGAACGTCGACGATGCCGTGGCCGGCGATCCGATGGGCGGCGAGATCATCGAGGCTCTGCGGAATCCCATGGACCTCGAGATAGTCGGGGCTCGCGTACATCGCCCGGGTGAAGCGCGCGAGCCTCCGCGACATCAAGCTCGCATTTCCCGGCAGCGTCCCGGCGTGGAGACGCAGCGCCACGTCGATGTTCTCCTCCACCAGGTCCACGATCCGATTGGTGAGCTCCAGCTCCGTCGTGACCCGAGGGTGGGCGACGCCAAAACTCGTCACACACGCCAAAAATGCCCTGCTTTGACCGAAGCTTGAGGTGGTGGTGATGCGGAGCGTCCCTACGGGATCTGTCTGGGCATCCGCGATCATCTCCACCGCCGCGTCGAGATCCTTGAGCGCCGGGCGCGTGCGCGTGTGCAAGACCCGGCCGTGTTCGGTCAACGAGATCTTGCGAGGGCCTCGCCTCAGCAGCTCGTTCCCGAGCGCGTCCTCGAGCCGGCGCACTCGCCGACTCACCGTGGACTTGGGGACCCCGAGCTGCTTCGCCGCGGCGCTGATCGTTCCGGTTTCGGCGACCAACGAGAATGTCTGTAGGTCCGCCAGGTTCATGCCCAGATCCTAGGCCCAACGTTGCGCTGACGCAACTGCAGTTCAATCAAACAGATACTTGTTTCATTTGTGCGACTCTGTAGACTAAAAACGATCCGTCCCTCGAGCTCCCACACAAGAAAGTACGCACGCCCATGTCACTCCCACTCATCGCCTCCAACAAGCCCACAGTCCTCGAACTCGACGCCGGCACCCACTACTGGTGCGCGTGCGGTCGCTCCTCCAACCAGCCATTTTGCGACGGCTCCCACGCCGGCACGGAATTCGAACCACGCGAATTCACGCTCGAAGCGCGCAAGCGTGTGGCCCTTTGCAACTGCAAGCGCACCGGTACCCCGCCCTTTTGCGACGGCAGCCACAAGGGTCTGTAGCGAATCGCCCGCCCCGACTCTCACACACGCCGCACCGCGCACAAAACGACTTCACCATGAACACGCTCTTTTGGATCGTCCAGTCCCTCGTCGGCGTCGCCTTCACCATGGCCGGCGTCATGAAACTCTCCACCCCCTACGACGCGCTCGCCGAGCAGATGTCGTGGGTTCCCCACGTGCCCGCCATGGCTGTCAAGCTCATCGGCCTCGTGGAGGTCGCCGGGGGCCTCGGCCTCATCTTGCCGTCCGTCTTCCGCATCATGCCGGGCCTCACCCCGCTCGCCGCGGCGGGGCTCGTGCTCACCATGATCGCCGCAGCCGGACTGCACATCTCCATCGGTGAAGCCGCCCACATCGCGCCGAACCTCGTGCTCGGCAGCCTCGCAGCCCTCGTGGCCTGGGGTCGCCACAAAAAAGCCCCCATCGCTCCGCGCTGAGATTCTTGAGGTCGGCTTAAGTCTGGGGGAGGCGACCAACGTCGAGGTAGCGGTCATGGAACTCCGCGAGCCATGAGGCTGAGGAGACCGCCTGCAACGCACCCACGAGCCCTTCCAGTGTCCATCCCTGGAAACTGCGCGCGTCCGTGAGACACCCGGCGTACGCTCCAACCGCGCTGACACAGGCCGTGTTGCCCTCCGGGTACAAGAAGGCGAAGAAGGCGTCGTCGAATCCGTCCACGTGGTGATGCGCCCCCACGAGGAGATGATCACGCCACACTTGCTGAAGGGGTTTCGCCCGGAGTCGAGCGGCGGCCGCGAGATCGAAGCAGCCCATGAGGTCCGCGACCTCATCGTAACGTGGACGATGCGTGGCGACCGAATCTTGAAGCCCCTCGTGGTACTTCACCTCGATGCCGACGAAGCCACGACCTCCGGCGGCCGTCTCATACCGCACGTACACGTCGAAGGCGGAGCGATCCCCCGTATAACGGTCGTCCCCGCGTCCCGGTGAGAACTCAAAGTCAATGGCGATGACTCGATGTACCCGACCGTCGGTGAACGCACGCAAGGCTCGCGTCGCGAGCGAAAGATCGAGAGAAAGTTCCCCGAAGAGGTTGAAGCAAAGGGGCTGACTCGACAACAAGTTGTTGTAGATGCGCGGTTCACCGTACAGCGAGCCCCTCGCGCGAACCGGATCCTGAACCTCGCTGCGCACAACTTCCCTGATATTGGGTGTGAGGTAGTTCGCGAGGGTCTGTTTGGCCTCCGGCATCCGAAGCCGGGCACCCCGCATCTTTCCGTGATCTTCTCCCGGCGCCAGCCCCCTCGCCTCGCGCCACATGGACTGGCACAGCCTCGCCTGCCACTGAAAATCCAACTTGTCCGTATTCGGCTCCCAGGCATGATAACGGCGCAACACTTCCTCCGGTCGGTCCCCCATGATGGCCACCATGATACCGCACCGACGCCTTAGGTCCGACGAAGTCGCCGGTACAAGACGATATGGCCCAGCCAGGCCGCTGACACCAACACCGTAGGCAGCCAGACAAACGGGAACGCAGCCACAAATCCGTTGGCTGGATCGCCCGCGATCTGTCGAAATGGCGTGGGTGCGGCCAACATTCCCGTCACCACCGTCACCACCAACACGCCTGCCATGCTCAGGTTCCACAGCTGCAACCACCGGCGATCCATGCGCGGCACGAACGGGACCAGCAACAACGCCGTCACGCCCGGAATGATGTCCAGGTTTGTTCCGGACCAGGTCATATTCGGGTGTGCCACGCCCTCAAGCACCGCGGCATGCAGCAACAGCTCGACCACGATCCGGAAGGACTGAAACCCCACCAGCAGCTTGATCGGCAGGTCTCCGAGCCTTTCGGCCCACGAGGAGCGCCCGGCCCAGGCAAGAAACACCACGATCGGCGCCAACAAGAAGAACATCCGCGGCGGCGCCCAGACGTCGAGGTGGCCGCCCCAGCCCAAGACTCCAGTCAAGCCGATCCACACCACGGCGACCACCGCGGCGATGCGCCCCGCCACCGCCCCCACGCAGCGGCCGATGGCGACCACGATCCCCGCCGCCATGAGCAGCGGCAGCACAACAAATCCCCAAAACAACAACGGTGAAGGTTCAGGAAGCGAGTCAAGCATGGTGTTCTCGTGAGGGGGCTCGAATGGCCGACGTGGCGCACGGCGTGGAAGCTACAGTGTCCCCGATTGTTGTCCGGCCGTACACTCTCCCATCCGTCCGGGTACCCGAACTGCGATCCGCGACGCGACAAGCGCTCCCAGCCCACCCTTGACCGGGACGCGGGGACACACGATACATTGAGTCGGTGACGTCGCCCCCGAACTCCGACACCCCGCTGCCCGAGGGGCTGATCTACGGGGAGGATGGTCGCGTGCGCTGCAGGTGGGCCTCGGCGGCGCCGGACTTCGCCCGCTACCACGACACCGAGTGGGGCTTCCCCGTCGACGACGACCACGCGCTGTTTGAGAAAATATGTCTCGAGGGTTTTCAGTCGGGCCTGTCGTGGCGCACGATCCTCGCGAAGCGCCCGGCCTTTCGCGAGGTGTTTTGCGACTTCAACTTTGAACGAGTGGCGCGGTTTGAACAGGCCGACGTGGAGCGCCTGGTCACAGACGCGCGCATCGTAAGGCACCGGGGCAAAATTGCAGCCACGATCAACAACGCCCGCCGCGCCTGCGAGGCCGCGGACGCCCACGGATCTCTGGGCGCGCTTATCTGGCAGTACGAGCCGCCCCCTCCAGCGCGACGCGGACGCGAAGCGCGGCGACCCCGGGAGGTGGTTTCAAAAACTCCGCACTCCGCCACCCTCGCCAAGGACCTCAAAAAACTCGGCTGGCGCTTCTTTGGACCCACCACCGCCTACGCGTTCATGCAGGCGATGGGGCTCGTGAACGACCACGACCGAGGGTGCGCCATCTACCGAGAGTGCGAGGCCGCCCGCGGCCAGTTCACGCGACCCGCCGCGGTTCGCTGATGGCTCGGTCCCCGCACCGGCGCGCGGTCGGAGCCTCGCTGCGCGAAGTTCACGCGACCCGGCGCGGTTCACTGATGACTCGGCCTCCGCACCGGCGCGTGCTCGGGAGCCTCGCGGCGCTCATCGCCTGGGGCCGACACCGGCGCGTCCCGATCGAGGCGAGGTGACCTCGGTCCTCCGCGTCAGGGCACGCCGCCGCCGCTACTCAGACCTCGCGCTGAGTTCCAGCCGCGCGGAGCGAGCGTCGAGCATTCGCTTGTAGTCATCTTCGGCGTTGGCCCACAGCTTGAGCAGACGCGCGTAGGTCTTGCGCGCCTCGCGAGGCTTCTTGCCACCGTCGTAGGCTCTCGCGAGCAGCTCGTAGATGTCCGCGTCGCCAGGGTCGTGCGCCGCGGCGGCGCGCCCCACCTCCACGGCCTCCTCGAAGCGCTCGAGCTCCATGAGACAGAGCATGCGCTCCTCCACATAGTTCCACCGCCTAACCGTAGAGGGCTTGTCCTCCACGAGCGCATCGAGCTTCGCGATCGCCGATTCGCAATTTCCACGGAACCGATCGACCCGCGCCCGCGAGAGGATGTTGTTGCGGCTGGCGATTGCCGCAACGACCGACTCGGACGCGAGCTGATCTTGGTGGTCGAGCGACGCCTCCAATCCATCTGCGTCTTCGTTGTAGGTCGCCCATTCTTGTTGGACGCCGGCCACTAACGGCGCAAGCATCTCTATCTTGAGCGCGCTCAACTCGTCGACGATGGCCTTGGCCTCGGCCGCCTCTCCAGCTTCAAGAAGCGTTGACACGAGCATGCTCTTTTGAAACACCATCATCAACGGGACACTATTTTTTTCCTTTGCCGCCAGCTGTTCACGCGCGATCTTGAGGTGGTGTTTGGGCTGCCCCATGCGGTACGCGAGACGCTGGCGGCTCCCCTGGATGAATTCCTCCAGCCCCTCCTCCTCTAGCTGCTCTAAACGGTCGAGTTCCTGGGCCGCATCCTCAAACCGACCCTCCGTCATATCTAATGCAACGACCAGCAGCGCATGCTGTGTGACCTCGGGCTCCATGGCGATGACGCCCTCGTATACCTGTCGAGCCTCGTCGAATCTGGCCTGCGTCTGAAGGCAACTGGCGAGCTGCTTGTGCGCCTCGACATCTTGGGGCAACTCTGTCACCCACTTCCGGGCGATGGACTCCGCTTCCTCCAACCGGTCCAGCCTTGTCAAGCTCACCACAAGCCTCTGGAGCGCCTCCCGATGCTTCGGATCGTCCGCCACGATCTCTCGCAGATAGGGAAGGCTCTCCTCGGTCGCGTCGTGCACTATGGCCATCAAGGTCACCTTCATCCACTTCGCATCGATATCGTCAGGATCGATTTCAAGCTGTCGGTCCACGATGCGCTCCGCGAGTTCGGGTTTGTTTTGGTCGAGGAGCACGCTCGCCTGCACTTGCCAGCGACTGGACGGAGGCAGCCGATGAAGCTGCTTGAGCATTCTCCCCAGCAGTTTTTGCTGCTGCGCCTTGGCACCCGTGCCTTCCTCCAACAGGTAGGCGTTGGCGCGCCGTTGAAGGGCATCGACACAGTTGGGATCGAGCTCCAACACCTCGTCGAGGAGCTTCGTGGCCCCCTCAAGGTCCTTGTCATAGACCTTGAGGGACGACTTGACCAGCAGCTCCATCACCTTCGGTTCGGCGCTCATGGTCTCCGCGAGGCTCGGGAGCGCCGGCGTCTCGGGGAGCCCAAGACCCGGCAGCGTCCAGCTCGCGATGAACTCGGAGAGCGCCATCAACGTCATCGGCTCGGTGCGGACGGTGAGCGGGGTGTCATGCTGACCCTTGGGGTACAGGCTGACCTCCACCTGCATCAGCTGTCCGTCGCCCTCTGCGCGCTGCGCGGTCATGGTGAGCACGTTCTCACAGATATTTTTCTCGGACTTGTCGAGCAAGAAGCTGACGGGGATGACATCACCAGGACCGATGGACTGCGCCTTGAGCTCGTCCTTGAGCCACACCGACACCTGCCCCAGCCGCATCCCCCGGCGCATATTCAGCACGCGGATGACCCCGAACTCCAGCGCCGCGGAGATCCAGCGGTCCTCCTCACCGAAGTCATCGCCCAGGGCCGCAGGTGCGACCATGAGGCAGCGCCGCTCGCTCTCGGGCGCGACCTCGGGCAGCACCTCCAGCATCTCGGCGGGGTCAGGGCCCTCGACTGTCTGGTCCTTCGCTGCAGCACCCTCGCCGTCATCTGTGGCCTGCGCAGTGGCGAGCGCGTCCTCCTCTTCAGCAGCCTCCGCTGCATCCGAGCCTTCCAGACCGCCGCTCACCCGCCAGAACACCAGGCCCACCGCGAGCACCGCCACGAGCCCGTGGAATAGCAGCTCGGAGCGCTTCCACGGATCCGGTCCTCGCTTGCCGTGGTTCCACGCCAACACCATCGCGCTCATCAGCCCGCACACCAACACCAGCATCACGCTGTCTGCCAGCCACCGCCCCAGCGCGAACCGCCCCTCGATGAACGCCGACACCTCGATGAGCGCCCAACACACGCCGAGATACACAAACAACGTCTGCGGTACGCGACGAACGAGAAGTTCTTGGAGGAATCGAGCCACCATAAAATTCATCCTCAGCATATCGAAGAATGCATCGAATGGCGAATGCATCGAATGGCGAACGCTCGCGGTGGCACCCGAGGCGCGGAGAAATTCACGAAGAACGACAACGTCAGAGCGTCGCGAGAAACGCTTCGGCTCGTTCCAGATGCGTGTCCCGCTTTTGAGGGTCCATCTTCCGGGCCATCGCGCACATCATCGACCAGCGGGGGTTTTTCGCCAGAAGATCCGCGTGCTTGAAAATCCACCGCCAGTACAACCCGTCCCAAACCTCCGTCCACGGACCCGGACGAAAGTTGCTCATTTTTTTGATATAGGCGGAACCTGAGAAGTACGGCTTCGTCGTGATCAGCCCCCCGTCTGCGTGCTGACTCATGGCGTAGACGTTGGGCACCATCACCCAGTCGTAGCTGTCGACGAACAGCTCCATGAACCAGCGATATACGTCGTCGGGATCGATCTCGCACAAAAACATGAACCCCCCGAGCACCATGAGACGCTCGATGTGATGGCAATATCCAGTGTCGAGGACGCGGCCGATGACGTCGTCGAGGGGCTCGATCCCGGTGGTGCCCTCGTAGAGACACGCGGGCATGGGACGACGGTGCCCCCAGTGGTTCGTGGTGCGCATCTCGACCCCGTGATCCTCGTAGGTCGCGCGCATGAACTCTCGCCAACCGATAACCTGACGCACAAACCCCTCGACCGCGTTGAGCGGGGTGTTGTGCTTCTTCGCGGCGGCGAGAGCTTGGTCGAGCACCTGCAAAGGGGTCAGCAACCCCGTGTTAAGCATCGGCGTAAGCACCGCGTGCCAGAGAGTGTTCTCTCCTTGCACCATGGCGTCTTCGTAATCCCCGAACCGCTCAAATCGCTCCTCTAAAAAATTGTCGAGCCAGCGCGCAGAAGCTTCGTGGGAGGTCGGATAGATCAAGCTCTCGATGGTCCCTGGATTGTCCGGGTATCTCGCCTCGACATGGACACGGGCTTCGAGATCGATCGCGTCGTGCGCAGGAATCTCAAGAGCAGGAATCTCCTTGAGGAGCGCGCGCGGGACCTTCTTTCGGTTGTCCGCGTCGAGGCTCCACTTCCCACCGACCGGTTGATCTCCCTCGAGCAACACCCCCAACCTCCGTCGCTGGTGCTTATAAAAGTCGGCCATGAACCATCGCTTTTTCCCGGCGCGATAGCGATGATTCTCCTCTGTGGAGTTCAAAAACATGGGCGTGGATACCCACCGAAGCTGGAGCCCCAGCGCGTCGCACCACCGCCGCAACCGACGAGACAACAGATCGTCGTGCGGATCGGCCACGATCACCCCGGCAGACCCCTCCTCCGCGAGATGCTGAAGGTAGGTCTTGAGTACCTCGTGGTCGTCGGCGTGAACCACATAGTCCACTGCGGGATGTGACGCTTCGAGCCCCGCGGCGTAGCGCCTCATGGACGCGCGGTGAAACCACAGCTTTTGGCGATGAAATCTCGCCGGGTGATGGCGATCCCCGAAGAAGAGGTTGTCTTCGATCATCCCTATCCGCGCCGGCCGCTGTTCGAGCCCCGGGTGGAGGGCAAACAGCTGGTGGGGGAAGATCAGGAGGGTTTCATTCGCGTTCATCTGCTCGGAGAGGTCAAGGCGGGGCGTGCCCTACCCCATCGTCAACCGCCAGGACCCGGGGGGAGCCTAGCCCATGATCGAAAGGACGCCCGCACCGTGCGCGCATATTTATGGCTGGCATCGGCAAGACAGGCATCCACCGCCAGTCGCAGCGATATGGGCCCCCACCGGCGGCTCATTAAAGCGCGTTCGCCGGTGCCCCCTCGGGCGCGGCTCCAGGCGCCGGAAGCCACAGGCGCGCGCCGGCAACGAGGTCCACATGGTCGACGTGACCGCTCACCCCGGCGGACTCACTGAGGACGTGGGCGTGGGTGTTCGTGTCGTGGTGGGTGAAGATCGAGTGATGCTTGGGCGAGTAAAATCCCAGGATCTGTACCGGCAGCGCAGCCAAGGATCCGCGCACGGCGGTCTGCATATGCGCCTCGTGCCCGTGCGCCCCGGACGGAATCTTGCTGCCGTCGATGACGTGCCAGTCGAGGCGGCTCGGCGTGCCCTCGATGCGAAAGGCAAACGCCTCCTCCACGTCGACCCCCGCTGCCGACGCCTGCTGCTTGATGAAGTCGTCCAGCGCCGCGAACGACACGGCCTCGGTGATGGGTCGCTCCTGCCACCTATGAACCTTCGAGGTCACCAACAAGGTCGCGCCCGCCGTGGTCTCCGTCATCTGCTGCGCCACCGCGCCCCCTTGGCCGTCCGGGGTGGACAGCCACAGCTGCCCGTCCCACACGGTCACCTCGCCCCCGAGGTCCTCTAGCGCGCCGAGGCCGAACGTCCCGGCCTGACTGATCAGCGGCGCGAGATCCACTCGCCGCTCGGTCCGTCCCATATGCATCATCTCGTGCAACGCCCCGTGCACCTCGACCTTCAGCGAGGCGGACGCCTCCGCCGGGGTTTGCGCCGCCGCCTCCGCGGGAGCCTGCGTCGCGGGCAGCGCAGGACTCGCCCCTGCGACAGGCCGCGCGTCCTCTCCACGATCCTTATTCGTACACCCCCCAGCGGAGAGCAACGCAGCCAAGACGACTCGCGAAATTTGCTGCGCCGGCACCATTCGTTCAAGTCTACACGCTGGTTCGGCCCCGCGTCGATGAACGCGATGTCCACTCCAAGCGGACCAATTACTCGTTTCGGCGTTTGGACCGCCTTGGCGCTGTCACGCGCTTAAGAACCGCGCAGACGCCAAGCCGCCAACTCCTCCTCAGGAGGGAAACTTCTCGCTCACGATCTGAGGATCCTCGCCATCGGTTTCCCCGTTGCGAGCTCATCAACCAGCTTGTCGAGATAACGAATCTCTCGCATGAGTTCTTCCTCCACCTCCTCGACTCGGACGCCGCACACGACACCCTTGATCTTGTCTCGCTGCGGATTCATCGCCGGTGCTTGGGCGAAGAAAATCTCGAAGTCCGTCTCCCCCTCAACGAGGGTGTCGAGTTCCGACTGCGCATAGCCCGTAAGCCACCGGATGATCTCGTCCACCTCCGCCTTCGTGCGCTGTTTTCGCTCCGCCTTCGCCACGTAGGCCGGATGCACCGCGGCGAAGCTCATGGTGTAGATCTTGGGCATGCTCATGAATGGTTCGCCGATACACTGCACGGAACTTAATTCTATCGGGCCACCATCTGAACGGCCACGACTTTCCAAATTCTTCTCCACGTTTGTCAGGGCGTTTCGGCTGATGAAGCGAGAAGACCTCCACACGCCGGTTGGAATGTCTTAGTTTTGAGAGCGGAAGCCTGAAATTGTAGCAATGCTCGATGAGAAAATAAGTGAGGCGGAATGGTTTTTAATTTATTTGATATCGCTTTAATGACGACAACTTTGTCATGTGCTCTGGTCGCCGGCCTCGTCTTCGGATTTGCTGTTGTGGTCATGCCGGGTATCGCCAAGTTCTCCGACAGAGAGTTCTTGCAGGCATTCAAACTGATGGATGGGATCATCCAAAACAGGCAGCCGATCTTCATGGCTGTCTGGGTCGGTTCTATCGTCTCCGTCGTCTTGATGCTGGTGCTCGGGACACTGCAGCTACGTGGCGTCGAACGATATCTCATGTGGTTTGCATCCGGCCTGTACCTGCTCGCCGTTCAGGGACCCACACTTCGATTCAACATACCCCTCAACAACGCAGTCCAGGCGCTCGAGATCGAATTGTTAAATGCCCAAGAATTAGCGGACGCCCGCGCTCAGTTCGAGGCGCCCTGGAACCGCTGGAACCGTTTTCGAACCCTGACCGCCATCGCATCGGTTGTTGCGCTCCTGGTACTTCAGCTGCTGCTGCGGTAGCGAAACGGTGCTTCTGGAGCCGTCACACATTGAACCGAAAGTGCATCACGTCGCCGTCTTGGACGACGTAGTCTTTGCCTTCGATGCGCAGCATGCCCTTGGCCTTGGCGGCGGCTTCGCTGCCAAGCTCCACGAGATCGGACCACTGGATGGTCTCGGCCTTGATGAAGCCGCGCTCAAAGTCCGTGTGGATCTTGCCGGCGGCGCCGGGGGCCTTGGTGCCGCGGGTGATGGTCCACGCGCGCACCTCTTTTTCCCCGGCTGTGAAGTAGGTGATGAGGTCCAGCAGGTCGTAGGCCGTGCGGATCAGGCGGTTGAGGCCCGGCTCCTCTTGACCGAGGTCCTCCAAGAATGCCTCTTGCTCCTCCGGGTCGAGGGCGGCGATCTCCGCCTCAATGGAGGCGCAGATCACGACGACCTGTGCGCCCTCTTTGGCCGCGTACTCCACCAGGGGCTTGACCATCGGGTCCTCAAGCCCCGCCTCAAGCTGGCCCTCAGAGACGTTGGCGGCGTACATGGCCGGCTTGTCCGTCAGCAGGTGCAGCTCTTTGAGTAACACGCGCTCGTCGTCGCTTATCTCTAGACGGCGCACCGGGTTGCCCTCCTCCATCTGCGGCAAGATTCGCTCGCACAGCGCGAGCACAGCCTTCTCGATCTTGTCGCCGCTCTTGGCGTACTTGCGGGCCCGGTCCAAGCGCGTCTCCACCGACTGAATGTCGCGCAGCACCAGCTCCGTCACGATCACCTCGATGTCGTCGAGGGGGCTGACCTTGCCGGAGACGTGCACCACGTTGTCGTCCTCGAAGCAGCGCACCACGTTGAGCACGGCGTCGCACTCGCGAATATTGCTCAAGAACTGATTGCCGAGCCCCTCGCCCTTGCTGGCGCCGGCGACCAAGCCCGCGATGTCCACGAATTCCATGGCCGTGGGAACAACGGACTTGGGCTTGATGACCTCGACCAGCGCGTCTTGGCGCGGGTCGGGCACCGGCACCACGCCCACGTTGGGCTCGATCGTGCAAAACGGGTAGTTCGCCGATTCGGCGCCCGCGTCGGAGAGCGCGTTGAAGAGGGTGGACTTCCCCACATTGGGGAGACCGACGATGCCGACCTGCAGTGACATGGCAGCGAACTACCACGGACCCGGCCGGACGCCAACGACGCACGCGCCCCCTTCGAAATTGGTACAGAGAGGGTCTCGGAGCCGTCTGAAGGGCCTCCGCGACCACGGGGCCGAGGCCCCCGGGTCGGGTCACCTAGATCGTGAGGCCGAGGCGCTCGCGATCCGTGAACATGCGCACCACGTTGTCCCCGAACCCGCAGGCGTTGTCGAGCAGGAGGATCTGCCCCTTCACGCCATCCATGAGGCCACTGCACAGCCCCAACGTCGCCTGCGCGACCTCGTCGGGGGACACGAAGAACTGGTCCCCGTAGAACTTCTTACAAAATGGCACAAAGTCAGGACCGAACGTGGCCTCAAGAGACTCGGTGTCCACGGGGTTGGCGCGGATGACGTTGATGCGCACGTCCTCGGACGCAAGCTCCGCGGTCATGTAGATCATGAAGGTCTCCATGACGGCCTTGCTCACCGCGATGAAGTCGTAGCCGGGCAAGAAATACTCGGGGCCGCGCGACGACATGCCCACCGCGTAGCGCGGGAAGCGACCCGTCACCAGCTTGGCTTGCTGCAGGTAGCCCACGAAGGGCCACGCGCTGTAGTTGAGGCTACGCTTGAGCCCCTTCTTGCTCAGGTCCGAGTGGTGCTTGCTGATGTGGGCGAAGGAGACGTTGCTGATGAGCACCTCCAAGGTGTCGCAGTCGGCCTTGATCCGCTGCATCACCGCCTCGGTGTCCTCGTCGTTGGAGGCGTCCGCCTCCAAGATCACGGGCTCTGGAGCGCCCACTTCTTTGAACTTGGCGCGGAGCTCATCCTCGTCGGCGGATCCCCAGCGGTGCGTGAGATACACCCGCGCCCCTCGTGCGCCGAACGAAAGCCCGGTGGCGAGGCCGATGCCCTTGGTGCCGCCGGTGATGAGGACCGCCTTGCCGTTCAGGTCGTTGGGGAAAATCGTGGTCGCGTCAGCCATTGGAGGCCTCCTCTCCGGTCGCGCCAGGCTCCGGCGCCGGGAACAAGCGGCTTCCCAGCGTGAACATATTGTCCACGTAGGAGGCGCCCTTGTCGAGCGTGACCACCTGGCCCGACATGGAATCGAACAGGCCGCTGCACAGCGCGACGATGGTGTTGGCGCACTCCTCGGTGGTCACCGACCACTCGCCGAACTTCTCGCCAAGCTCCACGTTGCTGTCGCCGAAGATCTCTTTGTAGCTGTCGGTGGCCACCTGGCGCGTCCGCAGCACGTTGACCTTGGTCCCCTCCCCTTGAAGGTGTGTCGCCATGTAGCGGGCGAAACACTCGAGCACCGCCTTGGACACGCCGACGTAGTCGTAGTTCGGATAGTGCACGTCGGCGCCGTCCGAGGAGGTGGCGACCGCGTAGCTCGGATAGACACCGAAGACCTTCTTCATCCCCAGCAGGTAGTCCACGAAGGGCCACGCGCTGTAGTCGAGGCTGCGATGCAACGCTCGCGCGGTGTGGTTCATCACCCCGTCGCCCTTCACGACCATGGCGACGTTGTTGAGGAACACGTCGACCGCGTCGTGCTTGGCCTTGATCTGTTCGAGCAGCGCGAGGGTCTCCTTACCCTTGGACGCGTCGGCCTCCACGATCATGGGCGCGGGCGCCCCCGCCTCCGCGAACTGGGCGCGGATGTCGTCTTCGTTCGCCGACCCCCAGCGATGGGTGAGCCACAGCTGCGCCCCCATTCGACCAAAGGCCAGCCCTGTCGCCAGGCCGATCCCCTTGGTGCCGCCGGTGATCAACACCACCTTGCCGTTGTAGTCCTTCATCATGATGATTCCTCGTCGCTGCCATCTGCGTCGGCGGGCGCGCCCCCGACACCGGTCGGCGTGTAGTTCTCCTGGATCCGCGCCTGCGTCTCCGGGTTGGCGAAGCAGATCTCGTGCATCAGCGACTCCATGGTGCGCGCCTCTTCGAACGCGCGGCGTCGCGGCAGGCTCAACGTGCGCTTGAGCAGCTCGAGCGCGAAGCGTGGCTTGTCCGTCATCCGCATCGCCACCTTGCGCGCCCGCGACTCCACCTTGTCGGCGGGCTCGACGTAATTCACGAGCGAGCGCCCCTCAAAGTGCTTGCCCTTGAAATACTGACAGCCGTACATCATCTCGGCGGAGATGTGCTCGCCGAGGATCGTCTGCAGCAGGCGCGTCGTACCCATCCCGGGGGTGAAGCCCATGTCCATGAAGTTGCAGCTGTAGCGGCTGTCTTTGCCGAGGATGACGATGTCGCAGGCGAGCCCGAACACCAGGCCTCCCCCGATGGCGTGCCCTGCCATGGCCGCGATCGTGGGGATCGGCACCTCGAGCAGCGAGCGCGTGAGCACGAGATCGTAGGGGGCCACCCGGCCCTCCGCGAGCCCCATCAACACAGCGCGATCCCCACCCGCCGAGAAAACATCGTCGAGCCCCCGGAGGATCGCCACCTTCACCTCGGGCCGGGACAGCCCGTCAAGGTGCTCGCGCAGCTCCTCCACGAAGGACTCGCTGAACGCATTGCGACCCGCGGCATCGTTCATATGCAGCGTCGCGACGCCGTGATCATCCACCTCCGTCTTGACGAACGAGCCCATGAATCAGCCCTCCCCCCGACGCGATGGGAGGCGCTCGAACCACGACGGCGACTCACCATTGAGGAATCCGCGGATCGCGGTGATGGTCTCAAGCTCGAGCAAGTCCGCGTTGGTCTGCGAGGCGCCGAGCCGCGCCGCCTCCTCAAGCCCGACGCAGCCGATCTCCGCGGTGAAGGAGCGCACCTTGGCCACGGAGCGGGGGTTGGCCCGCAGCAGGCGCTTGACGGCCTCCCGCAGCGACTTCTCTTGCGCCGCGGTGTGCGGCACGAGGCGGTCGACCAAGCCGAGGTGATGGGCCTCTTCTGCCTTGAGTCGAGTGCCCGACACGGCGAGCCACCGCGCCTTTTGTGGCCGTATCCGCTCGCACAAAAACGGCATGATCATCGCGGGCATGAGCCCGAGCACCACCTCCGGCAACGCGAAGGTCGAACGCTCCGTCGCGATGATGAGATCCGAGGCGGCGGCGATGCCGATCCCACCACCCATCGCCTCACCGTCGACCAAGGCGATCACGGCGACGCGGGCCCGGCGAATCGCGAGCAAGCTCCGGACGTAGGCCTCGATGCGCTCGGTCTGATCTTCCCCGGCGTGCGAGGTTAAAAAGCGCAGGTCCATTCCACGGCAGAAGACATCGGGGGCCTTCGACTCCAGCACCACCACGCGACAGCCGCTCGCGCGCTCGTCGGCCGCCGCGAACACCTCAAGGAGCTCTTCTAGCCCCTTGCCTGTCAACGAGACGTCACCCTCGTCATTGGGCTCAAAGGCGACCCTCCAGATCGATCCCTCCCGCTGATCACATCGTACTCTCATGGGGCCTCCTTTTCGCTAGCTCAGCTCGTAGCGACGCTCCCATTCGTCGACGCCGCGCAGCACGAGCTTGCGCTGTCCTTCATAGGCCCGCGCGTAGTGTCCTTCGAATCCCTCATGCGACATCTCGAAGGTCGGGTTGTCGACGTAGGTCCCGCGCTGCCGCTCCACCTCTTCGTAACGCTCCACCGTCAACTTCGCGCGCGCGTCCAAGCGCTCTTGCATGCGCTGCGCCGCGAGCAGCTCCCGCGCCTGCGCGCCTACCTTCAAGCTATAAAACTCGGCGCACGAGCCGGAGCCGTAGGAGTACATGGAGATCCGGTCCCCCTCGTTGAGGTCGTCGCTTTGGTCGATGAGCCCCATCAAGGCGATGAACGTCGCCGAGGTGTAGGTGCCACCAAACTGTGAATTGTAGACCAGCGAGGGCAAGGTCTTTTGCTGCCAGTGCGCGCGCGCCTCTGAGGTCTTCATGCGCTTGAAGCGACGAAGCATGGCCTTGTGCGCGCGGAAGGTCATTCCGCCGAACGGCACGTGGTAGACGTTCTTTTTGAAGTACTCGTCGTAGTCGAAGGGCTCACCCACGCGCTCCGCGAACGAGTCATACGAGCCCTCGAGCGCGTCGAGGTACCCGAACAGGCTCGTGTCCGCGTGGCCCACCTCGTGCTTGGAGGTGGGGCGATAGGTGTCCGAGATCTCTTGGGTCCAGTAGCCGTTGTGACCGAGCTCAAACTCCACCACCTTCGGCTGCGCGCTGACGAGCATGGCCGTGGCGCCCGCTCCGAGCACGTACTCCCAGGGCTTGCCGAGGTGGCTGCGACTCTGATCGGTGCAGATCACGAGCGCTTTCTTGCCCGGCCGCACCCCAGAGGCCACCCAGTGCGCCGCCGCCATCAGGCCGCCGGTGCCTCCGTAGCACGCGTGCTTGGTCTCGAAATTGCGACAGTTCGCGCCGAGCCCCGCGTGGCGCTGGACCCAGGTGGAGATGGGCTTACCGAAGTCCACCGAGGACTCCGTGCCCACGACGACCATCTCGATAGACCCCCGCTCCTCGCCCTCAAGCAGGGCGTTGGCGGCGTTCACCGCCATGGTGACGGGATCTTCCCACGGCGGATTCACGGAGCGGCTCGTGACCATCAGCTCCTCGAGTGGATGGGAAGGATCGGCGCCCCGCGCGTTCGCCAGCTCGGTCATGTCCAAGGACATGGAGCAGGGGTAGGCGGTGATTTTTTCGATGCCGACGCGCGAGGGAGTTGTCATGCGTTCGCGCTCCTTAGGTGCTGTAGTCGAGGCCACCGGTGACGGGGATCACCTGTCCGTTGATGAACGCGGCGTCTCTCGAGGCCAAAAACACCGTGATCTTCCCGAACTCCTCCACGGTCCCCATGCGCCCCTTGGGGACGGGGCAGTACTGCTTCCAGTAGGCCTTGGCCTGCTCCGGCATGCTCTCGCGGGTCATGTCGGTGTCGAAGAATCCGGGCACGAGCACGTTGGCCGTGATGCCGCGGCGCCCGTACTCTTTGGCGATGGACTTGGTGAGCCCGTGGAGCCCGGCCTTGCTCGCCGCGTAATTGGACTGCCCGCTCCCACCATCAAAGATCACCGACGACACGTTGATGATGCGCCCGAAGCGGTTGCTCATCATGTGCTGCACGAAGTGGCGACACACATAAAACGGCCCCGAGAGGTTCGTGGCGATGACCTTGTCCCACTCGGCGTTGTCCATGGACACGAGCAGGTTGTCGGCGTTGACGCCGGCGCAGTTCACGACCACCTCGACATTCTCAAAGTCGTCGATCACCGCGTCCCCTACCCGCTCCACGGCGCTCGCGTCGGCCACGTCGAGGGCGTAGCTCTGCACCTTCGCGTCGGGGCGAATCTCCTTCGCTCGCGCGATCACCTTGGCCGCGGCGGCCTCATTTCGAACGTAGGTGAACGCCACGTCGTGGCCGGCGCGGACGGCCTCGAGCACGATCCCCGCGCCGATTCCCCTCGAGCCTCCAGTAATAAAAAAGTTCATGGTGGTGTCCTGCTAGACGGAAGAGGGATCGAAGCGGCGATACAAAGAGCAGCAGTTGAGCCCGCCAAAGCCGAAGGAGTTCTTCAAGATCGTGTTGATCTCGAAGTCTTGCGACTCGTTGGCGCAGATGTCCAGGTCGATCTCCGGGTCGAGGTTGTCCACATTGATCGACGGGTGCAGCTTGTTGTGCTTCATCTGCATCATCGCCGCGACCGTCTCGACCACGGGCGCCGACCAGCAGGTGTGACCGAGCATGGACTTGGGCGCGTTGATCTTCAGCTTGTGAGCGTGGTCGCCAAACGCCGTCTTGATGGCGTTGATCTCCGACTTGTCGCCGAGCGGCGTGGAGGTCGCGTGGGCGCACACAAAGTCCACCTCTTCGGGGCGCACCTCCGCGCGACGCAGCAGCCGGGCGATGGTGCGGGCTTGCCCGTCAGTGGACGGGCTCGGGAGGTGGCTGCCGTCGGCGGTGGCGGTGCACCCGAGCACCTCCGCGTAGATGTGCGCGCCGCGCTCGAGCGCGTGATCGAGGCGCTCGAGCACCAGCGCGCCGGCGCCGTGGGACGGCACGAAGCCCTCGCGGTTGAGGTCGTAGGGGCGGCTCGCCTTGGCGGGCGTCTCGTTGAAGCTCTCGATGGTGATGGCGCCCATGAGCGCCATGGCGTGGACGCCCATCGCGCTGAAGTCGAGCACCGATCCCACGCACATCACAGCGTCATGATCGTGGTGTCGAATCTCGTCGATAGCGGCGCGCAGGGCCATGTTGGCGCTCGCGCACGCGCCGCCCATGGTGTAGGCCGCGCCCTGCCACCCGAGCAGCTCGGAGACGGTGCCCGCGTGATCCGTGTCGAGCATCAGCAACGCCGCCATCGAATCGATGTAGTCGGGATCGTCTTCGCGGAAGGTGATGAAATTTTGGGTCAGGTAGCGCTCGTTGAGGTTGTGGCCGCCCACCAGCACGCTGCGACGGGTGGAGTCAAAGCTCTCCTCCTTGTCGAGGCCCGCGTCGAGCCACGCGTCCGCCGCGACCATGGCGGAGATCCGCGTGGAGAACGGCGCCTTCTTGACGAGCTTGTTGAGCGATTTGCCCATCGGCTGCGAGAGTCGCTCCCGGAGCCCCGCCAACTTCACCTTCCAGTCGTACTGCGAGAGGTCACCACCGACCTTGGAGTAGACCCCGGGCTGGTCGATCCAGCTCCACTTGGAGATCGCCGACTTGCCCTCGATGAGGTTGCCGTAAAACGTGTCTAGGTTGTCACCGATGGGGGTGTTGATCCCCATCCCAGTGATTACTACTCGCGATTGATTCGAATACATTCAGTGCTCCGTATTCATCTATTCTTCTAGGTTAAAGACCTCGTAGACCGCGAGGGCGCGGATGTCATCTCCGACGACCACCTGCCCCGCGCAGCTCGAAACGTAGTCGCTCTCTTCCAAGGATTTGGCGATGAGATCGACCCTCTCTCCGGGACGAACCGCCCCTTGAAACATGGCGTGCGTCACCTTCAAAAGGCGTACGCGCCGCGGCGCGTCGCGCTCGTCCACCTCGACCCGACGCGTGGCCAAAAGATGCTGCAAGCAAATGCCGAGCTGTCCGATCGCCTCAAGCAACAGCACGCCTGGATACACCGGGTCGCCGGGGAAGTGGCCCGCGAAGACTGGGTCGTCTTCTTTGACGCTCAGAAATCCACGCACGCACCCTTGCTCAAAGTCCACGAGCGAGATTCCGTCGACGAGGCGCATGGGATCCCGATGGGGCAACATGCGCTCGACCGCCTCCACACCCAGCGACACCTCGCGCGTGGTCGTGGCGTCCGGCTGAAACAGCGGGCGCTTTCGGCCGGCACGGATGGTCTTCTCGAGGGTCATATCAAAAGGGGTCCGTTGATGATGGGCGGGCGGTCGCCGGACTCGCGCTGCTCGCCAGAATCTTCGACACGACCTCGGAGAGGTGATCGGTCACCTCGTCTCGAGCGTCGGTGTGGAACTTGGCGTTCTTGA
Organism: Myxococcales bacterium; assembly: GCA_014240065.1. GTDB lineage: Bacteria > Myxococcota_A > Polyangia > Nannocystales > Nannocystaceae > JAAZXR01. The sequence goes on from JAAZXR010000008.1 coordinate 32,847, forward strand.
TCCACTTACGGTTCATCAAGTTGTAGAGCACCTTCATGGGGCCGACCTCGATGAGCGTGACATCTGGATATCTCCCCACGAGGTGGTCGACGGTCGAGCGCCAGAGCACCGGGGAGTGTACGTGCGTAGACAAGAGCTCAATAAAGTCGTCGCGCGTCGGTCGCTCGAGCTCTCGCCCGAGGCGATTCGGGAAGTAAGGCAGGTTTGGCGCGTGAAATTCGACGGTTTCGAGCACGCGGCGGAACCGCTCTCCGACCGGCGAAAAACTCGACGCGTGCATCGGCACTTGACGCTCGATCACCACCGGCTGGCCAAAGAGCTCATCCTCCACTCGCCGCATGACCTCCTCCACCGCCGCTTGGTCGCCCGCGACCACGTGCTGTCGGGGAGAGTTGAGGTTGACGATCTCCACGAGACCCACCTTCGCCTCACCGACGGTGTCCACCACCTCCCGCAGCTCTTCGAGATCCACCGGCTGAATCGACGCCATGAACCCCCGCGGACCCTCGTCGTAGGCCTCACCGCGCGCCCGAACGGCGAGCAGCGCGTCTTCGAACGAGACCGCCCCGATGTGCACGAGGTGGTTCCACTCCCCGAGCGAAAGCCCCGCCGACAATTCCGCGGAGACCCCGTGCGCCTCCATGGTCCGCAGCCACATGTGGTTGGCGAGGAACACCCCTACCTGCACGTCGACGTTGCGGGCGAAGGCTCGCTCCGCGCCTTGGTCAAAGTGCGCGAGGACATCAAAATCGATCAGCTCGGAGGCGCGCGAAGCGAGCGCGCGATTCTCCGGGCTCAACGCGATCATCTTCGAGAGCAGCCCCGAGTATCTCGAGCTTTGGCCGGGGAACAAAAATGCGCGTGTCATGCGTTCCTCCATCGCTCGCTCGACCGGGGTGACGGGCGACGCTCCGTGAAATCCATCGCCTCTCGCGACCCCGCGGAGGCTTCGCGGCGCCAACGACCTCCTCGGGTCACAATTTCGCACGCGACAGGCGCGCATGACCGGGAACTAGGAGGCGGAGTGCAAAGGCGCCCGCGTCGATCTGGCTGGGGTTGAAGCATGGGGAAATCCCAGGGATTCCTGCGGTGACTACCGTCCCATGCGGCGCTTGTCATCCAAATCTTTAAGGATCGCGCGGAGCCACACGTGGGTGCGTGGTATGCGCGGTTCTCGGTCTGTGGCCGCTGAAGGCAGGTTGGAAACCGCTCGGCCGCTGGCCGGCCGCAAGGAGGCTCGGCCTGCCTGTCTGTGCCGGGCGCTTCGGGCAGCTCTTTGGGGCGATCTTCGAAGATTCGCCTCGCGACTTCGCCTCGCGACTTCGCCTGCGCGCGTGATATGCGCCATGACATCTACCGCTGTAAACCACGCTGCTAGTCCAAAACGCTGGTGTCCCCCGTCGCGAACTCCAACCTCGCCTGGGCCTCGAGCAGATCGAGGCGATTTCGGACCAAGGCCAGCGCCGCGTCGACCCGGTCAAACTCCGAGTTGATCACGTCGGTCGTGGTGGCCGTGCCGTTGGCGTAGCGCACACTCATCACGCGGTAGGCCTCCTCCGCGGACGCCTTGCCCCGCTCGTTCGCGTCGAGCGACGCCTCCGCGCGCGCGCGCGTCTCGTAGGCGTTGACGATCTCCAGCGTCACCCCGCGACGAAGCTGCTCACGGGTGGAGCTGGCGCGCTCGCGGTTGGCCTTGAGCTCCTCCACCCGCGCGGAGTTCACCACCGCCACATCCAACGACCATGAGACGGAAGCGCCGAGCGCCCAGCTTTGGTTCCACTCATTCGCCAGCGGGAAAAATCGGCGGTTGGGATTGGCGTACACCGCCTCGCCGAAGGCCGCGACCCTCGGATAGTACTCTGCGCGACGCGCCTTGATAGAGGCCTCCGCTTGCTCCACGTTGGCGCCGAGCGCCGCGAGCTCTGGTCGGTCCGCCAACCCGCGCGCCACGGTGGCCTTCAAGTCTTCCCGCGCTCCGTCGCGCTCCGGCGGGATCATCACGTCGTCACCGATCTGAAAATCCATCTCGAGGTCCTCCCCCATGAGCACGGCGAGGGTTCGCTGCGCTACCCGTTCCACGGCGCGGGCGCCCTCGAGGCTCGCCTCGGTGCGCGCGACCAAGGCGTCGATGCGCATCACGTCCGCCGGCGACATCACGCCGGCCCTCACGCCGACCTGCGCGTCCTTGAGTCGCGCCTGCGAGCGCGCGAGCGAGGCCTCCCCCACGGCCACCTGCGCCCGCGCACGCAGCCAGCCGTAGTAGGCGACCCGCGCGTCTGTGGCCACGGTGCGCATCTCCGCGTCCCGTTGAAACTCCGCGGCGCGGCTCCCGGCTTTGCCGGCGCTCAGCGACGGGATCAAGCGCAGCAGCCAATCGCTCACCGGGAGGCCGAGGGTGGCGTTCAACGAATACTGGTTGAGTGGGATGTCAAACGAGACGTCTCCCACCACCGCCATCGCCATGTCGTCGATGGGGATGCCGCTCTCCACTTGGCTCAAGCGGGCGTAGCTGGCCTCCAAATTTAGCGCGGGTGTGAACGACTTTCGCAGGGCGTCCACCTGAGCCACCGCCGCCCGCAGCTGGGCGCTCGCTTGCGCGATGGTCGGACCGCTCTCGACCGCTCGACGCGCGGCGTCGTCCGCGGTGAGGCCACCTGGTACGACGGCCAGCGCCTCTGCGATCGGATCGGCGCCGCCGCGGGTGGATGCGGGGGGCGGCTGCAGGTTTTGGACGGGCCTCGTCGCTCCCCCCTCCATGGGCGGGGCGACCACGTGCTGCATCCCCACCGCGCCCGCCAACAAACTCAACCTCAAAACGACGGTGCTCGCGAACATCGGGCGACATCATACCGGCGAAACCTGGGCGGTTTCGACATTTCTTCCCCGGGGGAGCGACGAGCAGAGCCGGGCGACGATCCCTCGCCCTGACCGCCCGCGACCGCCCGCGTCGCGCGGGGCGGAACTCGGTGCTAGTCTCAGCCTCGTCACGCCCGCCATGGACATCAAACTCATCGAAGTGCCCCTCTCCGACAAGCACCTGCTGCGTCGGTTCATCCAGGTCCCGCGCTACATTCATCGCGAGCACTGGCCGAATCCACAATGGGTCCCGCCCCTGTCCATCGAACGCAAGATGTTCTTCGATCCGGCCAAGCATCCGGTATGGCGCCACCTCCACGCGCGCTTGTGGATCGCCAACGACGGTCTCCGCGACATCGGCCGGGTGTCGGCCGCGGTCGACCGCGATCACATCGAGCATCACGGCGAAAAGTGCGGATTCTTGGGCACCTTCGAGTGTCCCGACGACCCCGCGCTGGCGCGACACCTCTGCGACACCGCCGAGGGCTGGCTCGTCGAACAAGGCATGGACAAGGTGATCGGCCCGACCGCGATGAACTCCAACTACGAGTGGGGGTGCATGATCGAGGGGTTCGAGCGTGAACCCGGCATCAACATGCCCTACAACCCCCCCTACTATGCGCCCTTGTTCGAGCACTGCGGCTACGCCAAAGCCAAAGATCTCTACCAGTGGGGCTTTGACGTCCAGACCCCCACCCCACCCCGCATCGCCCGCATCGCCGACCGGGTGAAAAAACGCGACAAGATCTCCATCCGCAACCTCGACACCTCGCGGTGGGACAAAGAGGTGCGCATGGCCCACGACATCTACAACGCCGCCTGGGAGAAAAACTGGGGGTTCATCCCGCTCGACAAGACCGAGTGGAATCATATCGCCGACGATCTCAAGCTCGCGCTTGAGCCCTCGCTCGGGCTGGTGGCCGAGGTGGACGGGCGCCCCGTGGGGCTCGCGCTGTCCGTGAAGAACCTCAACCCCATCTTGAAGCAAATGGACGGCCGCCTGCTCCCCTTCGGGCTGCTCCGCATGCTGTGGGAGCTGAAGGTGAAAAAATCCGTGAACACCGGCAGGCTCGTCTTGCTCGGTATTCGACCCGAGTATCGGCGTCGAGGACTCGACGTACTCTTGATGGTCGAGACCCACCGCGCGGCCCAAAAAATTGGCTACACCTTCGGCGAGCTTGGCTGGACCTTGGAAGACAACGACTTGATCAATAAGCCCATTCAAATGTTCGGCGCCGAGCGCATCACGACCTACCGCGTGTTCGAGAAAGAGCTCTCGCGCGGATGAGGGCCCTCGTCACCGGCGCGAGTGGGTTCATCGGCAGCCACCTCGCAGAACGCCTGCGCAAGGATGGACACGAGGTGCGCGCCATGGTGCGCGCGACCTCCAGCCGCGCGAACTTGGAGCAGGCCCTCGTCCAAGGGGTGACGCTGGGGATCGCGAGCCTCTCCGATCCCGATGAGATCAAAGACGTGATCGACGGGATCGACATCGTCTATCACTGCGCCGGGATGACGGCCGCCTTCGACTCCAAGCCGCTTGAGGAGGTGAACGCGCAGGGGACCGCCCGCATTTTTCAAGCGATCGAGCGCTGCGCGAACCCGCCGAAGCGGGTGGTGCTGGTGTCGAGTCTTGAAGCCGCCGGGCAATGCGACCCGAACATCGCGCGGCGTGAATACCACGCGGTCTGCCCACATACGCGCTACGGGATCAGCAAGCTCCACGGCGAGCACGCCGCGTACGAGGCCGCCCAGCGAGGCATGGCGGAGGTCATCATCGTCCGACCACCCATCGTCTACGGCCCGCGTGACAAGGACGTCTTCCAGATGTTCCAGGCGGCACGACACGGGCTCATCGGCCAACCGGGGCTGCGCGCCGCGCCAGTCTCCATCGTGCACGTGGCAGACCTGGTCCGCGGCATCTCCCTCGCCGGCGCGAAGGGGACGCCCGTCCCCGTCGACCCCGACGCGCACGTCCTCGCCGGTGGCGGACTCGCGACCACTGTGATCTCCAACGAGCACGCGCACGCGGAGGGTCAAGGCATCTACTACTTCGGCGACGGGGGGGTGCACACCACCACGTCATTTTGTGAAGAGATGGTGCGCGCCTTCGGTCGCCGCCCCGTCACCCTCAAGATCCCCGCGGCGGGCATGTGGGTCGTGGGCGCCGCGACCGAGGCTGTGGGGAGACTCCGCGGCAAAGTGCCAGCGCTCAATCTCGACAAGGTTAAAACGAGCCTCGGGACGGGGTGGTTTTTTGATCACAGCAAGGCGGCGAGCGAGCTCGAGTACACGCCGGAGTACGACGTCAAGCGCGGCGTCGAGACCACGATCACGTGGCTGCGCGGCGCAGGTTGGCTCCGCTGATCCGCGCTCGGTCTCGGCGCCGCCTACGGCGCACCCGTCCGCGTGCTCGACCGCGCCGCGACCACTTCGTCCGCACACCCTCGGCGACAACCGGGCCATGGGCCGCCCAGCGGCACGTGAGCGGCTCCCTCCGCTTTACTCTGCTGAAATATAGAAACTAAAAACACCAACGAGATGAGTGGTAATCGAGTCACACTCTCGTCCGAGAATCGATTGTGCTACGCTACGGGCGCATTTGAGCCCACCATCGGCGTTCTGGCAAAACTACTGAAAATGACACGTCTGATCATATCTCTCCCCCTCAGCTTCGCCGTTCTCGTGGCACCTGCGCTCGCCTCCGCCGACGAGCCAGCCCACTCCCTGGACCACAACGGCCCAGCGTCGGAACCAGAAATTTGGAATGGATCCTCCGCGTCCACCTGCGCGTGGCCGACGACCGTCGCGGTCCAAGGCGTCAGCGGCCTGTGCACGGGGACCCTCGTCCATCCCAAGCTCGTCGTGTATGCGGCGCACTGCGGATCGAATACGCAGGCGCTGGTCTTCGGTGAGAGCACCAGCTCCGCCGCCAAGATCGCCCCGGAGTTTTGTCGGACAAACCCGGACTACGGCGGCGCGAGCGATCAGGGCGACGACTGGGCGTTTTGTGTGCTCGCGGAAGAGGCTCCCATGCCCGTGACGCCCACGGTCTACGGCTGCGAGACCGACATCCTGTTCACCGGCCAAGAAATCGCCATCGCCGGCTTCGGCGCGAGCACGTCGTCCAACACCGGGAGCGGGACGAAGCGTTGGGCGCTGACTCGACTCGACGGGATCTCGTTCAACAGCAACGTCGCGATCACCAACGGCGGTGGCGACGCCTCCGTGTGTTCGGGCGACTCCGGCGGCCCGATGTTCGTCCGCTATCCCGATGACAGCTGGCACGCCTTTGGAATCGCCTCCACAGTCTCAGGTGGCTGCGGAGGGACGGGCACGCACTCGCTGATTCCGGGCGCGGCCGCGTGGATCGAATCCACCTCGGGCTACGACATCACGCCGTGTCATGACATCGAGGGCAACTGGGCGCCTGGACCGCTCTGCAGAGGATTCAACGCCCAAGATCCTGGCTACGGGGGTGACACCTGGGCCAATTGGTGCTCGAACGTCGCCTCCATCGGCTGGGCCTCCACCTGCGGACCGTCGCTCCCCGAGCTCGACAACGAGCCCCCCACCGTCGTCATCACGAATCCCCCCAACGGGACCGTCTACGACGAGGCGCCCGCGGTCTTCGATCTCCAAGTCGACGCCCAAGACGACCTCGACTACATCAAAGTAGAAATTGAGGTCAACGGCGCCGTTCAGCCCCTCTCGGACGACACCCCTCCCTACCAGTTCTCCGGCGTCAACTTCCCGGCAGGTGCGTGGACCATCCGCGCGATCGCAACAGACGCCGCGGACAACGTCGTGTACTCGGCGCCCGTGGGATTCGGCGTGGGTCAAGAGGCGCCACAGACCTCAGGGGACGATGACGGCGGCGACGACGGCGGCGACGGCGGGGGGGACGACGGCGACAACAGCGGAGGCACCGGCGGCATCGGGGGCACCGGCGGCGAAGGCGGCGCAGACAGCGACGAGGGTTGCGCCTGCGACACCGCGCCGGGCTCGGGCGGCGGCTCCAGCCTCGCAGCCCTGCTCCTCGGCGGACTCTTTCTCCGCCGACGACGTCGCTAGGACGCTGAGATCTCAAACGCCCGAGCTGGGAGCTCGAGACAGCCCGGGGCCCGCGTCAGCGAGCACCGCGGACGCGGTAGGTCGTGAGGTTGGGATCCGCTTCGATCTCATCCTCCGTGAACAAACACGGCCGCCACTCCTTGTTCGAGAAGCGCTCCGTTTGATCACTGGAGTTCTCTGAGCCCGGGATCCCAGACTGCGAATACGTCAAGAACGCCTCCGCGTGGGGACCGTCGTCGGTGAACTCCATGGCCATGATGAAGCTCGTGCCGTAGTTAATTACGTAGCCCTCATCGGTGAGATCGGTGGCGCCGTTGACGACCGCGCCTCTCCCCATCCCCGGCTCGAGCGAGCTTTGGAACACGGAGTACTCGATCTTGTTCATCACGCCGCTGCGCTCATTGCCGCCGTGAATCGGGATGGTCTGGTCGCCTTTCTTCGTGAACTGGACGTCGCCGAGGGGCGCGTCGAGGGGGAGCCCCGCGGCGCCCAGGCGCGTCACCGCCCGACCCAGCGCCCGCAGCACGCGGCTGTCGGTCGGATCGTAGGAGGTCAAGGTGTTGGGTGTATTGACGGGCTCGGCCACCGAGAACGGCGTGGCGAACAGGCTCCCCGAATCGAGCAGGTCGCCGTAGTTAAAGTCGCCGATGAACTCGCGCCAGACGATGGCCCCCACGCTCGACACGTCGAAGCGCAGATCCCAGTCTGCGAGGAGCTGGCACGCTGGCGCGATCGACACCAGCGGCTGCCCCGGATCGGTCTCCACCTCGGTTTGGCCCTCGCAGTGCGCGACGACTTGGTCTCGCAGCAGCTCCGCCGTCATCGCGCGGTTGGACAGGGCCGCCTGCTGAAGCTCCTCGAGGGAGAACTTCCCGTCGTCGCCCGCCGCGCCCGCGGTCCCCTCGCTCAGCGTCACCGCGTTCATCCGCGTCCGCTGTGAGCGGGGGCTTCGCTCCTCCCCGTGCATGGGCGAGAACCCCTCAAGCAGCTCCTCGGGGTTGGTCATCCAGTAGCTGTCGTTCGCGTTGAAGATGAAGTCATCGCGCTCCAACTTCGGCACCGCCGAAAACGGCACCAGGCCCGGTTCACGCGCGCCCTCCTCCTCGACCCACTCGTCGCGGCTCGTCGCCCCGTCGAGACAGACGACCCCGTTCCCCCACAGGTTCGAGACCACAAAGTCATTCTCTCGCGCGTCGAGCCACCAGTCGATGGTCTCCTGGCTGAGGTTGGGCGACGGCGTCGCGTCGGCGTACCACGCCCGCCCGTCTTTGTCCGCGGACATGGTGTTCACCCACGGGATCCCCTGGTTGGTCGCGTGCGCCTGCTGGAACTCCTCCATGCTCGTGCTCGCGTTCATGTCGAGGAACTGGCTGATGAGCGACCGGTTGCCGAGGTTGCCGTCTCGGTAGGTGATCCCGAGGCTCGGCGTCCAATCAAAGCTCCCCACGATGCTGATCATGGGCCCCCAGTGCGTGCGCCACAGCGTGCGGGTCTCCCCCGCCAGCGTCCCATCTCCTTGCAACACATCGATGGCGTAGTCCGTGGAGGTCATCGCGCGCGCTTCGCCATCGACGATGTACACGGTGGGATCATCCGGCGACAGCTCGAGCTTGTAGGCCGTGAAGCGATGCCCCGCCGACACCGTGTGCGTCCACGCCACGGCCTCGTTAAAGCCGATGAGGACGCCGGGCACCCCGAGCAGCCCCGCCCCGTAGATGTCGAGCTCTCCCGGGATCGTCAGGTGACTCTCCCACAAGCGCAGCTCGCCCTCCCACGGGAAGTGAGGGTTGCCCATGACCATGCCCCGACCGGAGGCCGACAAGCTGGCGCCGATCCCCCAGCCGTTGGAGCCGATGTCCGCCTCGCGAAACTCCAACCCGTGAAACGGAGGCGCCGCCACCTCGTCGCCAGACCCGGGCGCGACCGCGACCCCGACGTAGTCAATGAGGTTCTTGCTCGACGCGAGCAGGGCGAGGTCGATGTAGTAGGCGAACAGGTCCGTCGCCGACACCGGACCCACCCATGGCTCCCCGGCGCAAAATCCTTGCACACCATCTCCCGCGTCCGCGAGGTACTTGTTGATCCCCGCGGCGTATCCCGTGACGAGGTCGCGGACGCGCTGCGGCTGCTCCGGGAAATCAGCCTCGGCGGCCGCGTATACGCCGAGGTGCAGGTACGAGAAATCGCTGTTGATGTGGCTGTCGTTCTCACCGCGGCCCAAGTACTTCGACCGCTCGCTGCGCACCTTCACCACCTGATCGAGGATCGTGCACACGTGGTCCTCTGCGAACGCGTAGCCCTGACCAAATCCCAAGCTCCCGAACGTGTCCGCCTGAACGTGGGCGACGCCGAAGCTTGTCCTTCGAATCTGCGCGTCGTACTCCGGTGACGCCGTGGACGCCGAGCAACCGAGGACGAGCAGACACGTCGCGATCGAACTCAAGAGGGGACCGTGAGGCACGTGCATGGGCGGGAATCTACCACGACAATGAGATCGTCATCCACGGGCGGTGAGACCCGCCCGTGCGCCGCGGCATCGAGCCTCTTCACCTGCGACCTTCTCCGCTCCGCTCCTCCGACACCTCGGTTCCCAACGAGCGCGCCGCGCTTCCCGAAGGCGCCGACACCCACCGCGAGCGCTCGTCAGGATCGCGAGCGCTCGTCAGGATCGCGAGCGCGGCGCCGTGATGGATGATACCCTCACGTCGCGAGATGCTGGACCGATCCACCATGATCAACGCCGCGATGCTCGTGGCCGTCGCGTTCGGCCTCGCCGCCGCCCGCGTGCAGCTCGATGAGGCGCTGCTGTGGATCGCGCCGCCATCGACGTCGTCGTGCGAGCTCGCGGCGGACAACCCGGACCTCGCGCGTGTCTCCCCCGAGGCCCTCCGGGCGCTCCTTCAAGACAACTCCGTGGCGCTCGTCGACGCTCGATCCACAGATAAATTTGACGCGGCCCACATCCCTTCGGCCATCAACCTCCCGGCCGATACGGCCGCCGAGACCTTGCAAGTCCAGAGCCTCCCTATCGACAAGGAGCGGCTCGTCGTCACCTATTGCGACGGCGGAAGCTGCGCCGTGAGCGAGTATCTCGGCACCATGCTGCGGGACGAGGCGGGCTGCCGCGAGGTGCACGTGCTCGAGGGAGGGTTCTTGGCCTGGAGCGAGGCGGATTTCCCGGTGGAGGCGACGACGCGATGAGTGATCCCTCGAGGGTGCGGGTGGTGGTGGCGTGGGGCGCTCGGATCCTGGTCGCGGCGGTCTTCGTCGCGGCCGCGGTTCCGAAGCTCCAAGATCCACTCACCTTCGCGGAGGACATTCGAAACTACGACGCCTTCCCCGAGTTCTCGGTGCACCTGCTCGCGGCGATGGTCCCGATCCTTGAATTGATCGCGGCGCTCGCCCTGTTCGTGCCCCGGGTCCGCGATGGCGCCGTCGCGATCATCGCGTCCCTCGATCTCGCCTTTATCGCGCTTATCGCCTCCGTGCTCCTGCGCGGTATTGACATCCGCTGCGGCTGCTTCGGCGGCGAGAGCGACGCCGAGGACGCGATCTCATGGTGGACGCTAGCCCGCGACGTCGCGCTGCTCGCCCCGATCGCGCTGTGTCAGTTCGACGGGTCTGCGCGCCGCGGCGCCTGAGCACGCTGCGTGGGGCGCCGATCGGCGCTGACCCCCGCGGGGACGTGGCTGCGAGCCCAGCTCATTTGGCGTGGAGCTGCGTCTGCGCGGCCGCCCAGGCCTTCACCGCGGCCACAGAGGCCTGCATGGCCTGCACGTCGATGGCGGGCGCCGCATTCCACAGCGCCGGCGCGGCGCCGTGATGAATCACGAGCGACTCGATCTCCGAAGGATCGACGCCCGCGGGGAGCTCGATGGCCTGACGCAGCCCCGCGTCATGCGGGAGTTCGGTCAGGCTGACCGGGAGCACGACCTTCGCCCCATCGATCACCACCTCGGCCGTCGCGCTCGCCTCTTGTGCGGTCACCTCGAGCGCGCCGGGGATGTGGTGCCAGTCCGACTTGCCCTCGTGGTCTGTCAGCCCCACCAAGAGCGTCGGTCCTCCGCCGACGTCCGCGTCTGGCGTCCCGCTGGGCTCGCCCCAGCCGCTGATCGTCTGCACGTAGGGCAAGACTCGATTCCACACGTAGTCCGAGACGTGGGTGGGGTTGCAATAGCTCATGTAGTCCTTGGCGCCGTTGGGGAAGAACAGCTGGTTCTTCACGGCGTTGTACCCGAAGCTGCCGATGTCGGCGTCCGCGTAGGGGTAGCCGCCGTCTGGCCCGCCCGCGTCACCGCAAGGCGAGTGCCGACGCCCCTGGGTGTGCCCGATTTCGTGGACGAAGGTCTCTTTCACGGAGGTCTCCACCACCTCGACCTCCATGCCCTCTTCACCGATCAGGTCGGTGTTCCATCGACCCACGGCCACGCGGCTGCCCGCGTTGTTCATGGTCGGAGAGCCAGGGATGTCGATGGCCTGACCCGCCACGATGCTCCCCCCGCCGCCGGGGCCGCCGTCGCACGGCCGCACGAGCCCGTAGTAGTACTCCCCCGCGGGGGCGTTGTCTTGGAAGCGAAGCTGGGACAGCGCGTTCAAGATGCTGTTGAACCCGGTCATGCTCTGCGTCCACGTGATCGGCTGGCGCACGTTCATGTAGACGCGGTCCACGGGGTTGTAGGACTTGAGGTACTCCGCCATCGCGATCTCATCGTCGGGCGACACGACCGGCGCGGGCAGGCATCCGGCGCCGAGATCGTGGAACACGGGGACGAGCGTCACGCTCACGAAGTGATCATCCGATTCGATCCCCACGAGCGCCGGCACGAGCGGCGCCTTCGTGGCGCCGAACACCGGCTGGGACTCGAGCGCCGGATCCGTGTCGTAGAGGGTGACTTGAAAATTCATCCCCGGTCGGAAATAGCTCTTCGACAGCGGCACGTTGATCGCCGACGAGTAGACCTCTTCGCTCGACGGTCCATTGATCATCACCTCGCCCCCGAGCACCTCCTCGGGATCATTGGGATAGGTAAACTTCAGCTCGAATCCCACCTCGCGCGGCGTCCACCCCGGCTCGGTGTCCACGAGCACCCGCATCAAGGTCTGTCGATTCTCGAGCAACACGGTCGGCCGGCCGCTCGCGTCCACCCACTGCTCCCCGTCGGCGATGGGCACCCGCACTCCCTGATTGGCGTAGACGTTCGTGATGGCCACGCCGCGCGCGTCGAAGCGCTCGGGCGGCGGATCGCCGTCTCCGTCTCCGTCTCCGTCTCCGTCTCCGTCTCCGTCTCCGTCGCCCGCGGTCGCGCTCCCTTCGCCCCCCTCGGTGCCTCCATCCTCGGAGCTCTGGGTCGTCGCGCCGGTCTCGTCGTCTCCGGCGCTCGCGCCAGCGCTCACCTCCACGACATCGTCACCACCGCACGCAGTCGGAAAAAAACAAAGACCAAGCGCAAGGGTGGATAAAGCGAAGCGTCGCATCGTTCCTACTAAAGCCCACAAGCTCGCCGTCAACAACTCCGCGAAACGCGCTGGCGTCCGACGCGCGCTATCCCGGAGGTTGCGAGCGCTCAGCGTCCTCCTACACCCTCTTTAGCGCCACGCAACAAATCACAAGTTGACACATACGTATAGAGAAACACCAAAAAAACAACGTTCGCCCGGTGGTTTTCGGCGAGGGTCCGGGCGTTGACTGAGCGAAAGCTTACATGGAGCCTGGCCGCCAGCCCGACGAATGGGAGGGCCGCACTATGGTACCCACGTCGCATGGAAGCCCGACCGTACATCCTCGACTTTGAAGGCACCTGCCTCGACGAAGAAGAGACCCTGATCTGGAAATCCACGCGAGATTTCTGCGAAAAGAACGTGGCACCCATCATCGAGGACGCCTACGAACGCGGTGAATTTCCCCGAGCGTTGATCCCAATGTTCGCCGAGATGGGCTACCTCGGCGCCTCGCTCGAGGGCTACGGATGCGCCGGAATGAACCCCGTCGCCTACGGCTTGATCAACCTCGAGCTCGAGCGTCAAGACAGCGGAATTCGCTCGTTTTGCTCGGTCCAATCGGCGCTGTGCATGTACCCGATCTACGCGTTCGGCAACGACGAGCAAAGAGAACGATTTTTGCCTCGCATGGCCCGCGGTGAGGTCATCGGAGGCTTCGGGCTCACCGAGCCAAACGCCGGCAGCGATCCGGGCTCCATGCGAACCCACGCGAAACAGGAGGCCAAAGACGGCGACTACATCCTGCGTGGCCAGAAGATGTGGATCACGAACTCGCCGCTCGCGGACGTGCTCATCGTGTGGGCCAAGACCCTCGATTTCGGGAGCGAGACGCCCGTCATTCGCGGATTTTTGGTGGAGCGAGGCTTCGCGGGCCTCTCCACCCCGGAGACCAAGGGCAAGCTGAGCCTGCGCGCGTCGGTCACCGGTGAGATCGTGCTCGACGACGTGCGCGTGCCCAAGGAGAATATGCTGCCGGGCGTGCACGGGCTCAAAGGTCCGCTGAGCTGTCTGACCCAAGCGCGCTACGGGATCGGCTGGGGAGCCATGGGCGCGGCCATGTCCTGCTACGAGCGCGCGCGCTCGTACACGATCGATCGCGTGCAGTTCGACCGACCGCTCGCGAGCTTCCAGCTCACCCAACAAAAGCTGGTGGAGATGCACAACACCATCGGTAAAGGCATGCTCTTGGCGCACCACCTCGGGCGGGTGAAACAAGCCGGGAACATCACCCCGATCCAAGTTTCTTACCTCAAGCGTGACAACGTGCGCGCCGCGCTAGAGATCGCACGGACCGCCCGCTCCATGCTCGGCGGCAACGGGATCATGGGCGAGTATCACATCATGCGGCACCTATGTAATCTCGAGACGGTCTTCACCTACGAAGGCACCCACGAGATCCACACCCTCTCCATCGGCCGCGCGCTCACGGGCCTCAGCGCCTTCTCCTGAGCAGCCTGGTCGCGCCCTGTAGCGTGCGGGTCGCGCTCGACCTCCCGCGCCCGCGCGCGAGCCCGCGTGCCTCGCGGCAACGCCAGAAAAGACGGGATTTGCCGCCCCCTCCTCGCAGGCACTCCGAACTTGAGGTAGGATCCGCCATCCAATGGCACATCCCGTGCAAAGCGTCGTGGAATCCTTATATGCCTCGGGCCGATGCCCACGACTTCACGTCAACGCCAGTCTTGAGGGAGTGGTCTGTCCAGACTTCATCCGCGAGCAGTGGCAAGAGCGACTCATCATCGATCTCGACGCGAGCTATCCGCTCGATCTCAGCTTCGACGAAGATGGACTCGGCGCGGACTTGAGCTTCGGTGGGTACGTGACCCGCTGCACGTTCCCCTGGACCGCGATCTATGTCGTGGCCGATCGCGCCACCGGGCGCGGCATCGTGCTCGAGCAAAATATGCCCGAGTCCGTCCGAAAGAGCAGGCAGACCACCGGAGATGAATCGGGCACCACCAAACTTAACATCGCAGGACGTCAGCTCGACATCGCCCGCGAAGACGAAGACGAAGACGAAGACGAAGACGTCGTAGTTCTCAGCGAGGCGCCGGCGTCAGCCCCCGCGGAGAACCCCGCGCATGGACCTCCGCTCGCGCACGCCACCGACGTGACGGGTGAGGAGGCCCCTGAGGAGGCGTCATCAGCCAAACCCGACAACGCGCGTCAAAAATCAGCCTCGGACGCCGACGTGGCAGAGCGTCGCGCCGCGTTCCGAATCATCGACGGCGGCACCTAACCCCGCGCCGTTTGCCCTCCGTGCGATGATGAACGAGAAGAAATCGCGGGACCCCGCCAAGACCGCCCTCGCGATCGCGACCGGACTCGGCCTCGCGATGATCGTTGTCCTCACCGCGCTGTGGTTCGCCTACGTGGACGCGCCCGACCCTGAGGCGGTGTGTGACCGAATCATTGAGATGACCTACGAGGAGGGCGCGACGCACGATCCCAAGAGCGTGGACGCGCTGGTGTCCCGTCTGCGCGACGGCTGCGTGCAAAGTAAATCCATGATCATCCAATACCGCGGAAAGATCGAGTGGGCGCGGTACGCCAAGTGTGTCATGAGCGCCGAGAACCTCAACGACGCCGAAGGGTGCTGACGTGGACTCCGACACCGCGCAGCCCCCCGCGAGCGGCCCGCCGCTGCTTCGCCGGGGCACCTTTGAGAGCGCCGATGGCCGCCGGATCGCGTTCACGGACCACGTCGACGGGGACGAGCCCATGCTGTTTATTCAAGGACTCTCCTTGTCGGGAGATTTCTGGTTCAACACCCCGGCCACGGTCCGCGCCAGGCGAAGTGGCGTCCGACCGATCTTGATCGACAACCGCGGCACTGGACGAAGTCGCGGCGCGCGAGCGCCTCGCTCCCTGGCTGTCCTCGCCGACGACTGCGCCGCCCTGCTCGACGTCCTGGCGATCGAGCGCGCGTGGGTGGTGGGCTTATCCATGGGCGGGATGGTCGCGCAGCACCTCGCGATCCGGCATCCTGGCCGAGTGCGAGGGCTCGTCCTCGTCGCGACGAGCGCGTGCGTGCGCGCGGGTCCGTGGCCCGCTCCTACGATCCTGCGAACCCTCGCGCGCGGGGTCCTCTCTCCATCGCGTTCGCTCGACCCGTTGGCCGCGCTCTTGCTGGGCCCCAACGACCGCCCGCGAGCCACGTCCTTGCTGACGCCGTTCGTGCGGCTCGCCGCCAGGGCCCCGACGCCGAGAGCGACCGTCCTCTCCCAGCTGGCCGCCGTCGCCTCCCACGACACCCGCCGCGCGCTGCGGAGCGTGACGTGCCCTACCGAAATTCTCGCGGGCGACGCCGACGCGCTGGTGCCACCCGCCCACAGCCACACGCTCGCCCAAATCATCCCCAACGCCCGCTATACGGTCTTTTCGGGGGTTGGACACGGCCTCCCGCTCTGCGCGCCGACCGCCATTCCTGACGCCATCGAGCGACTGCTGCCCGCGCCGCCGAGAGCGCGGGATGGAAACATTGGGTAGGCTCGCCCCATGTCGCGCGAAGGGACACCCGCCGGACAAATACTGGGCCTCCGCACCCCGGCGGACGCCGAGACGAGCTACCGGCTGCATCGGCGATTTGACCGCATGGGGCGCCTCGTCGGCGACCACGCCATGGCGCGCCTGTTCGAATCGCACGTGATGGTGATCGGCATGGGCGGCGTCGGTAGCTGGGCGGCCGAATCGCTGATCCGCTCGGGGATCGGTAACATCACCTTGGTGGACTTTGATCTCGTCTGCGTCACCAACGCCAACCGTCAGCTTCACGCGATGAAGGGCACCACTGGCAAGGCCAAGGTCGAGGTCATGGCCGAACGCCTCGCTCGAATCAACCCCAGCGCCGTCGTCACCCCGCGACGAGAGTTCTACAACGCGGACACGAGCGCGTCGCTCCTGGACTCCCGCGTCGACGTGGTCGTAGACGCGATCGACAACCTCGCCGCCAAGTCGCACCTCATCGCGACCTGCCGTGAGCGAGGGCTCCCCATCATCGTCTCGGGAGGCGCCTCTGGCCGCATGGACCCCACGGCGATCCGACGCGGAGACCTGGCCGAGGTGACCGGCGACCCCTTTTTGAAGGCGACCCGAAAGCTGCTCCGAAAGCACCACGGATTTGAAGCCGCCGCTCCATGGAAGATCCCGACGGTGTTCTCGACCGAGCCTTGCGCCAACCCGCGACCGCTGGACTACGACGAAGGCACAGGGTTTGTCTGCGTGTGCCCACAAGGCGACAACGGCATGCACACCTGCGATCAGCGCAACCTGATCTACGGGACCGCGAGCTTCGTCACAGGCGCGTTCGGGCTCGCGTGCGCGGCCGCGGCCGTCGAGCGCCTGGTCTCAACCCCGTAGCGCGCAGCTACCTGCCCCCGGCGCGCCCGCGGACGACGCCTCCCTACTCTCCGACGAGCGCGCGCGCCTCGGTGACGAGCTGTTGCACGAGCCCCCTCAAAAATTCCTCCGGATTTGGCCCCAACTCATCGAGGGCGATCGGCGCCCCGACGACCATGCCGATCCGAACGGAGGGACGCGCGGCGTAGCGCCTCATGTGCTCCAAGAACGTCTCCTCGAGATATTCGATGCCCGGCGGGTAGGCGAGCCCGACGGGGACAACCTGTGTGGAGATGCCCCGGGCAGCCGCGAGGCTCCCGCGAAAGAACGGTCGCACCTCGTCTCCCGCGAAGGTGCTCCCTTCGGGGAAGACAGACACCGTCCGCCCCGCGCGTAAGCGCTGACGGACCGCTCGGATCGCCCGCATCTTGCTGCTCGTGGAGTCTTTGTCCACGAACACCACCTGCGCCGCGCGGGCCCCCGCGCCGATGACGGGCCACGACTCAAGGTCGCCGCGGCTGACGACGGCGCCGGCGAAGTGCGCCAGCATCAGCGGGATGTCCATGGCGGTGCGATGGTTCCCGATGACGAGCCGCGGTCGCGCTCCCGCTGGCGCGAGCTCCCCTTGGAGGAGCACCTCTGTCCGCATGGTGGTCAGCATGGCTCGCGCCCAGCGCACGAGCCATCGATCGAAGACCTCCTGCCGTGCGGCGCCAGGTGCGAGCTTCATATGCAATCGAGCGGCGCTATAGATCACCGCGCTCTTCAGCGCTGCGCTCGCCGCACGCGCGTTGGAACGCGCGCGAGACGAGCGTGAAAGCTGCGCGAACGCCGTCGGAGGTGTGGGGCTGAGTTCCACGGGGCTGCGCGCATCCTAACAGTCGCAGCGCCCCCCTCGCGACCCTCGCCTACTCGGCTCCAGCGCCTCTACCACCGACCTGGAGGTGGCTGCGCGAAGCTGCGTCCGGGGAATGGATCGGGCGCGTGGACGTGGGGTCGTGGCGGCTCGATGACACCCCGCGCGCGGAGCCCCTCCATCGAATCGTAGTCGAGCCTCAAGACCACGTCGGGTCGCCTGAAATTTCGTCGCCGAAAATGAGCCTCGCGCACTCGATCATGCAGGTCCTCGCCCCACCGGGTCCCGAGCTCTCGCGACCGGGGCGAGCGCCGCCTCGAGGGCGCGACCGAGGACTCGTCCTCGACGGCCTCGTGGGCGCGGCCAGCCCCTCCGCGCGAACCGGCCGAACGTGTCGCGGGGGCGGAGGGCGCGCTGGTCGGAAGGTCGAGATCTCGCGCCCCGTCGCTCCGCGTTCCGCGCGAGCTCTTGTACTTTCTGTGGTCGCGTTCTCGGTACTCAGGGGCGACCACCCGCGGGGTCGGTCGGGGCTTGCGCCGCACGCTCCGCTCGCGAAACGCCGCCACGCCGATCACACCCACATGTTGAGGGGTGCCGAGTCGGGTCGAGTAGGCGCGCTCAGGCGCAGAGAACCGAAACGCCGCGACGTGATCGAGCGATCGTCGAAAGCCCGGGATCGTCACGGTCCCCCGCGCGGGGACGATGTAGCCGCGATGCACCGTGTAGTCAGCCTCTTCTCCCGTCAGCACATCGCGCCCATCGACCGAGACGACCACTTCAATCCGCGACGACGAGCGATTGCGAAGGTGAAGCTCGTAGCGCTCGCCCTGCGCTCCCGCGAGGTAGAACTGCCCTCCATGCTCGAAGGAAGGCAGGCGAGATCCGTCTGCGCGAGTAGCGTAGATCTGCACCACTCCCTGTCGAACTTGCGCCGTATTGGCCGCCCGAGACGCGTTCGGATGGGCGGACGCGCTGGGCACCCCCGCGAGGCAAGCGGCGGCGGCCAAACACGCGAGGAACGCCCTGCGGCCCCGCCGACGGCCCATGCGCGACCTTTGCTGGGGAGAGATGGATGAGTGGATAGTGTTCGTTTGCATGATTTCGTCCTCTTGTCTTCGCAACGCCTGGGGCGCCCGTGTGATCTGGAACGCCAGCCGCCGGGCGCCGCTTACACCTGCCGGAGAACTTCTCGGCCCCTTGTCTGCTCGCTGGTCCTCGTGCGAGACTTTCGGCGACGATGGCGAAGACGATTGAACAAGACGGCTACACCCTGCGTCTTGGCGAGGATCAGACCGCCGATCGGAGCGGCCAAGAGCGACAGTTTGTCCGCGTCACCCTCGTTCGCCGCCCAGGCCTCTTCGGGCGCAACTACAACGTCCGCGAGACGCGCGCGCAGGCATTCGACGTGCCCGACGCCGTCCCTCGTGCGCTCAGCGACGGTCGCCTCCTCGCCTGGCGGTGGCAGAGCCTGCGCGACGCGAACGCCCTGATCTCTCATCGGCTCGAGACGCTCGCGGGCCTCGGCTACGAAATCGTGGAGCGCAGCAAGGGCACCCGCGGAGAGTGGGACTGGTTGCGGGACTTGGTCCGCCAACGACTCGCCGGATCGACCAAGCAATCGGCGCCCAATCCCCGCTCTGGCGTAGAGGCGCTCAACGACGCCCTCGCGCGCCTCGGCATCGAACCTGCGCAGATTGTCGCTGGTCTCGCACAAATCGTGAACCTCTCCGAGGAGCTCGTGACGCACCCCACGCCAGAGGCGGTCTCGTCCTGCGAAGACATACACCTCTCGGTGCTCATCCCGTTCCTCGTCGAGCACGACAACGAGACTCTCCGCGAGGTCGGCATGCGCTGGCTCGCCATCCCGAGCACCCTGTACGACGTCGAGCCCTGGGTCCTCCGGGATTGGGCGATCTCCGACGGACCCCTCGCCAAGATCCTCGTTGGACGCATCGAACGAGAAGGGCTGGCCTTGTTCGGCCTCGAGGGCCTCACGGCGCTCGCCACCGCGCGCCGCCGCGACACCCGCAACGGCGCGCGCCGCTGGCTCGAGCGCCTCGGTGAAGAGACGCGGACCTCACAGACGCCGCGGCCGTCCCCGCGGCGCTGACCCAGACTCCCAAACACGTGCTCCTCGGGATCGCTCGGCTCCGCGTTTCGCTCGCTCCGCGACCCGCCCCAACATTCACGGGCGCGCCGGAACCTGATAGCGTGACCGCCGTGCCAGCGCGATCAACTGTCAACCCGGCATGGACCCGTCGCCGCGCGCGCTCGATGTCCAATGCTCGCCGCCTCATGCTCACGCGGGTGGGTTGTGCGCTGATGCTCGCGACCTCTGGCGTGGTCTACGCCGGGTGCGCAGGAGTCCCGACCGGCAAGGAAGCGAGGCGCGACCGACGCGACAGCTGGGACGCGTGGCGAGACCTCTCCCCCGTCATCGACGTGGCCGCCCCGTTCGTCGGCAAGGACACCCGCAAGGTGCTCTCCTCCTCCAAAAAACTGCTCGCGCGAGGCGCCGCGAAAACAGCCGACGAGCACCTGCGCGCCGTCGCCGGAGGACCCGATGGGCTGTGGATCTCGGTGATACGCGCCAACGTCCTCGCGCTCAACTTCACCCGCTGTGTTCGCGGGATCGCGTGGCGTCTCGAGGATCTCGAAGGCGGCGCGCCCACCACCCGCGTGATCGACAACGACCCGGCGACTCGACTCGGCCCCAACGACATCTCTGTAGAGGCGACCTTGTCGAATCTTGAGCAAGCCGTCGAGCGCTCCTCCTCACGAGCCTTGACCCTCCACGCCCGCATCGCGCGCGCCCGCGTCACCACGACCGTCCTCACCTGTCCGCCCAACGCGACCGTCGCCGAATTGGCGCAGGCGACCGCCCAACAAGACCTCGCGACCCTCGCCGCGCAAGAGCAACTCCCACCCGACCTCGCGTACGTCTGGGCGCAGGTGCAGATGTCGAGCTACTCCGCCGCCGCCGCCAAACCGTTCTTTCTCCGCGCCCTCAACGGCGGTTTTAACGGGCCGACCGTCGAATATATGCTGTCGATCGTCTCCCTTGAGCTCCGAGAGTATGAAGAGGCGATGCGTCGCGCTCAGGCGGCCGCGGAGATCTATGCCGAACGCGGCGAGCGAGGACAAGCAGCCCAGGCCTGGGCGGTGCACGGGGAGGCCTGCCGACGCGCCGACCAACCCGCCGCCGCCACCGCCGCCTTCGAGCGTGCCCTCGGCTTTGATCCGATCGAACCCACAGCGATCCTCGGCTTCGCGCGGCTTGAGATCGCCGCCGGGAGAGATCCTCAAGACGCGCTGGGTGACAGACTGAGGGCGCTGTACGGAGAGGGCCCGCTGACCCCCGACCTCGCGCAGACCCTGGTTCAAACCCTCGAGGCCCTCGCGTATATCGCGGACGAGGAGCTGGCGCTGTCCCAAGCGCTCCGCGACTCCCTCATCGATGAGGTCGACGTCGATCCAGATCCTGCGCGAAGAGCGTTGCGCTACTTCTTCGCGGCGACCCTCGACGCGCGCCTCGGTGATCTGACGAGAGCGCATGGACGCGCCGCGGTGGCGCTCGCTGAATCCGAAGACGCCGATTTCGAGCTCCCGGTCGATATCCGCGCCCTCCTCGACCGGCTCGCCACCGCGCGCTAGCCCTGGCGGCGACTACACCACGCGACCCACGGCAGCGGTCGCGGTCGGCGTCTCAAGCCCGCAGACAAGCTGCGCGATGAGCATGTCTCGGACCGCCGCGTTGGCGCTGGCCACCGCCTCTTGTGGTGGGTCCTCCAACGACATGAGCGCGTCATGCTCGTATCTCGCCTGCTCGATCAACACCGTGTGGCCCGGCTGCAACGAGAGGATCGGCCACGCGCGACGCTCGACGGAGGCCTCATCGCTCGGCTCAAGTCGCCAGCGGTTGGTGAGCAAGAAGCGATCATGACCTTCGATCGCCGCGCACAGCGTCGGTCCAAGGTAGCGCGAGATTCCATCGCGGCTTTGTAAGAGTCGCTCTTGCACCTTAAACGCGTCGAGTCGAGCCCGCCGATCCGCCGGTGGGTACCCGTCTTCGCGGCGAAATGCGAGCCACGACAAGAACTCGTGGTTGTGACGCCACGCCAACCGTTGAGCCTCGATCTCGGCGACAAATTTTCCGACCTTGCTCGAATGGCGCTTTTTGAGTTGTACGCCCATCTCCGTCATCAGCTGCCGCATCTGCCGACCAAAGGAGGAGATGCTCACGCCGCTCGTCTGCTCATCGAGGCAGTTGACCGCCATCCCGACCGCGAGGCCGAGGTGCGCGGCGAGCTGAATATTCGAGCTGATGATCTCAAGGTACAGATCGGGGAGCACCTGCTTGAGTTCCTCTTCGTCAAGACCATCGGCTTGCGTGACCGCCCGGCGCTTCGCCTCGGTGAGCGAGTGCCGCAACGCGAGGACCTCCGGATCTGCGTCTGGCTGGGACACGTGCCGTTGAAAGATGTCAGAGAGTTCGGACATGGCGGGAGACTAACAGCGCATCCCCGCCACATCGAAATACCGACCTCACAATTTGAGCACCGGCCCAACGCGAGACACGGGGGCTGCTCGCGCGCGTGGCTTCGCCGCGACGAACGGCATCCAAGGGACCGGCGCGGAGCACTGTTCCGGCCCCCGAGAGCCTTGGGGCCGGGGCGTTCCAGGGGCCTGAAACCGGGCCCGGGCGCGCCGCGCCGTGGGCAGCGCTGGCGCCGAGGAAGCGCGCGATTGGGGTGCGGTTTCAGGCAAATTTGCGTGAGATCTCGCCATGGATCTGCGACGAGGGCCCGCCCCGCGCGGGCCGGCGCGTACGCGGTCGGCTCCACGTATCCACGAACCGCCCCCAAACGCGGATCCAACGGCCGATGCGGGGATCTTCGTGCGTTGGGCGCACGCCACAGCACGCCTTTCGCGCATTCGGCGAGGCGGATCGGCGTCTAGATCCCGTGGTGGCCCCGTGCTATCCGTCCCGCAGGTGCCAACCATGACCGAAGATTACGCTTCGCTCCCCTCCCAGCCCGCCCTCGCCTTCAACGTAGAAGTGCTCGCCAACCCTTCCCAGGAGACGCTGCGGGAGCTTGCGCTTGAGCACACCCCGCACTGCTTCGTCACCGCGCACGGGAGTATCAACAAGGTCGCCCGCAACAAAGCGCGCATGGCCGCGTACACCTACATCATCGACCGCAAGGGTGACGGATCGCAGACCTACAGTCACAACGTGATCAGCCCGTCGAGAGCCACCGAGCTCATCGCGGCGCAAGCTCGCTACCTCGAAGAGAAAGGCAAGCTGATCGAGATCGACGGCTACGTGGGGATGGGACCTCGCGCCGTACCGGTGCAATGGCTCTACACCCTCGAAGGCGCCAACATCGCTGGGATGCAGCAAGTGCTCGCGTTCCCGCGTGAGAGCGTCGAGGACGCGGCGGCTCTTGCGGCGCCGTTCGCCCCCGCGTTTCGGTTGGTCTACACGCCGGACTTTCGCCCCGCGAACATGCCCGGCGAACAGGCGATCGTGGTCGACCTCGACAACTACGTCACCTACATCATGGGCCCCGACTACTTCGGCGAGAGCAAGAAGGGCGCGCTGCGGATGTTGTGCGAGTTCATCTACCGTCGCGGCGGGCTCGTCATGCACGCCGGAGCCAAGACCATCGACACCGGCTCCGACAACCTGGTGATGGCCGTGCTCGGTCTGTCTGGAACCGGCAAGACCACGACCACCTTCAGCCAGCAAGGCAGGCTCACCCAGCCGGTTCAAGACGACATGGTCGCGCTCTGGCCCGCCGGTGAAATCTCGATCACCGAAAATGGGTGCTTCGCGAAGACCTTCGGCCTCACCGCCGACTCCGAGCCCATCATTCACGCGGGGACCTGCTCGCGCTCGGCCTGGATCGAGAACTGCTTCATCGACGCCGAAGGCGCGCCCGTGTTCGACAAGGGCCTCTTGAGCGACGACGACGTCGCGCGGCTTCGGGACATTTTGATCGGCACAGGGGCGGACGCCGCAAACGTCGACGCCTACATTCGAGGTGAGGTCAGCACCGAGCAAATCACCGACAGCGACGGCATCCCGAAGGACGGCTGGGACTTCGCCGCGTGGAGTGAGAACGGTCGCTCCATCATCCCGATGTCCTCCGTTGAGGGCGCCGCCGACTTCCGCGCGCTCCCACAAATGCGCTCCCTCGGGATCCTCAACCGCGATGAAGGTGCGGACGCTGCCATCCCGGGCATCCTTCGGTTCTCCAGCCCCGAGCAGGCGGCCGGCTACCTCATGCTCGGCGAGACGAGCAAGACCTCCGCCGCGGGCAAAGATCGCGGGAAGACGCGCTCGCCGTTCACGCAGCCGTTCTTCCCCCTCGCGCACAACCTCCAAGCGGAGCGTTTTTCGGAGCTCGCCGCGACCTTCGCGGAGACCAATATGTGGATGATGAACACAGGCTATGTCGCTGGTGATGGTCGCTCAGTCAAGTCTGGCGATGGCCTCAAGATCAAGATCCCCCACAGCTCCGCCATGCTCGAGGCGATGATCTCTGGCTCGATCAAGTGGACAAAGGACCCCGACTTTGGCTACGAGGTCGTCGACGTCGAGGCGGAGGAGAACCGAGAGCTCTTGGACCGCGTCCCCGCCGAAATCCTTCAACCGCGTCGCTTGTTCGAGGCCAATGGAGCCCTCGGCAGATACCAAGAATGGGTCCAGCGGATGAAGGAAGAGCGCACCATGTTCCTTCGTAAGTTCGATGTCCCGGAGACCATCATCTCCGCGGTCACCGGCTGCCAATAATGGCTCCTCCCGCGGCGCGCCGCTCGCTCGCGCCTCGTGACCTCCAGAATAAAACCGCCTCATGCCTCGCGTCGCCCAAGTCCTCGTCATCGATGACGACCCCACTTCGGCCCGGGCCCTCAAGACGGCGGTCGAGGCCTGCGGGCACGCCGCCAGCATCGCCCTCACGTGGACCGAAGCGGTGCGCATGTTCTCGCGTGACGCGGTCGACATCGTGTTGATGGACGCGGTCATGCCCACGGTCGACGGCTACAAGCTCACCCAAATCCTCCGCAGCCGCAGCCGCAGTTACGTGCCGATCGTGTTCACGACGGGGCTCAACGATATGCGAGCGCGGGAGCGATGCGTCGCGGCCGGCGCAGACGACGTGTTGACCAAGCCTGTCGACCCACCAGAACTCAACCTGCGTCTCATGGCCATGCTGCGAATTCGCAAGCTCACCCTCGAGCTTGAGACCCGCCGCGGCGAGATGGCGACCATCGCCATGCGAGATCAGCTGACGGGGCTTCAAAACCGCCGCTCGTTCGATGAGAACTTGCGCAACGAGATCGCCCGCGCCCGCCGCTACGGTCGCCCCCTCGGGTTAATGGTCGCGGACATCGATCACTTCAAAAAAGTAAACGACACCATGGGTCACGACCTCGGTGACGAGCTCCTCCAGCAGCTTGGGCATCTCATGATGAGTCAGGTGCGGGCCCCGGACATGGCCTTCCGCTACGGCGGTGAGGAGTTCGTGATCTTGACGCCGGAGACGGAGTCCACCCTCGCGCTCAACCTCGCGGAGCGCGTGAGGCTGGGCTTCAAGACTCGGAGCGCGTCGCTCAGCACCGGCTCGCAGACCCTCTCCATTGGATTGGCGGACACCTCGATGCTCACCGGAGAGATCACCGGTAGGCAGCTGTTCAAGATCGCGGACGCCGCCCTCTACGAGGCGAAGCGCTCCGGGAGGAATCGCGTCTGCGTGGCGAAGAGCCAAGGTGATCCGATGGCGACGACACAACCCGGCGATGGCGACGAGAACGATCGCGGAGAGAGCTAGGCGCCGCGTTGTCCAACACGCTCGCGACGACCCTTCGGCTCTCCGTCCACGAACACGATGTATTCGTGAGCGCGTCCGGCCTCGACGGCGCGCGGTCACCGGTGCTTTGCCTCCATAGCAGCGGCCTCTCCGGAGGCCAGTGGCGCCGGCTCACCAAGCAGCTGACTCGGCGCGGCCACCCTGTGTACGCCCCCGACCTCCTCGGCTACGGACAGACCGACGCATGGAGAGGATCGACGCGTTTCGAGACCCGCATGGACCTCGACTTGGTGCGGGCGATCGCCGACAAGATCGCCGCCCCGGTCCATCTCGTCGGACACTCCTACGGTGGACGACTCGCCCTCGGCTATGCGCTAGAGAGACCGGCGCTGGTCCGAAGCCTGGGCGCCTACGAGCCGGTCGCCTACGGCGTGCTGCGTTCCAGCGGAGACCGCGTCGGCGTTCAAGAGCTCGAAGACTACGACCATGATGGTCAATTTCTCGACGAGGAGTTTGGCGGAACGGAGCCGTGGATCGAGCGTTTTGTCGACTACTGGAGCGGCGCGGACACATGGAACAGCATGTCCACAGAGGCCCGCGACGGCTTCACCCGATCGGCTCGCAAGCTGTTTGAGGAGGTCAAAGACACCTGCTTCGACACCACCTCACACCGAGACGTCGCGACGCTCACGGTCCCAACGCTCGTCCTGTCCGGCGCGGACTCGCGGTTGTCCGCCCGCCGGGTGTGCGCCGTGATGGCCGCGAGCAATCCCGCTGTCCAGCACGTCGAGCTTGAGGACGGGGTGCACATGTCGCCGCTCTTATCACCGCTCGACGTCAACGATCATCTCCTCGCGCACATCGACGCGAGCGAGCACCCCGCGCGGTGACCTAGGCGCGATTCATCAACGAGGCCGCGTACGCGGCGCCGAAGCCGTTGTCGATGTTGACGGTGACGACCCCTGGAGCGCACGCGGTCAGCGAGGACAGCAGCGCGGCGAGACCGTCAAAGCTCGCGCCGTACCCCACAGAGGTAGGGATGGACACCACCGGCCGCGCGAGCAGGCCCGCGAGCACCGACGGCAACGCCGCCTCCATCCCAGCGACCGTGATGACGACGCGGGCCTCCCGGATCTCATCCAGGACACCGAGCAGACGATGCAACCCTGCGACCCCCACATCAGTCCACGTGCGGACCTCATTCCCCATCACAGCGGCGCAAAGCTCCGCCTCGCGCGCCACCGGGAGGTCGGAGGTCCCCGCGACCACCACCCCAATCGTCCCCTGGCCGCGGCGCGCGTGGTCGCCATGCGCGTAGGCCACCCGCGCCACCTCATCGTAGCGCAGCGCCTCAAATTCTCGGACGAGCGCCGCGCCGACCTCCGGGTCCAATCGCGTGCACAGGATATTCTTATGAGCGGACAGCAACGCGCCGACAATCCCCCGCAGCTGCTCAAGAGTCTTGCCCGCGCCATAGACCACCTCGGGAAACCCCCGCCGATTCGCGCGGTCCGTGTCGAGCTTCGCGAACCCTAGATCGCGCTCAAATGCCGCCCTCAGGGCTTTCTGTGCCGCTCCCTCGCTCAGCTCCCCTCGCGCATGCGCGCCGAGGATCTCTCGCAGCCGATCTTCGCGAGCGTCGCTCACGATTGAATTGTCTCTCCCTTCAACACCACGTTGAGAGAGCCCGAACGAAACCCAGCGAGGTCCAGCGTGACCCATTGATAGCCCGCCGCCTTGACGCCGCGCACGAGCGCGGCGCGCTCGACGATGGCTCGCTCGAGCTCCGCGCCACCAAGCTCGATGCGCGCGATGTCCCCGTGATGACGAACGCGGAACTGGGTGAAGCCGAGCGTCCGGACCGCCGCCTCTGCCCGTTCGATCTTCGCGAGCACCTCCCGGTCCACAGCGACGCCGTGGGGCACGCGGCTCGCGAGACACGGCGACGCGACCTTGGCGTGGTTGGGTATGTCGAGCATCTTCGCCAGCGCGCGCACGTCTTCTTTTCCGAGCCCTGCTTCGATGAGGGGTTTTTGAACCGACCACGCCGCCGCGGCGCGCATCCCCGGACGATGTCCTCCGGGCCGCACATCGTCGAGATTGTCACCGGAGAGAACATGGGCGAAGCCCTCGCGTTCAGCCAAGGATCGGAGCCGCTCAAACAGCTCGGACTTGCAATGAAAGCAGCGATCCCCGGCGTTGGCGCGGTACCCGGGGCGAGAGAGTTCGTCCGTGTCCATGCAGCGGTGCGGCAACGCGAGGTTCTTGGCGAGATCCATCGCGTGGATGCGCTCGGATCCCGACAGCGACGCGGAGATCCCCGTCACCGCCAACGCGCGGGCGCCGAGCTCCCGGTGCGCCACCACGGCGACCAGCGTCGAGTCCACGCCACCCGAGTAGGCGACGACGGCTGAACCATAGCCCCGAATACACTCGGAGAGGCGGTGGTAGCGCGGGTCCGCTGTCGCCGAGGCGCTCACTCGTCTCCCCCTTGCGCGACCCGATAGGCGTCACGAGCCGCGCTAGAAACCTCGTGTACCGACACCCCCGCCTGTCGCGCAGCGCGGGCGCACTCCTCATACTCGGGGATCGCTCCAGCCTCGCTCACCTTCATGGTGATGGTGCCGTAGCTGCAGTGGACCTCCACAAAATCCCGCGACAACACGAAGCGGGGCGTGCGAGTCACCCGCACCCCGAGCGAACCAGTCGCCTTCATCAACAGCTTGGCGAGACGCGCGTCATCGTCCTGGGCGCACATCACCTCTACGACGGTGCCCGGCCTCCCCTTCTTCATGATGCACGGGATCGCGGTGACGTCGAGCGCCCCCTGCTCCATCATCAACTCCATCGCGAAGGCCAACTGTTCACCTGTGGCGTCGTCCACGTTGGTTCGCAAGAGCGCGACGGACTCCCGCTGAAGAGCGGCGCCCGCCCCCTCACCGGTGGACTCGTCGCGCCCGATCCCACGCCCCCCGATGAAGGTTCCGACCACACCTCTGAGAACACTCGTCTCGCGCGCGCCCGCGCCATAGCCGACCCGCTGCGGCACAAAGCGGACGCCGGGCTCGATCGGCTGCCCCAGCGCCGCGACCAGGCTCATGCCCGTGGGGGTCACCATCTCGCCTTCCCCCTGCCCGAGCGCGATCTCAAAGCGACCCGCCGCGAGCTCGAGCACGGCGGGAACTGGCACGGGCAATTCACCGTGGTCGCACCTCACCACGCCGCTCCCGGAGGGCAACGGACCGCAGCGAACGCTCGTGATCCCGAGCTCATCAAGCGCGACACATGCCCCGCAGATATCAAGAATCGCGTCCGCGGCGCCCACCTCATGAAAATGGACCTGCTCCACTGCGATGCGGTGGACCGCGGCCTCCGCCGTGGCGAGCGCGTAAAAGGTCCTCGTCGCCCACGCTTTCGCCCGCGCCGACATGGACGAGGCCGCGATCTTCGCTTCAATCTCCGGGAGGTGACGGTGCCCGTGCTCGTGCGGCACGGTGAACAAAATTCGCGTCGCGCCCACCTCCCGACGCGTGGCCTGAGAAACCTCCATCGACCAGTCTGGCAGGTCAAGACTGCGCAGCGTCGATTCCAGCCCTTCGGCGTCGGCGCCGAGATCGAGGAGCATGCCCAAAAACATGTCGCCAGCGAGCCCGCCCGCCGCGTCGAGCATCAAGGAGGAGGCTTCAAACTCGCCCGCGCTCACGGCTGGACCCTCCAGCGCAAGCGTTGACCCGCGAATAATGGGATCACCTCCGAGTCTCCGAGGGGATAGGTGGCTGGGACCTCCCACGATTCCCGCGCGAGCGTGATCGTGCCCTCGTTGCGCGCGAGGCCATAAAAGTCTGCGCCGAAGCAGCTCGCGAACCCCTCGAGGAGGGCGAGGTTACCCGCGTCTTCGAAGGCCTGCGCGTAGAGCTCAATCGCCGCGAAGGCGGTGTAGCAGCCGGCGCAGCCGCAAGCTCGCTCCTTGCGATCCACGCCATGCGGGGCGGAGTCTGTCCCCGCGAAGAAGCGCGGATCGCCAGACAGCGCCGCGCGCACCAAGGCCTCGCGATGGCGCTCCCGCTTGAGCACAGGCAAGCAATAATGATGCGGGCGGATCCCTCCCTCGAAGATGGCGTTCCGGTTCATCAAGAGGTGATGGGCGGTGATCGTCGCGGCGACACGCGCTCTCGCGCCGGAGACGAAGTCGACCGCGTCGCTCGTCGTGATGTGCTCGAGCACCACCGGCAGCGCGGGGAATCGCTCGACGAGCGGCGCGAGGGTCTGCTCGACGAACACGCGCTCGCGGTCAAAAATATCGACCGATGGATCCGTGCTCTCCCCGTGAATCAGCAAGGGCATGCCGACGGCCTCCATGCGTTCGAGGGCCGGATATACGCCGTCCAAGCGGGCGACACCGGCGTCGGAATTCGTGGTCGCGCCCGCGGGATACAGCTTGACGGCGAGCACCCCCGCAGCCATCGCCGCGTCGATATGATCCGGCGTCGTCTGTGGCGCGAGGTACAGCGTCATTTTTGGATCGAAGGTGCTCTCGGGACCGATGGCCTCGACGATCCTCGCGCGATATGCCTGCGCGTCCTCGGCGGTGAACACCGGCGGCACGAGGTTCGGCATCACCATCGCCCGGCCAAAGACACGGGCCGAGTGACCAACGACCGCTCGCATCGCGTCCCCGTCTCGGAGGTGAAGGTGCCAGTCATCTGGCCGCCGGATGGTGATTTGCTCGACCACGGTGCGGATATACCAGCCCGGCGCGCCCCATACGATCCGTCGTGTGCGGGCCGAATCAGCCATTCACACCCCTGCGCCTGCCCCGAGCGCGACAGAAGGCGCGAGACACGCCCCTCTCGGGTTGCGGCGCGCCGGAGGTGCTCACCAGCCGGTCCTACGAATTCGAGGCTGAAGCGCGCCCGCATGGCGTTCCGCTGCGCCCGCTCGCAGCGTGCATAGCGTTTCGCACTTGCGAGGATCACGGGCCCGCGATTTCGCGATCGAAGGAAGTGTCGCGACGCGCGCATGACACTTGACACCTCCGCCTCAAAAGGCCGAAATACCGCCTCTAACGCCCCGTCCGACACGAATTTCGGACCTCGGGCGCCAAGGAGCGAGGCCCACGTGACCGCGAGCTATTTCGATGTTGATGGAACCCTGGTGCGCACAAATCTGATGCACACCGCCATCTATTATATGGCGAACCAGATCAACCCGCTGCGCTCTGCCAAGAGCCTGGCTCGGTTGGCCTTGCGCGCCCCCCAACTCCTTTTGTCGGAGCTTCGCGATCGACGAACATTCAACGAGCAGCTGTTCGAGTGCTTCGCCGGGATGTCAGAGGATCGCCTGGTCTGCCTCGCGGACGACACCTACAACTTCGCCATGAAGGACGCGCTGTTCACCGGCGCCCGCGACCTCATCTCGAGGTGCAAGGCCGAGGGACAAGAAGTGGTGTTGATCTCTGGCGCCCTCGATTTCCTGCTCGAGCGGCTCGCGGCGGACCTCGGCGCGGACCATTGGGTCGGCAACCGCCTCGAGATCAACGACGAACACTGCACGGGGAAGCTCTTGCGACCTGTGGTCGCCGGTCCGACGAAGGCTCGCCTGATCGTCGAGCACGCGCGCACCAAGGGCCACGATCTCGCCGAGTGCTTCGGCTATTCGGACAGCTACTCCGATGTCCCCATGCTCTCCGTCGTAGGACGACCCGCCGCCGTCAACCCCGACGCGGCCCTCCTGCGGCTCGCTCACGCCTACCAATGGCCTGTCATCCGCCTCGACAAGGCCGCCTAACCACACCCTCTCCAACGAAGAATACTTCCGTGTCTAATCCGAATATCGTGTACCTGGACAAGAACAGCGCCCCGAGGGTGATGTTCTCCGGCGACAGCATCATCGAAGTCGACCTCCCCGTCGGCACGCGCTGCATCTACCCCAAGCCCCCCGTCGACGGCCTCAAGGATGTCGACGCGGCGATTCGCTACGCCATCAACCACCCCTTCGGCTGCGAGCCGCTGTACGCCAAGCTGCGCCCAGGGATGAAGGTCGTCATCGCGGTCGACGACATCTCGCTGCCGCTGCCGCCGATGCGCCGCCCCGACATTCGGGCGCGCGTGCTCAACATCGTCCTCGACATGCTCGACGAGCACGGCGTGGAGGACATCGAGATCATCGTCGCGGTGGCCTACCACCGGCACATGAAGGAGAACGAGATCAAGCGCATGGTGGGCGATCGCGTCTTCAATCGATTCTGGCCCGAGCGACTGTACAACCACGACGCAGAAGATCCCGAGCAGCTCGCCTACCTCGGAAAAACCGACGCGGGCGAAGAGGTCGAACTCTCAAAAGCCGCGGTCGAGTCCGATCTCATCATCTACGTGAACTTGAACCTCGTGCCCATGGACGGCGGCCACAAGTCTGTCGGCGTGGGCCTTTGCAGCGGCCGCACATTGGCCGCACACCACAACCCGCGCACCATGATGGAGGGCGGGTCGTATATGACCCCCGAGAACTCCGGCCTGCATCGGAGCGTGGATCGTATCGGGCGCTTCATCAACAAGAAGCTCGACATCTTCCACATCGAGTCCACCGTCAACAACCGGATGTTTGACGGGAACCTGGACTTCTTGGCGAAGAACCCCGACGACTACTCCTCGTTTGAGAAGTTCAAACTCCGCTCCACGCTGTTCGCGTTGGACCGCCTCCCCCAAGCCGCGCGGCAAGAGATCTTTGATCGCTACCGGGCGCCCTACGCCATCACCGGCGTCTTCGCCGGCGAGACCGAGGCCTGCCACAAACACACGGTGGACAAGTGCTACGAGCAATATCTCGTCGATGTGGAGGACCAAGCGGACATTCAAATCACCGGCATCCCGTACATCAGCCCGTACAACGTCGGCGCGTTCTTGAACCCCGTCTTGGTGCAGGTGCTCGCGCAGGGCTACTTCCATAATCTGCACCGCGGCAAGCCCCTGCTCAAAGAGGGCGGCACGATCATCATCACCCACCCGTGCTCGGATCGTTTCGACCACGAGCAGCACGCGCCGTACACCGAGTTCTTCCACAAGATCCTCACGGAGACCAGCGACGACTTCGAGCTTCACAAACGCTACGAGCGCAAGTTCTCCCGCAACCCGGCCTATATCCGCATGTACCGGCACGGGCACAGCTTCCACCCCAACCACCCATTTTATATGTGGTACTGGGGCACGGCCGGGCGCAAGCATCAAGGTCGCTGCATCGTCGTCGGCGCCGACAACGAATACGTCCCTCGTATCCTCGGATACGAGACGGCGCCCTCGATGACCGAGGCGATTCGTATGGCCAAGGAGAGCGCGCCTGAGGATCCTCAGATCACCTGCGTGAACTACACGCCGATCATGATGACCCAGGTCAGTTAAAGGAGCCTTTGTGACCCAACCCAACGACTCCACGCCCTCTCTCCTTGACGTCGAAGCACAGCTCTCTGGCCAGAGCCTGCTCGTCATCGGCTGCACAGGCTTCCTCGGGAAGGTGTGGCTCAGCCTCCTGCTCGACCGCTACCCCGACGTCGGGACGCTGTACGTCATGGTCCGAGAGAAGAAGACCATGGACGCCGAGACTCGATTTTGGAGTGAGATCGCGCCGTCCCCCGTGTTCGACCCGATCCGCGCGACCCGACCCGGCAAGGAATTCGACGAGTTCATCCGCGCGAAGGTGGTCCCCACCGGCGGCGACGTGAGCCAACCGAACCTCGGCATCTCCGACGACCTGTTCGCGAAGATGAAGAAAGACAAACCCGCCATCGTGAACGTCGCGGGTGTCGTCGACTTCAACCCGCCGCTCCACGAGGCCCTCGGGGTGAACGCCTTCGGTGCGCAGTATCTCGTGGAGGTCGCCCGCGCCCTCGGCGACGTCCCCATCCTGCACACCAGCACCTGCTTTGTGGTGGGGAGACGCGACGGGCTGGTCGTCGAGCGCAACCCGCTCGAGTTCCCGTTCCCGCGCGCCGACGAGCTCGACGTCAGCCACTGGAACGCCGAGAACGAGATGGCAGAGTGCCTCGACGTCGTCGAGCACACGCGGCGGCGCGTTGAGGACGCCCCGCGCCAGAGCCACCTCCTCGACGAGGCCAAGCGCAACCTCAAGAACAAACGCGAGCCGCTCTCCGGGCCGTCCCTCGACGACGAGCTAAAGAAGGTCAAGGATCGGTTCGTGCGACAGCGGCTCGTGGAGGCCGGTCGTGAGCGGGCCGAGTTTTGGGGCTGGCCCAATATCTACACCTACACCAAGAGCATCGGCGAGCAGGTGCTCTTGTCGAGCGGCCTGCCAGTCTCCATCGTCCGTCCGAGCATCGTGGAGTCCTCGGTCAGTTATCCATGTGAGGGGTGGTGTGAGGGGATTCAGACCTCCACGCCGATCATGTACCTCGCGATGCAAGGGCTGCAACACATCCCCGTTGGGGATCATTGCCACTACGACCTCATCCCCGTGGACCTGTGCGCGTCCGGGATGATCGCGGCCCTCGGCGCGTTGCTCAAGCGAGAGCACGAGCCCGTCTACCAGCTGTGTTCCGCGGACAAGAACCCCCTGAAGGTTCGCCGCGCCGGGGAGCTCATCGCCCTCTCCAAGAGAATCCGCTACCGCGGGAAGTCCGACGGCAACGCCGTCCTCAACCTGTTGCAGGCGCACACCGAGCCCGCCCTCGTCCCCCTCGAACAGTACAAGCGTCTCTCCGCGCCGGCGTGGCGCAAAGGCACAAAGCTCGCGTCCTCCCTCCTCAAGCGCGCGAAGGGCACCCCCCTCGCGACGATCACCGAGCCTGTTCGCAAACAAACTGAGGCCATGCACAAGACCTCCTCAGTGGTCGAGGAGATCGTTGGCGCCTTCATCCCGTTCATCACGAAGTACGAGTATCGGTTCTCGGCGGCCAACACCCGCGCCCTGCACGCTCGACTCACGCCCGAGGACCAGGTCCGCCTCCCGTGGAACCCCCAGGACATCCAGTGGCGCGACTATTGGCTCAACATTCACACGCGGGGCTTCGACACGTGGGCGGAGCCCCTGCTGATCGAGAAACTCGAGAAAACAAAGAAGCCACTCCGTCGGCACGAGAACCTGGTGAGCATGGTCGCGGACATGACCGACAGGCATGAGCACGCCCTCGCGTTTCAGCGCCTCGAGGGTGAGCAGCTCACCCGCGTCACCTACTTCGACGTCGATCGCAGGAGCGCGTGCGTCGCGTCAAGACTCGCGCGCATGGGCGTCAAGCCCGGAGACCGCGTGATCCTGTGCGCCAAGAACCACCCGGACTGGCCCCTCGCCTACTTCGGGACGCTGCGCGCTGGCGCGACCGCGGTGCCGGTCGACGCCGACATTGACGCGGCCGCCCTCGCCAACATCATCCGAGCCTCGGGTGCCGCGGTGATGTTGGATGACGGCGCTGTCGATGTGCCCTCGGACGCTGAGATCACGCGCGTCGACCTCCACGAAATCGCCGCCGACGAGCCCGGACTCACGGCGCCGGAGGTCGAGATCAGCGACGACATGATCGCGAGCTTGATCTACACGTCGGGCACCACGGGCGACCCCAAGGGCGTGATGCTGTCGCACGAGAACTTCACCGCGCTCATCGCCGCCCTCGCCCCCGTCTTCCCGCTCAAACAATCGGATCGCCTGCTCTCGGTGCTCCCGCTGCACCACACCTTCGAGTTCACCTGCGGCATGTTGCTGCCCTACTCTCGCGGCGCGCGCGTCGTCTATCTCGACGAGGTCGCGGGTGATCGCGTCGTCAAGGGGCTCGAGCTTGGCAAGGTCACCTCCATGGTCGGCGTCCCGGCCGTGTGGCAGCTCTTGGAGCGGCGCATCCTCGGACAGATCAAAGACAAAGGGTCCACGGTCGATCTCATCTTCAACTGGCTGATGAACGTCAACACCGCGACGAGCCGATCGGTCGGACTCGACGTCGGCAAGCTGCTCTTTGGCCCGGTGCACCGGGGCCTCGGCGGCCATCTCCGCACCCTGATCTCTGGGGGCTCCGCGCTGCCCAAAGACGTGCACAAGACCTTCGCTGGGCTCGGCCTCCACATCGCAGAGGGCTACGGCCTGACCGAAGCCGCGCCGGTCCTGGCGGTCGCGAGCGCGGGACCAAAAAATCGCGCCGGCTCGGTCGGGAAGGCCATCCCAGGCGTGGAGCTGAAGATTGAGCAGCCAGACAACGACGGCGTCGGCGAGGTGTGGGCCAAGGGCCCCAACGTGATGCGCGGCTACGCAGGCGACGACGCCGCCACCGCAGAGGTCATGGAGGACGGCTGGCTCAAGACCGGTGATCTTGGCAAGCTCGACAAGAAGGGCCGCCTGCAAATCGTGGGACGCCGCAAAGACGTCGTCGTCACGACCACCGGTGAGAACGTCTACCCCGACGACGTCGAGAACGCCCTCGGCGCCGTGGATCACCTCGACGAGCTCTCGGTGGTCGGGGTGCCGGACGGACAGGGGAATGAGCACGTGGCCTGCCTCGGGGTCGTCGACAAACCGGACGCGGCCGGCGCCACCGCCAACAATGAGCGGAAGAAGGCCGCCCACGCCAACCTGCTAGAGGCGATCAATCGGCTCCCTCGGCATATGCGACCCACCATCGTGCACGTCTCCGACGCGAAGCTCCCCCGAACCGCGACGCGAAAGGTGAAGCGCAACGACGTCCGTCGCTTCATCGAGCGACTCGAGCGCGCCGAAAAAGCGATCCGAAAGTCGACGGGGAGCGCGTCCGAGGTGGTGCGCAACGCCATCGCCGCCGTCAGCAAGCGCGCCGCATCTGAGATCAAGCTCGAGCATCACCTCGCCAACGACCTCGGCCTCGACAGCCTCACGCTCACCGAGCTCGCCGCGGCGCTCGACGCCCACGCACCGAACGCCTCGCCAGAAGAGATCTCAAACGCTTCAACTGTGTCCGACCTCGAGCAGCTCGTGGCCCGCGCCGCGCCCAAGCACGTCTCCAAGACCGCCGAGGTCGAAGACGAGGACGCAGACATCGTGATCCCCGCGCCCGTGCGAGACCTCGCGCTCCCGGTGCTCTCCTCCGCGCAGCGCAACTTCTACGGCAAGGCGCTCAACGTCAAGATCCGCGGGAAAGGGAACATCCCACACAACCGCCCGACCATCGTGGTCGCCAACCACTCCAGCCACCTCGACATGGGCCTCGTCAAGTACGCCCTCGGGAGCTACGGAGACGAGCTCGTCGCGCTGGCCGCGGAGGATTACTTCTTCAAGGACAAGTGGCGGCGAGCATGGTTTGAAAACTTCACCTACATGGCGCCCCTTGACCGCCGCAGCGGCCTGAGGAAGGCGCTTCGCCAGGCGGGCGAACAGCTCGAGCGCGGTCGAACCGTCCTCATCTTCCCCGAGGGAACCCGCAGCGATGACGGCGTCATGAAGGAGTTCTTGCCGCTCATTGGCACCCTGATCATGACCCACCAAATCGACGTGCTGCCCATGTGGCTCGGCGGCGTGCACAAGGTCCTCCCCAAGGGCGCGGCGGTGCCGCGCGGCCGCAAGGTCGAGGCTCGAATTGGTGTCCCGCTCCAGTACGCGCGCCTCCAAGATCGCGTGGATGGTATGAAGCGCACCGACGCCTACCGCACCATCGCGAAGCTCACGCAGCAGGCGGTGGAGGTGCTCCGCGACGGTGACCTCCTCGATCTTGAGGCGCCAGAGCCGGCGTTCCCCACCACGGCGAACGGAAAATCCACCCTCGCGATCCTCATGGACGACCTCCAAGGCCAGTACGTCACCGGCGTCGTGGACAAGCCGGTGAGCTTCTACTTCTCCATCTCCGACGCCAAGGACAGCAAGTGGAACCTCGTGATGGAGGCGAAGACCTGCAGGCTTGGGCCCGGTCGCCCCGAGGGGGGCAAGGCCGACTGCGTCCTCAAGACCAGCGAGGAGATCTTCACCAAGATCGTCAAGGAGAGCTACACCCCGTCCGTGGCAGAGTTCATGAGCGGGAAGGTCAAGAGCAACGACATCGCGCTCCTCCAACTCTTTCAAAAGGCATTTGCGCTGTGAGTGAATCCAACGAAAACGCGGTCGCGACCGCTGGACAGCGGGTGCTCGTCACGGGCGCCACGGGATTTTTGGGACAGCACCTGTGCGCGGAGCTCATCGCGGCCGGCTGCGAGGTCGTCGCCTTGTGCAGAAACCCTGACTCAGGCGCGGCGCGCCTGCTCCCCCCACAAGTGAGGCGACTCCAAGGAGACGTCCTCGACGCCGACGCCGTCGCGAGCGCCGCCCTCGGCTGCGAAGGGATGTTCCACTGTGCAGGTCAGGTGTCTCGCGATCCAGAGGACGCCCTGGACATGATGCGGGTGAACTTTGAGGGGACGAAGGTCGCGCTGAGCGCCGCGAAGACCGCCAAGGTGAAGCGAGTCGTCCTCGCGAGCACGAGCGGCACCCTCGCGATCAGCGAGTCCGACGAAGAGGTCGCCGACGAGAACCTCGAGCGGCCGCTCGAGCTCATCAATCGCTGGGGCTACTACCGCTCCAAGCTCTACGCCGAACAGTGGGCCCTGGACCAATGCGCTGATGACTTTGAGGTCGTCGTCGCGAACCCTTCCTTGCTGCTAGGGCCTGGAGATCTCAACGGATCGTCGACTCTGGACGTCCGTCGCTACCTTGAGCAGCCGCTTCCGGTGGCCCCCCACGGCGGGATCGCCTTCGTCGACGCGCGCGACGCCGCCCGCGGGCTCGTCCTCGCGTTTCAGCGCGGGGTCTCCGGGCGCTGCTACTTGCTGAACGCGTGCAACTGCAGCACGCGCACCTTCTTGAGCCGCATCGCCCGCGTCAGCGACCTGTCCGCGCCCGTCTTTCGCATGCCCAAGTCTCGCGCCATCTCCCGCCTGAACGTGTGGCTGACCCAACGGGCCAACGACTTGATGGGCGACGACGACTCGCTCCCCGACGCCCACAGCGTCGATATCGCCCAGCACTTTTGGTACTGCGACGCCTCGCGCGCGGAGCGTGAGCTGGGATGGCGCGCGCGGGACCCCATGGTCACCCTCGCCGACACTGTTGAAGATCTCCGCCACCGCGGCCTTGTGATGATGAGCCCCCCCTCGTGAACGACTCGGAATACAAAGACGCCGCCGTCACGGTGGTGATGAACCCCGCCGCGTCGAGCGGCGGCGCCGCGCGCCGGTGGCCCTCCATCAAGACGGCGCTCCACCGCGAGTTCTCCAACCTCACGGTGACGCAGACGACAGCCCCCGGCCACGCCACCGCCCTCTGTCAAGCGGCGCTGGAGTCGGGCGCGGAGCTCATCGTCAGCGTCGGAGGTGATGGGACCAACAACGAGGTGCTCAGCGGGTTCGTCGATGAGGAGGGCAACAACCGCTTCCCCGACCGCATGCTCGGGCTGGTCGCCGCAGGCACCGGCGGTGACTTTCAGCGACAGTTCGGTGTGCTCCGGCCCGAGAAGCAGGTCGCTCGGATGTCTCGGGCGGCCCCCCGCACGGTGGACTACGGGCTCGCGACGCTCTCTGCGCCCGGCGGCGCCACCGTCACGCGTCCATTTTTGAACACCTCGAGCGCGGGGATCAGCGGCCTCGTCTCCGATCTCGTCCTCGAGG
This sequence comes from Myxococcales bacterium, assembly GCA_014240065.1. GTDB lineage: Bacteria > Myxococcota_A > Polyangia > Nannocystales > Nannocystaceae > JAAZXR01. Next base: position 71,879 of record JAAZXR010000008.1, read on the forward strand.
CGAACCGATCGCTCGGCCCGACCGCCGCCTACGTGACCGCCTCGCTCAAGGGCATCTTCCGATACAAGAATCGACCGGTCATGGTCAGGTTCGACGAGCAGGAGGCCCGACGCGTCGACCTCACCTTGCTCGTGGTGAGCAACGGCCAGTACTTCGGCGCCGGGATGCACGCGTGTCCACACGCGTCGATCACCGACGGCAAGCTCGCCTACGTGCTGATGGAGGGCATGAAAAAATCGCACGTCGTCCATGCCTTGGCGCGGAGCTTCAAGGGCAAGCACCTCCGGCTCCGCAACGTGGGCCACGGTCACGCGTCGCGCATCGAGTTATTTCTCCCGCCGGGAAGTGACGCCGAGGTGCTCCTCGAGCTCGACGGCGAGCAACCCGGTCGCGCCCCAGTCAGCTTCCGCGCCGTCCCCAACGGTATCCGCCTGCTGGTCGCCTGATCCGACGGATGCGCCAGTCGGCGGGGCTGCGTCCGCCTCGGTGGGCTACACTCCCGGCATGTGGAAACGCGGTGCACTCTTCGCCTCCCTCCTCGCCAGTTCCTGCGCATCGGAGGAGGGGGACTCGAACTCCGACGACGCGACGACGACCTCATCGACCGCGGATGCCGGTGACGGCGACGGTGACGGCGACGGTGACGGTGACGGCGACGGTGACGGCGACGGTGACGGCGACGGCGACAGCCCGGCCCTGCCTCGACCCACCGCCACCTGCCCCGCTGTCCTCCTCGGCGAGGTGGAATTCTCCGCCGCAGGCATCCCCTCCCGCTTTGTCCGAATCCAGATGTCCGAGCAGGCCGCCGAGCTGGATGGCCCGGTCGTCTTCTACTGGCATGGCACAGGCTCCTCGCCAGACGAGGCCACCTACGGACTCTCAGACGCGACCGTGCAAGAGATCTTGGATCAAGGTGGCGCCGTCGTCGCGCCCTACCGCGACCCGGCCGCGGGCACCTTCCCGTGGCATCTGGTGACCGGCTCCAAGGAGGACGACCTCATCCTCGCGGATGAGGTGCTCGGCTGTCTCCATGAGGCGGTGGGGATCGATCCCACCCGCATTCACAGCATCGGGATGAGCGCCGGTGGAATCCAGACCACGCAGATGAGCTTTCGACGCTCCAACTACATCGCGAGCGTGGTGACCTACTCTGGCGGGTTGATCTTGACAGACGACCCACCGACTCCGAACCCGGACAACAAATTCGCGGCCATGATCTTTCACGGCGGCCCCGAAGACATCGTCTATATCTCCTTTGAAGACGCGAGCGACGCCTACCTCGCGGCGCTCCAAGACCGAGACCACTTCGCCTTCATCTGCGACCATGGAAATGGGCACACGATCCCCGCGGACGCGCGGCCGTCGGTGTGGGATTTTTTCCAGGCCCACCCGTGGGGGACCGCGCCATCCCCGTACGCCGAGGCGCTCCCGAGCGACTACCCTTCATACTGCGCGCTGACTGAGCCATGAGGGATCCAGCGCGCGTGTTCGTGGGCTCGTCGCGGCGTCGTCACTGACAGCCGAAGATGCCGAGCCCCGTCCCGATCAGCGTGCATCGACCGTCTGATCCGCAGTCCGACGCGCTGGGGTCGGTCGCGTTCGCGGCCGCCATGGCAGCCACGCAGTCCGCGTCGGTGACACAGGTCGTCGAGCAAAAGCTCCCAAAGCAGAACGGATCGTACTTGGAGAAGTCCCAGCACACGTCGTCTTTGCACTGGCTGTCCATGCTGCACGCGTTCCCATAGTCGGGATCCCCGTCCCCGTCGCCGTCCCCGTCGCCGTCCCCGTCGCCGTCGCCGTCGCCGTCCCCGTCTCCGTCCCCATCTCCGTCGCCGTCCCCATCGCCGTCGCCGTCTCCGTCTCCGTCTCCGTCGCCGTCGCCGTCTCCGTCTCCGTCTCCCGTGGTCGTGGGATCGCCATCGCCATCCCCGTCGCCATCCCCGTCGCCATCCCCCGTGGTCGAGGGATCGCCGTCGCCATCCCCGTTGCCTGTGGTGCCGTCGTCTCCATCCCCGTCCCCGTCTCCATCCCCGTCTCCACTGCCAGAATTCGTAAAGCTCGTACAGCCACCCGACGACGTGGAGTAGTCGTCGCTGGTGTCCGCCGCGTCGCCGTCTCCATCTCCGTCGCCGTCTCCATTGGTCGTCCACGTCGACGAGTCCGCGTCGCCCGCGTCGTCCGCGCTCCCGGTCTCCGCGTCCCCGTACTCGGGCCAGCGAACATCGGAACAACCGCTTGCGGCCGCGAGGCTCGAAGCGAGACCTCCGAGCGCGAGGAGTCTTTGTAGAGAAGTCAAAGTCATACGAACACCATAGCAAGCGAAGACGAGTTCGACGAATGAGGGGAGTTCCGTCCGTTATGACATCTCGATCATAACGGAGCGATCTGGCGCAAATACGTGGAATCAGCCCGCTGGATGGGAGCCCATCAGCAGCAGGGACTGCGCGCCCGCGTTGGAGACGACGAGGTCCGGGATGCCATCGTCATCAAAATCGCGGACGAGCACGTCGACCGGGCTCGATCCGGTGAGGAACGGGATCCGCTCTCCTAGTTGCCCTGTCCCGTCCGTGAGGACGATGCCTACCGCCCCGAGACCGCTGATCGGTGTGATCGCGTCGAGCACCCCGTCGAGGTCCATATCCGCGAGTCGGACTGTATACGGCCCGACGCCGAGAGGCACCGTCGAGGTCTCAAGATAGCTCATCTGACCTTGGCCTCGCTGAGCGACATAGCTCGTCATTCGATCATCGCCGAACGTCGTCACGACCATGTCGATGCGGCCATCTCCCGTCAAATCACCGAGCGCGACCCCCCGCGGCGCATCTCCCACCGCCACGGATCCGGCGCCGCCAAAGGTGCCATCACCGACCCCGTGGAACAGTCGTATCTGATCGCCTTGTTCATCGACCAGGGCGAGGTCCGCGACGCCGTCGAGATCGAGGTCCCCGGTCGCCGCGTCATAGAACAGCCCCTCCCCGTCCCAAGTTTGAAGCGTCGAGAATCCAGCGACGCCGTACGAGAGCACACCGAAGCCTCCTGTCTCGCGAACCACCACGAGCTCGTCGCGTCCGTCATCGTTGAGATCGACCGGAACGATCGCCCGAGGCCCTCTCGAGACCGTAGAGGTCTCTGACGGCCCGAACCCGCCGCCGGCCTCTCCTGGCGCGAGCACGACGAGGTTCAGCTGCGGGTGTACTCCGATGAGATCTCGCAGACCATCCCCGTTGACGTCGGCGAACGCGACATCACGAAATCCATCCCCAAAATCGGCGCTCGCTCCGGGATCCAGGGTCCCCTCTGCGGTCACGCTCCAGTATTTGAGACCGTCACCTGTGAACATCGCCGCCGCCACGGTCATGCGATCATCTTCCCCGATCCTGGCGGCGTCGATCCCAGTCGGGATCCCGCCTGCGGCGATGACGTCCCAAGCCCACAGACAGACGGTGCCGGGCCTCGAGCCTCCGTCGCACGGGCCGCCATCCCCGTCTCCATCGCCATCGCCATCGCCATCCCCGGCGTCGCCGCTGGTGGTCTCACCGCCCTCCGTCATGACGCCCGGTGACGCGGGGCGTTCATCCGACGTGTCGCCGCTACCGTCCAAACTCAACGTGGGCACAATGGGCACGCACCCGACCACTCCGAGCGGTGACAGCAAGAACAACCAGTGGGCGCCGCGCATGGGACCGCAGGCTAGCACACGCCAAGTACGCTCGGAGGCGCTCGGCTGCGAAGACGGTGGCGTCATGTGGACCGCGCGAGCGGCCCTGCGCGAGCACGTTGAGCGCGGACGAGCGCTCCTCTCAGCGCCAAATACCTCCGAATTTCGAGGCCTTCCAATCGGCGCCGAGGCTGCTACGGTGCCTCTCGTGAGCGGGCCCGACACGGACGAGATTCGCAGCGAGGTCGCCCTTCGCCGCACATTCGCGATCATCAGTCACCCTGACGCGGGCAAGACCACCCTCACAGAGAAGCTGCTGTGGTTCGGCGGCGCCATCCAGATGGCGGGCGCCATCCGAGCCCGGAAGGCCGGGCGCCACGCCGTGTCTGACTGGATGAAGATGGAGCAAGAGCGTGGCATCTCCGTGACCACGTCGGTGATGACGTTCATGTACGCCATCCCGGGCGCGCCGAGCGACGCTCGACCCGCCCAGGTCAACCTCCTCGACACGCCAGGTCACGCGGACTTCGGTGAAGACACCTACCGCGTCCTCACCGCCGTAGACGCGGCGCTGATGGTGATCGACGGCGCCAAAGGGGTCGAGTCGCGCACCGAGAAACTCATCGAGATCTGTCGGCTCCGGGACACGCCCGTCATCACCTTCGTCAACAAGTTCGATAGAGAATGCCAAGAGCCCCTCGACCTGTTGGATGAAATCGAGGACAAGCTCGGCATGCCGTGTGTGCCTCGCACCTGGCCCATCGGCATGGGGAAACAATTTCGCGGCGTCTACGAGCTTGAGGCGAAGATGCTGCACCTGTTCAAGCCAGGAGAGGACGACCGCGTCGTCGACGGCCACCCCGTCGCTGGGATCGATGATCCCAGGATCGATGAGCTCGTCGGTGAAGACCTCGCCGCCTCGCTCCGCGAAGACATCGAGCTGCTCGAGGGGGCCGCCCCCGCCTTTGATCACGAGGCGTTCTTGCTGGGCAAGCAGACGCCCCTGCTGTTTGGGAGCGCCATGAATAACTTCGGCGTGCGGGAGCTCTTGAATTCCTTCGTCAGCTTGGCCCCGCCGCCGGAGCAGCGGGAGGCGATCACAGGAAAATGCGCGGTCGAACCACCTCCGCCTGGCGAAGAGGTGCCCACGCGGAATATCGACGCCCACGAGCCGGCGTTCACCGGCTTCGTCTTCAAGATTCAGGCGAATATGGACCCCAAGCACCGCGATCGCATCGCGTTCCTGCGCATCTGCTCGGGTCGATTTGAGCGCGGGATGAAGGCCTTTCATTGCCGACTCGGCCGCGACGTAAACATGGGCAACGCCCTGATGTTCATGGCGCGCTCGCGTGAGCTCGTGGAGACGGCCTACGCGGGCGACATCATCGGCATCCCAAACCATGGCACCATCAAGATCGGTGACAGCTTCAGCCAAGGCGAGCTCCTCCGCGTCACCGGAATCCCGAGCTTCGCCCCCGAGATGTTCCGTCGGGTCATCCTTAAATCACCGATGAAGGCCAAGCAGCTCGAGAAGGGCCTCACGCAGCTCTCCGAGGAGGGCGCCATTCAGGTGTTCAAGCCGCTGCTCGGGAGCACCTGGGTGGTGGGCGCCGTCGGACAGCTGCAGCTTGAGGTCATGAAGCACCGACTGTCCGCTGAATATACGGTCGAGGCCGACTACGAGGCGGTCAATTTTACAACGACGCGGTGGGTGAGCCCGGTGCTCGAGGGCTTCTCCAAGCATGAGGTCGCCAAGCATATGGAGGAGTTCCGCCGCAAGTGCGAGCCGAACCTCTACATCGACGGGCACGGGGACCTGTCCTACCTCGCGCCAAACAAGTGGAACTTGGCCAAGGTGCTCGAGCGCTTCCCAAATATTCGGTTCTCAGAGACCCGCGAGCACACCTAGGCGCGCCCGCACACAGCCAGGTTTACGCGCGCCGCCCGAGCCGCATCACAAACTCCGGTGTGCGAGCGGGTACGGAGTCGCTGACCGCATATCGGTCGCGCTCTTCCAACACTCCGGCGAACGCCTCGAGCACGTGGTCCGGCGCAACGTCGAAGGGCGGCCCCCCCTCATTGCCGTGATTCCAAAATAGACCCAACAGCGCTCCCTCTTGGTCGAGCGCCTCGCTCATCGCGATCGCGTAGCCGCGGCGCGCCTCGAGCGGGATCGCGCAAAAGCAGGTCTGCTCCCACACGAGATCGAAGGCCCCGACGAACGCGGGATCCAGCTCGAGCACGTTGGCCTCGACGTAGCGCACCGGCAGCCCCGCCCGCTCCGCGAGCGCCGTCGCCTCCTTCACGGCGAGCCGCGCGAAGTCCATGCCGACGACCTCCGCGCCCGCGCGCGCCCAGGCCAACGCGTCGTGGCCGCGACCACATCCGGGCACCAGGACCCGCAGTCGTCGACCGCCACCGCGCTCCGTGTGACGGTCCATCGCCGCCCGGATCTCCCGAAGCAGCGCAGGGGGTGCGGCGCCGAGATCCCAGCCCGTGCGTCCCTCCACGTATCGGTCATTCCACCCGTTCGCCTCGGCGCGCTCGTCGTACTCGGTCACGACGACAGCCTAACACGCGGCCGCGCGCACCGCGTTCGGGTCGACGACCGCTTAACGACACACGCCCCGACCTTGTGGGTCGAGGCGCGCGCTCGAAGTCACCGGACAACAACTACTTCTTGTTGTCGGCGTACTTTTTGATCAGCTCTTCTTGCACGCTGGCGGGGACCTGACCGTACCTGGCGAACTCCATGGTGTACTCCGCCTTCCCCTGGGTCGCAGAGCGAAGCTCGGTGGAGTAGCCGAACATCTCGGCGAGCGGGACGTTGGCGTCGATGATCACGCTGCCGTGGCTCGTCTCGGATCCCACGATGACGCCGCGGCGCCGGATGAGGCTGGTCTGCATGCCGCCTTGGAACTCCTCGGGACCCTCGACCTGCACCTTCATCAGGGGCTCGAGGATGACCGGCTTCGCCTTGGGGAGCGCGTCCTTGAACGCCGCCCGCGAGGCGATCTGGAAGGCCATGTCGGAGGAGTCCACCGCGTGGGCGGCGCCGTCGTCGAGCACCATGGAGATCCCCGTGACCGGGAAGCCGATGAGCACGCCGCGCTCCATGGCGGAGCGGAAGCCCTTGTCACACGAGGAGATGTACTCGCGAGGAATCACCCCGCCCACGATCTTGTCGTGGAACTGGTAGTGCGTGTTGACGGGCTCGGCGCCCTCCTCGAGGTGATCGTTCACGTCGAGCGCGATCGGGCTCATCTTCCCTGCCACGCGACCGTACTGACCCGAGCCACCGGTCTGTTTCTTGTGCGTGTAGTTGTAGTCGAACTCTCTCATGATGGTCTCGCGGTACGCGACGGTGGGCTCGCCCACGATGGTGTCCACCTTGTACTCGCGGCGCATCCGCTCGATGTACACGTCGAGGTGAAGCTCACCCATGCCCGCGATGATGGTCTCTCCAGACTCGTCGTCGCGGCTCACGCGGAAGGTGGGGTCCTCTTTGCCGAAGCGGTTGAGCGCCTTCGAGAAGTTCGTCTGGCCGCTCTTGTCCTTGGGCGTGATGGAGTAGGAGATCACCGGGTCGGGGACGAACATGGACTGCATGGACAGCCGCTCACCCGACGTGAAGGTGTCGCCCGACGCGCACTCGATGCCGAACAGGGCCACGATGTCGCCAGGGCCGGACACCTCGATCTCCTCCATCTTGTCGGAGTGCATCCGCACGAGACGGCCAACCTTGACCTTCTTGTTGGTGCGCATATTGTAGATGAACTCGCCCTTCTTGATGGTGCCCTGGTAGACGCGGACGTAGGTCAACTGACCGTACTTGCCGTCCTCCAGCTTGAACGCCAAGGAGACCAGCGGGAGGTCGGTCTTGGGGAGGAGCGTGACCTTGGCCTCGTTGTTGTCGAGGTCGAAGGCGCTGTTCTCCACGTCGGGTGGCGTCGGGAGGTAACGCTCCACACCGTTCAAGAGCACCTGCACCCCGCGGTTCTTGTAGGCGGAGCCGCAGAAGACGGGCGTCAGATCGCGGCGCAGGGTCGCCTCACGAATGACGGGGTACATCTCCTCGGCGCTGACCTCTTCACCCTCGAGGAACTTCTCCGCGATGTCGTCGGAGAAATCACCGAGCGCCTCCACGAGCAGGCTCCGGTACTCCTCGACGTCGTCTTTAAGCTCCGCGGGACACTCTTCGCGGCGCATGGTCTCGCCGTTGTCACCGTCGAAGTACACGGCTTCGCGGGTCACGAGATCCACCACGCCCTCGTGGTTCTCCTCGGCGCCGATGGGGTAGGTCACCATGACGGCGTTGTGCTTGAGCTTCTCTCGCAGCTGCGCGGTCACCTTGAACGGGTCGGCGCCCGCGCGGTCCATCTTGTTGATGAACGCGACGCAGGGGACGTTGTAGCGCCGCATCTGGCGATCCACAGTGATGGACTGGGACTGGACACCCGACACGGAACACAGCACCAAGATCGCGCCGTCGAGCACGCTCAGCGCTCGCTCCACCTCGACGGTGAAATCCACGTGCCCGGGGGTGTCGATGATGTTGATGTGGGTGTCGCCCCACTCCACGTACGTCGCCGCGGATTGGATGGTGATGCCGCGCTCACGCTCAAGCTCCATGGAGTCCATGGTGGCGCCGACGCCCGACTTGCCCTTGACCTCTTCAATCTTGTGAATGCGGCCGGTGTAAAACAGGATGCGCTCAGTCAAGGTGGTCTTGCCCGAGTCGATGTGTGCCGAGATCCCGATATTGCGAACTTTGCTGAGGTCTTCCATAGTCACGTCTCCGTCGCGGTGAGGGGCGAGTCCCGGGCTCGTATGCCGCCCGCGGCCCCTCGCGCGCGCGGACTATGCCATATGCGCGGGGCCATGCATGGCCGTGATCACGTTTTGTGGGCTAGGCCTCGTGACCGTTCGCACCAAGGCGAGGGCCACGCCGAGCCTCTCGTGCATGTGCGCGATACACGCCTTGGACTACGCCGGCACCAAGCGGGAAAAACAGCAGCTACCCCAGCTACCGAGCCGCGGCCACGAGACGCCAACCGTCGCGAGCGGAGCCTCAGGGCCCGCGTGACGGCGAGCGACATCCCCGAAGCCAGAGCCCCAGCCGCGCAGCCTCACCTGCTAATCGAGCGCTTTAAAGCGCGCGACGACGGCGTCGACGTGCATGCCAAGCTCGCGCGCCACGATGGCTCCTGGCGCCGATGCACCGAAGCGATCGATGCCATGTTGCGCCGCTGCGTACGCCGCCCAACCCAGCGTCGTGCCGGCTTCCACCGAGAGGCGCCGCTGGATCGTGGGTGGGAGGACCTCATCTCGCACCGCCTTCGGTTGGGCCTCGAAGGCCTTCCAACACGGCATGCTCACCACGCGCACGCGGACGCCGTCCTCGGCCAGCGCGGCCGCCGCCTCGACACACAACGACACCTCGGAGCCGGTCGCTACCAAGATGCCAGCGAGCGCGCCTTCCCCGGGCGCTTCCCAGACCGCGTACGCCCCTTGGGAGATGTCATCGCGGCTCCCCGCCAGCGTCGGCAGCCCTTGGCGCGTCACGATGATCGCCGTGGGTCCGTCTGTGCGGGTCATGGCGTGCTTCCACGCGCCCACAGTCTCGCGGGGGTCGGCGGGCCGCACCACATGGAGATTCGGGATCATGCGGAGGCTCATCACGTGCTCGATGGGCTGATGGGTCGGCCCGTCCTCGCCGAGCCAGACGCTGTCGTGAGAAAATACGTGGGTCACCGGCAACCCCATCAGCGCCGAGAGCCGCACGCAGCCGCGCATGAAGTCGCTGAAGACCAAAAACGTCGCGTCGTAGACCCGCATGCCCCCGTGCAGCGCGATGCCGTTGCAGATGCCGGCCATGCCGTGCTCTCGGACCCCGAAGTGGATCGCGCGACCGCTGGGCGTGCCCGGCTGCATCGCTTGCACGTCCTTGATCGCGACCCCGTTGGAACCGGCGAGATCTGCGGAGCCTCCCACCAACGTCGGGTGTGCGGCGCTCAAGGCGGCGAGCACCTTCGCGCCGACCTTGCGGGTCGCGACCGACTCTCCGTCCTCGTAGGTCGGGAGCCCCTCAAAGAGCCCTTCTGGGAGCGCTCCGCCGCTCAGCGCTCGAAACTCTGCGCACAGCTCGGGGTGGGCGGCCTCGTAGACCTCCATCCGGCGCTCCCACGCCCGGCGCGCCTCTCCCCGGTCGCTCATGATGTGGCCAAATCCTTCGCGCACAACGCCGGGGACATGGAACGGCGCGTCGGACCAGCCCATGCCCGCCTTGGTGGCGGCGACCTCCTCTGCGCCGAGGGGGGCGCCATGGGTCGCGCTGGTGCCGGCCACTGAAGGGGCGCCGTGACCGATCACTGTGCGCGCACAGATGATGGAGGGGCGGGCCGTGTCCGCGCGCGCCGCCTCGAGCGCGGCGGCGACGGCGGCGGCGTCGTGACCATCCACGGAGAGGACATGCCAGCCGTAGGCTTCAAACCTCGCCCGCACATTCTCCGTGAACGTGATCTCTGTCCCACCGTCGATGGAGATCTGGTTGTCGTCGTACAGATAGATTAACTTGCCGAGCTGCTGGTGCCCCGCGAAGCTCGCCGCCTCCGCGCTCACGCCCTCCATCAAGTCGCCGTCGCTCACGATCCCGTAGGTGTAATGATCGACCACGTTGTGTCCCTCGCGATTGAAGCGGTGGGCCATGAATCGCTCGGCGAGCGCCATCCCGACGCCAGCGGCGAAGCCGGTCCCGAGCGGTCCTGTCGTCACCTCGATGCCCTTCGCGTGCCCGTACTCTGGGTGGCCCGCGGTGGGCGCGTTCCACTGGCGGAAGTTCTTGAGGTCGTCGAGGGTCAAGCCGTGACCGGACAAGTGCAGCAGGCTGTACAAGAGCATCGACCCGTGCCCCGCTGAGAGCACAAAGCGATCCCTGTCTGGCCAGTCCGGCGTGGTCGGATCGACGACCAAAAAACGCGACCAGAGCACCGTCGCCATCTCCGCCGTGCCCATGGGCATCCCGGGATGCCCGGACTTGGCCTGCTCCACCGCGTCCATCGACAGACCCTTAATGGTCTTGACCGCAAGCTCGTGAAAATCCGCTGGCAGTTTGGAGAACGCGTGATCGAGGGCGTCGGCGGGTTGAGCTTCACTCATGAACCAGGTGCTAACAGGGAAGCCCGGGATCTCGCAACCGTCGTCGGCGCCTGGCTACCAGATCGCGCGCTCCCGCCATTCCTCTCAATTATGGAGCAGAGGTGATGCGGCGGCCCGCAGCGAGTCCAGTGCGGGATCGGCTCCTCGCGGCTTGGGACCGAGTGCGCGCCGTGATATGGCATCTCCATGGAGATCTGCATCCTCGGCGCCACTGGATTGGTTGGAACGGAATTGCTCGCGCTCGTCGAGCGCGCGTGGCCCGACGCCACGCTCCATCTGTTCGCCAGCCGCTCCCGAGAGATCTCCCGGGCCGGCGCCACCCTCACCGTCCGCGCGGCCAGCGATCTTGAGGGCCCCGACGCGCCGAGAGGAGATCTCGCCTTCGTCGCGCTCGACGACGATCACAGCGCCCACTACTGCCCGCGCCTGCTCGAGCTCGGCTATCGGGTCATCGACAAGAGCAACACCTACCGGCTCGATCCACACGTGCCCCTGGTGGTCGCGGGCGTCAACCACCAAGAGGTCCGCGAAGGTGTCCGCTTGGTGGCGAACCCAAACTGCACCACCATCCCGTTGACCCTCGCGCTCGCGCCCATTCATCGTCGATGGGGGCTCGCCTCCGTGCAGGTGAGCACCTACCAGGCCATCTCGGGGGCCGGCGCGACCACGCTCGACGACTTCCTCGAGCAGTCCAAGACCGGCTACGCTCAACCCGACCGCCTCGGCGCCCCGTTTGATCCGTCGGGATACGCGGCCAATGTCGTCCCCCACGCAGGGAACACGGACGCCACAGGATTCTCGAGCGAGGAGCTAAAGCTGGTCCGTGAGAGCCGAAAAATATTGGCCGCCGAGGGCCTCGACGTGTCCGCCCAGTGCTGCAGAGTCCCCGTCGCTGTCGGCCACTATGAGCAGCTGTGGCTGACGACGAAGCGACCCACCTCCCTTGAAAATCTCGAGACGCTCCTCGCGGATGGCGCTCGAGCACCCTGGGTGCGGGTCTATCGCGGCGCCTCCGGCCAAGGGCTGAGCAGCCTCGCCGCCACGGAGCACCGCGACGAGGCGCTCGCGGGCCGCGTGCGCGCTCGACTCGACGACACCACCGGCACGCGCTACTGCATGACCGTCGCCGCCGACAACCTGAGGCTCGGCGCCGCGACCAACGCGGTGCGCGTGGCGGCCTCATGGTTCCCCTCCGCGGACGCGGCCCTCGCGTCCACGCCCTCCTCCTGAGCGCGCCGCGGGCCTAGGGGAGCGGCACGGGTGGCGGCGCCACGTTTTGCTGGATCCGCGTGAACCCCTCCAGCTCGGAGGTCGTGAGCGGGATGCTGTAGGTCACGTCCGCCGGTGGCGCGACGTCGTTGGGATCGCAGGGAGGATTCGAGGGAACCCCAGGGACCGGCCCGCAGTTTCCGTCCGCGCAGTCACCGTCGAGGTTCTGCTGAACGCCCAAGTACGTGAGCGCCCCGGAGTTTGCGAGGTAACTCAAGCTGGTACCCGCCATGAGATCAAAGCCCGACGCGTCTTGTACGGCGAGCGAATAGCTGAGCTTGTAGGACGCCCCTTGGTCAAAGTGCCAGATCTCCTCCGCCGGGTCATACCAGCCCGGCTCACACGCGTTGGTACCGGACTCGAAGACCGTGAACTCGATGGTGTAGACCTCGACACCGCTCTCGAGCACCGAGCCCGTGCAGGTCGCCGGATCATCGAGGTCGGCGCAACCCGTGAGCCTATTGAGCCCCGTCACCGAGATCCGCGGCGCTCGAATTGGGCGGGTGCGCTTGCTGAAGGTGTCAGTGACGGCACACATTCCAATTGACGAATCCCATGACGCGCTCCCAGGGCACGGGGTCGTCGCGGAGGGAGAGAAGGTCGGATACGGCAAGAACGTCCGCGTCCGCTCCACATCTGTGAGGACCTCGCGCATGAAGGCCGGGTTCGAGCCAACGGGCACCCGATCCGTCACCGTCGGGATGCTGAAGCCGCCGTGCTTGTTCGATCCGCGGTGGTCGTCCACGAGGATATACATGCTCGGATGAAAATCCACCGCGGTGTCATTGGCGTCCAGCGTGTCGTCGTAGGGACTCCCGCTCACCATGGCGATCAGGAACTGATCTTGGTCATCGTCGCCGATGCCCCCCCCTGAGTTGCCCGGGATTTCGTCAATGCGATTGATGGACACGACCGCCGGCGGGAACAAGAATGGGTCGGCGAAATTACCGCCGGAGATCGTGCACGGCGCGCTCGCGGCCTCGCACGCGCTGAACGTCGCCACGGGCATCGCGACGTTGCCGTTCGCGCTCCAGCGCCCAGTTCCGCTGTCCGCTTCGTGATCGAACCCTTCCGCGAGATCCCAACGGAACAATCGCCCCGCCGGATCCGCGATGTAGGTTTCTTGGGCCTCTCCCCAAAATCGCGAGATGCAATGCGTACCCACGGCGGGATCGACCACCGACGCAAACAGCGACTCGTAGGCCTGCTGGGTCGGCGGCGCCAAATCGGCGTATTCGTGCGGCTCGCCCGTCAGCGCATCCGCCACCACAAGACGCCGCCCCTGATAGGGGCTCGTTGGCACCGCATCCGCGTAGCCCGATCCAAACACCAGCAACGACTCCGGCTCGTCGCCGAGCTCCTCAATGTGGTAGGTCAACGCGGGTCGCGCCCACGTCTCACCGAGGGCCGGCTCATAAAACGACTTGAGAGCGGCGTCGTCGCTGGTCCAGAGCACCTCGATGGGCCCGTCCGATGAGGCGGGGCTCATGTGCGAGACGTCCATCACGATGAGATGCTTGCCCCCCTCCCCCATGCCTACGACGGCGAGATGACGCCAGATCCCAGCGTCGTCGTCGTAGACCCACCCGTGATTGACGGTCCCCGACACCCCGTAGACGTGATCTTCTAGCTTGTCGGGCTGCCCCATCTCGTCGCCGCCGTACGAGTATTCGGACACCGCGGCGGCGAGCGAGAACCGAGGCATCAGCGCCCACATCTCATTGCCGCTGTCGAATTGGAAGGCGTGAAGCAAGCCGAGGTCATCTCCGATGAGCACGGCTTCTTGGTACTCGTAGTGACTCGCGAAACCTCCCGTCAGTTTGAGCGCGGGATCCCACGCCTCCTCCGCGAAGGTCACGAGATCCCCATCGACCTCCTCTGGTGACGCGAGCAATCGACCGGCGCAGTGAGGATCGCTGATCCCCACCGACGGCGCGTACTGCGGGTTCGGCTTCGGCACTCGGCGCACCACCATGGGAGAAGACGCCGCGAGACCGGGCAGCTTCCATCCATCTCTCCAGTCCTTGCCCATGATGAATTCGGCGATCGGCGTGGCCGAGGTGACGTCAAACGGCGCCCCGGGAATCGCGAGCTCAGGGGCGTTGAGCTGCGCGACAAACTCGGACGTCGCGTCCGAGCCATCGTAAATCTCGTGGATGTTGTTTCCTGCGTCCGTGATGTAGACCCGGCGGTCGGACCACGTCGTGAGCTCCAGGCACTCCCCGGCATCCCATTGACGTGACTGCGGACACGGTCCGAATTCCTCTTCGGGCTCGTCGAACACCGCCTGGAGGCAGTAGGGCGCCGTGATAAACGTGCCAGCGTTGGCAGGATCCTCGATCTGGTCATCACAAAGCTCCCGCTCTACGTGGCCCTTCCAGGCCGGCCACTCGGTCCGCGCGGCCACCTTTGTTTGGGTGATCCCCTCGCTGCCGCCGCCGCTGGTGCCGAAGCTGTTCACCGCCGCGCCTCCCCCCGCCGGGACGTCCATCGCCAGCTCCCCTTCCACGATCTGCGTCAAGACGAGGGCGAGTTGCTCGGGAGAGTCTGCGAGAAAGGCGCAGTCGTTCTCGGGATCTGAAGGATCGCGGCACGTATCGAACTTGTGGGCGTCGGATTCATCGACCGTGCACGGGTTCGTGTTGTTCGTGTCTCCCGCGCCGGTCCCCGCGCACGCCATGTCGTTGATCGCGGGGTTGCCCGCGGGGTTGTTGGAGCTCGGGTCGATGAAGAACCCGACCACGTACACCTTCGAGTCCCGATCGTTGCGCAGGCCCGCCAGGTTGCCGTTGAGCTTCTTCCAGGACTGCGAGGACAACGGATTCCCCGAGGTGTCGGTGGGCTCGCCGTCCGTGATGAGCACAGTCGCGATGGGCGAACACACATCCGCCGGCTCCACGGTTCGCACCCACTGGATGTACTTGGAGATGGTCCCGCCATTGGAGAATGGACTGTTGGCGACGACCGGCGTCGAGCTGTTGGTCTCGCCGATGGCCTGCAACCACGGGGTCGTCCCCGCCACGTCCATACCACCTTCCGACATATGAGAGGTCAGGCCCAACAGCACGTCCGAGGCCTCGTCGTTCGTCATGGGATACCACTCGTCGTACTTGATGTAGCCAGCCGTGAGGCCCGCCACCACGCCCGGCTGATAAAACGGCACAAACAGCTCGGATTTGTCGTTGATCACGTTGTTCGGCTGTCGCTGCACGCCCATCAGCTCGGAGTCGATCCTCAGCACCCCGGTATCAAACGTGTTGCAGGTGGACGACTCGCCAAAGTAGTTGCACACCCACCCGAGGACGTCGCTCCAGTTGTTCGCCGCGGTGTTCTTTTTGTTATTGGACAGGCCCCCGTAGATCTCGTCGAAGGTCGTACGCTGAATCGCCGAGTACCCCGAGTAGCCGGGGAACCCGTCGACATAGGGCCAGTAGTAAAAATCGTGACCGGACACCTCGGGGTCGAGGGTCCCGACGTTCGAGCCCGTCAGACACGGGGTGATGTTGTTCGTCCCGCGTTCTCCGTAGTCTCCGCGCACGGAGCAGAGATCGAGCCGATCGAGCTCATCGGTGTGGTCGAGGTTGACGCGAACGCCCATAAACCGCGGGAACCACGCGACGCGGCGGTACGCGTTGTCGGGGTCTGCGAGCTGCGCCGAACTCAGCAACGGCGCCGGACCGAGGTCTGCGGTGGAGGGTGACGTGGGCACGATGGAGCCGGAGCCGAAGGGTCCATTGACATCGTCCCAGCGAATATAGGGGTGGGGTCGGTTTTCGCCGCACAGGCGCCACGTCCCCCGCTGCCCCATCTGATCGTAGGGCATCAGGTACTGACCGAACCACCATCCGAACGTGCTCCCCATGGTTTCGAAATCGGGGAACAAGCCAAAGTCGTACAGATCGTCGTAGGTGTAATTGGTGCCGAAGGTATCGGACCAGTAGTCGATGTAATACCAGAAGAAACCAATGAACAAATTGTCAACGTACCCGGGAGTCCACGCGAAGCGCGGATTCGCCGGCGCGCCCGCCGAAGAGCCCGAGCAGTCATCGGGCACTTCCGCCGCCTTCTCGGGCGATGAGTGCCTTGAGAAACTCATCAACGCAAACCGAGCCTGGTCCTTGTAGTTGAACACCACCTCGTTAAGCGCGCGCCGAGCCGCCGCGATGCGGCTGAGCTCTGCGCCGTCGCCGTCCTCGCATTCGTTCCAATCGCACCACGCCGGGGTCGCCTGCGCTCGCGACGTCATCGAGCCCGAGGTGTCGAGGACGAAGAGAATCCGCGGTGTGATGCCACCGAGGCTGACGTTCTGAACGACGTAGTAGGCGTGCAACCGCGCGTTGGAGGCGCCTCCGAGGCTGAGCCCCAACAGCAGGGTCAAGCCGCACGCGACGTGCATGCAGGCCCGCGCAACCCGGCTCCAAATCGTGGAGCGACGGCCGGCCTCCTTCGTGATACGTGGGGACTTGGGCGCGCGGTGAGCTCGTGTAGACGTCATCGTTCGATAGGCTTTGGTAGGCGAGTTGATGTGGCGGTCCAAGTTGGAGTGGAAGTCCAGCGGGCGACGCTCCTGCTCGGCGACACTTCGGTGCTTCGGTCGGGTTGCCGGCTCAGCGACCTCCCGCACATAAGCTACCCCTAATCTACCGGTCCGATTGAGTCCGCCCCCACCGGCGTAGTCGCAGCGCCTACCCGTGAATGCAATATGAAGACATCGATCTCGCGAGACGCCTCAAACTGATATCCACTCGGTGAGAAAACGACAAGTGCCATCACATATTCTTCAGCGCGATCGCTTCGAACTGATTCGTTGTCCGCAATCGAAGGTCACAGATTGGCGACAAATTCCGCTGAGGATGTCGCAACCGGAGACTGCGCCCGTCCCGAAAAAAAAAAGCCGGACACCCCGAATCCTCCCCGGTTTCCCTCTCAGGACGCGGGAACGCACGAATGAACGATCCCTCACGCAGGCCCACGAGCAGCTGAGAGCCACGCGCGCAGGAGGCACCGAGGAGCCAGCGTGAAGCTGGCCCGCCGGTGCGCGCGACCGCTGCGGTGCCTATCCCGCCCTACGGCAACGACACAGGAGGAGCGGCGGCGTTGTGTTGAACGCGGGTGAAGCCTTCGATCTCCGAGGTGGTCAGCGGGATCGTGTAGGTCACGTCTGGCGGCGGGATATCCGTGTTGGGATCGCACGGTGGGTTGCTCGGGACGCCGGGGTTTGGACCGCAGCTTCCGTCGGCGCAGTCGCCGTCGAGGTTTTGTGCGACCCCCCCGAAGTTCAGCTTGCCACCTCCAAGGAGGAAGCCGAGGCCTGCCCCGTTGGCCAAGTCGAAGCCGTCCTCGTCCGTCACAGCCAGCGAGTAGGAGATGACGTAACTCGCGCCCTGGTCGTAGTACCAGACCTCATTGGTGGCGTCGTACCAGCCCTCTTCGCAGGAGTTAACGCCGGACTCATACACTGTGTACTCGATGGTGTAGACCTCCACGCCCGCTTCAAGAACCGAACCGGTGCAGGTGGTGGGATCGGTGAGGTCGGCGCAACCCGTGAGCTTGTTGAGTCCCGTCACCGAAATACGCGGCGCGCGAATGGGCCGGGTCCGCTTGGAAAACAGCTGCGTCTCCTCGCACATACCATCGACCCAATTGGCGCTGTTGGGACACGGCGCATCGCCCGACGGTGCGAAGCCCGGATACGGCAAAAATCTTCGAGTCCGCGGGATGTTTGTGATGACCTCGCGCATGAAGTTGGGATCGAGGCCCGGCGCGACCTCAACGTCTGGGCCTGTAATGTTAAAGCCGCCATTCTTCGACGCGCGATGGTCATCCACCATCAGGTAGAGGCTCGGGTGGAACGTGTTCGAGGCTGCGTTGGCATCGAGCGTGTCGTCGTAAGGACTCCCGCTCACCATCGCCACCAAGAACTGATCCTGATCATCCGCGCCGATTCCGTCGCCGGAGTTTCCTGGGATCTCATCGATGCGATTCAAAGACACTACCGCCGGCGAATACAAGAACGGGTCGGCGCGGTTGCTGGTGGAGATTGCGCACGGGCTCGTCGCCCCTTCGCAGGCATAAAAAGTCTCGACCGGCTGCGCGACGTTCCCCGTGCTCGACCAGGTGCTGCCGCTGTCCGACTCGTGACTCTTGCCCTCCCCCACATCCCATCGGTAGAGGCGCCCCGCGGGGTCCGCGATGTACGCCTCTTGAGCCTCGCCCCAAAAGCGCGACACGCAGTGCGTGCTCACGGCTGGATCGACGACCGCGCCAAAGTTGGACTCGAACGGCGTCACAGATGGAGCCGGGAGGTCCGCATGATCAATAACTTCACCCGTGAGCGCGTCGGCCCAGAGCATCCGTCGGCCTTGGTGACCACTCGTCGGTGTCGCGTCTGGATAGCCAGAGCCGATCATCAAGTAGCTCTTCGGCTTCTCACCGAGCTCGTCGATGTGATAGGTGAGCGCTGGCCGAGCCCACGTCTCCCCGAGCGCGAGCTCATATTCCGACCAATCCTCGCTGGTCCAGAGCACCTCGACCGGGTCGTCTCCCGACGCGGGGCTCATGTGGGAGACGTCCAGGGCCATCAGGTGCTTGCCACCCTCCCCCATGCCGACCACCGCGAGGTGACGCCATTTGTTGGCGGCGGGATCGTGGACCCAGCCGTGGTTGACAGTCCCGGACATCCCGTAGATGTGCTCGTCGACGCTGTCGGACTGACCCATGGCGTCGCCACCGTAGCTGTACTCGGCGACCGCCGCCGCGAGCGCGAAGCGAGGAAGCAGCGCCCACATCTCGTTGCCGCTGTCGAATTGGAAGGCGTGCAACAAGCCGAGGTCGTCCCCTTGGAGCACCGCCTCTTGATACTCGTAGTGGCTGCCGTAGCCGCCGGTGATCTTGAGCGCTGGATCCCAGGCGTCCTCGGCGAAGTCGACGAGACCTCCGTCAACCTCTTCGGGCGTGGCGAGGAGACGACCCGCGCAGTGAGGGTCGCTGATGCCCACGGACGGTGCGTAGAGGGGATTGGGCTCGGGCACGCGCCGAACCACCATGGGGGACGAGGCGGCGAGTCCCGGCAGCTTCCAGCCGTCTTTCCAGTCCTTCCCCATGATGAACTCCGCGATCGGCGTGGCAGAAGCGGAGTCATACGGGCCACCAGGGATCGCCAAGTCACCCGAGTTGAGCTGCGCGATAAATACCGCCGTCGCGTTGGTGCCATCGTAAATCTCGTGCAAGTTGTTCGCCGCGTCCGTGATGTAGATCTTCCGCTCATCCCAGTCCGTCTGTTGCAGGCACGCCCCAGCGTCCCACTGGCGTGACGACGGGCACGGCCCGAAGGTGTCGCCAAGGACGGGGACATCCGCCGCGGTGCAATAAGGCGCGGTGATGAAGGTGCCGGAACCCGGCGGCTCTTCGACCAAATCGTCGCACAGCTCCCGCTCCACGTGCCCCTTCCACTCCGGCCACTCCGTGCGCGCCGAGATCGCTGTCTGTGTGATGCCATCCGCGCTACCGCCCGTCGTGCCGAAGGTGTTCACCGCGGCGCCCGCACCGGCTGGCACGTTCGTCGCGAGGGACGCGGTCACGATGTCCGACAGCGCGATCGCCAGCTCCTCTGGATCTGCCGCCATGAACGCGCAGTCGTCCTCCGGGTCGCTTGGGTCCTTGCAGGTGTCGAAGTTGTGCGCCACGTCCGCGTCCGCCAGACACGGGTGGGCGCTGTCGCCTTGCTGCGTGCCCCCTCCTGTGGCGGCACACGCCATGGCGTTCACGGTCTCATCGCCCAGCGCGTTCAGTTTGCCAGCCGCGACGAAGCCAACGAGGTAGGTCTTGACCTTGCGGTTGTTGCGGAGCCCCGCGAATGACTTATGGACCTTCTGCACGTCAGTGCCGCTGTCCTCGTCCATGTCGCCATCCGTGATGATGATCGCGGTCAACGGAGCGCAGCGGTCCGCGGTGCCATCGTCGCACTGTTGAAACCCAAGGTAGTTGGAGATCGTTCCACCGTTGGTGAACGTCGATGCCGAGTTGCACTGCACGTTGCTCGTCGTCTGGCCGATCACCGCCGACCAATCCGTCGCCCCCATGGCGTCGATGCCGCCCTCGGCGACCGACGAAGTAAGGCTCAAAATGGTCTCGTTGGCCTCGTCCTGCGTGGTGGGGAACCACTCCTCGAGGGGGTACTTCCCGTCGCCGTTGAGCACGTTGGCCTGATAAAATGGCGCGAAGATCGTCCTCTTCACCGCGTTGTTGCTGGTGGCGTCGGCGAAGACGCCGAGTCGGGTGGGAACATCCCACGCCTCGTTGTTCACCGCCTGCAACACGACCGCGTCAAATTTCGCTTCGTCCGTGCCTGACAAGGTCGCGCACCACCCAGGCACCGGCGAGAAGTCGGCGCAGATCGCATCGAGCGTATCCGCCCAGTGGGAATCTGCGTTGCCGTTGAGCCCCGCGTCGGCGTAGAGGATATTCTCCAGCGAGTTAAAGCCCCCGTACCCCGGAAATCCATCGACGTAGGGCCAGTAGTAGAAATCGTGGTCCTCTACCTCGTTGGCGAGATCTGCGGGGAGATTATTGGCCCCGGTGATGCAATTCGCCAGTTGGTTGCTGGGGCCCGAGCCGTGATCGCCGAACGACTGGCAGAGGTCCTCACGGTCCTGGTCGTCGGTCTGCATCGGATGAATCCGCAGGCCCATGAACCGTGGGAACCACTGCACCTTGCGGGTCGCGTTCGTCGGCTCCGCAAGCTGGGCCTGGGTGAGCATCGGCGCAGGCCCGAGTGCTGCGCCGCTTCCGTTCGAGAGCAGGTCCACACCCGAAAGTTGGGCGCCCGCGTTGATCTCGTCCCAGCGGATGTACGGGTAGGGTTTGTTGTCTCCGCACAACTTCCACTGGCCGGTCACGGAATCCGCCGCCGAGGGCCGAATCGCCATCATGTGCTCGCCGATGGCGCCGGCGAACAAGCCGACCATGTCGGCCACATCCCACGCACCGACGGCAGCTCCCACGCCATAATCCGCCAGCAGCTCGCCGATGGCGATGGACATCCCGGTCCCGCTCCCGGGCTCCCGCTCCACGAGGGCAGCCCCGTCGTGGTAATATTGAACCCACTCGAAGCGCTCTTGGGCGGTCGGCGTGCCGCCGCCGCCGCCACCGCCACCACCGCCACCGCCGCCGCCGCCGCCGCCGCCGCCGCTGCTG
>JAAZXR010000090.1 GCA_014240065.1 Myxococcales bacterium
AGGGGTCGCCGGAGGTGGAGGGGTCGCCGGAGGTGGAGGGGTCGCCGGAGGTGGAGGGGTCGCCGGAGGTGGACCCGTCGCCGATGTCTGGGCCCATGCTGCCCCCGCTGTCGGCGGACTCTCCGGCGCTGGTGTCGACGCTCTCCGATCCGAACTCGGCGAAGCTGTCCCCGGCCACGAGCCGGCGTTCTCCTCCCTCGTAGCATCCCCACAGCGCGAGAACGCTGAGAGACAAGATCGCGTGGGCAACACGTTGCATCGTTGGCAGTGTAGGAGGAAAAGCTATATCGACTCCACTGCGCACCAAAAAGGACCTGCGATCCCTCAACGAACCATGACTGGTCTATCCGGAGCCGCGCGAGCCTGCGCCTGTTTTCATTTCGCAAAACCGGTGAGGCCGATAACAACTCTTGCGATGCGTTGCGCGAGTGATCGCGCGGGCGAGGTGCAGGCGCGGGCGAGCGAGCCGCGTGTGGCACACGTCCGGCGCGCGACGGCGGCGTGTCGCTCGGTCAATCCACGCGTCCATCATCCATGTCGGGCGTCGATGACGCCGGCGGCGGCGTGGGGTATGAGGCGCTCCTACATGAGCGAAGACCCTGGTTCACACCGCGCGAGGAGGGGAGGCGGGCGTAAAAAGGGCTCGATGAAGGGCCTGTACGCCGCGCCCCTCTCTGTTTGAGCTCGTGATTGCCGGGTCAGAGACTCCGCGGCTATGGTGGGCGACAGGTCGTCTCCACCCTCGGGGGGCGAAGAAGAGTTGGCCACACCCATCGAAGAAACCACCGGCTCCGCGCTTTCGCTGGCCGAGCTCGGCCTCACCGAGGCGCAACGCGAAGCGGCGAAATCTACTCCGGAGCTAGAGGTGGGTCGCGTCGCCGAGGACCGTCGCATCCACTTCTTGCTGTATACAAAGGGGGGCGATGAAGTGGCGGAGTGTCTGCCTGAGCTGCTCCGTGACGCTCGCAAGGGGCTCGGGGTGCGGCCCGTGGTGGGAGACTTTGTGGTGTTTCGGCGGATCGGCAAACAACCGCTGGTCGTGATCGAGGGGGTGCTCCCTCGCAAAAGTCAGTTCGTCCGCAAGCGCGCCCGCGAGGGGCTCGACGAGCAGGTGGTGGCGGCGAATATCGACGTGGTGTTGGTCCTCACCGCCATGACAGAGGAGTTCAACGCGCGGCGGTTGGAGCGTTATCTCAGCCTCTCGGCGGAGGCGGGGGCAGTGCCCGTGTTGGTGTTGACCAAGCCCGACCTCTGCGTGACGCCGGACGAAATTATCGCCGAGGCAGGCACACTTGGTCGCGATGTCGAGGTGGTCTCGATCGATCCACGCGAGGCCGAGAGCGTAGAGGCGCTCGAGCCGTGGTTAGTGCCGGGGCACACGTTGGCCCTGCTCGGATCTTCGGGGGTCGGTAAGTCGACCTTGATCAATCGCCTCCTCGGCCAGTCGAAGCAGCTGGAGGGAGAGGTGCGCAAGGACGGGAAGGGGCGGCACACGACCACCACCCGCCACTTGTTTGTGTCCCCCTCGAAGGCGATGTTGATCGACACGCCCGGCATGAGGGAGCTCGGGTTGTGGGCGGCCGAGAGCGGCGTGCGAGAGACCTTCCACGACGTCGACGAGATCGCGCGGGGTTGCCGGTTCTTGGATTGCTCTCATGAGCATGAGCCTGGATGCGCGGTGCAAGCATCGGTCGCCGCGGGCGCGCTGGATGCCGGGCGCGTCGAAGGATTTCGCAAGCTCCAAGCAGAGCTCGGTGAGCTCAAGACCCAACTGGCGCGGAGTCGCAAACGAGGCCGCGGCGGCAAGAAAAACCGCCGCTAGCGCGTAGGGGCGGGGATTGAGCGCCGGGTTCCGCGGCGCCCATGATCCATATGTCGCGGTGGCAAGCACACTGGTCGCTGTGACGTGCGCCGCGTTTACACGCCCCTGACGTGCTCGGGAGAATGATGGAGGCGGGGCGGGAGTCTCACAAATGGCGCTCGATGAGAGGCCAACACACGAAAGGAAACAACCATGACGATGTTATCCACACTCTCCACCACCGTATCCACCCTGCTGCTCGGGTCGGCGCTGAGCGTCCCCGCGCCTTCCAACCCGGTCGCCGCGATGAACCATCAGGTCCGCTCCGTCAATCAGGTCGTCGGTCACGGCGGTGACTTCATGCGAATCTGCAAGAAGGTGGAATGCACCACCAAGCAGCGCGCCGCTCTGCGAGAGATCGGGGCCACTTTCCGCGAGCAGGTGAAGCCGCTTCGGGCCCAACAACGGGAGATCCGCAAGGAGCTCGTCGCCGCGTTCTCGAGGGACCAGCTCAACGACCGCGAACTCGCGCAGCTGTACACGCGCCTCGACCGTGTCCACTCGCGCATCCTCGCCGAACGGCGCTCGACGCTCGAAGCTGCCCACGCCATTTTATCCCCCGATCAGCGGGACGACGTCGCCAAGGTGCTCGCCGGTGGTGGCAAGGGCAAGCGAAAAGGCAAAGGCAAGGGCAAGGGCAAGGGCAAGGGCAAAGGCAAGGGCAAAGGCAAGGGCCACAAGCATGCCGGACCGCTCGCGGACGCTGACATCGAGGATGGCTCCACCGACGCCAGCGCGCCCGAGGGCGGCGAAGAGGACGGGATTCGAGGACGCGGGAAGACCAAGTCCAAGAAGGCCAAGCGTTCCAAGCGTCGCCGCGGAAAGGGCACGCAGGCCAAGCTCGACCGTCAAGGAGGCGGCTCCAAGGACACGGCGAAGCGAGAGCGCCCTGACCGACGCCCGAAGCAGATGAACGAGCCCCAATCCCCCCAATCGCCGGGGCCCCAAAAGCGAGTCCAGGGCTAGCCATTCGCCCAAACTCACACCCGCCCGCCGCATCTGCGGCGGGCTTTTTCGTGGTTGGGGGCTGGCGGGGTCCAGCCGGCCTGCGTATCCTCTCGACGAAATGACGGGCAAACACCTCCTGGTCGCGGGGCTCGCGGCCGCTGGGATCCTCACGTACACGCTCTATCGGTTCAGCGGCGGAGATCCGGTGCAATTGACCGCGCCAGCGGAAAGCTCAGCTCTCCAAGAGGCGAAGCCTGGGTCATCGCGCGGGGCAGGCGTCGGTGACAAGTCCTCTGAGATCTCCACGCTGTCGCTCCCTACGCGTCGCGGCGACGGCATCGGCGATCCCGCCGGGGGTCCGCCGGAGCTGGTGCTCGGTGACGGCGCGGCGGAGCCAGGAGTCCCGACCCCCGAGGAGAAGCTCGCGCGTTTCGAGCGAGCGATCGAACGGATCGACGACAACCTGTCGCGGAGTTACGACATCGACCCGCGACGCAAAGACACCCTCTATCAGGACGTGACCCAGGCGTTTGACGCGCTGTCGGTCCACCTCAACGCGAACGATCCAGAGCATCGCGCCTACATCGAGTCGGCGCGGAAGACGATGATGGAGCGCCTGCGCCTGATGGACGTGGAGCAGTCGCGGGTGGGTGACGCCACGCCCCCCTCGCCGGCGGGTCCTCCGCGGTAGCGAGTCGTTGGTGGCCCGTGCGTCCGCACCGGCTTTCGTGACTGCTACACTCCGCACATGCCCTTGCACCTGGTCACGTGGAACGTGAACTCGGTCCGCGCTCGCCTCGACAACGTGCTCACGTTCCTCGACGAGCACGAGCCGGATGTGTTGTGCCTCCAAGAGACGAAGGTGGAAGACCGGCTGTTCCCGCGCGTGCCGTTCATGGACTACGGCTATACGGTCACGTTGCACGGGACCAAGGGGTACGCGGGGGTCGCGACGATTTCTAAATCCGCGCCGAGCGAGATTCACTGTGGGTTTCGCACGGCGCCCGAGGATCGGGCGCCGAGGATCTTGAACACAGTCATCGACGGCGTCCGGATCTACAACCTGTACGTGCCGAACGGGACGGCGCTGGACAGCGACGCGTTCCCCTACAAGTTGGAGTGGTTCCAGCGCCTCGAGGCGGAGATCAAGGCGACCTGTGGTGCCGCGCAGGAGGTGATCGTCACCGGGGACTTCAACATCGCTCCCGACGCCCGCGACGTCTGGGACCTCGAGGCGATGAAAGATTCCCTCCATTTCACCGCCGAGGAGCACGAGGCGCTCGCCGGGTTGCTCTCGTGTGGACTCCGAGATTGTTTTCGCAAGCACAGCGAGGAGGCGGGGCAATTTACGTGGTTCGACTACCGCAACGCGGCGTTCCAGCGCGGCCATGGGCTGCGCATCGACCACGTGTACGCGACGGGGGGCCTTTATGAGCGCTCGTCGCGGGTTTTGCATGATGCCGAGCCCCGCTCGTGGGAGAGCCCGTCCGATCACCTCCCCGTGCACGCCTGGTTCGACTGAGGCCGGGTGAAGCCGTCCGCGTGCGAGCGCGGCCAGGTGGAAGTCGGCGCTCGCCTGGGCCC
Source organism: Myxococcales bacterium (assembly GCA_014240065.1). Lineage (GTDB taxonomy): Bacteria > Myxococcota_A > Polyangia > Nannocystales > Nannocystaceae > JAAZXR01. The sequence goes on from JAAZXR010000090.1 coordinate 4,394, forward strand.
TCGGGGGTGAGGTTGCCATTTCCCTAGATTTGGATAAGGTGCCCCCTCGTGAAGACCTCGGCCCTCATATGCGCGCTCTGCGTACTCGGTACCAGCGCCTGCGCGTCCAGCCGCTATCGCTTTGACAAGGTCGGCGAGAAGGAGGGGGACAAGGTCGAGATGAAGACCCTGGAGGACTTGATCGCCGACTCACAGCGCAGCGGTGACGGCGCGGCCGGTCCTGTGGGCATTTCTCGCGATGTCGTCGACTACGACTTCAGCGCTGAAACAGACCAATACGTCCTCGGTCCCAATGACTCGCTCAACATCTTCGTGGTGGGGCACCCGGAGATGAGCTCGCAGCGGGTGAACCTCGGCGAGCTCTCCGGAACCGTCATCCAAAAAGACGGCTTCATCTACATGCCGGTCATCGGGAAGGTGAAGGCCGCGGGCATGAACCTCGTGGAGTTTCGTGCCCACCTGCTCGAGATCGCGGGCAAGTACCTGGTGGATCCGCAGCTGAGCGTGGACATCCTCCGCTACGAGTCCCAAAAGTTCTTTGTGCTCGGAGAGGTGCGGCGACCCGGAGCGTTCCCCGTGGATGGGGACACCTCGTTGCTCGAGGGGCTTGGACTCGCCGAAGGAGTCAAGGAGACCGGCAACCTCGAGGCCGCGTATTTCGTCCGAGATGGCGAGATCATGCCGATCAACCTCGCAGATGTACTGCTTCGCGGAGACGTGAGCCGCAACGTCTTCATGAAGCAGGGCGACGTGGTGTTCGTCCCGAACGCCTCGGACCAAAAAGTGTTTGTCCTCGGCGAGGTGATGAAGCCCGCCGCGGTCCCCATCACGCAAAACCGCATCACGTTGGCGGAGGCGCTCGCGGCGGCGGGGGGCCCCTCGCTCGACAGGGCCCGCAAAGAGCTCGCGGTGATTCGCGGGGGCTTCGCCAAGCCGATCATCTACACGATCAACATGGATCAGGCGCTGTTGTACGACGACCGGATCGTGCTCCGTCCCGGCGATCGCGTTGTGGTCGCGCCGACAGGGCTCTCGTCTTCGAGCCGGTACATGCAGCAGGTGTTGCCGTTCTTGCAGGGGGCGCAGGCCGTGGGCCTGGCAGCGCAGGGCGCCACGAACACCGCCAACACAATCGGCGCGATCAGCGGGAACTAACGGCGACGCGACGCGACCGTCACCACCTGGCGCGCAGACCCATCGAGAGCTCACCGTAGGGCTGATTGATCGCCTCTTCGCGGATCTCGAAGACCGGGGACGTGCCGCTGAGGAAGCTGGTGGAGAACCACGCGCGGGCGAACAGCCCCACCTTTCGCTTGGACATCCAGTCGTATTGGGCGGCGAACTGCCCGATGATTCCAGCCCGAGGCAGGAGGTTCCCCGCTTGGACTTTTTCACGGAATATCAAAAACCCTACGCTCTCGATGGACACGGTGTGGGCGGGGCGTGGATTCCAGCGGAGCCGCGCGCTCGTGCGGAGTTGCTTTTGGGTGTTGATGAACAGCCACACGAACCGGCCCTGGGTGTTCCAGTCGATGGAGAGCTTCGGCCGCACGCGGTGGCTCATGCCGTAGCCTATGTAGATGACACGATCGAAGATCCCCCCGAGGTGGAGGACTTGGCGCAGGCCATTGTCTCCAAACAGCGTGGTTCTAAACATGTCGTGGGCCTCGAAACCGAACTCAAGGCGGTCTTGGGTGACCCCCGGGAGCGTCCGCCACGTGGTGGGCGAGAGCGCGATGGACACCTCCTGGTTGGAGTATTGCGCCCGGACGTTCTCCGCGTCGTACCACGCGAGCTCATGCCGACCACCCACGGAGAGCCACGGGGTGAGGGCGACCGCCCACGGAAATGTCAGCCGCATCGTCCAAATGTCTCGGGCAAAATTGGCGATCAAGTTGTCGGGCACGTACACGCCCCCGAAATCCAACCCGAGCCAAAACTCGCGCGGGGTCGCGGGGCTCAGATATCGAATTGTGCCGAGATCGAGGAAACTAGCGCCCCGAGCGCGGCCGGTGGGCGCGGGCGCGTTCGCAGGATCCACAACATCCGCAGGCTGTGCTGGTTTCGGGTCAAGAGCACGGCGCAGCGCGGCCGGGGTGGCGGAGCCGGCCGCGTAGGTCGTTCTTGACCACGCGCACGTCACGACTCCGAGGGCCATGGTCATCGCCAAGACGAAAATAGACACCGCAGGGCGCACCCCACGATGTCTATTTCTTTGTAGCGTGTGAGACGGGCTCACTACACTTCAAACGTTAGTTGACGGTGACGCCGATGAAGCTAGCGGGGACTTCGTTCACGTATGGGTTGCTTCCAACCGCAATCTCGGCGGTGTAGGCTACGCCGGGCTTGAGCGTCAGTTGATTCGGGCTCTCGTTGAAGAACTGGAGCGTGGCCGTGGTGCGGTCAGCGTTCAGGGACCAGTTGTACTCACCGGCGGCCGCTGGGGTGCCAGCAACCCAGGTCACGCCCATCTGTCCGAAGGATGTGTTGGAGCCGGACACATCGGCCACGACGTTGATCGTCACGGCGCTCTCCAAGTACAGATCCAGCGTTTCGTTGGTTGGAGTATCGCTCACAGGCGCGTCAAACGAGACGGAGCCTGAGGCGATGTCACCCGACAAGCTGATGACCATGCCGTTATCCACGAGGTCGTTGACGAGGAGGTTGATCTTCGCGTCGAGGTCGTCTGCCGGGCAGGCGGTGAGCGCGAAAGAGGAAGCAATGAGGAGGGGTGCAATAAACTTGTGCATGGGAAATCCTGGTGCTCGGTGAATGTACGGTAGAGCGGCCGACGGCGCAACAACTGAAAGCGTCTGTGGGTTGATTTTGTGAGAGCCTCGATGCGGTTCCACACATTTCTGCGACGGGAGCGGGCCCGGTTCCCGCTGTGGGACGCCAGATCGCGCTCAATCTCAGCGCTCATCGAGGGATTCGCCCCGGAGACACTCAGATGAACGGGTCATCCGTTCAGATACCGGAGAGAAACTAGACCCGCTGTTGAATGGTTTCCGGCATGGCGTACGGCCGGCCTTCCGGGGTGGCGCGGTGGAGATCGCTGCCCACTTCGTCGATGTAGCCGTCCCGGCTGAGTTTCTCGAGCATGCGGCCGCGGCGGCCCTCGCCGGGCACGTTGATCTTTCCAACTGTTCGATTTACTTGGAATTTTACGCCCATCGCGCGGAGGTCCTCGACGACCTCCCAGCCCTCGGTACCGCGTAGATATTGATACCGCTCGACGTGCGCCATCAACGGGGTGAGGCCGTGATCGCGCATGGTAGCGACCGTTGAAAACAGGCTCGTCGGCACTTGCTCGAAGGTGTGGGTTTCGAACAGCAGGTAGCGCTCTGGACCGAATTCGATGTGATGGCCCGATTCCACTCGGGGCCCAAGGGAGTCGTCGAGGTAATGCTCGGCACCAAGCTCGAGCTCGATCGTGAGTCCAGCAGCGGACGCCGCCTCCACGAGCGTATCGAACACCGGCTCGAGCGTTTCGCGCTCATTGGGGAACCGGCCGGGATAAATATGGGAGGTCGCGATCACTCGCTGGACTCCCTCGTCCTGGAGCAAACGGAGCATGTCGAGGGATTCATCGAGAGTCCGGCTGCCATCATCCACGCCCGGGATCACGTGCGAGTGGCAGTCGCGGGCGCGGAGTTGAATTGGCTCGACTACCTGCGGGCTCTGCTCGCGCCGCCGTCTGTGAAGCCAAGAGAACATCGGGCGGACTATACACGGAGGTGGGGTGTTTTCCAGCCGTCGCGGCCAAAACGGCGGGCACGGTGCCATGAGTTTCTTCAAGTCACCCGCCGGAGACGTGCGCGGACACACCCAGGCGAAGATTTCGTCGCGACTTGCGCGGGATGTGAAGCGGCCAGATCCGGAACGGTGGTGCGGCGGTCGGATCTCCCGCCCCGGGAATATTTCTTAGGGATCGCGATGAACGGGGTCCCACAACCGGTGGGGAGTAGGTGGCGACCCCCGCCTCCTCGCTGAACACTTGCAGTTGGTGCCGGGTGCGTTGGGCTCGTCTCTTGAACCGACCGCGGTGATGTTGTACTCCATGCATCTGGCAGCTTCGGCGTCGTGAGCCCGACCGCTCGCGACGGATTCACCCTCTAGCGGTGGTTTGTCGCCTTCGGCGACGCATTTTTCCATAACGCCATGCTTAAACAACACCCAAGGTTCTTCGGTACCGGTTATATCGCCGTCGAGATTCTTAGTTGGGTGGGCGCGTTTTGGTGCGCCCGTGAGGCTCGGGTCTTTCTCGGAGCGCAGTTCCCCGAGATCTTCTCGGCAGGCGTCGCGAGCCCGGCGGTGCTGCTGCCGTTGGCCGTGGGAGTCTGGGTGCTGGCGGCGCGCTGGATGGGGCTGCATCGATCCCGTCGGATGATTCGCGCCATGCGGGACGTGGGAGATCTCTCGCGGGCCATGGCGCTGACCTTCGTCGCGTTGGTCACGTTGACCTACGTGTTCCAGCTGCCGACGCCGAGCCGCGCCTTCTTGATGTTGTTTTGTGCGACCGCGCTGGCGGGGCTCGTGGTCACCCGCTTGTCGGTGCGGGGTATCTTGGCGCGGGCCCGGGCCAACGGATACAACTCGCGCAATCTGATCATCGTGGGCTCGGGGGAGGGTGTGGTCTCCGCCCACGATTGGGTCTCCTCCCATCGTGACTGGGGTCTCGAGTTTGTGGGGTTTGTCTCGACCTCTGCGTGGAGACCGCAGCGCGCCAATCTCGGCACCGCGGCGGAGCTTCAGCAAGTCCTGACCCAGCACGTGATCGACGAGGTCCTCTTTGTGCCAGACCCCGAGAGCGCCGAGGAGATCGATGACGCCATGCGCGTGTGTCGCGAGATGGGTGTGGGGACGCGCATGCTGATGGATTTTGTGCCGCCCGATGCGTCGACCTCTTCCGTGTTTCGGGTGGATGGCCACTCGGTGCTCGATCTCTCCCCGCCGCCTTCCTACGTGGCGGGGATGATCGTGAAACGTGGCTTTGACATTCTCATCGCCGGCGCAGCGCTCGCCGTCACCGCCCCAATTTTGATGACAGTGGCTGCGCTCGTGAAAACGACGAGCGAGGGGCCGATCTTCTTCGCCCAAGAGCGGGTCGGGAAGAACGGCCGCACCTTCAAGATGCTCAAGTTCCGGTCCATGGTGGTGAACGCGGAGGCCCTGCGGGCCAAGCTTGAGGCGGAGAACGAGATGGACGGGCCGGTGTTCAAGATCAAGCGCGACCCGCGAATCACCCGCATCGGTCACTTCATCCGCAAGACCAGCCTCGACGAGTTCCCCCAGTTCATCAACGTGATGCGCGGGGAGATGTCCATCGTGGGCCCCCGGCCGCCGCTTCCCAGCGAGGTGGAACAATACGAGCGCTGGCAACGAAAGCGACTGTCTGTGAAGCCGGGCATCACCTGCATCTGGCAGATCTCGGGGCGCAACGACGTCACTTTCGAGCAGTGGGTGCAGATGGACATCGACTACATCGACCGATGGTCACTGTGGCTCGACCTGAAGATCTTCCTCAAGACGATCCCCGCGGTGCTGCTGCGGCGCGGCGCGAGCTAGCGCGCGGCAGCATGGGGCTGTCAGGCCTGGTGAGGGTTGGAGCATCGCGGTGGCGTGCCTCGTCACGGCGAGGTCAGCTGGTCGATGCCCCGCGCTCACCTGAGATGAAGGTGAGGATCTCCTCCGCCACCTCGCGGGCGGTTCGTTCGGTCGTCACGTGTAGATCGGGCTGTTCGGGGCGGTCGTAGGTACCGGTGAGGCCGGGGAGCATGGGGATCTCGCCGCGCTCCGCCCGGGCGTAGATCTCTTTTTCGTCGCGCGCTTGGCAGACCTCAAGGGGCGTGTCCACGAACACCTCCACGAGGGTGGCCGGCGCCACGGTGGCGCGGGCGCGGGCGCGGGCGCGGGCGTCGGGGGAGGTGAAGGCGCAGATGCACGAGAAGCCGGCGTCATTCATGAGCTTGGCGGCGTCCATACCCCGGCGCAGATTCTCCACGCGCTCGGGCGCGGAGTAGCCGAGGTCCCGACTCAGGCCCACGCGCATGGCTTGCCCGTCAAGCAGGGCGACGGCCCAGCCCGCCTCGAACATCAGCTGCTCAAGCTCCAGGGCGATCGTCGTCTTTCCTGAGGCAGGGAGCCCGGTCAAAAGGACCGTGACAGGGGCGTGTTGATAGCGCGCCGCTCGTTCCTCTGGACTCACCTTGCTCACCGGTACCCGCGCGAGCGCGGCGTCGGCGGGGGCGCGCCCGCTGCGGTCCTCCGCGTCAGCGGACTTGCGATCCAAGATCATCCCCGCGCCCACGGTCAGGTTGGTCATGCGGTCCACGAGGATGAAGCTGCCGGTGGCGCGGTTGCGACGGTAGGCGTCGTGGGCGATGGGGCGGTTCAAGGCGAGCTTGCAGCGCCCGATCTCGTTGAGAGACAGCCGCGGGGTCTGCTGGCGCCGGAGGGTGTTCACGTCCACTCGGTAGCGGATATTGGTGGTGTTGCCGACACATCGCGATCCCGACTGCATCACCCAGTAGTCCCGCCCTTCGACCATGGGCTCGTCGGCCATCCAGACCACCATGGCGTCCAGCTCATTCGCGACCTTGGGCACGTTGCCAGGGTGGACGAGCATGTCGCCGCGGCTGATGTCCAGCTCATCCTCGAGCACCAAGGTCGGCGCGAGGGGAGGGTAGGCTTGGTCGAGGTCGCCGTCGGCGGTCACGATGCGCGCGATGCGACTGCGCGTCCGCGAAGGCAGCACCATGACCTCGTCGCCGGTGCGCACCACGCCGGAGACCACGTTGCCGCAGTACCCTCGGAAGGTGTGATCCGGGCGGTTGACGTACTGCACCGGGAAGCGGAGGTCGACCAGGTTGCGGTCGGAGCTGATCTGCACGCTCTCCAGGTGCTCCATAAGCGGCGCGCCCCGGTACCACGGCATGTGCGGGCTCTGATCCACGACGTTGTCGCCCTTGAGCGCCGACATGGGGATGAAGTGCAGATCCGCGATGTCAAGGCGGGCGATGAACTCGTTGTACTCCCGCTTGATCTCCTCGTAGCGGTCCTCGGACCAGTCCACCAGGTCCATCTTGTTCACCGCGACCACCACGTGTTTGATGCCCAGCAGCGACGCGATAAAGGAGTGCCGCCGGGTCTGCGGCAGCACGCCCTGCTTGGCGTCGATCAAGATCACGGCCAGGTCCGCTGTGGACGCGCCGGTGACCATGTTGCGGGTGTATTGCTCGTGCCCAGGGGTGTCGGCGATGATGAATTTTCGCTTGGCCGTGGAGAAAAAGCGGTAGGCGACGTCGATGGTGATGCCCTGCTCGCGCTCCGCCTTGAGCCCGTCCATGAGCAGCGACAGGTCGAGCTCTTCGCCCGCCGAGCCCGCCCGCTCGCTGTCGCGGTGGATCGCGGCCAGCTGGTCCTCGTAGATCATCTTGCTGTCATGGAGCAGCCGTCCGATCAGGGTGGACTTGCCGTCGTCCACGCTGCCGCAGGTTAAAAAGCGCAGGATCTCCTTGTGCTCGTGTTGTTTGAGGTACGCGTCGATGTCGCGTTCGATGAGTTCGGATTGGTGAGACATGGTCGTGCTCCGTGCGCGCTAGAAGTAGCCCTCGCGCTTTTTCTCTTCCATGGACCCAGCCTGGTCGTAGTCGATGACTCGACCTTGGCGCTCCGAGTGTTTGGTGAGCAGCATCTCTTGGATAATCTCCGGCAGGGTCGCCGCCGTGGACTCCTCGGCGCCCGTGAGCGGGTAGCAGCCGAGGGTGCGGAAGCGGACCGAGCGCATGCTGGGCGTCTCGCCCTCTTCGAGCGGGAGGCGGTCGTCGTCCACCATGATGAGGTTGCCGTCGCGCTCCACCACGGGGCGCTTGGCCGACATGTACAGCGGTACGATGGGGATCTCTTCGAGGTGGATGTACTGCCAGATGTCGAGCTCGGTCCAGTTGGACAAGGGGAACACGCGGATGCTCTCCCCCTGGTCGATGGTGCCGTTGTAGATGCTCCACAGCTCGGGGCGCTGGTTTTTGGGATCCCAGCCGTGGGACTTGTCGCGGAAGGAGAACACGCGCTCCTTGGCGCGGGACTTCTCCTCGTCGCGTCGGGCGCCACCAAAGGCCGCGTCGTACTTGCCGGCGTCGAGCGCCTGGCGCAGGGCCACGGTCTTCATGATGTGGGTGTACTTTTGGCTCCCCTGGTCGAAGGGGTTAACGTTGGCCTCAAAGGCCTCCATGTTGGTGTGCACCCGAAGCTCGATGCCGGTGCGCTTGGCGTAGTCATCACGGAAGGTGATCATCTCCTTGAACTTCCACTTCGTGTCGATGTGGAGGAAGGGAAAGGGCGGACGCGCCGGAAAGAAGGCTTTTTGGGCGAGGTGGGCCATGACCGAGGAGTCTTTCCCGATCGAGTAGAGCATCACCGGGTTGTCGAACTGGGCGACGGTCTCGCGGATGACGTGGATGCTCTCGGCCTCAAGCTGCTTGAGGTGGGTGAAGCTGTAGTTGCTCATGATGATTCGTGGTGGAGTAACGACTACGTCGATACCGGAACGATGCCCTCTGCCTGGAGGAATTGCATGACGCCATCGGCGGTCGTGTCGAGGTCCTCGTCGGTCGAGACTCTCATGTCCGGCGCGGCGGGGATCTCGTACGGTGCGGAGATCCCCGTGAAATCGGCGACCTCTCCGGCTCTCGCCCGTTGATACAGCCCCTTCGGATCCCTGGATTCACACACGTCGAGAGAGGTGGCGATGTGCAAGAGCTTGAAGCGGTCGGCGCCGATTCGCGCGCGGGCCGCCTCGCGGTCCTTCTCGTACGGCGAGATCGCCGCGACGAGCACCACGAGCCCGCTCAAGGTCATGATGTGCGCCACTTCCGTCACTCGCCGAATATTTTCGGCGCGCGCCTCCGGCGAGAAGCCGAGGTCATTGTTGAGTCCGTCGCGGACAATGTCGCCATCGAGCCGACCGGTGAGTACGCCCGCGCGATGGAGCCGCCGCTCAACTTCGCAGGCCAAGGTCGTTTTTCCAGCGCCGGAAAAGCCGGTGAACCACAGCACCGCGCCTCTCTGACCGAGGAGCTGCTCTCGATCATGTTGAGCGATGGTGGAGTCGGGGTCGGACATGATCCTGCTGAGCGAGACCGGCGACAGTCGTCGTACGAAGCGGAGTGTAGCGTTCGGTTTCGAGGTCAAGGAGGTGGACCTTGTGGCCTTTACACCGGCGGAGGATGATTCGCGCCATTCCCGCAGCATGGCGACAGCCGCACTGGGTTCGGGAAGTCTGGACGTGTGCTCTTGGCATGCTGCGGAGGGTGACGGATCAGCGCTTAAGCTCG
>JAAZXR010000091.1 GCA_014240065.1 Myxococcales bacterium
AGACGGCCTCGACGACCTGCTCATCGGGGCGTATGGCAACGACGCGGGCGGCACTGCCACAGATGCCGGCAAGACCTACCTGATGCTAGGCAGCGCCATCGCGGCCCAAACCCCCGGCACTGCGGGCGCAACCTTCGACCTCGCGAACGCCTCCTACGCCTTCGTGGGCGAGGTGGCCGGTGACTACAGCGGCCGCAGCGTGGCCTCGGCGGGCGACGTGGACGGAGACGGCAAGGCCGACCTGCTCATCGGGGCGTATGCCAACGACGAGGGCGGCAGCGCCGCCGGCAAGACCTACCTCATCACGAGCCCCTTCTAAGCCGCGAGGCCCACGCCCGAAACCCGCAACGCAATGACCCCCCCTCGAACCGAGGGTCGTTCCGGCGGGGGGAGCGCGGAGCCTCGGACTGTATTGTTGGAACAGCCGAACGGCACCACCCTTCGCCGCGGCTCGTCTCGGCGGGCCGTAGATCTTGTCGTCGAGCGAGCGCAGCGAACCTCGGCGAAGGGTGAGTTATCCTTGCGCGACCCCCGACGAAAGGGCCGAGGTCCTGGGTTTCAGGGCTCCGGTTCCCCGGGGAGAGACCCGCGATGCGATTTGTTCAAGTCAGCGACCTTCATATTGTCCCCAACGGGCAAAAGCTGCACGGCCTGGACCCGGTGAGACGATTCAAGCAGTGCATCGCGGACATCAACACGCACGCCGAGAGCGTCGAGTTTTGTGTGATCACCGGCGACCTGTGCGACCAGGGCGACCCGGAGTCGTACAAACTTCTGCGGAAGCTGCTCAAGGGCTTGAAGTTGCCCTACCACTTGATGGTGGGGAACCATGACCGCCGCGAGGATTTTTTCAAGGTGTTTCCTGCAGCGGCGAGAGACCGAGCGGGCTTTGTACAAAGCGAGCTGGTCACAGACAGTGGCGTGTTCTTATTCTTGGACAGCGTCGACGAGGGCGAGCACGCGGGCGTGTATTGCGAGCGCCGCCGAGCCTGGCTCTCCGAGCGTCTGGAGCAGGCCGGCGAACGTCCGGTCTACGTCTTCATGCATCACCCGCCGTTCGAGATCGGCTTCCCGTCGCTCGATCGGATGGCGCTCAACGACGGCGAGCGCTTTCGCGAGCTCCTCGAATCCACCGGGCAGGTCCGACACCTGTTTTTTGGGCACGTGCATCGGCCCGTGTCGGGCAGCTGGGGTAGCGTTCCCTTCTCGGCGCTGCCGGGCACGAATCACCAAATCGCCACCGACTTCGAGATGGTCACGCCCATGCCCTACAGTCACGGGCCGGCGGCCTACGCCATCGTGGACCTCGAAGACAATCGCACGCTCGTGCATCTCAATCACTTCCTCGACGATTATCCCAGACGCAACGATGCCCGGGTCTGGGAAGAGCGCAAGGTCGGCTGGCTCGACAAGTTGACGGGGCGTTAGCCCGCGAGCGCCACTGCCACCGCGGAGGTGGTGGCGCGGAAGACAGCCGCAGGTGGGGCGCCTCTTTTAGGCGAGCGCCTGGTCGTCGTGAATGTGATCCCAGTCTTGCTGGGGCGTGCGCCAGTCGCCGTAGCGGCAGGTGAGATAGCCGTCGGTGTCGGCGGGGATGGGGTAGCTGCGTCCCGCGAACTCGATTTGTTTCAGCTCGTCGTGGAAGCGGGCAGGCACGGACTTGCGCGCGTACCGCCGGATGCCTTCGGCCCAGGTGTAGACGTCTTCGGTTTTTGTCTTGATGAAGATGTCGAGCTGAACCCCGCGAAACACGTAGAACCGGCGAACGCTGACCTTGACGATTCGGACCTCGCTGAGCAGCATCGGCGGATCTTCGCGGGTGTGGTTGAGGACGCGCACGCGGTAGCCCATGTTGCGCAGCGCCTCGATGGGGCCGTCAAGGTTGGGGAACTCGACGCGCGACACCGCCAGGTCAAGATCGTTGTCCCACGGCAGCAGGCGATTCTCGCGTACGACGCCGAGCAAGGTCCCCGCGTCGAGGCAGTATTTGACGCCCGCCTCGTCCAGCGCGCCACACACGTCCGCGAGCAGGCGCATCGCGTGGTCGTGGTTTTTGCCGGTGAGCCTGGTGCTGCCTGCCATGGGGAAGTCGCCTTCGCGTGAACCTATCCTATCAAACGAAGGGGTGGACAATTATTTGAGGCGCGCAATCGCGAGCGTGGGCGCCGGTGCAAGCATGGCCACGCTGCGACACGCCTGTGTGCCGCCGGGTCGATAGATGAAGTGTGTCGCGGGAGCGTCCAAAATGACCGTGGGACCTCGAGGTCGTCGCCGGTTCGCCACGTAGGACGTCGGGTGGCGTGTGCTGCTCGCGCGGGAGAATCACGTCCACGGCGGATTTTCGGAGCCTCGCGAGCTGGCGAGGATTGTGACAGCGAGGTCCGCGTGATCCGACACGTCGGCGTTGCCGTGCCGAATGTCCACTGCGGCGATTGGCCGTGGTCGGCTCGCGGAAAATAGGCAGACGCGCCCCGGTGGAGCCGGCGCGGTTCACGCGCACGATCGCGGTGCGGTTGTCTTACCGAGCGCACCCAGCACTTGCCGGAGTGTCGGGATCGCGGCGGATTCGTGGCGGTTGCGACTCAGAAACGCGACGGTTGCGTGTCAGCCTCCAAGAACGTAGAACCCCGGAATATGTCCGGAGAAACGCGCCCACTAGTCTACGTCGCGATGAGCGCCGATTTGGTTCATCCGGGTCATCTCAACATTATCAAGGTCGCGCGCGAACTCGGTGAGGTCACCGTCGGACTCCTCACAGACGCAGCGATCGCGAGCTACAAGCGGTTGCCCTACCTCAATTACTCTCAGCGGGCCGCTGTCGTGTCCGAGCTGAAGGGCGTGCACCGGGTGATCCCCCAAGAGACCCTCGACTACGTGCCCAACCTCCGCGCGCTCAAGCCCGACATCGTCGTGCACGGCAGCGATTGGAGCACCGGAGTCCAGGCCGCGACCCGCACGCGTGTGATCGAGACCCTCGCCGAGTGGGGTGGGGAGCTCATCGAGCCCCAGTACACGGAGGGGGTCTCGTCGACGGCGCTCAACAAGAGTCTTCGCGAGATCGGCACGACACCCGACATTCGGCGTCGTCGTCTTCGTCGTCTTCTGGCCGCCAAGGATCTCGTCCGAGTCGTGGAGGCCCACAACGGCCTCACCGCCCTAATTGCAGAGCACACGGCCGTGGAGGTTGACGGGAGCCGCCGTGAGTTCGACGCCATGTGGCTCAGCAGCCTGACCGACTCGACGGCCAAGGGGCGCCCCGACATCGAGCTGGTCGACCTGACCTCGCGCCTGTCGACCCTCAAAGACATGCTGGAGGCGAGCACCAAGCCGATCATCGTTGACGGGGACACCGGCGGAATCCCGGAGCATTTCGTGTTCAGCGTGAAAACCTTTGAGCGTCTCGGCGTCTCGGCCCTGGTCATCGAGGACAAGGTTGGGCTCAAGCGCAACTCCTTGTACGGAGATTCCGTGCCGCAGACCCAAGATGACCCCGACAAGTTCGCCATGAAGATCAAGGCGGGCAAACAAGCGCAGGTGACCGAGGAGTTCATGATCATCGCCCGCGTCGAATCGATGATCCTGGGCAAAGGTATCGACGACGCCATCATGCGCTCCAAGACCTATATCGCGGCGGGCGCGGACGCGGTGATGCTTCACTACAAGTCCAAGGACCCCGCAGACTACTTCGAGCTCACGCGCCGTTACGCAGAGCTTGATCCCAAGGTCCCCTTGGTCGTGGTGCCCAGCACCTTCAGCCATGTGCCCGAGAGCGAGCTGCAAGCCGCGGGCGCCAACATCGTCATCTACGCCAATCACCTTTTGCGCAGCGCGTACCCGGCGATGGTGAACACCGCGGAGACCATCCTTCGCAGCGGCCGCGCGCACGAGGTCGAAGAGCAGTGTCTGTCGATCAAGGACGTGCTGGCCCTGATCCCCGGCGTGTGAGCAGCAAGGATTGTGATGACCGAACGCGTTCCCTCTGAGTCCTTTCGCCACGCTCTCGAAGAGGCGGGCGTGGGTCTGTACACTGGCGTACCGGACTCCTTGCTCAAGGAGTTTTGCGCCTATATCAGCCGCGAGGTCGCCTCGGAGCGTCACTTGATCACGGCCAACGAGGGCAACTCGGTGGCGGTGGCGGCGGGCAACTACCTCGCGACCGGCAACCCCTCGTTGGTGTATATGCAAAACTCCGGGCAGGGGAACGCGGTCAACCCTCTGGCCTCGCTGGCCCACCACAAGGTCTACGGCATCCCCATGGTTTTGCTCATCGGATGGCGCGGTCAGCCCGGCGTCAAAGACGAGCCGCAGCACGGGGTACAGGGCGTGATGACCCCCGAGATTCTTGATTCCCTGGCCATCCCCTACCGCACGCTCGCGCGCAGCGCAGCGGGGGCCTCGGACGACGCCAAGTGGGCGGTTGGGCACGCGAGGGAGCGTCGCGGCCCCGTCGCCTTGTTGGTCGAAAAGGGCACCTTTGAGCCCGACCCCGACTCGAAGGGCGCGGCGAGCGGGAGCTTCACGCGCGCCCGTGAAGACGCGCTGCGCGTCTTTGTCGACGCGGTCGGTCCGCGCGACGTGGTGGTCGCCACCACCGGCAAAACGGGGCGTGAACTCGACGAGCTCCGCATCGCGGCCGACTCTGACGCCGGGGGAGACTTCCTCAACGTGGGCGCCATGGGGCACGCCTCGCAAGTCGCGATGGGCCTCGCGATGGGCGAGCCGAAGCGGAAGGTGTGGTGCCTCGACGGCGACGGTGCGATCTTGATGCACATGGGCGCGTTGGCCATCGTCGCCCAGCACGCGCCGGAGAACTTCTTGCACGTGGTGCTCAACAACGGCGTGCACGATTCGGTCGGTGGACAACCAAGCGTGGGCCTTGAGATCGACATCCCCGCCGTCGCGCTGGCCTGCGGCTATCGATCCGCGGTCACGGTGGGGGACGAGGACGATCTCGCGGCCGCGCTCGAGACCCTGGCCGCCAGCCCCGGACCCTGCCTGTTACAGGTGGGACTCGCGCCCGGCGCACGGGCAGACCTCGGACGTCCCAAGACCACCACCTCCGAACGTCGCGATCGCCTGATGGCATGGTTAAAGCGCGATGGCTGATTCCAGCGACGAGATGGGCACCACCACCATCATCGCCCCTGGCGCGGTCGCGCGTCTCGGTGAGGCGCTGAAGACGATCGAGGCTACCGCGCTCGTGTTGGTGACCGGCGCAGGCTCCTATACGCGCTCTGGCGCGCGCGCGGCGATCGAGCCGCAGCTGGACGGATATGCGGTCGAGCTGGTGAACGGTTTTTCCCCGAATCCAAGCGTCGAAGAGGTCGCGGCCGGGCTCGACGCGGTCCGGCGAGCCTCGCTCCATGGACCGCCAGTGATCATCGGGGTCGGCGGGGGCTCGGCGATGGACGTGGCCAAGCTCTTGGCCGCGGGCGCAGCCCAAGAGCGACCGCTTGGCGAGCTGTTGCCCGCGGGCGCCACGCTGGCGCCGACCGCCGCGACGCTGATTTTAATCCCAACCACGGCCGGCACGGGCAGCGAGGCCACGCACTTTGCGACGGTCTACAAGGGCACACAAAAATACTCGGTGGCGCACCCCTCCTTGCGGCCCCGGTGGGCGCTTGTCGACCCGGATCTGTGCGCCTCCTTGCCCCCGGAGATCACCGCCTCGACCGGGGTGGACGCCTTGTGCCAGGGCATCGAGTCGCTGTGGGCGGTGGGCTCGACCGAGGCCTCTCGCGAACACGCCAGCGCCGCCATCGCGCGGGCCATGCAGCACCTCGAAGCGGCGGTGCTCGCGCCCACGTCGGAGGCACGGCTCGGGATGTGCGAGGCCGCCAACTGGGCAGGTCGCGCCATCGACGTCTCGAAGACGACCGCCTGTCACGCGCTCTCCTACGGGCTGACCATCCGCTGGGACGTGCCCCACGGTCACGCGGTGGCCACCAGTCTCGGTGAGATGATCGTGTTCAACTCGGAGACGAGCGAGGCGGACGTGGTCGATCCCCGCGGCCTCGAACACGTGCGCGAGGTGATGGCCAAGGTGGTTCGCTTGCTCGGGGGACGCGACCCTGAGGACGCGAAGCGGCGCTTCAACGACCTGATGTGTCGTCTGGACTTGGTGCTGAATCTGAGCGCGCTGGGGGCTGGGGAGGCCGATGATCGCAGGTGGTTGGCCTCGCAGGTCAACGTGGAGCGTCTGGGGAACAACCCGCGTCGCATGGGCGCGCCGGAGCTCGACGCGTTGCTCTCGCGGATCGCCCAGTGAGATCGAGCGTCCGGCGTAGCCTTCAGCCTTCGCTGCTCGGGGGCTCGGGCGCAGGGGCGGCCTCGGCGTCGTCGCGATCCTTGGCGGGGTACTTCTCCGCGATGCCCGGCAAGCTCGCCATCGCCGTGTAGCCGATGACCAACTTCATCAAGAACCGTAGGCGCAAAACCAGGGCGATCTGCAAGCCGGCCTCTCCCGAGAATCCGAGGATCTCGAAGACGCTCTCGGAGATGGCCTCCATCACGCCGATCCGACCCGGGACGAAGATCACGAGATGCAACACCGCGCGGTTGAGCGCGTGATACAGCAGCGCCGCGAGGAGGCCGCCGGGGAGGTGCAGGACCTCGATGACCAGCCAGATCTCTCCGACGCGCACCACCTGGCTCAAGAGTCGGTAGAGCATGAGGAGCGCGAAGTCAGCGCGACGTTCGCCGGTCGCGGAGGCGACGTGGGTGTCGAGACGCTCCGCCCAAGCGAGCATCCGCTCCTTGCGGCGCGCGAGAAACCCGAGCGGGACGAGCGTGATCAGCCGCGCCATTCGGGCGCTAAGGCCCTTGCCCACAAGCAACAGGGCCGCGATCATCGGCACAGACATCACGATGGAGATGCCGGCGAGGATCAACACCACGCCCGGCTCACCGAAGCCAACGGCGAGACAGACAAGGGGGCCGATGGCGGCGTAGAGATTCGAGGCGCCGGTCGCGACCGCGCACCAGACCCCGGCAGACGCGATCTCCTCGGACGAGTACCAGTGCCGCAGCAGGCCGATCTTGACGATGTGGCTGCTGTTATTGCCGAAGGGCAGGAGTGTGTTGAGCGCGGTCCCCGAGCGCTCGACTTGGATGAGGGGCCACAGGGGAACCGCTGCGCCGCGACCGGGTAGGGCGGTGCGATAGGCGAGGATGGTGAGGAGCCCGATGAGGACCACGGGCAGCAAGAGCAGGGGCCACTGCCATCCCACCAGGTCGATGATCCGTTTGATCAGCTCGATCCCGCCGTGGCGGTGAATGACCCACGCAAGCAGCGCGAAGGCCAGTATTGGCACGGCGGTCCGGCGCACCCAGGGGCTTCGCACCGGCGGAGCATAGCGTAGGGAACGTCCGTGCGGAAGGAAACACCAAACCCCCTCGGACAAACCGCAAACCCGAACCGAGGGCCGTTTCAGCTGGGGTAGCGCGGGGGCTGCGAAACCCGACCGGGGGTCGTTGCGGCGGGGGTAGCGCGGCGCTCACTTCTGGTTGTCGATCGAAGGTCAAAGCGATTCACCGCGGCGACCGGGACGAATTCAAAAGGGAGCCTGCGACGGGCTGAGGCAGGGCGGTAGGACGGGCTGACGGACGCGTCCACAGGAGCCCTGAGGTTACGAGAGGGCCCTGGGACCGGCCACGGCCGCGCGGGTGCAGACTCGCGAGTCGTGAACCGAGGCTGATACCGTTCGCGTGATGTCTACCAAGACCATTCAAGAACTTCTCGCCGATTCGAGCCTGCTGCACGAGCTTCTGCGCAAGGCCCTCCCCGACGACACGATTGATCGCGCCGATGTCGAGCGTCGGCTTGGGCTGCTGTGGAAGCTCGACGATCGGCGCCTGGGACTCGAGCGTCTCGGCAAGCAGGTTCACGGCGAGCTCTCCGCGCAGCAACAAGAGGCGCTGGCCAAGCAGCAGTCCCAGGTCGGCAAGCACACCATCTATTCCATCGTCGCGCGTCATCATCGGGTCGAGCCCTACGAGGCCGACTGGAAGGGCAAGGACTGCCAGTCGGTCCGGGTGACGCTGCCCCAGTCGAAGGATCCGACCGACAAGATCTGGACACATCTCGGGGTGGTCAAGGCGAGCGACCATCTGCTGTTCTCGATCGACGAGGCCGTCGAGCGCCACCAGAGCGCCTTCGGCAGCACCCCAACGGTGGGTCGAGTCGACCTCATCACGGGCGCTCGCCACCTCGACATCGATCGGTTTTCGCCGATCTCGATCCTGCTGGCGTACACCAAGGCCGAAGACGCCTCGCCGGCCTTCTATTTCCTAGAGTCGGGCAGCGCTCAAGGAAATCCGGCGGCGCTCTATTGCGCCCGGGACATGGACTCCGACATCCACACCCCGGCGGACTTCAAGTTCTCGCCCATGGCCTGCAAAACGAACTGGTATACGGGCGGGCTGAGCATGGACGCCCAGGGCGCGGAGCCGACGCAGGTCTACAATACGGTCGCGCAAGACAAGGACGGATCGCGAACGTATCTGCACTTGGCGGCCGACTACACGGTGGTCCAACCCGACGCGGTGACGTGGCCGATCAGCGCGCAGATTGAGGCGACGTTGCGGGTGTTCGCGCTCGCTGAGGGCATGGGCGGGGACGTCATCGGCGACGGAGCCATCGCCCACGAAGTGCAGGAGGTGTTGGCTCGCTGCGCGCGAGAGATTCTCGACTGGGATGTGGAACCGCCGACCTCGGGGACAGCCGAGGGGTACTTCGGCTGCCCCGGCGAGTGAGCGACACCCCGAGCACCCGAACCGGGCCCGCGAGCCAGCAGCACCCGAACCGAGGGTCGTCTCAGCACCCGAACCGAGGGCCGTTTCGGGGGCGATGGTTGTGGGTGGAGGTCATTTGGAATTGGTGAAAAAGCGAGGGGATTTAGGCCTCGTTTGCGGACGCGCAGTGGATTTCTCGGTGAGGCCCACGGTCGTTCCTGCAGGAATTCGCGGCGAGACAGACTGACTTTCGAAGCCTTCCCTGGGGGACGGTGCTTCAACCCGCCACCAAAACCCTGCCTAGCGCGCGGCGTCTCGCGCGAGCAGCTCACGCCACGCCGCTTGCCACGTCGTCCATGTGTGACCGCCGGGCACGACGACGACGCGGCGCTCTGGTAGCGCTCTGGCCAGCACCTGGAATTTCTCGGCGGGCTCGTCGTCCCCATAGGCGAGGTACAGGGGTGGATGCTCTTCGGGGGCGACCGTGAACGGCTTGATCCAGCTCCAAAGCTCCGTTGAGTAGGTCGCGCTGCCCTCCGGGGGCGGGGTCCAGCTTTGCGGGCCGCCGGCGTCCGTGATTTCCCGCAGCGTCCTTCGGGAACCGAGGTACGGAGACATGAGCACGATCCCGTCGACTGAGGTCTCGAATTGCTGCGCGGACAACAACACACCGAGCCCACCGAGCGAGATACCGACCAGCCATATTTTCTCATACCCGGCCGATTTTGCGGGCTTCAACACATCCTCTTCAATCCGCGGGATCAGCTCTCGCGTGCGGTAGTAGCCGGCATGCGCATCCACGGCGATCACATCTGCACCCAATTGGGCGGCGCGGAGGCTGTCCAACAGCCCGTAGTTGGCGTAATCCTCGGGCTTGTCGCCAAGCCCGGGCAGCATGATGATCAGGGTGTCGCTTTGACGTTCCTGGTGCGCGGGGTACTCGACGGTGCGAATGGGGGTGCTGGTCCGAAGACACCCGCTGCTGAGCACGCAGCCGCATACGAGCGCCAAAACAAACTCGCGGAGTTTCGTGCCGACCATCGTTAGAAGCCTGGCGCATCTTTGAGACCTGTCAATCGGTTTTTGGATCCGGGGTCTCAAAATCCCGCACCAAGGCTCGCGTTGAGCTCCCCTTGGTCAGGGGAGCGCTCGGTGAGGGGAGCCTCAGCGTCGTCGTCGCCGAGCGAAGCGGAGCCCGAGCAGGCTGAGCAGCAGCGCGCCGCGGGGAGCCTCGCCGCCGTCGGTGTCCGCGCTGCAACTGCAGCCGTCGCTGCCATCTTCGGAGGAGGAGCCGCTCCCGGTCTCGCCGTCTCCGCCGGTGTCCGCGGAGCCGCCATCTCCACCGGTCCCGCCGTCGCCGTCACCGTCACCGTCACCGTCACCGTCGCCGTCGCCGTCGCCGACCGTGACCGTCGCGTCCGGGTTGATCAACATGGTCATGGACGAGCTGCCTTGGTTGTTGGTGAGCACGACGCTGCCGGGCTCGTAGCCGACCAGCTCAGACACGTCGAGAATCCCGGTGGATTCGGCGGTATCTGTCGTGCTCCCGATGAGGGTGCCGCCGCTGCCGTTGGGCTCCATCCACCAAATTTCGCCGCTGCTGTTGTCCTCGTTCACGAAGACCAGCCCGTCGGGATAGCTGACGCCATTGAGGGTGGTGGCGCGCGTCCAGTCGATATTGTCGGCGCTGTCGAGCTCGCCGGTGCCGCCGCCGTTCGGAGCGATCTCGGTGATGGTGAAGCTCGAGGCTGCGGGATCGAAGCCGTCGCTGAAATCCAACGAGAACACGATCGCGTAGGTGCCATACAGCTGGTTGGCGAGCACCACGCGGGTGGGCGCGTCGGGGCTCGTGTCGACGTCCTCCATTTTTGCGGCCGCGAGGGCGTCGGTGGTGCCGGTCTGGAAGCCGCCGTCGTTCGTGCCGCCGTTGGCCGGGAGGTCACCGCCCAAATAATAAAAACTCCCGTAGGCGAGCCCGTTGCGGGCGAGGAAATCCGTGGAGGGATCGCCGTTGATGTCTTTACCCTTCTCTCCGATGTATATCTGCATCGCTTGGCTCCCGCCGTCCGGGGAGAGCAGCAGCGCGACGTAGTTGGTCTCACCGGTGTCGACCAAGGCGGCGTTCTCCCACGCGTCGAGGCGGATCCCTCCGTTGCCGCCGGGGGCCGAACCTACGACGCCGCTGAGCAGGTACAAGTCGCGATTGACGAGGTCGAGGGCGAACAGGGCGCCGTCGCTGACCTCTTCTCCGGTCACGTAAATTTGGTCGACGAAGCCGCGGTCGGTTCCGAAGGTGTCCGCCTCGTAGGACTGGCCTTAGCAGAACCGTGAAAAAGCGGTGTTGGCGGTGCTGTCGGTGGGGGTCCAGGTGGCGCCGGCGTCGTCGCTCCAGCGCCCGTAGGCTTGGCGCGCCGAGAGCACGAACGATTGCCCCCCCAGGCCGCCGCTCTCGATCATGTTGGCGACCGCGGCTTGTAGGCTCGCGAGGTCCACGTTGACCTCGCTGATCGACGCGTCTCCTGTCTCGTGGTTGCTCAAGATTCGCAGCGTGTCTTCGTCGACCATGTACGCGCCGATTCCATCGAAGGTGCCGGGCATGGCGTGGTCAAAATCATCTCCGGGAGGGTTGTCGCCCTGCGAGATGACCTCAAACGCCTGCCACCCGTTCGTGGTGCTGATGCGCAAGGTCCCGTTGCCGTCGAGGGCCGAGACGGCGCTCGGAACGAGGGCGACTCCGGTGGCGGCCAACAGGAGTAAAAGGGTACGGGAGGAGGTCAGCATCTTGCGTGTCATGGTATGTGGCGTCCGATCGTAAACGTGTCCTCCCCGATAATGCGTCAAGGACGGCTCAGTTGGAATCGCGGGTCGTGGCGGAGGCGTCCGCTGCCAAGAGGTGTTGTGTTTACGGGAGTCTGGCGCGGGGAGATCACCCGCCAAGCGCGCCTAGAGCGGCGGGGGCCAGGGGCGGGCAGCGGGAGCAGCACGGCGGGAGGCCACGGAGCGGGCGTGACGCCGAGTGTTTCAGCTCATGGCGGGGAGTCTATCAGGTCGCCTGGGAGGGGCGACGCGCCCACACTCCCCGACGTCGTGCTCATCCCGCAGATGTACAGCGCGCGCCGGTTCGAGCTCGAGTGGCGGCCGTTCCCGCGCGTTGTCGCCGTCGCCGAGCGTTGTGACGCGCTCCCCGCGTTCTCGCAGGCCGCTCCCCGCGAGGGATGAGCGACGCGGGTCACCCTGGCGCGAAGTTGAACGGATAGGTGACGTCGACGATCCCACCACCCTCGGGTGAATCGAAGCGTATCTCGTACATCGCCTCTCGGAGACAATCGGTGAACGGGATCGCGTCCACCTCGGTGTCGTCGGCGAGGGTGACCTCGTCCACGACGCCGCCGAGGTCGGGGTCACCGAGGATCGTGAAACGCAGCGCGACCTTCCCCTGGAAGTCGGGGTCGTCCCTCAGCACTTGGTTGTAGCACTCCCGCGCAGGCCGGATGAACTCCTCTGAGATGATGTCTTGGATCACCGCGGGGTCCATGGACCCGGGCGCCTGAGGCGGCGCGTCGGGTTCGGCGTCGGCCTCGGGTCGCGCCGCGCGGAGGCGGGCACGGATCTGTCGCGCGAGCTTGTCGTGCTGTTCACGGCTGAGTCGCGGGCGAGGCGCTGGTGGGGGCGGCGTCGCGCCGGGCGCGGTCGGCGGGCGGGCGCCCCCATCATCGCGTGGGGCATCCTCGGTGGGATCGGAGGGGCTCGCAGATTGGGGAGCCTGCGGGGATGGTGACTCGGATCGGTACAGCAGCGCGACCGTGACGAGTGTCGCGATCACTGCGCTCGCGACGAAGGCGGTCGCGCTGATCGCCGGCGACGCGAAGACGATCAGCGCTCCGAGGATGCCGAGCGTGAGCGCGATGAGTTTGGCCGAAGGAGACAAAGAAACCGCGACGAGGGCGCACGCGAGCAGGCCGATGAGGAGCGCTGGCCCGTAGCGTCGGGCGCGTGTGCTCGCTCGTCCTTGGGCGCGCGTCCCGTGGGGATCGGGCGTGGAGGGTGTGGGAGTCATGGGCGGTCCTTCGAGGCGTCTACCGGGAGGTTCGCGCACCTATGCCCACGGACTCCGACCCGGCGACGGAGCCCCTTGCGAGGGTGGCTTCCGACCGCTCGGGAGGTCGCTAGGCGATCCAGCAGGAGGGCTTGTCGAGCACGCCAGCTTCGGCCATGCGCGCGCCAAGCTCCGGGTCGGCGAGCATGCCGTCCATCATCGCCCTCGTGTCGTCAGCGCTCATCGCCGCTTCCCACACGATCAAAAATGAGTTGCGGTCGTCGCTGCGGTGAAAGTGTCCGATCTCGGTGAGCCCGGCCCCTTGTCGCCGTGGGGCGTCGGCGTCGTAGCCTCGCTTCCACGCGTCGTAGTCTCGAACCTTATGCGTCATAAATATCCGGGCCATGGGGTCTGCCTTTGCGACGCCGACGAGCGTCACCTCATTGGTAACAGCGGAGATCGTTGTTCGTCAACCGAGCCGTGGTGTGCGGACAGCGCGTAGGCACCCCTCGCCCGAGAAGGGGCACTTGATCTGTCGTGGCAGAGCGAGGACGATGTGGGTGTGGGACGGCGTGTTGTTGTTTTGTTGGGGATGGCTTGGGGGGCGCTCGGGGTGGGGTGCACCGTGGGCTCAGGCGATGGAAACTTGTCGTTTGGAAACGCGGCCACGGACAGTGGCGCGGGAACGACGACGCTAGGCGACGAAGACGGAGACGGAGATGGAGACCCATCGACGACGGGAACGACGACGTCAGGAGACGGAGACGGAGATGGGGACCCATCGACGACGGGAACGACGACGACAGGCGACGGAGATGGCGACGGCGATGGAGACCCATCGACGACGACAGGCGACGGAGATGGCGACGGCGATGGAGATGGAGATGGAGA
>JAAZXR010000092.1 GCA_014240065.1 Myxococcales bacterium
TGCTGGGTGCTGGGTGCTGGGTGCTGGGTGCTGGGTGCTGGGTGCTGGGTGCTGGCGGAGCTACTCGTGCTCCACTTCTTGTCGTGCACCGTCGCGGAGTCGATCCGGCTGGAGCCGCGAACTCGTGCGTCGGAGGAGATTGAACCAACTCGCGAGACAGCCGATCCCGAGAAGGAAGAGCCCCTGCGCGGCGGCTCCCTGCGCGGCGGCTCCCGACGCGGCGGCTCCCTGCCCAGCACGGCAGTTGTGGCCATCGTTGCCTGCGAAATACGACAGGCCTGGTCCGGTAGGTCCGTCGCACCGGAGCGAGGACATCCTTCGCGCCGAGCGGGAAGAACGAAAGGGGGTGAATGTGCGTTGCCGACAGATGCGATATTGTTTGTCCATGATCCCCTCCATCCATGATCTTCCAAAGCGCCTCGGTCTATTCGCGTTAGGAGCGGCGCTGTTCATGGCGAGCGCATGCGCCGAAGCGAGCGACGCCTCGAGCGCGGCACAACCCGCGCCGGCGAAGGAGGCCGCGCCAGCGAAGGAGGCCGCGCCGGCGAAGGAGGCCGCGCCGGCGAAGGAGGCCGCGCCGGCGAAGGAGGCCGCGCCGGCGAAGGAGGCCGCGTCCGCGAAGGGGACCGCGCCCGTGAAGGGGGTCAAGCCTTCGGAGAGGGTCAAGCCGAAGGCTGCGCCGAAAGGTCCAGCCCCGACTCGCCGGTCCTCGCCGAAAATTCTTCCCCTTGAGGATGGCGACCCCAAGACCGTCCTCATCGACCAAGGCCGAACCAAGATGGTCGGGACGCTCAAAACCTCGAGTGTTTCTTGCTCCAGTGACGGGGATTGCATGCGCGACTGCGGCTGCCACCCCTCGTCGTGCGTCTCTGTTCAAGAGGGGAGCGCGTGCACGCCGGGCATGTGCACCGCCAACTGTCCGCTCAACACCATGTCGTGTGGGGGAGGGTGCTTGTGCCGGGCCGGCAAGTGCACCGCGGTGCTGGTAACAGACCTCAACTACACGCCCTCGTCCAAGTAGCGCGCGGCCCACGGGTCGGTGTGTGGAGGTGTGCTCCGTGCACAAATCAAATTTTGTAACGACCCTCGACCGTTGTTCCGTGCGAGAATTGGCCCATGAGGTTGTTGAACACCCGCGTCGGTTTTGCACTCTGGTTGGCCCCTGTGGCGGTCGCACTCGTCGGCTGTAGTGGAGGAGAACCCGACCCCGCCGCTCAAAGCGTGCTCGACGGAGAACCCCCCTCGCTTCGCTCGTGGAGCGGCGCGGCAAACTGCTGCGGCGAAGATCCTCATCCCGTTCACGGCGCCACCTTGGCGGATGGCTCGGTGGTCATGGTTGGAAAGGCGGCGGCGAGCGGGGAGCAGACGGCGGGCTTTATCACCCACTGGGCTGCGCCAGAGGGACCCGCTTACGGGAACTTTGTGGATGACGCAGGCGGGATCATCCTCCATACAATGACGCTCGAGCCCGATTCGTCGCTGCTGCAGGTGGCGAGCGCGGGAGACCTCGTGGTGGCAGTGGGGTTTCAGGCGGCGTCCGGGGGAGAAACGGCACACGGGGTGGTGCTCGCGCTGGACGCCGCGACTTTCGATGTGCGCGCGCAGCTTCGAGTCGACGCGCCCCAGGTCGGGGAGTCGACGGCGCTCGAGTCCGTGCTCGTCACGACCGATGGGCGCGTCGTGGTGGGTGGCGCGTGGGGCCTCGCGCGGGAACAGATGGAGGGCTTTAAGTCCTACGGGAACGTGGTCGGCGGGCAGGGCGTCGTCATGGAGTTTGAGCTCGCCGCGTGGCTCTCCGCTGCCGAGGGGGGCGCCGTCGCCACGCCGGCAGACGTGTCAGCGGTGAGTCGGGAGATTCCAGAGACGTTCTCTGTCAAGAGCATGCGGCGGTGGTCGGACGGGAGCGTGGTCGCGGTGGCCAGCGACCTCGACGAGCGAAGCGGCGTGCTCTGGGTGGACGCGGGGCTGACGGGTCATCGGTGGATGCCCTACGCCGAGGGCATCGAGCTCACCGACGTCTCTGTGTTCACGGGGCTCGACCAAGGCGACGCCATCGCGGTCGTGGGCCACGGCGGATCCAACACCATCGACGGCCACGCCGCGCTCATGGACACGCAAGGGGCTGTGATGTGGACCGCCACGTTCGGGAACCCGGGGCTGGACGCGAGCGAGGTGCCCGACGGCGGGCTCGCGCCCGACAAGCTCATCTTTGACGAGTGTTGGGGCGTCGCGCAGCGCGGCGCGAGCCTGGTGGTGGCGTGCGGGACTGGGATCGAGGGCTGCGGTGCCGTGGAAGCGACCGCCAGCGAACAGCAAGCCTGCGAGGGGGACCCGCGCCGGAGTTGGCGCAGCTACCTCGTGGCGGTGGATGGCGCCGGCGAGGTGCTGTGGAGTCGCGCCGACTCCTTCGTCGAGTCCACGGGGGAGGCGTCGGAGAGCGCCGCGGAGTTCGTGGTGGTCGACGCCGCCGGAGATATCTACGCCATCATCGATCAGGTGTTCGGGGTCGGCCTCGCGCGCTTCGGCAGCTGACGTCGGCGCGCCGTCACGGGGCGGTACCCGCGGACATCGTCTCCAGCATGGCATCGGCGACAAGCTCGGCGCCCACGGGCGTGAGGTGGATCCCGTCGCCATGGAACGCCTCCGGCTGCGTCTGCGCGGAGACAATGTCGCGACCGTCGACGAAGGTGACGCCCTCGAGACGTTCCGCCAAGGCCTGGTAGCGGGAGCTCATGATCACGAGCTCGTCTTGGCATGCGGCGAACTCACTGCCGGGGGCGGGGTCGTAGTACCCGAACAGCAACACCTTGGCGCCGTCCGCGAGGGCCGCCTCCACCAGGGTTGGCATGGCGCCAGCGAGGGTGTCTTCGCTGACGAGGGTGTCGAGCTCGTCAGCGCAATCACATCCGCACCCCTCGTTGAGGTCGTTGGCGCCACCGTCCACGATCACCCACGACCACGGCCCGGAGGTGTACTGCTCGAGAATATCGAAATTGGAGGGGTGGTCGAGCCACGTCCCTCCCACGGCGCGGTCCTCGATCCGGGCATCCCGCGCCAAGGAGATGAAGTCGCCGACATCCCCGCATACGTCGCCGTTGAAATCGAAGACAGAGTCGCCGACGACCACGACGGTGTCGTCTGCGGCGAGCCGTTCGAGGCTGTCACAGCGCGGGTGAGCAGCACAGCCCGCGAGCCACGCTGTCGTGGCGGCGATCATCAGCGGGGGCCAACGAGGACTTGTGGACGCCTGAGGGTGAAGACGCATGGAGGCACGATACTGAGCGCTGCCTGGACTCGCAACGCACCGGCGCACCCAGAAAAAACCGAAACCGCCTGGAGAGGCGGTTTCGTTGTGAGCTCGGAAGGAATTGAACCTTCAACCCGCGGATTAAGAGTCCGCTGCTCTGCCAATTGAGCTACGAGCCCGGGGAGGGGAGTTATAGACAATTTGGAGGAGATGTAAAGCCCCGTCCTAGCGGGCGTTCGCGGGCACGCAGAGCGCTCATTGGGGGGGGGAGCCCTCGGCGTCCAGCACCGGGGCGGCGGTGGCGGCCACCACCTCCTCACGCGTGACCCCGGGCGCCATCTCAAGGAGGCGGAAGGCGTTGGCTTCCCCGTCGGGGGCGAGCACGCCGAGGTCGGTGATCACGAGATTCACGCAGCGCATGGCGGTGAGCGGGAGCGTGCAGGCGTCGACGACCTTGCTGTTTCCGTTGCGATCTCGGTGGGTCATCACCGCGATGACCCGGCGGGCGCCGGTGGCCAAATCCATGGCGCCGCCGATGCCGGCCACCTTTTTACCGGGCACCATCCAGTTCGCGAGATCGCCTGTCACGCTCACCTGCATCGCCCCAAGCACCGCCACGTCTACGTGGCCTCCGCGGATCATCGCGAAACTCTGCGCGGAGTCGAAGGTGCTGCCGCCCTCAATGATGGTCACCGTTTGCTTGCCGGCGTTGATGATCTGCGGGTCGACCTCCTCCTCGTAGGGAAATCTGCCCATCCCGAGCAGCCCATTCTCTGAGTGCAACACCACCTTGTCCTCGGGGTTGAGGTGGTTGGCGATGAGGGTGGGGATGCCGATGCCCAGGTTGGCGACCGCGTTTGGCGGGAGTTCGCGCGACGCGCGTTCGGCGATTTCGTCTCGTGTCCAAGGCATGGCGGGAACTGTATAGTCTCAAAGATGCGAGGACTCTGGCCATCGATTGCGGCGCTCTCCAATCACGCCGTTCAAGGCAGCGCAGTGGTCCTGGCTGGCATCGGGCTCTCCGCGTGCCTCAAGTTGCCCCCGGCCAACGCGCCGACGGGTGCCGGTGACGGGGCTTCGGTCGCGAGCGAGGGGTCGGGAGCGGTGCTCGTGCCCGCGCGCGCTGTCGCCGACCTGTATGCGCCCGGCGAAGTGCGTGGTTTCGTCTTTCAGCAAGGAGACGAGAAAATTGGGGCCTCCTACGGCCGCTACGACGGCCCGCAAACCACCGAGGCGGGAGAGGTGGAGCACCACTTCTCCGTTCGCAACACGCTGCGGGTGCCCGGGCGCGCGGAGGTGCGAACGGAGGGCCACATGGTGCTCGATGACTCCGGCGTGCTGGTGCGAGGGTGGGAGCAAAGCGAGGCGGCGCGGCTCGAGTACGAGGTGCGAGGCGACAGCTTGATCCTTAGGGCCGGAGAAGAGCGCGAGACCCTCGCGTACGCGGCGAGCGACGGGTTCATGGGGTTTATGTCCACCATGCATGAGGAGCTACTGTTCGCGCTGCGGCCGGTGCGAGATCAGCCGTGGACGCTCCGGGTGGTGAACTTATCAGGAGGCGGCGCGACCCCGTGGGAGGCGCGGGTGGTGGAACGCGACGGCGACACGTTGACCGTCCGCACCAGCCTCGGCGAGAAGGTGAGGCTCGCGGGCGGGAAGATCGTTGGCATCGAGGTTGTCGACGACGGCCTCCTCGTTGAATCCATCGACGCGCCCACCTTCCCCACGTGGACGGTGGAGGTGGCGGCGCCTTTGAATTATGCGCCCGCCGCAGACGCGAGCGTTGAACGGCGCGAGGTGGCGCTGGCGGGGCGGCCAGGGGAGCCGGCCCTCGCTGGCGAGGTGTTGGTCCCCCGCGACGGCGCCGAGGGGCTCCCCGCCGTGTTGTTTTTGTCCGGCAGCGGGATGACGGACCGCTACGGCTTCGCGGGGCCGCCACCGGTGGACTTTGGGAGCCACGAGATCACAGACGCGCTCGCTGAGGCGGGCTTTGTGGTGCTCCGGTACGACGAGCCTGGCCACGGCCAAAGTGAGGGCGCGCCCTTGTCGTGGGAGCGTCAACAAGAAGACGCCCGCCGAGCGCTGCGCACGTTGATGGTGCAGCCCGAGGTAGATCCCGGACGAATGCTGGTGGTGGGTCACGGAGAGGGCGGCTGGCGAGGACTGATTTTGGCCAAGGAGCGCCCGAAGGAGGTGACCGCTGTGGCGTTGCTCGGGGCCCCCGGTCGCAGCTACCGCGACACCTTCGAGCGCAACGCCGAGGCGGTCCGCAAAACGCTGAGCCCCGACGAGCGCGCGCGCGCGGTGACCCAGCACGGGCAGCTTATGGCGGCCATCGAGCGCGGGGTTGGGGTGCCGGCGGAGCTTGTGCCGCAGGCGCAATGGCTGAAGGAGGTCCTCGACGTGGACCCGGCAGCGCTGCTGCGCGGCACGAAGGCGTCCGTGCTGCTGGCCTACGGCGACAAAGATCTCGAGGTGAACGTGGGCGATGCGGTGGGGCGACTTAGACAGGCCGCCGTCGACGCGGGCACGCCGGTGAAGGTGCAGCGATTCGAGGACCTCGATCACCTGTTCAAGGTGGAGGAAAAGGAGCGCTCCACCCCCGCGAGTTATCGAGAGCGAAGGTCGGTGGATCCTGCGTTCTTGAGGGCGCTGGTGGCGTGGGCCCAGGCGCGGGTCCGCTGAGGGCCGCGGCGCGAGTCCCGTCTTAGTTGCTTTCGGCCGCGCCCGCAGTCAACACCTCGTCGCCCAGGAGCGAGGTCACGACGCCGCGGAGACGCGATGGCTGGACGGGCTTGGAGACAGCCCGGAGCAGGCCGGTCGAATCGTGGGGGATTGTCTCGCTTGAGTAGGCGGTGAGCACGATGATCGGCAGCCCCGGATCGTGCTCGCGTGCGCGCGTGCACAGCTCTGCCCCTGACATCTTGGGCATCATCATGTCCGTCATCAAGAGCGCGTAGTGCCCCGGTGGGTGCGCGGCTAAGAGCTCGGCTCCCATGACGCCATCCTCGGCGCTGTCGGCCTCGAATCCCCAGCGAGCCAAGAGCCGGGTGAGGGTTTTGCGAACTCCCTGCATGTCATCGACGACGAGCGCTCGAAGGCTGCGGCCGGACTGCGGGGCCACGGTCTGGGCTGGCGATGTTTCGTGTTCGAGTGGGAACGTGAGGCGAAATGTCGTGCCCTCTCCGAGGGTCGAGTCTACCTCGACCGTACCGCACTGACTGTCGAGGATCGCCTGCACGCTGGCGAGTCCGAGTCCTGTGCCGGAGGTTGGACTCTTGGTGGTGAACAGAGGCTCAAAAATTCGCGACTGCACCTCATCAGACATCCCCGCGCCGTCGTCTGCAACACTCAACATGCCGCAAATATCGTGGCCGTGTTGAACTCGCCGCGTCTGTAACGTGATCGTTCCGGCGCCCGTGATGGCGTCTCGGGCGTTGCACACCAGGTTGGTGAGGATTTGCGTAACTTGGGATTCGTGAAGTGCGATCACGATGTCCGATTTTTCGAGATTGGTTTCTAGGGTCACGCTCTCACGGAGGAGGCCGCGTAACGGACCCGACATTGAGTCGATGCAGGAGTTGAGCTCGCAGGTCCCGGGCAGAGTGCCTTGCTTGCGGGTGATGCCGAGGAGTCGAGAGGCTAGCGTGCTCGCTTGATCCGCGGCTACGTGGAGGTCGCTGAGCATCTCTTTTTCGTCCGCGGTCAAGTTCGTAGACTCTTGGAGCTCTAGGGCGTTGGTGATTACGACCATGAGCATGTTGTTGAAGTCGTGGGAGAGCGCGCCGGCCATCCGGCCCATGGCTTCAAGCTGCTGCGCTTGCTCAAGCTGTAGGCGGATGATCTCCTCCCGTCGGAGATCCTTGACCGTGGCGATCAGGACCGCGTCCTCTCCGAGCACTACCTTCTGCGATCGGATGAGAACGGGGAAGATATCTCCACTCGCATTTTGAAATTCGGTTTTGAAGGTGACCTCTTCGCCGATGCTCATGTTGCCCTTGGCGGCGAGCTTGTTGTCGGTGTCTCCATGCAGGTCCTTGACTCGCATGTCACGGAGGTCCGAGAGTGAGTAGCCAAGCACCTCGATGGCGTTGGGGTTCGCCTCAAGGATGCGCCCTCGCGTGTCGTGGATGAACAGCGCGTCGCTGGAGTTTTGAAAGAAGGTATGAAAGCGAACTTGCTCGCGCGCGAGGGACTCTCGAGTGCGCTGTATGTCGGTGACGTCGCGCGCGAGGACCATACAAATCGGCGAGGGATCACATCGGACGCACGCGAGGCTTAAATCGAGGATCCTATCTTCACCCGAGACATGCCTGCCCTTCACGCGGACCCATCGCGCAGGAGGAGCTGAGCACCCGAGGTTCGCGAGCGCGCGAGCGTGTCTGTAGATCGTCGAGACATCTTCTCGCTCAAACAGATCCTCGAGGGTGCTGTTACACAGCACCGCGTTGGGGCACCCGAGGATCTCGGAGATCCGCGGGTTCGCGCTGATGATGGCGCCGTCGAGTCCGAACGTCAGCATTCCGTCGCTGCCACACTCGGCGGCGAACTCAAGCATTTCTTGTCTTTGAACCGACGCTAGATCTGCGTTGGTCTCAGGT
Source organism: Myxococcales bacterium (assembly GCA_014240065.1). Taxonomy (GTDB): domain Bacteria; phylum Myxococcota_A; class Polyangia; order Nannocystales; family Nannocystaceae; genus JAAZXR01. The sequence goes on from JAAZXR010000092.1 coordinate 7,849, forward strand.
GTCGCACCATCGGAGACGTCTGCGATGGTGGTGACCGCTTTGTGTTCTCGGCGGGAGCTCATCGGTGGTGGTTCGACCGTCGTCACGGGACTGTAGCAACCAAACGCGTCTTCATGTGCGTCGTTACTCCGCCGCCATGCCCTGTTTTGCACAGGGGGTCGAATGGCTTGAGAACGTTGATTGTCGCTATAAGGGTGCAAGTATTTCGCCCTCTTTCGCGTCGTACTCCTCTTGAGTGAGCAGGCCGACATCGAAGGCACCTTTGAGCTTGAGCAGCTTATCTTGCAAGGTGCCCGCGGCGGGAGCGGCAGGAGCGGCCTGCGGAGGAGGAGCCGCGTGTGGCGGCGGCGCGTGCCCCTGGGGCGGATAGCCCGGCTGCGGTGGGTAGCCCGGCGGTGGATAGCCCGGTTGGGGACCCGCGGCGCCCCTCATGTGCCCCCTCATGTTGCCCATGCCCATGCCCATACCCATGCCCATACCGGCGCCCATCACTCCGCCGGCGCTGCCGCCTTTGTGGGAGTTGCGGGCCATGTCGCGCATGCCCTGCATGGCCTCCCATCCCATGGTGTTGTCGACGCCACGAGCGGACTGGGCCGCCGCGGCGTCGATCGCCTGCTCGATCTCCTTGGGCAGCGAGATGTTCTCGATGATCATGGAGGTGAGCGCAATACCGATGGCGCCGAAGTCGTCGGCGATGTCGTCACGGACTGCGTCGGCGAGCACGTCGTAGTGGCCGGCCATGTCCATGACCGACAGCTCGCTCTTGCTCGCGGCTTGGGTGAACGACGAGACGAGGCGGCTCTTCAAGAAGCGCTCAATGTCGTCGGTGGTCACGCAGGCGTTGGTGCCCACGATCTCCTTGAAGAACAGCCCTGGATCGGTGACCCGGAAGTTGTAGTTTCCGAAGGCGCGGATGCGGATCCGTCCGGGGCGATTGCCCACGGCGAACTCGGGGTCGCGGATGAGCACCGGGTTCGACGTGCCCCACTTCTGGTCGAGGTATTGCCTCAAATTGATGAAGTAAATCTCCACCTTGTACGGTGACTCGAAGCCGTGCTTCCACCCGCGCAAGGTGGAGAGCACCGGCACGTTTTCTGTGCTCAAGGTGTGCGTGCCGGGTCCGAAGACGTCGGCCATGACACATTCGCTCACGAGCACCGCCGCTTGACCCTGTCGGCACACAAGCTGCGCGCCGTTCTTGATCTCGTGATCGTCGTCTGGGAAGCGCCAGACGAGCGTGTGGTTGGAGTCGTCGAGCCATTCGACGATCTCGATGAGTTGACTGCGGATAAAGCTCATGATGCCCATGACGTTGCTCGTTTCTCAAAAAGGGTTGTGCGGGAGTGCGCGGGGAGCCCCGCGCTTGGTAGATACCCCGCGGTCGAAAGATTTATTTCAGGGCCTCGGCGCTGGCGCTCTGCTCAATTTCGCCGAATTCCTGGTTGCTGAGACCAAACGCGTCGGCGAAGGCGCCCATGGCCTTGCGCTCCTCGGCGCTGAACGTGCCGTCGGCGCGGACGAGGGCCATGGCGGCGCGCATGAAAAAGCGCCGCTTGTACGTGGACTCGAGGATCATCGCGGCCTCGAGTGGGTGGAACTTTCCACCGAGGTTTTCGAGGGTGAGATCGCTCCCCGACTCACTTAGAAACTCCTTGATGAGGTTGGTCTCTCGTTCGTCGATGCCGTCCACATCCGCGAGGTAGTAAAGCCCCCGCGCAAACACTTCTACTTCTTCAGGATTCATGTTGGGGGGATCCTACGGGGTTCGCCGCCGTAGATCCACGCTCTACGACCTCGCGGGCGTGGTTGGTCCTAAAACGTCGTCAGGAGCCGACATCGACCGATCTCGACGCCTTTGGCGCAGGGGGACAGCTACTTGCTCACGCGGAGCACTTCGAAGTTGCGGAGCAAGGGGCCGGCGTCGGCGAGCTTGGGATGGTTCACCTCCACGGTCCAGCGGCCTGCCGTAGCGTGCGCCTCTGGGAGCATGGCGACCACTTCTCGGGTGGCTTCGTCGAGTACGGGCGCCGTGACGTGTCGGGTGTCCTCGGAGGACCACACGACCTCACTCGCGAGGGCGTCTGCTGCCGAGGAGCTTGACGCGAGCCGCAGCACGATGGGATCGCCGAGGGTGAAGTACTGCTGCGGCTGGCCGTCGCCGCCGGGGATGCCGAGCCGCGCCGCGATGGGAGACGCTCTCCCGGCCTGGGGGGAGGTCACGGCGAAGCTCATCTCGGTTGGTGGCGCGTTGTGGCCGTCGGCTTGCAGACTCACGGAATACACAGGTGCATCTGCGCACCCCACGACCGACAGGGCGATAGGGAGGATCAGAACGAGAAACCGGCCGATAGGGGCTGCCACGGCCGTGATATCTGCGTTTCCTGTGCCACATGGGAACACCTGTACTTCTCGACACTTGGACCTTCTAGGGCGCTCAAAAAGATGTCATATATATATCTTGGATTCAATAAATATATTCATGGGAGAGAGTCGGAGCGGTCTCGGAGCGGCTATGCTCCGGCCGTGCGAACGCTGCGCTACGCGCTCTATGCGATTTTGTTGGTGGCGTTCGGATGTGGCGAAGGCTCCAAGTCCCTCGGTCCCGGTGTCAGCGAGACCACCTCGGATGCGGCTGGCCCCAGTGATGCTGGCGCGGCGGTCGCCGTGGCCCAGACGCCGACACCCAGTCTTGAGCAGCGCCTCAAGCTCGATGATCGACCGTTTCCGCTGCTGACCTGGTCGGCGTACCTGATCGACGTGGAGTACTACGACCGAGGTCGCTTCGACCTTCGCCGGCAGCTTGAATCGACCCTGCGGGCGCTCGAGAGTCACGCGCCGGAAATCAGCGGGGTGCTCGAGGGAGACAGCGTCGTCATGACCGTCGAGGCCGAGCGACGGCGCATCGAGTTTGGTCCGCCCACCACGACCGTGGAGGCCTCGGACATCGTGGCCTCCGCGCTCTCGTTCGCCCAAGAGGTGCTCGGCTTGCCAGACGAGGATCTGCACAAGCTCGAATATGCGGCCATCGACGGGTTGTTCGCGCCCCTCGATCCGCACACCGTGCTGCTCCCTCCCGAAGCGGCGGCGGATCTCGGCGTCAAGACCCGCGGACATTTCGGCGGAATCGGGGCGGAGATTCGCTCCTTTGAGCGTCGCATCCTCATTCGGCGTGTGCTGCCCGATTCGCCCGCCGAAAAAGCGGGCGCAGAGGACGGCGATCTCTTGGTGAAGATCGACGGCCAGTCCACGGTGAACATGCGTACGGTCGACGCGCAGCAGCTCTTGCGCGGACCGGTGGGCGTGGACGTGACCGTGCGGGTGATTCGTGACGGCGCCTACCTCAACCTCACGATCACCCGTGGGAAGATTCGGCTCCCCACCACGCGGCACGTGCTGCTGCCCGGCGGCATCGGCTACGTGGGGTTGCTGTCGTTCCAAGCCGACACCACCGAGCGGATGGTGGAGGCCATCAAGTCGCTGCGAGCAGCGAGCGAGGAGGGCGAGGGGCTGCGGGGCTTGCTGCTCGACCTGCGCGGGAATTCGGGTGGCCTGCTCAGCCAAGCCACGGCGGTCGTGGATCAGTTCGTGGACGTGGGGGACCTCGTGCTCGTGCATTCGGCGGAGAGCACTGAGGTGGAGCGCGCCACCCGATCGATGGCGGTGGCTCGAGATCTGCCGTTGGTCGTGCTCATTGATGAGCAGAGCGCCTCCGCGTCCGAGATCGTCTCCGGTTCGCTCAAACACCTCGGCCGCGCGGCGGTGGTGGGTCGCTCCTCGTTCGGGAAGGGCACGGTGCAGATGCTCCGCGAGGCCACGCCCTACGGCGCAGACCTCGCGCTCAAGATGACCATCGCGGAGTATCGCGTGGCGGGGGATCGCAAGATCAACGCCGTCGGTGTGCGGCCGCAGGTGACGCTGCTGCCGGTGCAGCTTTCGGAGCTTCCTGGGGTGGTGCGCTACTACGACCGCGAGCGGTTCGTGCGTTGGCGGCAGCGCTACCAGACCTCGTTTTTGCCGTCGTCGGTCCACGACGAGGGCGCGGACGCGTTCGCGCTGCCCGAGGGTCCGCTCATTCGATACCTCGATGACGCAGGGGATGTGGAATCGGACGCCAGCGTGAGCGAAGAGGTGAAGGACTACATGGTCGACGCGGAGGTACGCATCGCGCGATCATTGGCCGAGGCGCTGGTGCCCCACGCTGGCCAAGAGGCGCGGCGCGCGTCCCTGGAGACCTTCATCGCGCAGGCTCGCGAGGGGCAGCGCGTGAAGATTGAGGCCGATCTCGCCAAGCAAAAAGTGGACTGGACGCGCGCCCCCGAGGGGATCGCGCAGCCGCCCCTGGAGCTGCGGGCGTGGATCGACGCCAAGGGCGGCATCGAGAGCGGCGAGCCCTTCGAACTGAAGTTTGAGGTACACAACACGGGAGCGACCGACGCACATCGCGTGCGCGTGGTGACCGACTGCCCGCTCGACGAGCTCGATGGGATCGAGTTCTTGTTCGGGAAGGTGCGCGCAAATTCTCGCGTGACGCGGCGCATCGAGCTGCAGGTCATGCCGTGGGACGCCTCGCTCGTCGAACGCCTCACTGTGGAGCTTTGGCAAGACGAGGACGCGGCGGCGCGGACGAGCGCCGAGGTGGATCTGGTGGTGCGAGGCCGCCCCCGGCCGCGCTTCGAATTCGATTGGTGGGTGATGGACGATCCCGCGCTGGTTCGAAGGAGCCCGAAGCGACCCAAGCCGCGGTTCCCGGTGGACGTGCCGTTCGACGTCGCGGGTAACGGCGACGGCGTGTTGCAGCCGGGGGAGCGGGTGCTCATCGCGTTCACCGCGACCAATGTTGGGGCGGGAGAGTCCGTCGACACGCGCGTCATCCTCAACAACCACAGCGGCGTGCAGGGACTGCTCGAGGAGGGCAACGTCTCTCTCGCGAGCGTGCGCGCCGGAGGCACGGTGTCGGGGGCGTTCGGGCTCAGCGTCTCGCCCGAGGCGGTGGCGGGCAAGGCGATGGACCTCGAGCTGCTCGTTGGCGACGCGCACCTGCGCGAGAGCACGGGCACCGACATCCGTCTACCCGTGGCGCCCGCGTCATCCGCGAAGCGTGCGTCCGCGAAGGGAAAGTACCGCGTCGTCGCAGAGAGCGCGCGACTGTACGCCGGCGCGCACGCCGACAGCGTGCAGGTGATGGAGGTGCCGCGTGACTCGATCCTGCGCGGCGAGGTCATCCAAGGCCGCTGGCTGGGCGTGCGAGCCCCCGCCCGCCGCAGGCTCTGGGTGCCGCTCGACGTTCTTGAGGAGACGCGCAAGGGCAGCGTGACGCGCTTGACCACCGCCGCGCTCGTGGCTCCGCCGGTGGTGACCGTAGAGGCGCTCGCGACGACGACCAACGCCGAGAGCGTCACGTTGCGCGGCGTGGCTACGCACCCGGTGGGGGTGGGCGACGTGACCGTACACGTGGAGTCGACCGACCCAGCCTTGCCGGTCCGCAAGGTGTTGTATCGCTCCGCCTCTGCACCCGCCGACGAGGGAGCGCCGGCGTTGGTGTCGGTGCCGGCGCGCGACGCCAAGAGGCCCGCCAAGCTAGTGCGCACCTCGTTGTCGTTTGAGGTGAGCATCCCGCTCGCGCCTGGATCCAACAAGATCTTCGTGCGCGCGCGCGACGCCTACGGCGTCGAGGGGG
>JAAZXR010000093.1 GCA_014240065.1 Myxococcales bacterium
GTAGGACGTTGCCAGATTTATGCCCCGGTCCAGAGATGGACCGGGGCTTTTTTTTTGGTTGTCGGCGGGGGGACTATCTCGAAGACGAGGGGCGAGAATGGTCCCGGGAGGGCTCCTTGCGTCCGCGGCCAGCGGTGTGGATTCATCATCGGCCGGTTCGTGTCATCATCGCAAAGAGCATGCCGCGCGGTGGTCACGAGGAGAGGGGGCTGGTGAGACGCAGGAGCGTAGGCCGTTGGCTCGTGCCGCCGTGTGTGCTCGCCTTCGGCGCCGCGCTCTCGTGTGGCAAACCCGCGCTCGAGGGGGAGTCCTCAAGCGCCGCACCTCGGGCCATTGGTGATCGCGAGCGTCCCTCCCGTGTCGATGGCGCGGTCAGTCGTCGCGACAAGGACAGCGCGGGCGAGGACGTGTGGGAGCCGCCGCGCTATCCGCCAATGGAAGGCCTCGACGGTGCGATGCAGCGCCTCGCCGAGGGAGACTTGAGTTCGTCGCTTCGCCGGGTGCGGGAGGCAGGGATCGAGGCCGGGTCCACCGATGAATCCGAGCTCGACGCGCTTTCGTCGACGGCGCTCGCGGGATCGGCCCGCGCCGCGCTCCTGGAGGAGCGACCCGAGACGGCGGTCGCGTTGCTGGAGGCTCTGTTAGATCGTGGCGCCCCCTATGAAGACGACCCGGTGTTGCTCGTGGAGCGCGCGCGCGCGCGCCAGATGCTCGCCGACCACAAGCGCGCGGACGGGGACAACGTCTCCGCCGCCGAGCACCTGCGCGCGGCGCTCAACGACGCCCGCGTCGCGCTCAAGGACCCGCGCGATCACGACGTCGCGGTTCATGAGGTGTTCGTCGCGCGCCTCTGGAGCGCGCTCGCCGAGATCTCTGACGACGAGGGCGATCGTGTACGCGCGCTGGAGGTGTTGGGCAAGGTGATCGAGACGTATCCGCGCTACCCCAAGCGAGGTGCGCTGATGCTTGACCGGGCGCGGATGCTGGCTCAGCACGGAGGTTCTCCAGCTCAGATCGCGGATGCCTACCGAACGGTGATAATTGAGCGAGGTGAGGAGCCCGTGGCCCGACAGGCGGAGGAGGCGCTGTCGAGCCTGCTAGGGACATCGAATCCCGACGCGGCCCCCCACCTGCTGTCCGTCGAACAACGGCTCGAGCAGGCGTCGAATGCCCGAGATCGCTTCCAGCCTGGATTCGCCATCGAGGTTTTGGATCGTCATGTCTTGGAGAACCCGGACATCTCGGACGAGATCCGACTCGACGCGTATTTCTTGCGAGCGAGGTCGCGGTTTCGTGCGCGGGACTACGCGGGGTGTGTCGAAGACATGGAGCGCGCTCGCGTCCGCTGGTCCCGTGAAGACCACTTCGAGCAGTACGAGCGATGTCTCCGCTACGGCGGGGAGCATGCGCGGGCCTCTCAGCTCTGGGCGGATCGGGCGGGGACGGAGAAGTCCTCTACCAAGGTCAACCGTGCCCGCTGGCGGGCCGTCACTCGCGCGGTGATCGGAGGGGACTACGAGCTGGCCGCGACGCGCCTAGAGGAGCTTGGAGAGAAGGCACGGCGCGGTGTGGATACGGATGAGCGGGCGTGGCTGTCGGGCTGGATCCCTTACAGGCGAGGCCTGCTGGCACCGGCCGAGGACGGGTTTCGGACCTATCTGCAGCGCAAGAGCCCGCGTCGGAGGTTCGCGGCGGAGTACTTCCTCGCGAAGGTGATGCTGCGGACGAGACAGGAGAGTCAACGTACGGCGGCGATCGAACGGCTCCGTTCGCTGGAGCGTCGGAGCGAGGAGAGCATGGAGAGTCACGGAATCCTCGGCGGATTCCCGGCCTACTACGGCCTCTTGGCGCGGTGGCTTTTGGTTCGCGAGGGACTCGAGGTGTCGGCGCCTCCGCTGTTGCGCCCCGTGCCAGATTCGAACCCTCATCTGAACTACCCGTCCGCGCGGATGGCGTTCGCGAAGAGGAGCGAGGCGACGCGAGCCGTGCTCCCTGGGCTGGACCGGAGCGAGTGGTTGCTGGCCGCAGGCTACCTCGAAGAGTCAACGCAGGCGTTTCGCGTTGAGGTGAATCGATATCTCAACGGACGATCCTTGGCGAAGCGGAGGAAGATACGGGTCCCTCGAAGTGAGGCGCTCGCGCGAGGACTCTCGTGGAAAGACGCGTGGGAATATCCCAAGCCACGGCCAACACGGGAGATGATTCTTCGGCTGCGTGACGACGGATTTGCGGAGGAGGTTCGCGCCGACCTTGAGGCGCTCGCCTACCTCCTCGACGAACCACACTGGTACGCGAAGCTGCTGCCTTCGGCCCGGTATCCCCATCGGGCGCGGAACTATCTCAGGCCGTTTCGGTCCGATGTGGAGCGAGTCGCGTACGGAGCGGACCTCGACCCCATGATTTTCTGGTCCCTCATGTATACGGAGTCTCGCTTCAACCCGTTCGTCGCGTCCCAGGTCGGCGCGACCGGGCTGATGCAGATCTATCCCCCAGCGTTGCGGAGGAGGCTGCGCGCTCGTGGGGCATTTGACGGGTTCATTGATGTGGACGCGCTCTTCAACGCTCAGACCAACCTCGCGGCGTCGGTGATGTGGGTTGAAGACTTCACGCGCCGATTTTCCGGGAACTTGGCGTTGGTCTCCGCCAGCTACAACGGAGGACCTCATAACGTCGCCCGATGGGTTCGGGCGAAGCACGCGCGAGGAGAACTCTCGATGGATGAATTCGTCGAAGAGATTGAATTCCGCGAGACACGGAATTATGTGCGACGAGTCATCTCAGTCTACGCCGTCTACCATCTGCTTTATGATGGTGTGCTTCCTCCCGTGGACAATGATCTCAGCGATCTTTTCACGGCCGGCGAGTTCAAGATCGAGGAGGTCTCTGAGAAACAACCGGCAGGAGCCAGGGCCACCTCGCCACAGCTCGACGCGCTGTAATTCGGATCCGGCGCATGGACGCTCGCCCAGGACGCGAACGACGCCCCTCGTCAGCGCGACGGCGAGGCTTGGTCTGCGGGAGCGATTGGCGCGCGTGTGGCGGAGCGATCCTTAAGAAGCTGCGCCTCCTCGAGGCTCGCAGCGCAGCGGAATCCGAAGTGATGGTAGGGCTTGTTGGTGGGCACGTGGGGGCGACGGGTCCAGCTGGTGGCGCACGCTCGTTTCCAATACCAAGATCCCCCCCGTACCACCTTTCGAGAGCGCTTGCCGCATGCTTGTCCCCCGGGCTCATCGCCACACGGGCCGCGCGGGTCTGTGCCTTGGCAGTCGTCACCGCAGGCCTCCCAGCTGCGCGTGTACCAATCCGCGGTCCATTCTTCGGCGTTTCCGATCATGTCGAGCAGGCCGTAGCGTCCGGGAGGGCGGGAGCCGACGTTCAGGGTGCGGCCCTTCTCGGGGTGTGAGCCCGCCTTGGGCGTTCCACAGCTCCGGCCTTTGCGGTTCATGATGACAGCGCGCTCGCAGCTTGGAGGCTCGTTGCCCCAAGGGTAGAGCTCTCCGTCGGGTCCCCGCGCGGCTTTCTCCCACTCTGCTTCGGTGGGCAGATGTTTGCCCATGGCCTCACAGTAGGCGAAGGCGTCGTACCATTTGACGCCGACCATGGGCTGCTGCGCCCTTGAGAAGTCATTGTAGGCCGGGCGGGCGCGGCGGCATTCCCCTGCCGCGACGCAAGCTTGATAGGCCGCGTACGTCACCTCTGTCGTGTCCATAAAGTAGGTCGACATGTGGATCGTCGCGGCAGGCCGGTGATTGGAGTCGCCCGCGGGAATCCGCCGCACCTCTCCTTGGGGGCACGTTCGCTCGGCATCGGAGCCGCGAATAAAGTCACCCTCCGGGATGCAGGCCATGCCGGAGACGCTCATGGAATCACACGCTGTCGCCACCGGCGCAGGGGTGGCGTCCGTGGCGGACGGGGGGAATAGCAGCGCGAGCAACACGCTGAAGACCTCGAGGAAATCATCCATGGACGGCCTCACGATACTCTCGCGAGGAAAAGCCCGTCCAACAAAAAGAACGTGAAACGGCACCTTCCTACGAAGGCCGCGCGAGCCATTCACCCCGGAGGCTTGGGGGCCTCGGGGCCTCGGGGGCTCGGGGGCTCGGGGGCTCGGCGCTCAGGGGCCAGTCGCCTCAGCCGGGCTGCTCAGGAGGGCGGGGTGGTGAACCAGGTGTAGGGGAACTCGTCCTCTTCAATGGGCCGGGACTTCCACATCGAGCGGCTTCTGTCGACTCCCGAATCAAGCCACTGGATGAACCCTCGCAGCGGCTGCTGCATATATCGGTAGTCCTTGTTGATGGGCTTGGACGCGCGCGCGCGCGACACCACCGAGCGCTCGTCGGCGGGGAGCCCTCGCACATTCGATCGGAACACGTCTGGATAGGACCAGTAGTCCTCCGCGTTGGACAGGTAGAGGTGACGAATGACGACCCCGAGTTTCTTCGCGGACTCTCCCATGCCCGAATAGCCTCTGTCTGACAGCATATTCCCCACGAGCGGTCGGACGCGGCCCTCTTCGATCATGGTCTTCAGGTACGCGAACTGCTCTGGGTCGGTCAGAAACGTCGGGCGCTTTCTTTTGCCCATGGAGACGATGCGACGGAGTCGGCGGGCAACTTTATGTCGCGCCTCGCGAAAGACCTTGATGATGAGTTTGCGATCGTCGCGATCTGCATAGGCCTTCGAGAGGATTTCGATGGCCTCTGTTCGGTTCTCCCGGTCCCACAGCCGGATGAACTCGTCGATGGAGGCGGCGTGCTCAAAGAAAGCCATATACGACCAGTGCAGCGCGACGACCCACCGGTCGTAGTCCGCGAGCCACGCCAAGGACGGCTTTTGCCATCCCATGAAGAGCCAGCACTGGTCGGTGCCCACCCCGATATATCCACCGCCGATGCCCTCGATTTTCTCGGCGAGTACGTACTGATGGAGCTCATCGCTCGACAAGAAGTGCGTGTCGAAGTTTTCCCGCTTGACGGCGTTGAGAACCTCGGGAACTTCATCATCCGTCGAACCCCAAAACACCGCGCGCTGCGCGTCGGAGAGCGGACCGGCGTCGGCGACTGTCAATGATGAGGCGGTCGAGTCCTCCGCGCTGGCCCCTTTGGTGGGCGGCTTCGCGTCGGCGGGAGCGGCGGCGGTCTCGCTGGCTGTGGGAGGCGCGACCGGCTCCGGCACGTTCTTCGCGCTGGGGTTGGAGTCCACGGCATCGCGAGGGGAGGAGCCCTCGTTGGCGTCCACGACGGAGGAACCGCTGCAGCCGAAGAGGAGGAGCTGCATCAAAAGCGGACCGCAGAGCAGCGCAGCAGAGCAGGTGTGGAGAGACGAGAGCTTCACGCGTAGACCCATGAGTGCTGCGAGCACACCACGTCGGAGGCGCACCTCCAAATACAGGACTGACGGGGCCGGTTCGGCGCGCCATGGGCACCGGATCCACGCCGCGCGCAGATGAGAAAAGTCCGAGCCGCTCACCGAAGCCGAAAACACGCCAAATTTGCGGAATTGGGCCGCTGAGTGAATAAACTAGGGGTATCGAACGTGCCTATCGGGGCGATTCTTGAGTGGCGAAATGAACATCACAGTCCGAGCACACCGAGCGCTCCACGTGGTGGGAGTGGCCGCGTCCATGCTGGCCTGCTCGTGCCTTGGTGATGCTGTCGCCGCCGACCGCCCGGCGCCCGTGGAGCACTCGGCGACCTTCCCGACGCAGCGTTCGAACCGCGCATCATGCGCGGAGTGCGAGGGGCAGTCCTCCGAGAGCTCCCCCGTGCCGATGAGCGTGGGCCCGATGATGCACGCGATGGAGCCGGGCGAGACCCTGCGCAGCGTCGCGCGCCGGTATCGTTGCCCGCTCACCGAGGTCGTGCAGTTCAACCGCAGCAACCCCTACCTGATCCCCGAGGGGCAAATCCTCACGATCCCAAATTGCAGCGCACACTCCGATGGTCGGTGGAGCGTCGCGCGGGAGATCACCGTCGATCCAACTCCGGGCAAGCGATACCGCATGCGCTCTGGAGAGTCCATGGAGCGGCTGGGCCTCCGCACCGGCTGCACCGCGGTGGAGTTGATGGAGGCGAACCGCTACGACGAGGACGCCGTGTTCACGGGTGGGCTGCTCGAAATTCCTGAGTGCTCTGGTGGGGAAGTGAACCTGGCGCTCTCTGTCGTCCCGTCCTTGTCCTCAGGCTATCTCGTCAGCGGAGCTGATTCACTCGGCGGAATCGCCCAGTACACCGGGTGTTCTCGGCGCGCAATTCGTCGCGCCAACGGACTCAAGGACTTCTACGTGGAGCCCGGCACGCGACTGCAGATCCCGGACTGTACGAACCCTAAAAATCAGCCCCGTGAGCAGGCGGGCCGCGAGACCTCCGGGCTGAATACGAGGTGGCTCAAGGAGCTCATGCAAAGCGAACAGTTTCGGCCGCCGAAGAGGTTCAAGGCGCTCATCACGATCGTCGACTTCGAACAAGGCGCCCAGGGGAGAACGGTGAGGCGGGAGCGACGGTTCGCCTATGGCAAGACCGCGGACGACGTGCGCGGATGGAACCCGGCGAGCACCGTCAAGTTGTTCTCCGCGGTCGCGGCGCTCCGGCGCTTGAATCGCTACGGGTTTACGCCTCAGGCCACCGTGGAGATTAAAGGGCGCAAGGGGCCACATATCTGGAAGGTCGAAGACCTCGTTCGTGAGGCGCTCGTGCCGAGCAACAACATCGCTCACAACCACCTGGTGCAGCTTGCGGGCTTTGACTACCTCAACAAAGACTTCCTCTCGGAGCGTAATGGTTTCCGCCACAGCGCCATCCTCCGCGCCTACGCGACGCGCGCGTGGCGCGAGATGGGCGAGGCCTCCTCGCTGCGGGAGACGCCACCCCTCGTGGTCCGGGAGGGCGATAAGACGCGCTCGTTTCGGGGGGCGGTCGGCAGCTTCGAGCCCGACTGCGAGGGGGCGTGCACGAGCCTCCTCGATCTCAGCGAGTCACTGCGGCGTGTGATGCTCGATGAGCTTCCCCGTCGAGGTCGTTACGGGCTCCCCGAAGACACGCTTCGCTTCCTTCAAGAGACGCTCAGCGAGAAGCGGACGAGGGGTGATGAGGTGGTGGATCGCCTCGCCTTTGAATTCAACGATACGCGGCTTCAGATCTCGCACAAGGCTGGATTCTCGCGGGGATGGTACAGCGACGTCGCGTATATGGAGTCCCCGGATCGCTCCCAGGCGTACGTCATCGCGCTGGCCGGCTATCCTGGTCGGAGCTCGCTCGGGGACGCCGCCGCGGTCATCGGCACCCTTTTGGCGACCGGGAGGCTACGGTGACGCATGCGCTGGGATAAGTTGGCGAGACGCGTCGCCGTCGGTGTGATCGCGGCGGGGTCGCTCATGGGGCCGCCCTTCGCGGATGCGCAGGCTGCTGATGCTGGTCGCGTGAGCGTCGCGGCGGCGGCGCTCGCGGCCCCGAAGACCCATGTCGTTCAGGCCGGCGAGACGCTGATCAAGATCGGGAACCGCTATGGCTGCCCAGTCCATCGCCTGCAAGAGGCGAACAAGATCGAGGATCCGCGAAGAGTCCGAGTCGGCCAACGCCTCACGATCCCGACATGCAAGTCCGCGCTGAAGCGCACCCACGTGATCCGTTCCGGTGAGACGCTCAGCGAGATCGCAAATCGTTATGACTGCGACGTGGGCCAGCTCAAACAGGCGAACAAGATCGAGGATCCGAGGAAGGTGCGCGCCGGCCAGAGGCTAAAGCTCCCGTCCTCGTGCAAGAAGCGGGGAGCGGCGGAGGCGAACACCGTGTCCGATCCCGTGGACGACCTGACGACGCTGGGGAAGGGATGGTACCGCGCGCAGTCCGGAGACACGCTCTCCGAGCTCGCGGTGATGAGCGGATGCTCCGTCAAGACCATCCAGCGCGCCAACAAGATGGATGGGACGGCCTTGCGGGAGGGGCAGCGCCTGCGGATCCCGGACTGCGGACAGGCGGCGGGATCCCCATCCCAGGGGACCTCAGCGGTGAAACGGCGCGGGGGCGCGAAGACCCTGGAGTCGCTCATGGCGGGCGAGGGCTTCCTCCCCCCTACGAAGTTCAAGGCGATGGTGACGGTGGTGGACTTTGACGGGCAGCGAAACGTCAAGGCGCGGCGTCGCTACGGGTACGCGAAGACAGCGGACGACGTCTACGGTTGGAACCCCGCGAGCACCGTCAAGATCTACGCCGCCGTCGCGGCCCTGCTTCGGATTGAGCGGAAGGGGTTCTCGCGCAAGGCGACGGTGAAGTTCTTCGGAGCGGCAGAAAAGCACGAGACGACCGTGGAGGCGCTGGTGGAGGCGTCCCTCATCAAAAGCGACAACATCGCCCACAACCGCCTCGTGCAGCTGGCGGGCTTCGACAACCTCAACAGCAACTTCTTCTCCTCCCGATACGGTTTTAAGAAGAGCGCGATCAGCAGGGCCTACGAGACAAAAAAATGGGTCCCGTTGGGTGAAGCTGTGTCGTTTCGAGAGACCCCCAAGATCGTGCTCCGTGAGCGGGGCAAGCGGCGGACGATCCAGGCCACGACAGGCACGTCAAAACCAAAGTGCGCCGGCGGTGCGTGTACCAGCCTGCTCGATCTAAGCGAAGCGATGGCGAGGATCATGCTTGATCAATTGCCCGCGTCAAAACGATACGACCTCTCGAGGGCCACGCGCCGCTGGCTCCAGCGGACCCTCCGCGCGCAGCGTAAGCGCGGCGACGAAGTGGTCGATCGACTGTTCCAGCAATTCGGCGAGGTCACGTCGGGTGAGGTGAAGATCTACCACAAGGCTGGCTACTCTCAGGGGTGGTACAGCGACGTGGCGTACATCTATGTGGGGGATCGACGGCAGGCATATATCGTCGCGCTCGCCGGCTATAAGGGCAGAGACTCTCTCAACCGGGCCGCGACGATCATCGGTAAACTCTTGGCGAATAAGAACATCAAGTGATGGCACGCAGAGGGCAGGGGACGGCGGCGCGACTGCGGGCGCTCGCGCTCGCGGGTCCGCTCACTGGCTCCTTGGTGACTGCGGTCGCCCATGGCGCGGCGGAGCCAAAAACATCCAGCGTTGCGCGCCTCAAGCCCGAGCCGCTCCCGGGAGTTGAGTACGAGGTACGCGTAGGCGACAGCCTCGAGAAGGTGGGGGTGCGGGTGGGGTGCTCCGTCTGGGAGCTACGCCACGCGAACGCGCTGGCCACGGACGTGGTCTACGTCGGGGCGCGGTTGAAGGTCCCCGAGTGTGCGGGCGAGCACCCTGGCGTCACGCTCGCGCCTTCGCCCGCGCCGACCCCAGCGGCGGAGGGAGTGGCGGCCGCCTCGTCCTACCGCGTCGCAGGTGGCGACACGTGGGGGGGAATCGCCCAGATGAGCGGGTGTTCTCTCGCGACGCTGCACCAACGGAACAGCGCCGCGGAGGTGTTGCGAGCAGGGGATGTGTTGAGCATCCCAGATTGCACCATGGAGCGACAAGCGAGGGTCCGCCTCGCCGATCGAGCTCTCCCGCACACGTCGACCGAGTCGCTCGACCCTCTGTTGCGTGCGCGTGGGTTCACCCCTCCCGAAAAATTCAGGGCGCTGATCACCGTTCTTGATTTTGAGGGACGTGAATCGAGTCGGAGGGTCGCGGCGCGACAGCGGTTCGAGGCGGGGGCGAGCGGAATGAGCGTGGCCGGGTGGAATCCGGCGAGCACTGTGAAGCTGTTCTCGGCGACGGCGGCGCTTTTGCGGCTGCAGTCGCTTGGCTTTACCCGGAAAGCCGCGGTGGAGTTTCGCCGGGGACGTCGGGTCGCACGGACGACCGTAGCCAAGCTCGTTCGAGATGCGCTGGTTGCCAGCGACAACCAGGCCCACAACCGCTTGGTACAGTTGGCGGGGTTTGACCGACTGCATCGCTCGTTCTTATCTTCGGCGAACGGCTTCGCACGCAGCGCGATCCTCCGAGCGTATGGATCGCGCGCGTGGATGCGAGGGGGCGAGGCCGCCTCCTTGCGCGACACGCCGACCATCCTCGTCCGCGAGGGGGACGCGCAAAAAACGCTGAGGGCGGAGACGAGCAGTTATCAGCCTCCTTGCGGTGGAACGGCTTGCACCAGTCTTCGGGATCTGAGCGAAGCGATGGCGAGGATCGTGCTCGGCGATCCGCGACCAGGGGGAGCCGGCTCCGAGCTATCAAGCGCGAACCAACGGTGGATCCTGGGACTTTTGGCCACTCGTAGAGAGCGAGGAGACGAGGTGGTGGACCACCTGCGTCGCGCGCTGTCCAAAGGCACGATGGGTCCGGTGAAGATCTATCACAAGGCGGGCTATTCGCAGGGCTGGTACAGCGACGTCGTGTTCATCGACATCCCAGCTCGCTCCCGAGCCTACGTCGTCGCCTTGGCCGCTTACCCTGGGAGAGATTCTCTCGATGAGGCGGCGCGAGTGATCGGCGGTCTCGTCGCGACGGGGGCGCTTGAGTAGGGCGCTCCTCATGGAGCGGTTTGGCAATCCACTGGGGAGGCGAGACGTGGTCGGCTATCATCATGGCGCAATGCAGCGATTCAGGTTACGGCAGCCAAGCGTATGGGTCCTCGGCATCGTGATGATGGGGTGCGCCCCGACCGGGCAGGCAACCCCGGCGACGGCGCCGGAGCCCGTGACTCCGTCGGCGGACCAAGTCAACTTGACGCCGGAGACCGCGCTCCCGGACGGGCCAGAGACCGGGCAGCCGACGACACCATCGACGGCGCCCGCGTCCGAGGCGGAAGCCGACCGGCGCGAGCCGGCGCCGGCGAGCGCTGCAGGGCAGGTGCCCCAAGAACCCGAGCTACCTGCGTCGCGGGCGAGCCCGTCCACGTGCAGCTACGCCATGTACAATTGGAGCGTCACAAAGAAACGCGCCGTGAATCGGAGGACCGAGGAGCACGACTACGCGACCGTCGCTGGAGACGAGCGAGATCCGAACGATGACGCATGCAGCCTGTGCGAGCAGGACCAGGTCGAGATAGACCCGGCCGAGTTCGGCGTCGCAGTGAAACCGTTCAAGGTCTGCTGGGCCTACGCGGACAAGGTGCGCGAGGCGCTCGCGAAGATCGCAGACAGCGGAGAGTTCGACATTGTGTCCATCACCGGGTACCGACCTGGGCGCACCCGGGGCAGGGTGGAGCAGGGCCTGCGGATGGAGCTGAGCAATCACAGCTACGGCACGGCCATCGATATCAACGCGAGATACAACGGGCTGTATCGCCGGTGCAGCGTCGCGGCGACGGACGAGTCCTCCATTCAAAACTGCACGCTCGGCGTGGGAGGGGCGTGGAGGCCCAGGTCACGGCCGCGGGTCACCGTCACTCCTGGCGGCGTGGTGGTGACGACGTTCACCGAGGATGTCGGCTGGAAGTGGGGGGGGGCGATCGAGGGGCGGACGAAGGACTTTATGCACTTCTCCTTGACCGGCTACTAGTCCGAAGCGCGCCCTCGCGACGACACCCCGAGAGTTCGAGCGCGGATCAACCGTAGGTCAGGTATTCCTCATAGACGACCGTTCCCGACTCGTCCAAGATCTTGACCAGCACCTCGTTCGTCTCTGGATCGAAGGTGAGCAGCGGGACGCGGGGGTCGCCGACGCGGTACTCGAACTGGCTGCCGCTCAAAATGCCGCCGACGGGATTCGTGTTGCCGGAGGTCACACAGATCTCCTTCATGCGGCTCCCCGGCCCTGCGCCGGGAGACTCGTTAATATTCCCCACGTACGTTGTGTGAATATCACCCGCGATCCACCAGACATTTTCGATGCCTTCGTTGTCGATGAAGTCGATGATCTCCTGCCGCTGGTCGGGGTAGCCCTCCCATCGGTCGGTCGCCTGTACGCCGAACCACCCCGTCAGGATCGCGAAGGGGACGCTGTTGAGGACCACCTTAAAGTGGCAGGGGCTGTTTTGGAGTCGATCCTTGAGGAAGGCCAGCTGCTGCGCGCTGATGTACTCACCTTGGGTTCGTGGAGAGCGCTCGTAGCGGCTGTCGAGGACGATGAACTCCACGGTCGACCCCCATCGGAAGCTCCTCCAAAGCGGGTCCATGGAGGTGGTCGCGTCGATGGGCATCACAGTGTAGTAGGCCTCGATGGCGTTCTCGATGCGGGAGATGTCCTCCGACGCGCGAGACCATGGATCGACAGACCCGTTGTCGGTGACCTCGTGGTCGTCCCACGTCGAGTACAGGCCCGACTTCGAATACACCTGTCGATAGCCGCCACTATGAAAGGCACCCCAGGCCTCGAGGTAAGTCTCGTACGCGCCGCCGCTCGAGAATACGGTGTCCATGTAGGCTTGATCCCCGAGGTGCAAAAAGACGTCGTAGTACTGATTCGCGAGCACCGACATGGTGCTCCAGGTGTACGGGCTCGAGGGAGGATTGTTGGGATCGTAGTAGCCGCCGTTGCACGCGGCGATGGCGACCGTGATGGGTTCAAGGGCGTCATCGGCCAGCGCGGTGCGTACTTGGCAGATCAGACTGCGCGCCGAAAATCCGGCCTCCGCAGCGCCGTCGAAGGCGGCGTAGGTGTACCAGGTCCCACTCGAGAGCCCATCCACCCACACCTTGGCGAACCCGTTGCTGTCGGGGGTCACCGTTTGTTCTGCGACGAGGAAGACCTCGCCTTCGGTGGTGCTCGGCCGCCAGACGCGGAGTACTTTTTCGCTGGCGTCCGACATGTATAGGGCGATCATCACCCGATTCTTCGTCATCTCGCCCGCCATCGGTGTACGCGGAAAGATGGTCGTGTCTTCTTGAATTCCGTTCGGGTCGAATTCGATGGGGGTGCCGCCGTCGCCGTCGCCGTCGCCGTCGCCGTCGCCGTCGCCGTCGCCGTCGCCGTC
>JAAZXR010000094.1 GCA_014240065.1 Myxococcales bacterium
CATCTTTCAACGGCGCGGCATCTTTCAACGGCGCGGCATCTTTCAACGGCGCGGCATCTTTCAACGGCGCGGCCGACTCCGCGGACGCCGGTGGCGCCGCTTTGGCGGGTATCTTGGTGGAGGGGACGGCCTCGGGAGTCTTAGACTCTTGGCCAGGGAGGGGGGGAAGCTGTGGGGTGTCGCTCATGGCGCTCGACCTTTGGTGTCGAGATGGCCGCGCGTCTGTGTCTAGGTCGAAGCTCGCCTACGATAGCCCTCGAAAGTTTGTTCAATCGATTCAAGGTCGTTGAGAAGCTCCGGGTCGCCCTCGCGGGCGTCACAGACCTCACGGGTCTCGCGGAGAAGGGTGGAAAACTTTTGGATGACAGCCGGCTCCTTGGATAGGCCGGCGAGGGGACGTTGGGTAATGGAGACGAGTTGGTTTCGAAGCATCTCGCGGCGGTAGCCGCAGTCGATTTCGTCTTCGGGGAGTTCTGTTGATTGTTGGCGGAGTCCAAGAAGGACTCCTCCCAAAATGAATGCCGTGACGGCTGCAGAGAGCGAGATTCGTATCGCTAGGAAGACCCGACGTTTCGATGTGGATCCCACCTCAGCCTTGGGCGCAGCATTTCAGCGTTTGATCCGTAGGTCAAGCGAACGGCGAACCTTTGGCTGGGGACATCGATGATCGCGTGATGCGCGCGGTTCTTGGCTGATGAGCGCGGTGCGGACGAGGTGGCATGTTCGATGCCGCCCGTAGGTCGCCTCCGCGCCTACGGGCAGTCGCTACTTCCGCGGCTGCGGACGGTGAACTCGGCCCGAGACGTGGCGAGAGGGCGGATCCCCGCGTTGACTTGCCGAATGACGCAGCCACGTTGGGAGCCGCTGTAACAGGTGTCGGGTAGGTTGAGATCAAACAAGGGCGCGCCTTCTGCGTCCTTGGGCCAGTCCGGCTGGGATCGCCAGCTGCCGAGGTCATAGGGGAGGACGCGAGCGCCCGAACCGAATTTGTTGAGCCGCAGCCGGACCGTGTGCCCTACGAGGAGCTGCGTGCCCCGGTTTACGCTGACGAACGGGGTGCCCGTGGCGCTGACCGTCACCTCTGGGGACCCTTCGCGGGCGTCGATGATGGTGAGGTCTGCGGGTCCGCCAACTTGACCCGCGGGGGGCAGGGTCGTCAGCACGTAGACCCCGGGGTTTACGGGGAGCAAAAATGTGCCGTCCGCGCGCGATGTCTGTGAGTAGACGTAGGGGCGGAGGACCGACGCGGTGTCTTCCCCGGCGACCCGCAGGCGCTCGGCGACCACCGTCGCGCCCGCAGTTTGACATTCGTTGAGGTTGGACGCGCAGGTCACTTGGCCCTGCAGGATGGTCCTGGGACGCAGCTCAAAGCTTGTCTGCGGTGGCTCGGTGCCGCCGAGAGAGATCTCGAAGGACTCGGAGCGAGACAGGGCGCCCACCGGTTGCTCGATCGAGAGCGCGTAGGTGCGGGGGGCGTTCAACGAGGCGCTCAAGAGCGCCTGACATGCGCCGTCGACGCAATACGAAGCGTCGCTCGGTGGCGGACTCTCTCCATCGAGGGCGGTGACCGTGACGGTGTGCCGCCCGATGGTGCCATCTTCGCGGGGGGACAAGGGGAGGCAGCCGTCGGCCATCCATGTCGCTTCGTCGAGGCCGAACTGGTCCTCCATGAGATCGCTCGTGAGGGTCATCGTTGAGAATCCGCCGCATCGGTCCGGCGGATCTCCCGGCGCTTGGTCCTCGTAGGGGCCTTCGCCGGGGAAACAATCGCCGATGGTGCAGCACGTCCACGTGGTGTCGGGGGTGGCCCCCTCGATCACGGTGACGGGGGGGGCGATAAGCTCGAACGCGACAGCCGATGGAACCGGCCACGGGGGAAGGCACAGATCATCCGGGAGAGGATCTGTCTTCGGGAGAGGATCTCCGATCGACCCGATCTCCAGGGGTTGCGTGAAGTCGGCGTACATCGTGGGTCCTGAGGGGCTGCCACCGAGAGGTCCGTAGCGGCTCTGGAGGGACAGCGAGCTGGGCTGCGCGTCCTCTTCACAGTGACTGTACACATAGGCTGCGAAGGACTGCTGGCCCTCGGCGACGGTCGCGCCGGCGACCACCCCCCCCAGGTCGATCCCGCATAGCCCCGAGGAGGCGTTGCACGCTTCGCCTGGCCCGCAGTCGTCGTCGCCGACGCACACGCCGCTCGTGCCAGCGGGCAGGACGGAGTTCGTCGCGGCCACGGGCTCGTCGTAGAGCAGCTCTACGCGGTATTCGTCGGTGGCGTTCGCTCCCATGAAGGGGCGGACCGTGCCCGTGAGGCGCCGGTGGCATCGCTTTCGGCTCGTCACCAGGAGATCGAGCTTGGACGGCGTCGCCCCCGGTGTGTCACGATGCACCACGGACCTGATCGGCGGTCTCGCGAACTCGTCTGGGTCATTGTCGTCTCGGGTGTCCGTGACGGCGAGCGTGAAGGGGAGCTCGTCGGGAGAACCAAAGCTGCGGGGCCACACGACCTCGACGTTGCTCGCCATGGTGTCGCCGCCTGGATCGAGGGTCAGCGTCGCGCTCGTGGTGATCGTGAGCCGACCGAGGCGGGACGGCTGGCTCAGCCCGACGTCGGCCGGGAACTGGCTCGAACACACGGAGGGGTCGTCTCGCCGCGGCTCGTACCCCGATGGACACACGCCGCTGGTCGCCTCGACAGTCTCCTCGTAGCTCACGCTCAGCGTCTGGAAGAGGTCGCTGCGGAGCACGGAGAGCTCGGTCGTCGCCGCCGAGACCTCGGGGTCGCACGCGAGCAGCTCGACCTCTTCGCCCACCACCGGGTCGTCCACCACGAAGCCGAGGACGGCGCGGGGCGGGAGCCCCGCGGGCTCCGGTTCACACAGGCCGCCAAGCTGAATATTGCACTGCTCTCCCGGCGGGCAGTCCGCGTCGCCAGCGCACGGGGTGAACGCGGTGTTGTCGAAGAGGTCGCTGCAGGCGGCGGACGCCGTGAAAGCCGCTGCGACCACGACCCACGCCGCGCGTCGCAGCGGGCCGTGCGCGTGCGACGGCCCGGCCATCGCTGATGGCCTGCTGCTCAACCGTCGTCCCCCGCTCCCTCACAGCGGTCTGCGCACTCAGGATCGGCCTCGCCGTCGATGATGTCGTCGCCGTCGTAACAAAAGAACGAGAAATGGGACTGGTCTTGTGTCGCCCCCGCCGTAAAGTCTGGGACCCCGCGCTGAATGATGGGAGGCGCCGATGGATCGGTGATGTCGTCGGCCGCAAACCATGGACGGTCGGTGACGATGAGGGAGACTTGATGCCACCCGCGACTCAGGGGATAGCCGTTGCCGTTGCAAAGGTCCCAGTCCCCGTTGGTGTCACGAATCAACACCCGCCGAAGTTTCGCGCGAGGTTGCTGGATCGGCTGATAGTTCTCTGAGAAATTGCTGAGCGAAGTGTTGGGGTTGAGGTAGTTCTCGAACGCCACCGACTGGGTAGGGTCTTCGTCAGGGACCGGATCGAGCAGCAGCACCGCGTAGAGATCATCGAGCGGATCCCCGTTGTCGTCCACGTCGAGATCGTTCACGAAAATTTCGACGCCGGGGAGCGGGGCGATGTCTGCTTGGCCCGGCGGGCACGAGCAGAACTCGTACTGAGCCTCGTCCTTGTCCATCAGATGGGGGATGTTGAACGCCAGGGGCTGCGGGCATGGGTTGGGGAGCCAGGAGACCGGGGGGAACTGGGCAGGACAGTTGATCGAGCTGGCGGGATCGCAGGCGCAGTCGACCTCCACAGAGGTCCCCGCGCGTTCGAGGATTTGCACAGCGTTGCTGTTTTGGTCGCCGGACAGGAGGATGCCAGTGTCGGGGATGAGGCAGGCGGCCGTGACAAATACGGCGGCCGCGCCCGCCGCAGCCGCGAGGGTGTGACCAGGCGTGGGCGTCGGGATCAAGGAGCGGCCTGCCCAGCTCATGCGTCGCCCTGCCCATCTTGTTCGCGCTCTTTTTCTTTCTCGAGGTGACGAAAGATCGTCCTGGGGTCGACGCCCAGCGCGCGGGCAGTGCGGGTGCGATTCCCGTCGTAGCGCGACAAGATCGAGTTGATATACTTGCGCTGCCAGAGATCACGAGCGTCGCTGAGCGGGAGCACCGCCTCTGGATCCGTCGAGTCCACCGCGGTCTCAAGATCCAGGTCCTTCGCTGTGATCTTCGGCCCGTCGAACAGCACCATGGCTTTCTTGATGTGGTTGTCGAGCTGGCGAATATTCCCTGGCCACGAGAAGCTCGAGAGCGCGTGCTCTGCGAAGCTGTCCAAGATCGTCGCCTCATCGACGTCTCGATTAAACTCGGCGGCGTAGAGTTTAATGAAGTAGCGCGCCAAGAGCAGGACGTCATCCCCGCGCTCGCGCAGGGGGGGGAGCTCAATATTGATCACGTTGAGGCGGAAGAAGAGATCCTCGCGGAAGCGATTGGCGTCGACCTCCTCTTGCAGCTTTCGGTTGGTCGCGGTCACGATGCGGATGTCGACCGGCGTCGTCTTGGACTCTCCGATGCGTTGGACCTCGCGTTCTTGGAGGATCCGCAAGATCTTGACCTGCATGTGAATCGGGAGCTCGCCGATCTCGTCGAGGAACAGCGTGCCCTTGTGCGCCGCCTGAAACTTTCCGACCGCGGCCGCGACGGCGCCGGTGAAGGCGCCCTTGACGTGCCCAAACAGCTCGGACTCGATGAGCGTCTCTGGGATCGCGCCACAATTGACCGTGATGAACGGTCCGCTCTCACGCGAGGAGCGGCGGTGAATCTCATGGGCGATGAGCTCCTTGCCCGTCCCCGTCTCACCGGAGATGAGCACCGTGACGTCGGTCTTCGCGATGCGTTCGACCTTGCTGTAGATCTCAAGCATCGGCGCGCAGCTGCCGACGATGGAGCCGAAGCGGAACCGTTCAAGGCGCTGTTCGAGCCCCTTCGCCTCGAGCTTGAGCTCGTTCATCGAGATCGCCGTCTTGACGAACAGCGCGGCCTGTGACGCGAAGATCTTGAGGACCTCAAGCTGCTCCTCGACGAACAGATCGACCACGTCGTCATTCCCCACGTAGATCAGGCCGAGCAGCTCGCTGCGGTACAGCAGGGGGACACACATGACGCTGCTGAGCTTGAGGTTGATGACGGACAGGCTGTTTTGATATCGGGTGTCGTTGCAGGCGTCGGAGATGATCTGGGCTGAACGGCTCGTTATCGTCTCGCGAATAATCTCGTCGGAGAACAGCTCCTCGGGGTCATCGACAGGCTGCCGCTCGAGGTTGCGCGCGACCTTGACCTCGTAGTGACCGAGGGCGTTCGCGAGCACCAAAAAGCCCTTCTTCGCGCGGGTGAGTTCCACCACCTGATCGATCAGCGTGTCGAGGAGCGAGGAGAGTTCCTCCTGGGTCTGCAAGGTCTGCGAGAACTTCTGAAGATGACGAAGCGCCTCGAGTTTGAGCGTGGATCCCTCGCTCGAATCGGTGGCGGTCGCCGAGGCGTCGATCGTTGAAAAGAGGATCTCCGCGCCGCCGACGACGAACACGTCGCCGTGACGCAGATCGTAGGCGCGCATTTTCTTGCCGCCGACGAAAAACGGGGTCGATCTGCTCGACGATTCGAGGCGGAACACGCCGAGATCGCGGGTGATGGTCGCGTGTGAGGAGCCGACTCCGTCCAGCTCAAGCTGGAGATGGCATTCGTCCGCGCTGCCGATCAGGGTCAGACGTCGATCGATCATGAGGGTCTGAACGGCGCCGCCGGGAGAGGTTGTGGTGAGAGTAGCCATGGTTAGAAATCGAGCTTAATCCCGAGGGTGAGGCCGCGCCGGGAGACGCCACTTTGGGGCCGGAGTTTGAGGCGCGCTCGTGAGGACGCCGTGTCAGACGCGCCGCCGCCCTCGAGCTGTTCACGAGGGACCTTGCGGCGACGAAGTTCGCCGTACGGTCTGAAGAGAATCTGGGAGGTGATGATGTCACTGACGACCGCGCCGAGGAACAGCCACGCGAACACCTCCTCGGACTGCCGCACAGCCAAGATGTCGCTGCGGTTGCTCGGCGTGTCTTGAACGTCACAGTCCAGGGAGCTTGATTTGAAGCCAGCGGTTCTCGCGCAGTTGTACTTGATCACCCGCGTGAGCAGCAGTCCGAGCGCGGTCGCGCCGAACGCCACCTCGGTCGCGAGGAACGACGCGCCGACCTTGGGGCGGTTGTTGTAGAAATGGCCGAGGCCGAAGGGCAGCAGCGCGAGCGCGCGGGTCCGGACGCCAAAATCGCGAACCTCTACTTCTTGTTTTTCGAAGTCCGTCGAGAGCTGCTCGTGATCTTCGCGGAGCCGGGCGAACTCGGCCTGGAGAGAGGCGGCGTCCGCGTTGCAGGCGGCCACCTCAAACTTGCAGATCTCCGCCGCCTCGTCCTCGAGTGTGCGCTGCATTCGCGCGAAGGCCTGGTAGGTCGACGGCCCATACATGGCGGGGGGCAGACTTGAGAACGGGGCGTTTTGGACCAGCGCCCGCAACAGCCCGTCGCGCGCGGCGGGCGGGGCGATCGTCGGCAACTCGGCGGCTTCGAGGTGATAGGCCGTGTCCAAGTACATGAGCGCGGCGTCGAGGGCGCCGCTGTCCGGGAAGCGGGCGCGCAACGTCTCAAGGTGCGGGGTGAGCAGGGATTCCGTCGTTGACCAGTCTCCTTGGCGGTAGGCCGTGAGCGCGGCTGCGAGGTCCTGCTCGAATTGGGCGTCGGACACGGCGCGATCCCCCGGGGGCTCGGCGCTGGCGCCTGGGACACCAGCGAACCCCGTGACGGCAAACCATGCGCAGAGGATGCGGGCCAGCCTCCGCCCGAACGACCGCCGACGTCGTGGGGAGCCGGTGCGAGGATGTGAAGGAGACGGCGTCATGCCAGCCGCCTCACCTTAGCGTCAAAGCCGGTGCGCGTGCACCTCCATCATCGCCAGGGGTTCAGTTCTTCGGGCTCACAATGGGCTTGAGGCGAGCGTCGTGCTCGTTCGGCCCAGGATAGAGGCGAAACTCGCGTTCCACGCGATAGGTCGTGCCTTCGTTGGCCGCCGTCAGCAGCAGACGAACCGTGGTCCGATCATTGCCGTAGGGCACCTTGGTCGCCCACCGGTCGGCGAATCCCTGCTCACTGCACCCTTCGAGGCAGCGGATCGCGACGTCGGCGGCGCTCACCCCAGCCGGGAGGTCTCGAAAGATGATCTTCGCAGGCTTGGCGCGCGCTGGGAGGACCGCCGACTCCGTCGCGCAGCGGCTGCGCTCCAGCGTCGTCGCCCCCTCCCACCGCTTCCCCGCGAGGGTCGCGCGCGAGCGCTCCGTCACCATGGTGACAATGTAGCCTCGCTTGGCGGGATCGTAGGCGATGCTCTTTCCTCCCACCTGCAAGTTGTGATGTGTGAGCTGCGCGACGGGGGGGCCGGTCACTTCCACAGTACACGTCGCCCCGGCGCGGATCGGCGGGGCGAGAGATCTCTTGTCGGCAGGACCTGCGGATGGCGGGCTCGTCGCGTCGCGCTCCGTTCCCGAGGCGGACGGCGAGCGCCCAGTGTCCGTCGCGGCGACCGTGGCCCCGTCGCCCGCGCCGCGGGTTGTCTCGGGTTCGTCACTCGACCGGGTCCGGTCGCTCGTCCGGGTCGGGATGATGACGCGGGAGGGGGGCACGGCCGGGATGGCGTCCTCGGTGGGGTCGAGGTCGGCGTCCACAGAGGACTCCTCACCGCCGCGTTGCGCTCCGCCCCACAAGAACATCGCCGCGGTGAACAAGCCGCCGATACACATGGTGCCGAGCGCACCCAAGGCGTAGCGCAGCGTACGGCCCCTGCGCCGCATGGATTCGAGCAGCTGACGGGCCTCGACGTGCTCCATATCCCGTTCGAGAATTCGCCCGAGGAGGCGGATGGCGCGGGCGTTTTGGCCCGCGGTGGCGGCAGCGCGCGCGCGCGTGAGCAGGACGGACGCGACGCGCTGATCGAGCTCGCGGATGTAGTCCTCCGGCGCGTGGAAGTAGGCCACGACCTCTGAGTCATCTTGATGACGGACCCCGACAGAGTCGAGGTAGGATTCGAGATCTGCGGCCAAGGCCGCGGCCGACGCGTAGCGCTGATCGGGATCGCGGGCGAGCGCCTTCACGATGATGGCCTCGAGCTCGTCATCGACGAGCGGGTTCACCGTGGAGGGGCGCGCGAAGTCGCAGTCGGCGATTCGGTTGAGCACCTCGTGGGGGTTGCGGCCTGTGAAGGGGAGGGCCGCGGTGGACAGGTGAAACAGCATGATCCCCAGGGAGAACACGTCGATGCGACGGTCGACCGGCTTGCCGCTGATCAGCTCGGGCGCCATGAACGCGGGGCTCCCGAGGAGTTGACCGGTCATGGTCAGCTTCTGCTGGTCCACGAGCTGCGCGATCCCGAAGTCCATCAGCTTGAGGCAGCCGTCGTCGCGAATCATGACGTTGTCGGGCTTGATGTCGCGGTGCACGATATTGAGCACGTGCGCCGCCTGCAGCGCGTCCGCGAGGGCGCGGACGATCAGCGCCGCGACCGCGGGGCGCGGGACGTAGTCTCGCTCCACCCAGGCGCGCAAGGTCTCCCCGTGGATGAACTCCGTGACGAGGTAGGCCTGCTCCGCGTCTTCCCCCGAGTAGTCATAGATCTCAAGAATGTTGTCGTGCCGGAGCTTGGCCACGGTGATGGCCTCGCGCTTGAGTCGCGCGCGGGACTCTGCGCGGTCTGCGAGGTGGGCGTGGAGCACCTTGATAGCGACCTCGCGCTCGAGCACGGAATCACGGGCGCGATAGACCACCGCCATACCTCCGTGGCCCACCTCGTTGAGGACTTCGTACTTCTCAAACGTTTGACCTGCGAGACTCGCCAAAGATAGATGCCCTGAGATAGGATTCAGACCGCAGAACTTCGAACGATGGAGACGAACTGCATCCGAAAAAGTATACCCTCAGGGGGCACTTGCAACACCCGAGGGGGCCGACTTTGAGTACCATTCCGCCATCGGTCCCCGCGGAAGTGCCCCACGTGGGCCGCGACAACCGCGAAACGCGCATGAGTCAACGTCCTCAGAGCTTTGCACCTCGGCCGGCCGAAGGGTTGCGCTACGCAAACGTAGTTCTTATGGCGCGCGAGCGCGTGACGCGGTCTCCGCAGGCGCCCGCTTTCTATCGTCGAGGGGGTGACGGATGGGATCCGGTCACGTGGGAGGAGTGGTGGGAGCAGGCGCGTTGTGCTGCCCGCGGACTCGCCACTCGCGCCGAGATCGAGCGCGGCGATCGGATCATGTTGATGTGCGGGCCGCGCTATGAGTGGATGGTGTGGGAGCTCGCGATCTCCATGCTCGGAGCGGTCTGCGTTCCGGTAGACGCGACCGCGCCGGTGAGAGAGATCGGCGCGGTCGTGCGGCACGCTCGCTGCGTGGCGGCGGTGGTCGAACACCCAGAGCACCTCCGCGTCATCGCGCAGGCGCTCACCGCCGGTCCGCACGACGTGCGCCTCGTGACCTACCTCGAGGGATACGCCGATCTCGCGCCATCGCGCGGCGGCGGTCGGATCGGAATTACAGATGTCCCAGAGCTCGCGGTGAGCGTCGTCGGCTGCGCGGACCTCGAAGCTGAAGGAGACGGGGGGGCGGCGGATCCCGCTGGCCGTGCGGAGGCCTGGTCGGAGGTGGGGCTCGATGACAAGTTCTCCATCGTGTATACCTCGGGCACCACCGGGAGCCCGCGAGGGGTGCTCTTGACCCACAAAAACATGGTCTACGAATCGTGGGCCATCAAGAACAGCTTCGCTGTGGACCATCGCGACTTGCAGGTCACGTTCTTGCCGCTCCACCACATTTTCTCGCGCCACATGGTGTGGGCGGCGGTGGAGTCCGGTGCCGTCACGGGGTTTTGCGCAGATCCGGCGCTGCTGCCCCACGCGCTTGAGACCCTGCGACCAACCTTCTTCGGGGGCGTGCCGCGGACTTTTGAGAAGATTCGGGCCCAGGTGGAGCAAGATGTGGGACGGCGGAGCGCCCTCGCTCGGCGGCAGTTTGCGTGGGCGATGCGCCTGGGTCGCCAAGTTCGGGCAAACGAGCGCGCGGGCGCTTCGGTGTCGCGGTGGCTCGCGTCACGTTATCGGGTGGCGGACAGGGTCACGCTCGGACGACTTCGAGAGGGCCTCGGTGGCCGCTTGCGTTTCGCGATCAGCGGCGCCGCGCCGATCCGGGTGGACACGCTGGAATTTTTTCACGCCGCGGGTGTGTTGGTCCTCGAGGGCTACGGGTTGACAGAGACCACCGGCGCGACCCACGTGAATCGCCCGAACCGCTTTCGATTTGGGAGCGTAGGACTCCCGTTGCCGGGGTGTGAGGCGGCGCTCGCCGAGGATGGAGAGATCCTCGTGCGAGGGCATCACGTCATGGCGGGCTATTTTGACGCGCCGGAAGAGACGGCGGCCGCGCTCGACGGCGACGGATGGTTGCACACCGGGGATCTCGGGGTGCTCGACGCGGGGTATCTGAGCGTCGTCGGTCGCAAGAAGGAGCTCATCGTCACGGAGGGCGGGAAGAACATCGCCCCCGCGCCGCTCGAGCGGACCTTGCGGGAGTCTCCTGGGATCGCGGAGGCCGTGGTCGTGGGAGATCGGCGACCGTGCCTCATCGCGCTCATCACGCTCGACCCCGAGGTCATGCTCGCGAGGGCCCACGCGGCCAAGCTCGGCTGCGCCAGCTATCACGACCTGGCGTGCCACCCGGAGGTCCGCCGCTGGGTCGGCGCCGCGGTGGACACCGCGAACACCGGGCGGGCGCGCGCCGAGCAGCTTCGCGGGTTTGCGCTGCTGCCGGCGCCTCTCAGCCGCGAGCGGGGCGAGTTGACGGCCACGTTAAAGGTCCGGCGCCGCGAGGTCATGGAGCGGTACGCGGCGTTGATCGACGCGACCTATGCCGCGTCAGCGCTCCGTCGCGACGCGGGCGTCGCAGACGAAGAGGGGTGAAGAGCGCACCGAGCGCGTGCTGGGGCGGGGGGACGACGCGACCGTCGATTCGGTGATATCGCTTGACGATGGGGTAGGGGCGGGGTAAGCACGGCGCCCGCGAAGTCGACCACGGTTTATTTCGCGTTCGCAGGGCCGTAGCTCAGGGGTAGAGCGCTACCTTGACACGGTAGAAGTCGGCGGTTCGAAACCGCCCGGCCCTACGACACTGAGCGCCCGCGAGGTCCTCCCTCGCGGGCTCTCAGCCCTTCTGACCGAAGGGGCAGGTCGCCGCCGTTCGCGGATTGACACGCTACTCCCCGCTGGTACCATCCCAGCCGACCACCCCGCTCGTATGTCTCAGGCAGCGCACCACATTCGACCCAGGACCTCTTCAGGACTCCTCGACCCCATGACCTGGACCGGATCGATTTGACTGCGCACGAGGTTCGAGCGTCGCCGCGTGGGCGCGTGCGCGCGCCGACGGTGAGGTGCGCCCGGACTCCCGCTCGATCACAGCCCGCTCTCGGCACTGACATGAGAAAATATTATGGCCAACGAGTTTGATCGCGAGCTCACGCACATGATCGATCCGTCGACGCCGGAGCTGTCGGCCCTCGAGACCCTGCGTCACAGCGCCGCCCACATCATGGCGGACGCCGTGGTGTCGCTGTGGCCGGACGCCAAGCTCGCCTTCGGTCCCCACACCGAGGACGGTTTTTACTACGACATCGACATGGAGCGTCGCCTCAGCCCCGAGGATCTCGCCGCGGTCGAGCAAAAGATGGCGGAGATCGTCAAGGGCAAGCACCCCTTCGTGCGCGAGGAGATCACCCGGGAGGCCGCCCTCGCGTTGTTTGAAGGCCGCAAGGAGACCTACAAGGTCGAGGCCATTCACTCGATCCCTGGAGACGCACCGCTCACCTTGTACCGTAGCGGCGCGTTCGTCGATCTTTGCCGGGGGCCGCATGTGGAGCACACCGGCAAGGTGGGGGCGTACAAGCTGACCCGGATCGCCGGGGCGTACTGGCGCGGAGATGAGTCTCGCCCGATGCTGCAGCGGATCTACGGCACCGCCTTCCCCGACAAAAAGAAGCTCCGCTTGCACCTGCAGCAGATCGAAGAGGCGAAGAAGCGAGACCACCGCAAACTTGGCAGTGAGCTCGGCTTGTTCACCTTCGATCCTGTGGCGCCGGCGTCCCCATTTTTCACGGGCCGCGGCTCGGTCGTCTACAACCGCTTGCAAGAATACGTGCGCGGGCTCGTCCTCGCCAACGGATACGAGGAGGTGATCACGCCGCAGGTCTTCGACATGGAGCTGTTTCGCACCTCGGGGCACTACGATCACTACAAGAACAACATGTTCGCGTGCGAGATCGATGACCGGGAGTTCGGGGTCAAGCCCATGAACTGCCCGTCCCATTGCATCCTGTACCGCAGCACCCGCCACAGCTACCGAGAGCTGCCCATCCGCCTCGCCGACTTCGGGAGGCTGCACCGCTACGAGCGGGCTGGCGTCACCCACGGGCTGACGCGGGTGCGGAGCTTCGCGCAAGATGACGGGCATATCTTCTGCCGGCCCGACCAAATCGAAGCGGAGATCGCCGCCGTGGCCCGGATGATTTTGAAGGTCTACGAGACCTTTGAGTTCAGCGACCCCGAGGTGGAGATCAGCACCCGCCCCGAGACCTATCTCGGGGAGCTTGAGACGTGGGACGCCGCGGAGGCCGCCTTGAGGTCGGCCCTCGACAGCGTGGGGATCCCCTACGTGATCAACTAGGGGGACGGCGC
>JAAZXR010000095.1:0-7020 GCA_014240065.1 Myxococcales bacterium
CGTTGCCGTCGTCGTTGCCGTCGTCGTTGCCGTCGTCGTTGCCGTCGTCGTTGCCCGGTTCTTCTTGACAGAACGCGTCGCAGCCGTCGCCGGGCGTGGTGTTGCCGTCGTCGCAGGTCTCGCCGGGCTCGACGATGCCGTTTCCACAGAGCGCCCCGACATCTCCGACGCCGACGATGCACAGGTCGTCCACCGTCCAGCCCTCGTACTCCAGTCCGGCGTCCGAGGTGAGGGAGAAGCCCACGTTGATCGTCCCGTCGGGGATAAACGAGGACAGATCCACGTCGTGGAACCTCCACTCGCTGTCTCGGTGGTGAAGGCCCGCGTAGGGATCGCTGCCTGAGACGTTGGCCCACACGGTGCCCCCACCGTTCACGAGGATCTGCGCGTCGTCATAGAAGCCGTCCTCGACCCCAAGCCAACGACGATATTGAAGCCGGACGGCGTCGTAGCCGTTGATGTTGATGTTCGGGCTCGTCGCGACGCCGCTGTACCCGGGCGTGTAGCTCCCTTGAAGGTTCGTCCCCATGGCGAAATCATCGTCGAATCCGCCGTTTGGATCGCCCCCGAGGCCGGCGGGGGTGCCGATATTCCAACCCGCAGCACCCGCGGTCCCGCTCATGGTCCACTCGTTGACCGCGTCTCCTGTGAACGTGGTGCAGTAGATGGGGGTCACCTCGCCAAAGTAGACCTCGTACCACGGGTCTGCTTGATTGAGCGGGTAGGTGCTCGTGCTGCCATTGGAGAAGGCGACCTCTAGCTGATAGTTGAGCACCGAGTTCGCCGGCTGGCTCGGCAGTAACCCGACCAGACCATTCGCGGTCGCTGTCATGGCCACCTCGGTGGGTGCATCGTTGGATCCACGGGGTCGATATCGCAACGTGCCGTCGAGCGACACCGGGCACTCGGGGTAAGGGTTGTCGAGGGCGACCTCGATCTCGACGTCGTCACCGTCGCTCGGCAACACCGAGGGGAGCTCAAAGGAGGCGTTCAGGGCGAACAACCCATGCGCGCCGAAGACCGCGTTGATCAGGCAGATATTCGGGGTGCCGTTGGAGAGGTCCCCGTCGTCATCGTCCGAGACCAGGATCTCGGGGTACATGGTGGGGATGTCAGAGGCGCGCCGCGTCGCGTCGTAGAACAGCCGGTTGGTGAGGTCGCGGCCGTCGGCGATGCCGTACTCCATCTGCAGCTGCGTGCGCAGATCCCAGAGCGTCCCGCCGATGATGCGGCCCTCGTCATGGACCTCGCCGGTGTCCTCCGGCCAATGCCACTCGTAGCCGACGGGATCGAGCTCGCGGAGGGCCTCCGAGGTGTAGAACAGACCCCGCCCCATGCCGGGGTCCGAGGTGATCGTGGCGGCGAGGAAGTCAGCGTATCCCTCGCTGAGCGCGCCCTCAAAGTTCCCCACTCCGGGGATGAGCGACTGCCGGTGCAGCGAGTGGCCGTACTCATGATAGATCACATCGGCGAGACGGCCGGTGTTCTCGCAGGCCTCGTCGGCCCGGAAAAAGTTGATGGTGTCGCCGTCGGAGAAGGCGTTGCAGAAGTCGTCGATGTTGACGTTGGCTCGCAACACTCCTGTGTGAATCCATGGGAGGTCGGGGTCGAGGGACGCGGCGAGATCATCCACGATGGACGCGTGGGCGTAGGTCGACACCTGGGCGTCCGAAAACTCGACCGTCGATTCGTCCCAAATATTGAGGTCGCTCGTGGTCAAAAACCGCGCGTCGAAAGCGGGGTCGCCGGCCTCGTTCGTGATGCGGACCTTTTGACCGGTCGCGTAGAGGTTGACGTTTTCACCGCTCCCCGCCACGGTAAAAAATCCTTGCGCAGAGCTGTAGCCGACCGCCCCGCCTGATGGCTGGATCGCGAGGCGTCTCGCCGGGGTGTCCATTCGCTCTCCGTAGGTGCCGCGGACCGGGACGCGGAGCCGGACAGGAGCTTCGCCATACATCAGCGTTTGTCGACGGCCGATCACGGCACCCGTGGAGGTCTCCACGTAGATCGCCCAACGCGTGATGGGACTCGGCACGTCGAGGACAACCTCGAGCACTTGATGAAAGCTGATGGATCCGTCGACGTTGGTGACGGGGAGGACCACGTACTCGCTGGCAGTGTCACGCACCGAGACATCGGCCCCGTAGTCCGCGAGGAGCGACCGTCTCGCGCGTTCAATCAGCGTCGGGGTCGAGAGGCTCGGGCCTTCGTTCGACAGCGACACGTTGGGGAGCGCGTCAGAGGCCACCATGCTCATGTGGTCGCCTTTAAACCTCGCAGACACCTGCCCGCCGAGCACCTTCATACCTCGGTAGGTCTGCTGCCAACCGACGCTGCGCACGCCGTCGTGAACCTCGTTGCTGACGAGCTCGAAGTCGCCGGGCGTGGCGCCGGGCGCGAGGAGATCGAGGTGCCCGAGCACGACGCTCGTGCCGTATTCTAGAGCGACGCTCGCGTCGTCGATCGCGTTGGCGACGACGACACCCGCCCCGTACAGGCGCCGGGGGATCCCTCGCTGTGGATTCCACATGCCGTGCGCGGCGTCGAAGGTCTTCAAAAATCGGGCGTAGGGGACCCGGGCGCGCCCCGGGATCCGATCAAATTCCGCGGTGCGGTCCAGCTCGATGTGTCGGCCGTCGGGCGCGTGGAGCCGGTTGAAGTCTTTGGACCCTGCGGGCGCGACGGCGGCCTCGCTCGGCATGGACCACGCCCACAGCCCGCTCGCCATCAAGACGGACACAACCCTACGCCGCAGTCGATCTCGTTTCACCTCACAAAACTAACATGACTCTCGGATTTTTCATCATGAGAACCCGCACTCGTTTAGGGACAGAACCACGTTTTGCTCCAGCCAACCGCGAGTGGAGTGGTGTTGCGGCACGATGGGACGGACGCATGCTTGAGTTTGCGCGGGATCCGCGTCTATACATCGTTCGCGAGCCGTTCGATGGCTCACGAATCGTAGCTCGGGTGGATTTGGATGGGCCCACGACCACCGCCGCGCGACTCGCCGCCTGCGCGAACGCTCCTCAGCGCCGATATGCCGAGGAATGCCGGCGCGCTCCGCGTGGCGGCGCAGGCAGACTCGTCGCCGCTCGCTTCGCTGCGCGGACTCACGGGCGCGGACTCGACGCCGGGGCGTGGTCGCTGCGGACCGGGGGGAGCGTCCCTAGATAGAGGAAGATCGCCTCGAGGTCTTCGTCCCGAAGGCCCGCGTATGCGGACCATGGCATCGGGCCAAGCGTACCACCGTGGGCGGCGGCGTCCGCCGGGGGCGCGCCGGTTCCGGCGGTGATGTGTGGCGCGCGATGGCCTGCGAAGCGGCCGACAAAGTCCTCGGCGCTCCAACGACCGATGCCCGTGGCGATGTCCGGCGTGAGGTTGGTGCTGCGGAGCGTCTGCCCCTCCATCACGAAGGGCGTGCCGCCGGCGAAGGCGCGATCGAGATCGGGCACGCCGGCGCGCGAGGGCGTGTGACACGTGCTGCATCCGGCGATGGTCGTGAGATACAGGCCCGCGTCGGCGCCGGAGAGCTCGGGGTCGCAGGCGGGGACGGGGTCTTCGCGCGGGATGACCCGCAGCATCAGCGACTCAACGTACGAGCGGGGCGCTCGAGGGGCGTCGCCTGCCACTGGCGGGATGCTTCGAAGGTAAGAGATCACGGAGAGGCGGTCTTCAAGGCACATGAAGCCGTAGTGCGGGTAGGGCATCGACGGGCGCAGCGCCTCGCCGCCCGCGTCCACGCCCAAAAAAATCGCGCGGGCGAGCTCGCCATCGGTCCACGCCTCGATCGCTGCGGGGGAGATATTGGGGGCCGGAGACGGCTCCCCATCGGCGGTCGTCCACGCGACGCCCGGACCGCCTGCGCGCTCCCGGATCAGCGGAGCCCCGGGTGAGGAGGTCTGCAGCTCGCCGTGGCACGCGAAGCATTGGGTGACGTTCTCCACGAGGTAGCGACCGCGCTCTAGTCTCTGTGGGGTGGCCTCCACCGTGAACGTTGGTGGCGGCCCAACCCTTGGATATACGACCACGATAAACACCCATACGAGCAACAGGATCAGCGACAATCCCGCGAGGATGTAGCTGCAGATGAGCGCGAACGGTCGCATGTGGCGGTTATCGCCCCTTCAGGCTCAAATATCTAGGGCGTGGACGCGCGCAGGCAGTTACGGGTAGAGTTTTCAGCCCGTCGCGGCGGTGACGGACCGTTATCATGCCAAACGCATATATCTCTGGAACCGGCTCCTACGTCCCTCCACGTGTCGTCACCAACGAAGACCTCCGCACGGAATTCGGCATCGACACGTCGCACGAGTGGATCCACAAACGGACCGGCATCGAAGAGCGGCACTTCGCCGCGGACGGCGTGGGGACCGCGGAACTCGCGGAGCACGCGACGCGAGCGGCGCTGGAGTCGGCGGGGCTCGAGGCCCACGAGCTGGACGCGATCGTGCTCGCGACCTTGTCTCCGGACTATCACTTCCCTGGGAGCGGCGTGCTCTTGCAGCATCGCCTCGGGCTCAGCGAGGGGGACAACGTCAAGTTTGTCCCCGCGCTGGACGTGCGCAACCAGTGCTCGGGATTTTTGTACTCGCTGTCGGTGGCCAACGGCTGGGTGCGGTCGGGGATGTACAAGCAGGTGTTGGTGGTGGGGGCCGAGACCCACTCGCACGCGCTCGACCTGACCACCCGCGGACGCACGGTCTCTTCGCTGTTCGGTGATGGCGCGGGCGCCGTGGTCGTCTCGGCCACCGAGGAGGACCGCGGTATCCGAGGGATTTACCTCGGCAGCAACGGGAAGTTCGCCGACGCGCTGTGCCAGAAGATCTGGGACATCAGCCGCTTCCCCTACGTGCCGCTCGACGAGGACGGCGGGGGGCTCGTGGCGCCAGACATGCTGTGGGCGCACATGGAAGGGCGCACCGTATTTCGCAACGCCGTGCAAGCCATGACGGGAGCGTTGATGGAGGCGTGCAAGGCCTGCGAGACCACCATCGCCGACATCGACATGTTCGCCTTTCACCAGGCCAATATGCGCATCAACGAGTACGTCGCGAAGATGCTCGAGCTTCCGGCGGAGAAAGTCCCGCACAATATCCACAAGTACGGGAACACCACCGCCGCGACGATCCCGTTGCTGTTGGATGAGACGCGGCGTGAAGGTCGATTGAAGGATGGAATGAAGGTGGGCCTGGCCGCGTTTGGTTCCGGCTTCACCTGGGGCTCGGCCATCATCGATTGGTGATCCGACGAGCCTCTGCCGTCCGGGCGTGGGTGTTGTTTAACCTGCGTCAGCGAGGGGTCGTTGACTGAAGATGTAGCGCTCCACGACGCGCAGCGGCGCGCGGCCGAGGGAGTCGAAGACGATTCCCCAGACGGCGCCGCCGTCGCTGTGGAATCGTCGCGCGATGTGACCGACGAGGTGGACGGGCGTTGTGTCGAGTTCGAAGAGCAGCTCGACGCGGCCTAACGGCGCGTCGCCCTCGGCCCAGACGGCCATCCCTGTCTCGCTGAGATCGAGGCTCGTCGCGTGGGTCACACCGCCGCGATGCCGGATCGTCACCGCCAACATCGCGTGAACTCGGGTGGTCGATCGTCGTTCGGAGTATCGTGAACTTGCCAATGTCATCATGTTCAATCCAGTGCAGGTTGCCCCACACGATCAGACTAGGGGCGTCCACAGAAAATGCACTCGTCCGATATTTTCCTCGCGGCGTCGCGCGCTGCCCATGGACAGAAGAGGACATGGAGCGGTGTTCCCTACGGATTTGGGCGTGGGGGGAGCGCGCACATGTGGGGGAGCCCCTTGAAGTTCGCTCCAGGAGTTCCCGTCGTCGAACGCCTCGCGGGGACTGCGTAGTAGGACACGCGCGTCATAGCGTCTCGCTTTGGTCCGTCCTTCCACGGCGCGCTGTGGGGGGCTCGTTGATATGTGTGGGTATTTCGTCTAGCGTCGATCCATGCAGGTAGGTACGTTGCGGTCGCTTCATGTCGCCATTCTTCTTGGGCTCGGGATGGCGGGGTGCAATGGGTCGCGGGCGCTCGACGGTGGGGATTCGAGCAGCGGCGCCACCAGCGGCGTGAGCGACGGTGGCGAGGGGGAGACAGGAGGTTCCTCCGACGTGCCGGAGGAACCCGCGCACTGCCCAGGGGAGACGCCGGTGATCGTGGACGGCGTGGACACCGGGTACCACGAGTGCCCGGATGGCACCATCCATCGCAACGAGGCCATCGCGTGCCCAGACAATTTCGAGTTCGCGCCGTGCGCGGGGACCGAAATGTCGTTCGGATGCATGACCGACGCGGACTGCGGTGGGGGACCCAACAGTAAGTGTGTCAGCGGGACGGACTGGTACGGATATTCGCAATGTAGTTGCGCGTACACATGTCTCGAGGATAGCGACTGCGGCGAGGGGAAGTTTTGCCTGTGCCCGGGGGTCGTCGACAAGGACAACACGTGGCCGACCTGCGAGCCCGTCGCCGCGGAGGGGTGTCTCGCGGCCTCCGATTGTCCCTCGGATGAATGTGGACTGTCGTGGTGGCATGACGGCTGCGGCTGGATCCATGGGTTGCAGTGCCGGGCGGACGACGACGCTTGTCGACTCCATGAGGAATGCCAGGAGTCGGGGCAGGGCTCCTATTGCGCCGTGGGAAGCGATAGCTTTGGCGGGTCACTGAGTGACTGGAATTGCGTATCTGCCAACTGCGCCATCGGGCGTCCCTTGCACTGTGACGATGGGGTGCGTACGGCGGACCTTGTCCCACGTGGCGACTGGAGCGACGCGACCTTGCTGGCGGAGGTGCGGGCGCTCGCGACATCCTTGGACGCGCCGCAGCGCGCCACGGCGTTGGAGCACTGGACGCATGTGGCGCTCATGGAGCACGCGTCGGTGGCGAGCTTCGCCCGCTTCACGCTGGACTTGATGACCTTCGGGGCGCCGCCGGAGCTGTTGGCGCTGGCGCAGCAGGCCGCGGCGGACGAGGTGCGGCACGCCCAGCTGGCGTTCGCGGTGGCGAGCG
>JAAZXR010000095.1:7120-12570 GCA_014240065.1 Myxococcales bacterium
TGGGTGTGGCCCAAGCTGTCGGCGGAGGCGCGCGCGCGGGTGATGGTCGCGGCCCATGACGAGGTGATGGCGCTGTCCTCCACGGGTTCGACGGCAGACGAGACGTCGTCCGCGCTGAGGGAGGTGGGCGTGCTGGGGTCCCGGGCCACGGCGAGGCTGCGCGCCGGCGTGTGGCGCACGGTGGTGTCCCCAACCTTGGGGGCCATGGCGGCGGCGTCCGCGCCGCCACTGTTCTCGGAAGAGCAACCGCGGTCGGCCTGAGCCGGTGTTTTTCCAGCTCCTCGGGGGATCCGCGAGAGGGTGCGCTACGCTGTGGGGGACATGTTTCTTCGCGCCGTCGATCCCCGCAAACTGCAGATCCCTTCCCCGGAGGACGCGCTGCCTGGGCGTGACACGCGTCCGTTTTCTGTGGCAGCGCGCCACCAGGTTTTGGACGCACCCCTCGAAGGTCCATTCGAGGAGGGACTCGAACTTGCCATGTTCGGACTTGGATGTTTTTGGGGTGCGGAGCGAAAATTCTGGCAGGTCGGCGGGGTGGTGTCGACGGCGGTGGGGTACGCCGCGGGACACACGCCCAATCCCACCTACGCGGAGGTGTGCTCCGGTCGCACCGGTCACAACGAGGTGGTGCGGGTCGTCTTCGATCCTCAGCGGGTCTCCTACGAAGCGCTGGTCCGTGTGTTCTTCGAATCCCACGACCCGACCCAAGGGATGCGTCAGGGGAATGACCAGGGGACCCAGTATCGCTCGGGTATTTACACCTACTCAGAGCAGCAGCGTACGGTTTCCGCGGCGTCGGTTGCCGCGTACCAGAAAAAATTGCGCGTCGCGGATCATGGTGCGATCACCACGGAGATCTGCGACGCGCCGCAGTTTTATTTCGCGGAGGATGAGCATCAGCAGTACTTGCACAAGAACCCGGGGGGATACTGCGGGATCGGCGGCACCGGGGTGGCATGTCCGATAGGTCTTGCGACGAACGAATAGTCGCGCAGCGACTGTGACAGCGTCACGTCGGCAGGGGCGCGATGCTCCGGTCGGTCGTGTCGCACTCTCCTCGCGGAGTTTGCGAAGAGGGGGGTGAGGGTTGGTCTAACCGTGTGTCGATCGGCGCAGGCTCGGGCGAGCGAAGCGCCAACCACCGGGTTTGCTGGCAAACTTCGGATGGTGGGCCGGCCGCGCGCCGGTTGTTCGATGGAGGACGAGGACCGGTTGATGCGGTCGCCGAGTCCTGCTGCTATAAGTCCGAAGAGGATTGGGGTGTCGGCTGAAGGCGAAGAGGAGCAGGCGTCGCATATCCTCAAGAATCGACACCATCTGCGTGGGAGAGCATACAAAAAACAGAGTGAGGGGCATGCTTCGCCAGAGGATGGCCGTTGCGGTGACATTGATCCTGCTCGTCACGATCGCCGGCGAGGTGTTCATCCAGACGCAGCTCCGCGCCCAACGCGCTGACGCTCATCTTATGAACATCGCGGGGAGCCAGCGGATGCTGAGTGTCCGAGTCGCCGAACTCGCGGGGGAACTCGAATATGGGAACCCGAGAGTTCGCTCGGCGATTCTTGACAAACTCCCGAGCCTCACGGACGCCATCGAAGAGGGGCATGAGGTGATCAAGGGTGAGGGAGCGAGAGACGGCGACGCCTCGCGAAATGACGATGTGACGCTCGAGCTCATCAACAATGCGAGTCTAACATTCGAGGAGTTGGAGATCGCCCTTGATCGACTCGAAAAACTGGCGGAAGGCGGCTTCACGTCGAAGCCCCGCGACGAGGTAAGGACGGTTGTCGCGCAGATCAAGACTGTACAGCGCGCCTACCTTCGAACCCAAATCGATTTGGTGGCCTCCTTGGAGCGGCAGGCCGAGTCGAGAGTCAGAGCCTCACAGCAGGCGGGAGTGGCACGAACGCTGACATTTATAGCGTTGCTCTTCGCGCTGGTGGTCTTCATTTTCCGCCCCGCAGATCGCGTTCTTGAGGAGTTTATTCGGGAGCAAGAGCATCGGAGGACGGCGCTGGAAACGGAATCGAAGGCGGCGTCCACTCTTAACCGCGAGCTCGAAGAGACGCTCGCAAAGGTGCTCGATGGGACTTCTCCGATCTGCGCCAATTGCAAGAGCATCAGGCAAGATGATGGCACGTGGAAATCGATAGAGGACGTTCTAAGCGAGAAGACGCGGGCGAGGTTATCCCACGGCGTATGTGAGCCCTGCGCAGCGATCCTCTATCCAGAGTTGGAAGCGACAGCCGCGAGCTCCGACCAAGGACTTGAGCCTAAAGCGTGAGAGGGCACGGACGACAGTCAGCGGTCTGCTAGGCTTGCAACGTGCTGCCGACGGTTCATAGCCTGGTGACCTCCCGCGCCGTTCAGACGTGGGCCGCTGCCGTAGGAGGAGGAGCGTTCACGTTAACCTCGGGGGCCTTGCAGGTCGTCGCAGTGCACGCTGGATCGAACGGAGTTTAGCGTGTACTTCGAATCAATTCGAAGACGCCGAAGTCGCGGGGGGATCGGCTCTGCCTCGAGTTGGCGCGATGTTGGGCCGATGTCATCGTGCTCACCGGCGCGATCCTGCATGCGGAACCGTCGTTGGACTACGCCTGGTGGGAACCTAGCGTGGAGGTTGGACGCGCGTTGGAGGCGTGGCGTGGGCAACTCCGCGAGGGGAGAGCGGAGACGCCACGCCTGGTGGTGATGACCCGAGGTCGAGGTCTCCCTGTCGAGCACCCAGTGCTTCGAAATCCGCGCACGGTCCTCTGCGTGCCGGCAGACGCCCACGTCGATCCGCGACTCGGGCATCTGCCGGTTCAGCGGCTCCCGGGAGACGATGGAAGAGAGGTGCTGCGTGCGTGTCGTGAACAGCTGGGCGCCGAGCGAATTTCGATGGAGGCGGGTCCGAGGATCTCGGTGCCGCTCTTTGAGTGGCCAAATCTTATCGATGCGCTGTTGTGTTCACGCTATGCGGGCAGCGTGGCCCCGGAGATGTTGGTTGGTGAATTCGTGCCGAGAGAGGTGCTGTCACGCGCAGGTAGGTACGTGTCTGAGCCCCAGCGAGTGCGGGACGAGAGCGCTCAGTGGAGCCATATCGCTTGGCGCAGGAATACCTAGTCGGAGGAGCGGTCAGCGGCGTCCATGGCGACGCCGCGCTCGTGTCGACGAGACCGGCGCCTCAGCGAGGACGGAAGACGACACGTCCGCGATTTGGATCGTAGGGGCTGACGGCTACCCGGACTTTGTCTCCGAGCACGACGCGGATTCGGTGCTTGCGCATCTTTCCCGAGAGGTGGGCGAGCACTTCGTGGTCTTCGTCGACGAGCACACGGAACGTGCCGCCACTCAGGACCTCGGTCACAGTTCCGTCGAATTCAATAAGATCGTCTTTGCTCATTCGTACTCAGTTTCGCCAGCAGGTGGCTCGGCGAGAGCATACGTGGTCGGCGGCGACTGTCAAACTGAGCGCGGGAACCAACTCGGAGAGGATCGCTGGCGGCGAGGTCGCCGGAGATTTCGGTCGCCTCCAACGGTCGAAAGACTCCAAGAACGGGTGGCGACGTCAGATTTTGGGCCGCGAGAGGGCGGTCGTGAAGGTGGCTCGCCCCCGACGGGCGGCTCAAAGGTCGTGGGTGTCCTCACGTATTGGACGCGTTCACCGAGTCCAATGGAGAGATCTCTTGAGGCTTGAACACCGCAGCGGGGCTCATATCAGGGCAGCGTGGACACTATGTTTGCGATGGCGGGTGTATCTCGGCACGGCTGCCCCCGAAGCGAAGGACAGACCGGCAAGGAGCCCTGCGCCGCGAGTCCCGAGAGGAGCGGGAGCACGACGCTGGAAGGAGACGCCGCGTCGTGGGCCACGGCGACCACCGTGTCGGCGGGGTACTCCTTGAGATCGAACTTCCACTCGGCGCGGGAGTTCCCCGGTGTGTCGATGGAGATCCTAATCTTCGAGCCCGCGCGGAAGGGGTGACCAAAGGCCATCATCTCCACGCGCGCGAGCTCCCACGAGCCCTCGGGCAGCGGCGCGGCATCGGCCTCTGTAAAGGTCTTGGTGGGGCGTAGCTCGGTCGCAGTGTCAGCGAGCGCACGCAGGCTCGCGCGCAACCATCCGGATTGCACGTACATCTCTTTCCCATCGGGGCGGACCTCCGAGACAGTCACCTCGACGTCCGCGTCGTCGGCCGTCGAGCGCAGGTAGAGATCGAAGCTCCCGTAGCCGAGCATGACCATATCCTCGCTGAGGGCGTCCGTCTCGAAGACGATGGCCGCGCCCGGAGCGTGCGGTGTCCAGTCGTAGTTGGGCAAGGTGTCCCACGCACCTGCGCCGTCACCTAAGTTGGTTTTTTGCCCCTCGTCGGGTTGATGGATGTACTGAGACGCGCTGTTGGAGATCGACGGCGCCGTGTCTTGCAGGGTCCCGTCTTCATGGAGATACCAGCGACGCGCCGTTTGATTTGCGGGCGGCCAGGTCTCGAAGGAGTCCTCCCACGCCGGGACGGGGAGCCCTGGTGATTCGTCGGGGGATCCGCCGACTTCGAAGATCGTCCTCCCGACGGGCTCCGCTTCGAAGGCTGCGCGAGCGCTCGCGGCGTCGGGGAAATCAGCGAAGCGGTCCGGGGGGAGGTCGAGGGCCTCTCCGAATTGGGATTCGAACAAGAACGGCGCCAAGAAGCGAATGTCGGCGGGGATCTCCGGGACCTCGTCCGCGACGTAGAGGCTCAAAAACGCGAACCACTCCGTGAGGATCATGGGCGTGTAGCCGTCGGGATGCACGCCGTTGAAGATCGTGAACCGAGTGAGGGGGCTTTGCGTAAACTTGTCGAGCAGCGACGCGAAGTTGGGGCCGGTCTGCTCGTCTTGCCACGCGCCCGTCAAAAACACGGGCACGTTGACGTCGGGGGCGAGCAGATTCAAGTTGATGGGGTCCGCGACCTCGGGCTCGTAGAAGGGGTTGTCATAGGCCTTCTGGATGATGTCGATGGCTTGGGAGTGCAAGAGCTGGTGCTCGGCGCATTCTGGATCGCCGGCATCGATCATGTCTTGCTCCCACCCTTGTCCATACGGAGCGGCGCCGGAGAGGACGCGGTCCGCCCAGCTGATAGCGAACCCATCATTGAGGATACCGCCGGGAACGAGCGTGCCGTTGACGTCCGCCATGACGGAGAGCGGCGTGATGGCGGCCAGGCTCGGGGGTTGGGTCGAGGCCACGAAGATTTGGGAGATTCCAGGGTACGAGAGGCCCGCCATCCCGACGTGGTTGTCCTTCACCCACGACTGCGCGGCGACGGTCTCGACGATGTCGTAGCCGTCGAGGAGTTGCAGGTCTTCAAAGAAATCGTAGGCGCCCTCCGAGCAGCCCGTGCCGCGCATGTTCACGCCGACGGTCGCGAAGCCCATGACGCCACCGATGATGCCGCTCGGGTGGTTGGGCGCGTCGCACAAGACCGGGTAGTTCG
>JAAZXR010000096.1 GCA_014240065.1 Myxococcales bacterium
CGTGCGGACGCCGCCGCGCCGGATGAAATTCTGCGCTCTTTCCGCGTGAATTCGTCGACCGCGGCGGCCACGGACGAGGGATCTCTCGACGCCTCTCCACACGGCCACACGACCGACGAGCGCCCGCGCGCAGCGCCGTCGAAGCGGTATCGACGCGAGGCCAAATCGAAATCTTCCCCAGGTGAATCCCCGCGCCTACGTTGTCGCGCGTTCTGCGCAACATGGCATCCCTCGGGGCTCGGCGGCCGCGAGGAGCGCCTGGCCGCGCGATCCCCTCCGATCCGCGGCGGGCTCACGACCCCGCAGACGCCGGGGGCCGCCCCTGCGCGCGAGATTCGCGCCAATCTGGGAAGCGGCGGCCTCCTTGACCACAACTCGGCCGATCCCGTACACCCCATCCTCCGGTGCGCGTGGACCTATCCTTGCTCATAGCCAGTCGCGATCTTGAAGCCGAGCTTCCAACCTTGGTCAAGCAGCTGCTCGTCGTGGCCCAAGTGGCGTGCCCGCCCGGCCGAGAAGCCGGAGAACTCGCCTTCGAGATTCTCGCCCTGGATGAGCGCTCCAGGGACAACTCGCTGAGCGTGCTCGCCATGCTCCAGACGCAGATCGCGCAGCTCGCGGTGTTTGACGACATCGCGCCCGGCAGCGCGATCCAAGAAGGCGTCGCCAGATCGCGCGGACAGGTCGTGATGATCGTCGACACCTGCGTCGACGCCGACTACGGCGTATGGGCCTGTGAGGCCGTGCTCGGCGGACAGCCCGCGGCCGTGGTCCCCGGTGAGCTGCTCGCCGTCCAGCGCGACGTGGCCGACCGCGCCTTGCGCCGTTTGAGCGGCGGCCTCATGCGAGGGCAACGCGCGGTGCGCAAGACCTTGGCGGACACCGGGCTCACCCCCGCCTTCGCCCCC
This sequence comes from Myxococcales bacterium, assembly GCA_014240065.1. Classification (GTDB taxonomy): domain Bacteria; phylum Myxococcota_A; class Polyangia; order Nannocystales; family Nannocystaceae; genus JAAZXR01. The sequence goes on from JAAZXR010000096.1 coordinate 909, forward strand.
GCCAACGTGAGCGGGATGCGTGCGCGGACCCGCCGCTGGCTGCGGGACCGGGCCTCGCTGCTGCCAATTACCGCGCGAGCTTTCGACCGCGCGGGCCGGGGCTAGCCTCCATTTGTTCCAAGTGGAGAGAACTCATCCCCCGCCCGTCTCTCGCCGCTAGGCGTCGGACACCACGCTGCTATATTGCGCCGATGGACTGGCTCTACGCCATCTTGGCCCTCTCTTCGCTCATCGTCATCCACGAGTTCGGGCACTACGTGTGCGCGCGCATCGGCGGCATGCACGTGGACACCTTCAGCGTCTTGGGCATCGGCCCCGTGATCGTGGAGCTGTTTGAATACGGCGGCACGCGCTTTGTGTTGAGCGCGATTCCCTTTGGCGCCTACGTCCACATCGTGGGCATGGAGCCCGAAGACGACGCGGAGGATCCCAAGCTCAGCCCCGAAGACCAGCGCGCGATCCGTGTGGAGAAAGCGGCGGCCGCCGCCCGCGCCAAAGAGATGGGCTACGCGGACTACCGCGACCGCCCGCTGTGGGCCCGCGCCCTCGCCTTGTTTGGGGGTCCTGGCGCGAACTACCTGGCCGCCATGGTCATCGCCGCCGGGGTGTTCTTGGGCTTCGGCATGCCCACCCAGGTACAGATCACCAGCTTCTCCGACGACAGCGGGGCACAGGCGGCAGGCCTGCAGGCCGGCGACGCCTTCGTCCGAATCGGGGAGCAGAGCGTGGTGGGAGCGTCCCCCTCGCTCTTGCTCAATGAAGCGACCTCGAGCTACCGCGGCCAGACCGTGGACGTCACCGTGCGTCGCGGCGATCAAGAAATCACGGAGCCTGTGGTCCTCGCGAGCGATGGACCCGCGCTGGGCGTCAACCTCGGGGTGAACTTTGTGCGCGGACCCGCGGGAGCCGCCGTCGCTCAAGGGGTGCGCTATCCCTTTATCCAAACCAAAATCCAGCTCAATGGTCTGTGGTCCATGATCACGGGGAAGACCTCGGGCAAGGTGGGCGGACCGGTCGCCATCGCACGCACCTACAAGCAGTCGCTGGCGCTCGGCCTGCCGCAATTCCTCTTGTTCGGCGCCCTCATCAGCACTGTGCTGGGCATGTTCAATCTCCTGCCGTTGCCCGCCCTCGACGGCGGTCGGCTGTTGTTCTTGGGCGTCGAGGCCATCTCTCGACGAAAGGTGTCGCAGACGGTCGAGGGCTGGATTCACGCCAGCGGACTCCTGGCGCTCCTGGCGTTCTTGCTCGTGGTGACCGTCTTCGACGTCAAAGAGCTCGTTCAAGACGACCCCGCGCAAGCGACCCCCCAAGCACCCGCCTCCTCCGTGGACGACGACGCGAAACCACCGGAGCCTCCACCCGCTCCTTGAGCCCTGCAACGTGGCACGAAGGAAGCGCGCATCTGAGCTCTGGTCGGCGCCGTCGGTGCCCCAGGGCTGGCGACCAAAGATCGCCACGCGCGACGACATCGAGCCGCTGATCGATCGCCTCCCGCTCAGCCCCGGCGTCTACGTCATGCGGGACCGGGAGGGGCAGGTGGTCTACGTGGGCAAGGCGCGCAAGCTCAAACAACGCGTTCGACAGTACTTCTCTGGTCACGATCCGCGCTACTTCGTCCCGCTCCTCGGCGACCTGCTCGGCGACATCGAGACCCTGGTGGTCGGCAGCGACAAAGAGGCGCTGCTGCTCGAGAACAACCTCATCAAGCAACATCGTCCGCGATTTAATTTTCGTCTCCGCGATGACAAGCAATATCTCGTCTTGCGGCTCGACCCGTCAGCCGCGTGGCCCCGCCTTGAGCTCGTGCGGAACATCGAGGCCGACGGCGCGCGCTACTGGGGGCCTTACCACTCCGCTGGAAACGTCCGGGCGACGCTGCGGGTGATCCACCGGCACTTTCAGCTGCGCACCTGCTCCGACCACGTGCTGAACCATCGCAAGCGCCCGTGCCTGCAGTATCAAATTGGCCGATGCCCGGCCCCCTGCGTCTACGAGGTCGACCCGGAGGCCTACGCCGGACAGGTGCGCGACCTGGAGCGATTTCTCTCCGGTCGCCGCTCCGATCTCACCCGGGACCTCCAAACCCGCATGCGCGTCGCCTCCGAGGAGCAGGCCTACGAGCGCGCCGCCAAGCTCCGCGACCAGCTCAAGGCGATCGAGAGCTCCCTCGCGCGCCAGCAGGTGGTGAAGACGGGAGAGATCGATCTGGACTGCGTAGGTCTGTACCGAGAGGGCGGACTCGTCGAGCTGGCGATCCTCCACGTCCGCGCCGGCGAGCTCATCGGGCGGCAGACATTCTCGGAGCGAGAAATGGAGCTCAGCGACGTCCGCGTCGTTCATGACTTCCTCCGCGCCTACTATGAGTCGCCTCCCTTCGTACCCGACGAGATCTTGCTCCCAGTGGCGCTCGACGACGACGACCGCGAGCCCCTCGAGGCGCGCCTACGCGAGCAGCGGGGCAAGCGAGTCCAGATCAAATGTCCACAACGCGGGGACCGCAAAACCCTCGTCTCGTTGGCGAATAAGAACGCCGCGAGCAGCTTTGTCACCCGCCGGGATCGGCGGAGAGACACGAGCAGCGCGCTCACGCAGCTCCAGCGGAGACTGCGCCTGAGCCGCCTGCCGGCGCACATTGAGTGCTTTGATATCAGCCATATCCAAGGTCAAGACCCGGTGGCGTCCATGGTGGTTTTTCGCGACGGCGCACCGGACAAGGCGAGATATCGGAGCTTCAAGATCCGTGGAGAGGATGGCGACGCGCAGCACGCCCGCCAAAATGACGACTTCGCGTCGATGCAGGAGGTCCTCACTCGCCGCCTGCGCCGGGGGCTCGAGCGCGACGACGAGGGGTGGGCCCTCCCCGACCTCCTCGTGATCGACGGCGGCAAGGGCCAGCTCGCGCGCGTCGCCCTGGTCATGGAAGATCTAGGGGTCGAGATCGGCGCCGGGGGCATCGATCTGGTCGCCTTGGCCAAAGAGCGCACGACGACGCTGCAAGCCGGGCGGCGAGGTCTCCGAGATCTCAAGAAGTTCCGAGCGACGACGTCAAACGATGCCTCTGAGGCGGCGGCTCTCGCGAAGGGCGAGGACGCCCCGGGGAAGACCCTGCGCGACTACGAGGTGGCCGCGGTCCATGCCGCGGAGCGGGGATCTGAGACGGCGACGACCACGCGTCCCGAGCGAGTGTTCACCCCGGGCGCCAAGGATCCCATCGTCCTCAAGAACGGCACCTCTGAGCTTTATCTCATGACGCAGATCCGGGACGAAGCTCACCGCTTCGCCATCACGCACCACCGAAAGCGACGCGGAAAGCGAGCGATTCGCTCGGCCCTCGATGACATCCCAGGGGTCGGTCCCGCCATGAAGCGCGCGCTGCTCGAACACTTCAAGACCGTCGCCGCGATCAAGCGGGCAGATCTCGCCGCGCTCCAGCGAGTGCGCGGCGTGGGTCCACGCCTCGCCGCCTCGATCCACGCCCACCTCGGGGTCTAACGCGCCTACATCTGGCGAAGGCCGCGGGCGGCGAGCAGCGCCACCGCCTCGCGTTGTACGTAGTCCGCGACCAGCCTCGCGCCGTGGAGACTCAAGTGAATCCCGTCCTCGGCGCGGACCCGCTTCACCCGTCCGCCGACAGTCAAGCGCTCCTTGTACGCGCCCGTTGGTGCGAGCAGGTTCCGCGTGTCGATAAAATAGTCTCCTGGTCGCGCCGCGACCGCGGCGCTCCTCAACGCGTCGACTTTTTGAAGCTTCGCATCGAAGCGAGGTGAACGCATGGGCGGCAATCCCACGGAGATCCAGGTCCCCTCGCGCGGCAACAGCAACCCCCGCAGCTCCTTGAGCCGCGCGGCGTAGGTCTCCTCCCATGTGGGAGCACCCCACTTGATCCATGAACGCTCACCCACAAAGATCGCCTGGGCGTCGTTGCCTCCCATCATGGAGATGACCACATCTGGGGTCATGCGCCTCCGAATCTTGCGCGCCCGCGCCATCCAATCAAAAAAATCCGGCCGAGACAGACCCGAGCTTGAGCGACCGTAGCGAGTGACGTCCAAGCCCGGCACTTCCGCGAGACGAGCCTCAAGCTCCGAGCCGAGAGCCGTGGCGATCATGGAATCGCCCACCAGGAGCACCTTCACGGGTTCGCTGGCTCGAGCGCCGCGCATGCTCGCGAGCGTGGCGAGCCCCGCGGCTCCGTAGATGCACCATTGGCGTCGTCCCCATCGCATCGGACCGTGTCGTACCACGAACCGGCCCGCGCTCGGAAGACCCGTCAATTCTAGGCGCCAGCGCCCGAGCTACGGGCCTTGAAGCCACGCCACCGCGACGAGCCCCGCGAACATCCAAGCCAAGCCCACCCACTGCCACCGACTCAAACGTTCACCCATTCGCCAGTGGGCGAGCGACACCGTCAGCGCCGGGAACAAGGAGGCCACCACCGCCACCACCGCCACCTCACCACGCGCGCAACCCCACGCGTAGACCAACATCCCCCCGGCGTCGAGAATCCCAAGGGTGGTCCAACGACCCAAAGAGACCCAGAGACCAGGCGCCTCGGGCACCGTCGACCCCGCGTCCACATGGCCGCCGGGCATCACGCTCAACGCTCCCAACCCGAGCGCTGTCATGAGGCGATAGCTCCCCACGGTGAGCGCGATGGGAGCACCATGGCCGCCGAGAAAATCGAGACCAAAAAACGAGACGCCAAGCGCCATGGCCGACAGCAGCCCCCACCCTGCGCCTCGAACCCACGGGGCGCCCACCTTCGGCGCGCCAAGCTGCTCGACGCGCGCGTGGGACTTCGCGCTCCCCACCTCCACCGTGGACCGCGCGGCGATTAAACTGCCCGCAACCACGCTCACGAGCGCGAGGGCGAGCGCGGTGGTCATCGGCGCGCCAAGGAGGACCGCCAAGATCGCCGTCACGGCCCCGAACGTCCCCGCCAACGGCGACACCACGCTGACCACCCCCACCTCAAGCCCGCGATACAGCGCCACGCTCCCGAGCAGGTGCGCCCCACCAAACCCCAACAGCCACCTCCAATGATCCTCGAAAACCCCGAGTTCCCAGCCCCCGTACGCCCAAGCAAACACCGCGAGGATAGGGAGGCTCATGACCTGCGCGCCGAGCAACGTGCGCCGCCATCCCTCCACGCGAGACACCCCCGCCACGACGAAGTCGGCGATTCCAAAACACGCGGCGGCGGACGCCCCCGCGATCACCGACAGGCCAAGCACGCGAGCGACTGTATCAGGTCCGCAGCGTCGCGGTGGCGTGGCCCGCCCGCGCCACCCACCCGTGGTAGCGTCGCGATCGTGGCCGCCCCCTCACTTCGGGACTCCTCCATTCGCACGCTCGCCTGGCTCGGCGACGCCCACTTTGAGCGCATGGTTCGATGGGCCCTCGCCGAGCGCGGCGACTATCCGGTGACCCGACTCGACGAGGCCCGCGCGCGGGTCGTCCGCGCCGAGGCCCAAGCCGCGCTCCTCGAGCAGATCGAGCCCCACCTTCACGCGGACGAGCAGGCCCTCGTGCGACGCGGCATGAACGCCCAGATTCGCGGCAAGGGGCGCGCCAACCGAGACACGCGCGCCTATCGAGCCGCGACCGGCCTCGAGGCGCTGCTCGGCTGGTGGGCCTGCGGAGAGCGTGAGGGGGCGGCGCGCATCGACGAGGCGTTGCGACCCGCCCTCGACGCCGCCCTCGACGCCGCCCTCGACGCGAGCGCCCCGATCACGCGGGGCTGACGCCCGCTCGACGAGCCATCACCAGCCGCAGGTGCGGCCCTTGTTTTGCTCCTCGAGGTAGCCCATGAGCGGCGCGAAGTAGTCGATGAGCGGCCCCGCGTCCATGGTGCGGGTGCCGGTGACCGCCTCGAGCGCGTCGGGCCACGGCTTGCTCGCCCCCATGGCCAGCATGGTCTGCATCTTCTCGCCCGCCTCCTTGCTGCCGTAGATGGAGCAGGTGTGCAGCGGCCCCTTGTGTCCCGAGGTCTCGCACAGCGCCTTGTGGAATTGGAACTGGAGGATGCGCGCCAAGAAGTAGCGAGCGTAGGGTGTGTTGGCCGGGATGTGGTACTTGGCGCCGGGATCGAAATCCGACTCGCTCCGCTCCACGGGCGCCTGGATGCCCTGGTACGTCTCGCGAAGATCCCACCACGCCGCGTTGTAGTTCTCGGGCTTGATGTCGCCGGAAAACACGCCCCACCGCCACTTGTCGATCAGCAGACCGAAGGGCAAAAACGCGATCTTGTCCAGCGCGTCTTGCATCTGCTTGTTGATGACCGCCTTGTCATCATCACTGGCCTCGTCGAGGAGCCCAATCTTCTTAAGGTAGCTCGGCGTGACCGACAGCGCGAGCGTGTCGCCGATGCCCTCATGGAATCCATCGTGCGCGCCCTGCTGGAACAGCACGGGGAGCTGATAGTAGTAGTGATAGTAGTAGTTGTGACCGAGCTCGTGGTGGATCGTGATCAGATCCTCCATGTTGATCTTGATGCACATCTTGATGCGCAGATCGTTGCTCAAGCCCACGTCCCACGCGCTCGCGTGACACACCACGTCGCGATCGGCGGGCTTTTTAAACATCGAGCGCTCCCAGAAAGTTTTGGGGAGCGGGTCGAGGCCGAGCGAGGTGAAAAAAGACTCGGCGGCGCGGACCATCTTCAGCTCGTCGAAGCCCTTGTCCTCCAGCGCCTGCGTCACGTCGATGCTCGGTTGTCCCGCGAAGGGCTCCATGAGCGGGTAGATATTCGCCCACTCCTGCGCCCACATATTCCCCAAGAGGTGGGCGGGAATCTTGCCGTCCTTGGGCACGGTGTCCTCTCCGTACTTCTCGTTGAGCTTGGCGCGGACGTGACAATGAAGCTGCTTGTACAGGGGCTCCACCTGCTTCCAGAGGCGCTCCATCTCCGCCTCGAACTCCGCCGCGCTCATGTCGTACTTGCTGCGCCAAAGCTCCCCCATGTCCTTGTAGCCGAGCTCGCGCGCGCCCTCGTTGCCGAGCGCCGCGAAGCTCACGTAGTCCTCACGCATCTTCCCGGTGGAGATGCTACGCCACCCCTGCCAGGCGTCGAGCAGCGCCTTGGGATCGCGGCTGTCTGCGAGCACATCGGACAGGGCGCCGAGATCGCGGCAGGTCTCCGGCTTCGCTGGGTCCTCACAAAACTTCCCCTTGCCGTAGATGCTCTCCATCTCCGAGGCCAGCCCCGCGAGCTGTTTACGCTTTGCGTCATCATTGGGCGCGGGCAAGGTCGCCACGCGGGTCATCAACTCCAGCTGTCGTTTGTCCGCTTCGGTCTTCGCCTGGGGCAGCAGCCGCGCCGCCTCTGCGATCGCGGTGCTCTCGTAGGCCATGACCCGCTCGTGCGCCTCGGAGGCGGCTTTCTCGTTCGCGTCATTGATATTGGTCTGCTGATTCCAGAGCTTGGTCTCCGCGTCCACCCACAGCTCGCGCAACTTCGCGTCGTTGTTGCGGACAAACTCTCCGGCGGGATCTTTAAGCTTCGCGGCCGCCTCCCCCTTGGCGTCCTCCGCCGCCACAGCCCCCTTGTCCGCGGCGTCGCCGCCGGTCTTCGCGGGGCAGCCCGTGAGCAATGAGAGCAACGAACACGAGGCCAGGAGGGTCAGACAACGAGGGCGAGCCGCGAAACGATACATGGCGGGAGGCTACCCCAAAATTCGAAGACGAGCGCCCCCTATCGCGCGCACACCGTCGACGCGAGTTCTACGCCTACCGGGCAATGATCCGAGCCCATCACCTCGGGTGACAAGAAGGCGCCGCGAAGATAGGGCCGCAGCGACGGAGAGACGAGCGCGTAGTCGATGCGCCATCCCACGTTGCGTTCCCTCGCGCCGCCCCGCGCGGTCCACCAGCTGTATCGACCTGGGGCGGGGTCGTACTCCCGCAGGCTGTCGATCCACCCGGCGTCGATCCAACGATCCATCTCCAGGCGCTCCTCGGGCAAGAACCCCGAGGTCTTGACGTTGGCCTTGGGTCGCGCCAAGTCGATCTCTTTGTGCGCGGTGTTGAAGTCCCCCATCACCACCACGCGTTGACCGGCGCGGCGCCGCCGCTGCAGCACGTCGAACACCGCCCGATAAAAGTCGAGCTTGTACGGCACGCGGCTGTTGTCGCGGTCTTTCCCGTTGCCGTTGGGGAAGTACACGCTCGCCACGACGAGCCGCCCAAATCGCGCCAGCATGAACCTCCCCTCGTCGTCGAATCGATCCTCCCCGAGGCTCGTGACGACGTCGTCCGGGGCGACCCGTGAATAGATCCCCACCCCGCTGTAACCGGGGCGCTTGGCGGGGAAAAAGTGCGCGTGCCAGTCTGGCGGCGCCTGCGTGTGAGCGTCGAGCTGTTCGGGTCTCGCCCGCACCTCTTGCAAGCCCACGATGTCCGCGCCGGCGGCGTCCATCCAGCCCCAAAACCCCTTCCGCACCGCCGCCCGGAGCCCGTTCACGTTCCAGGACACGACGCGCATCGACGCTGATCTTTTCGGGGCCATGAACGCGTCTTGCCCAACCGTCGCCCCGGTGTCAACGGCGCGCCTCGGCTAACTGACCCCGTCGCGGCCGAGCGACTCGTAGACGTCCTCAAGGTCGCTGCGCACCTTGGCGAAGGCGCTGACCTCCACCCCGGCCTCCACGAGCGCGCGCAGCAACCCGGCGGCGTCGAGATGTTCCTCGCGCACCCGCGCGGTGACCACCCCCCGATCTGTCGGGGTCGAGTCCCCCTCGACGGCCGCCACCGACTCCACGAGACACTCGCGCGCCTTGAGCAGGCCGAGCGCCGCGGGCAAGCCCCCCCGGACCTCGATTTGGTAGAGTCTGCGCCCCACCTCGAAGCGATCGATGATCTCCGCCACGGTGCCCTGGACCGCCACCTTTCCGCGCTCAAGAACGGCGATGGCGTCGCACAGATCGTCGAGCTCTTTGAGAATGTGGGAGCTGATAACCACGGCGGTGCCCTCGTCCGCCAAGGAGCGGAGCAGCAACCGCAGCGCCCGGCGTCCGCGCGGGTCGAGCCCGTCCGCGGGTTCATCGAGCAGTAAGATGCTGGGCCGCTGCACCATGGTTCGCGCGATGGCCAGCCGCTGGCGCATTCCCTTGCTGAGCGTGGCCACCTTCGCCCCAGCCTTCGACTCGAGCCCGAACTGATCCAAGAGCGCCGCCGCCCGCTCGCGCGCCGCGGCGGGCGCGAGACCGTAGCACTCCCCGAAAAATTCCAGATACCTCCCGGCCTCCATCTTCGGATACATCGCGGTGCCGTCGCCCAAGAACCCCACCCGCTCTCGGACGGCGTGCCGGCGAGGCCACGCGTCGTCGCCCTCGAAGCACACCCGCCCCTTATCGGCGCGCTGCAAGGTCGCGAGCACGCGAAGCGTGGTGCTCTTGCCCGCCCCGTTCGGTCCCACGAGCCCGAGCACTTGCCCCCCAAACACCTCCAACGAAACATCGTGGAGTGCGTGGCGGACGCCATCGTAGGTGACAAAGATGTGCTCGCAGCTGAGGAGTGAAGTCGTCACGTCTGGATCTTCCACGCGCCGGGGGACGAAAAGATTCCCCCCCGCTCCCTCCCATCGTACCCTCTCGCGGATGTTGCCACCGCGAACTGGTCGACCCGAGCGCCTACGATTCTACGTCGTGGCCTTGCTTGCCCTTTGCGTGAGCGCCTGCGCGGGCCCAGTCGCCACCGAAACCACGCCAGCGGACCTCACCAGCCTCCCACCGCCGCCTCCCACCTGCACCAACCCTGGCGACGACCCCGTCGGGCTCGCGATCAGCGAGCCGCAGCAGGCCGCGGGGATCCCGTGCCTGCGCTACAACGTGGAGATCGGCGACGCCCCCACGCGTGGTCCCGACGACGCGCCCATCACCATCGTGATGTTCAGCGACTTCGAGTGCCCTTTTTGCACGCGCGCGATGCAGACGATTCAAACCCTGGAGACCCTGCACGAGGGTGAAATCCGGCTCGTGTATAAGTCCTTCCCCATCGCTCGCCACCCCCAGGCCATGGTGGCGGCTCTGATGGCCATGTCCGCCGCGGAGCAGGGGGCGTTTTGGGGCTTTCACGACCGGATCTTCTCCGGCGACGGTATCGCGACCCCCACGCTGATCGAACACGTGAACGCGCTCGGCATGGACATGACGCGCGTGGCCAAAGACCTCGACGCCATGACCCATGCGGTCGCCGTGCGGCGCGATCTCGAACAAGCCTCCCGATTGCAAGTTCGCTCGACCCCCACTTTTTTCATCAACGGACGGCGGATCTCCGGCGCGAAGCCGCTGTCGTTCTTCGAGACCATCGTCGAAGAAGAGCGCGCCTTCGCCTCAAGGTGGCGGGCCGAGGGTGTCCCCGCAAATGGGCTCTACGCCCACGCCACGGAGCTTGGATACGAGGCGATCGAATACGCACAAGATCCCGTTGACCTCGACGAATCCAAGATCTATCCGGTCCCGCTGGAAGAGAGCCCGGTCCTCGGGCCGGCGGACGCCCCCGTGACCATCGTCGTCTTCGGTGACTTTCAGTGCCCGTTTTGCGCGCGCGGGCACGAGACCTTGCGCGCCATCAAGGAGCGCTACGCAGATCAGGTGCGCCTCGTGTACAAGCACTTCCCCCTCCCCGGTCATCCCGCGGCCATCCCGGCGGCCCGCGCCTCCATGGTCGCCAACGCCCAAGGAAAATTCTGGCCGTTTCATGATGAGCTCTACGCGACCGGGGCGAGATTCTCCGTCGACGAACTCGCCCAAATTGGCGCGCGCGTGGGGCTCGCCGAGACGACGACGCCGTGGTCAGAGAGCAAAGAATTCGACGCCCAGATCAAGCGGGACATCGAGCTTGGTATGACCCTCGGCGTCACGGGCACCCCCACCAGCTTCGTTAACGGGCGACCCATTCAAGGCGCCCAGGCGGAGATCATCTTCCGCGCCATCATCACGGAAGAACTTCAGCGCGCAAGCGCGCTTCAGGCTCAAGGGGTCTCGGGCCCCTCGCTGTACCGGTCCCTCGTCGGCCTGACGGGCGAGTGAGGTCGCCCGGCGCGCTCCCCCGCGACCGCTTGTGCCTCCACGGTTTGCCGTGGATGAGGCCTGCGGCGAGAATCCCGCCGATCTGGGCGCTGTCAGCGGTCAGCCGCACAGGACACCTCAGGTAGTTCCTGTGGAGTGACCGTCCATTGGCGCCGGATTCGCGCGCTCGGTTCTCTGGCACAAATGACGAATCGACCCTAGAATGGGGCGTGTGGCTTAAGCGTGCTGGACAGATCTTCTTGGTGCTCTCCTTAACCTCTTGTGCAGGTGGTGAGTCGCTGGACAAACTCGAGTCGAGTGATAACGGCGATCAGGGGGACTTTGGCGACGGCGATGGCGACGGCGACGGCGACGGCGATGGCGATGGCGACGGCGATGGCGACGGCGACGGCGACGGCGACCCCACCACCGGC
>JAAZXR010000097.1 GCA_014240065.1 Myxococcales bacterium
GAGCAGCACGCCTCGCTCCTTGCACACCTTGGAGATCGCTCGGATGTCAGCCACCTTGAGCATCGGGTTGCTCGGGGTCTCTATCCACACCAATTTCGTGTCGCCGGTGATCGCCGCAGCGACCGCCTCCACGCTGGTGGTGTCGGCGTAGGTGAAGGTCTGTCCGCGCCGCGCCATGACCTGGTCGAACAGGCGCACGCTGCCTCCGTACAGGTCGTCGCCGGCGACGACGTGATCGCCCTGGCTGAGCAGCTGGATGACGGCGGTGGTCGCGGCGCAACCAGACCCGAAGCAGAAGCCGAAGCGTCCGCCCTCGAGGGCCGCGAGCGCCCGCTCCAGCGCGAACCGTGTCGGATTTTGTGACCGGCTATACTCGAAGCCCGAGTGCTCTCCCGGGGCGCTTTGAATATAGGTGGAGGTCTGAAAGATCGGCGTCATGACGGCGCCCGTGACAGTCTCCGGGCTCTGTCCGCCGTGGATGGCGAGCGTCTCCAGACGCGCATCCTCCGGCATATGATCGTGAGAGTGGTCGTGTTCGGCCATGTCGGTCTATCCTTTGGACAGTGGTTGGTCGGCGATGAAGTCGATGAGGTCGATCTTCGTGAGGAGCCCCTTGAGCTCATCGTTCTCGATGACCAACACGACCTTCGCGTCGTTGAAGATATTCCTGAGGAGCTGGATGCGGGTGTGTGGGGTGACCGTGGCGTAGTTCCCCTCGACGAGGTCTGCGATGCTGCTCTCGACGCTCTTCGGGTTCTCAACGAGATAGTTCAACAGGTCGATCTCCGAGACGAGCCCGCAGTGGCGGCCAGACTCATCGAGCACGGGGATTTGGCTGATGCCGTGCTCTTTCATCATGCCGATCGCGTTTCGGATGGTGGCGTCCCTCTGGATCGTCAGCACCTGGCGCGGCTTGCCGGTGAGGATGTGCGCGACCGTGCCGGTGGCGTCTTCCTCATCCATGAAGCCATTGGACCGCATCCAGTCGTCGTTAAATATCTTGCTGAGGTACTTTTGCGCGTTGTCGGGCAGCAGCACGAGGATTCGTCTCGGCTCCTTGAGCTGCTTGGCGTACTTGATGGCGCCCATGACCGCCGCGCCGCAGGATCCGCCGCAGAAGATGCCCTCTTTGCGCACGAGGTCGCGGGTCATCATGAAGCACTCCTTGTCGTCCACCTGGACCACGTCGTCGAGGATGTCGAGGTTCATCGTGGACGGGAGGAAATCCTCGCCGATCCCCTCTACGTAGTAGCTGAACGCCTTCGTCATCCGCCCGGTCTTCACATACTCGTAGTACAAGGAGCCGATGGGATCGACGCCGACGATGGTCAGGTTGGGCATCTTCTCCTTGAGGTAGCGCCCCGATCCGCTCAGCGTGCCGCCGGTGCCCATGCCTGAGACGAAGACGTCGAAGTCTCCTTGCGTCTGCTCGAAGATCTCGGGGCCCGTGCTGAGGAAGTGAGCCTCCGGGTTCGCGGGGTTGTGATACTGATTCGCGTAGTAGGCCCCGGGCGTCTCCTCGACGAGCCGTCGCGCGACGGAGTAGTAGGAGCGGGGATCGCTGGGCTCGACCGCGGTGGGACAGATGACGACCTTCGCGCCGTAGGCCCGGAGCGCGTCGACCTTCTCGGCGGACATCTTGTCCGGCATGACGAAGATGCACTTGTACCCGCGTATCGCCGCGACCATGGCCAAGCCCGCGCCCGTGTTGCCGCTGGTGGCCTCGATGATCGTGCCTCCGGGTCCGAGCATCCCGCGCTTCTCTGCGTCGTTGATGATGTTGAGCCCGACGCGGTCTTTCATGGAGCCCGCGGGGTTCAGGTACTCAACCTTCACGTAGATCTCCGACTCGATCCCCTCCGTGACGTGGTTGAGCTTCACGATCGGGGTGTCGCCGATCGTGTCGAGGATGGATGGAACGGATCCCTTCATAAGTTTGGGCTGTGTCATAGCGACGGCTCCTGGCTGGAACCTATCACCGCGCCCCGGCGCTGGCGATGTCGGCTCCGAGGGCGGGAATACCACGTGAGGAGGCGCGCGCAAGGGGGGTGAGCGACCCCCGCGCGGAGGGCTCAAAGGTCTTGTTTGGCCTTCTCCCTGGAGGCTTTCGCCTTGGCCCGCTTGATGGAGCCGTCGAAGAACACGCCCACGCCAAAGGTCACCATGGGGTAGATGCGCTTTGTTTGGCTCGGGTCGTTGGCGCAGTCGAGGCTCAGGTGACAGATCTGGGTGAGGACCGCCTGGACGCCGACAGATCCGGTGAACGCGAACCTGTCCATCCGGCTCGTGAACGAGAGTTCTCCGCCGACCTGGTGAGGCTGCTTGAGCAAGGGCTGCTCGAGATCCGAGCGCGAGCTGGTCGCGTTCGCTTGTCCGGGCACGATGAGCAGATAGCCGTAGCCACCGTGGATCCCTACGCGCCGCGCTTGGACCCCGAGCCACAGCCGCGGGTTGATAACGACGGGCATGGCGGAGCGGCTGTTCGCGACGTTGTAGCCGAGATTGGTCCCCACGCGGAGGCTCATCAACTTCAAGAACTGAAGCTGGTACATGAGCCCGAGCATGAGCGGAGCGAAGTGAAACTGCACGGGGGTCCCCGTCGCCGGATCCACCACCTTGGTGAGGCCGATGAACCCCGACTCAAGGGTGAATCGGAACCTGTGCGCGCGGGGCAGGGCGGGCCGACGCGGGTCGGTGAAGCCCTCCGACGTGTCGAAGGGACCACGAGGCTTCGCGTGCGCTGGAGCCGCGAGGCAGACGACCATCGCTGGCAAGAGCAGCAGTGAACGACATCGATGGGCGAAGGTGGAACCGCGCATGCGAGGCTCAAGCATAGCACCCTACGCGGCCCAGCGGTCTACGATGACGCACGCGAGGTAGCCGAGGCTGATCCAGCCGTTGACGCTGAAGAAGGCTCGGTCGAGCTTCTCGAGCCTCCCCGGTCCGACGAGCCAATGCTCGTACACCAATAAGCCCGTGACGACGGCGGCGCCGAGGACGTGAGCCGGTCCGAGTTGGGCCGCGTCGTGGACCGCGACGAGCGCGGCGATGGTCACCAGGTGGAGCAGGCCGCTCACGATCACCGCGCCTTTTGTGCCAAGGGCCGCCGGGATCGAGTGGAGGCCACGGGCCCGATCGAAGGCCTCATCCTGGAGGCTGTAGAGCACGTCGAAGCCTGCGACCCACGTGCCGACCGCGAGCATGAGGGCGAGCGGCGTCGCGGCGTTGTCGAACGACCCCGTGATGGCGAGCCACGCGCCGCCGGGACCGAGGGAGAGGGCGAGGCCGACGACGAGGTGAGCGGCGGCCGAGAATCGTTTGAACAGGCTGTAGCCAAAGACGAGGAGGAGGCAAGGGCCGGCGAGCCGCAGCGGCCACGGTCCCAGCATGGCCGCCGCAGCCACGAAGGTCAGCGCGGCCAGCAGGGTCATGATCCACGCCGTGGTCAGCGAGATCTTGCCCGAGGGGATTTCACGATCAGCGGTGCGGGGGTTCTCCCCGTCGATGTCGCGATCAACGATGCGATTGAAGCCCATCGCGGCCGTCCGCGCGGCGGTGAAGGCCAGCACGATCCACGCGACCTCTGCGGCGTTCACGGGGGCGCCTCCGTCGGCGACGCGTCGCTCGCTCGCGAGGAGGAGGGCGACCACGGTGAAGGGGAGCCCGAAGACCGTGTGACTTATTTTGACCATGCGGCCGAAGTCGCCGACTTGGGCCAAGCTCCCGCGGGGGGGGTGAGGAGAGGAGGGCACGACCGGCTGAGCCTAGCAGACGCGCGGCGTGACGCGGGATTCACTCGCGCGCCGCGAGCGACCAGTCGATGGTGGGGTGCCCGAGCTGCGTGAGGGCGATGTTGATCGCCGTGAACGGGCGACTGCCAAAAAAGCCGCGATGCGCCGACAGCGGCGACGGGTGGACACCTTCGAGGATCGCGTGGTGATCGCGGGTGATGAGTCGGCGTTTCTTGCGGGCGGCGGCGCCCCACAGCACGAAGACGAGGGGCCGCTCGCCCCGGGAGAGACCGGCGATCACCGCGTCGGTGACCTGCTCCCATCCGCGCCGCTGATGGCTGTTGGCCTCGCTGGCGCGAACTGTGAGCACCGCGTTGAGGAGCAGCACCCCCTGCGACGCCCAGGCCGAGAGGTCGCCGTGTGGGGGGACGGGGGCGCCGGTGTCATCCGACAGCTCCTTGAAGATATTTCGGAGTGATGGCGGGGGCTTGATCCCGGCGCGCACCGAGAACGCGAGCCCGTGCGCTTGTCCCTCTCCGTGGTAGGGATCTTGGCC
Source organism: Myxococcales bacterium (assembly GCA_014240065.1). Classification (GTDB taxonomy): domain Bacteria; phylum Myxococcota_A; class Polyangia; order Nannocystales; family Nannocystaceae; genus JAAZXR01. The sequence continues at coordinate 4,288 of JAAZXR010000097.1, forward strand.
GAGGATCACCACGCGCACGCGCTCAGGCTCGGTCATGGAGAGCGCGGTGAACACCTCCGATGAGGGGGGGAAGACCTGATGCGTCGCGCGCTCGGACGCGACGAAGTCTTGGAGACGACGCCACGCGGGGTCTGAGGTCGCGGGCGTCAGGAGGCGCGCCCACGCGGCGGGGACGGCGTCGTCACTCATGCGCTTCGCGGTACTCTTGGATGATGGCGCGGTCGTCGTACCGATGCTCAAACTGGGTGGCGGCGCGGAACGCCGCGTCATCCACGATCACGGGATACTTGAGGTGGGGGATGGCGCCGACGGGGAGCGGAGGGAAGCCCCACTTGCCGAGCACCCGGCGCAACACCGACTCCGGCATCGGGACGCTGGTACGCCCGGCGTGTCGGGCCAGGACCGACAGCGGGATCGGGGGAGGCCCCGCCACGTTAAATACACCCGAGAGCGTGTGCTCGGCGGCGGCCGTGATGGCGCTCGCCGCGTCGAAATCGTGCATGAACTGAAACAGAGGATCGAAGCCAAGCACCATCGGGACCCGGGGGCCGCGGAGGAAGTTGGCCAGGGTGCCGCGCCCCTTGGGGCCGAGGGCGTAGGCCATCCTCAGCACCGCCGTCGAGATGTTGGGGTGGCGCCAGATCGTCTGGGCCGCATACAGATCTGCGGCGACGAGGTCGGCGAGGTCGGGGAAGGTCGAGCCACCGAGGGGGGGCTCTTGCTCAGTGCGAAAAAGGGGCGCGTCGGCGGCCGCCCCGTACACAGTGTGGCGGCTGACGAAGATGACGTGCGCGACGCCGTATTTGGCGCAGTTGTCGATGACGGCGCGCGTGCCCCCAAGATTGATCCGGTAGCGCTCGTCTCGCGAGAGCTCAAAGTGAGAGACCGTGCCCATGTGGATGACCGCCTCCGGGCGCTGGGATCGAAACACGTCCTCGGCGGGTCGTTTGCGCACATCTGCTTGGAAGACCGTGATCCCCTCGGGCGGGTCGCGCCACGGCCGCTGGTCGATCCCGACGACCTCGTGCCCGCGCTCCACGAGCTGCAGGGCGACGAGGCGGGCGTGCTCGGAGGCGATGCCGCAGATCAGCACCTTCATCCGCCGCTCTCTTCTCCCTGACGCAAGGTGTTGTGGATCCTGCGGCCGTTCTCGATGAGGTCGTCCACCCGCGCCTTCACCTGCCCAACATTGCGCTCGATCACGTCATCTCGCTCGTTGCCGTTGCCGTCAAAATGCATCGGCGCGCCGAAATGAAGCTCGCAACCGAGGGGCATGGGCACCGGGACCAAGTACGGCGGCACGGGCCAATAGGGCGCGCCGACCAGCTTGGCGAGGCGCCGCGCGTGGAACACGGTGGGCATGGACTCCTCTCCGCCGACGAAGGCCACCGGGATGATGGGGGTGCCCGTCTGCAGCGCGATGCGCATAAAGCCGGTGCCAAAGCGCTCAAGCTGGTAGCGGTCTCGATAGAGCTTGCCGAGCCCCTTGGCGCCCTCGGGGAACACCATGAGGAGACGATCGTCTTCGAGCAGTCGGATCGCGTTGTCGGGCAGTCCCGGGAGGTGGCCAAGTTTGGAGAACCACGGGGAGACGAAGGGCCACGTCTGCGCGAATTTCTCCACCATGCCGTGCACGTGCCGGGGGGGCTCGTGGTCAAAAAATATCGACGAGACCAGCATGCCTCCGTCGGCGGGGACGCCTCCGGAGTGGTTGCAGATGAGCATCCCGCGGCCGGCGCTCGGGACGTGTTCAATGCCGAACACCTTGACCCGGAAGTAGCGGCGATAGAAAGGTTCGAGCAGCGAGTAGAACGCGGCGACGTGGTCGCGTGAGACGCCGAACTTGTCGAGTCCGAACTTGTTGAAGTCCATGTCGAGGGCATCGATCCGTGATCGCACGGAGGGGCTGACGGCGTACTGCAACATGCGCGATGCAGTGTACCAGCAGCCAGCCTCGAGCGCCTCGGGAGCGGGGGGCTCGCGCGAGGCAGGCGCGAGCGAGCGACGTGCTCGCGGGTCGGCTCAGGCGGGGGCGGACATGCCGGTCGGTCCGCGGCGGGCCGTGGGGGCCATCGCGGGCTCGATCCACGTATAGTCCATATGACGTCGCTTCGGTGTGAACCCGGCCTGCCGGATGTGACGTTCGATTTCGTTCGCCGTGAGCATGAAGGTCGCCCCCGCCTGTGAGACGACGTTCTCCTCGATCATCACGGATCCGAAATCATTCGCGCCGAATCGCAGCGCAATCTCACCGATCTCGGGGCCGAGCGTGGGCCACGAAACCTGGAGATTTGGCACGTTGTCGAGGTACAGACGCGCGAGCGCCTGCATCCGAAGATACCGGAAGGGGCTGGTGTCGTCGCGCAGCTTGAGCCGCGTGCCGTCCGCCTGAAACGGCCACGTGATGAAGGCTGTGAAGCCCCCGGTCTCGTCTTGCAGGGACCGAATCCGGTCGAAGTGGAGCAGGATGTGCTCGGAGGTCTCCTGAAATCCAAACACCATGGTCGCGGTGCTCTTCATCCCGAGCAAGTGGGCCTGTCGCATGACCTCGAGCCACTCCTCTGTGGAGTTCTTGAATGGGCTGATGCGGTTGCGGATCTCGTCGTCGAGGATCTCCGCGCCCCCTCCTGGCAACGAGTCCATCCCCGCCGCCATCAAGCGCTGAAGCACGGCGCGGACGGACAGACCCTCGATCTGTGCGATGTGCAGAATCTCGGTGGGGGAGAGCGCGTGCAGGCGAAGGGAGAAGTTCTCCTTGGTCCACCGGAACAGGTCTTCGTAGTAGGCGAGCTTGAGGTCGGGATTGAGCCCCCCCTGCAGCAAGATCTGAATCCCGCCGAGCGCCTCTGTCTCCCGAAACTTTTCTGCGAGCACCTCCCGCGGGAGCACGTAACTTTGTCGCGACCCCGGGGGGACGAAGAAGTTGCAGAACTTGCACCGAGTGACGCACACGTTGGTGTAGTTCACGTTTCGGTCGACGATGTAGCTCACCACCCCCTCCGGGTGCAGGGCCTTTCGACGCGCGTCGGCGGCGAGGCCGAGCGCCATGGTGTCGGCGTGCTCGTACAGGTAGATGCCCTCCGCGAGGTCGATGCGCTCTCCGGCGGCCGCGCGATCCAAAATCTCGTCCACGTTGAGGCGCTGCGTCCGCGCGCGCGCGGCCACGAGGCGCGCGGGCGCCTCCACCCCCGCGAACTGCACGTGGATCACGTCCTCGTGCACGTCGTCGCTGACCACCTCACGGCCAGCCCGGAGGCGCGAGGCGCGGGAGAGGAATTCTGCGAGCCCCTCTCGCTGGTGAGTCTCCAGGCCATAGCGGATGGTCTTGCGCAGGTAGTTGGCGTAGTGGTTCTCGTCCAGCGCGGCGAGCCCCGAGGCGACTTTTTGTTCCCGGTACTCGCGCGCGATGGCCTCCGCGTATTTTTCCAGGCTCCGGTCGCGCGTGTGTTGGAGCGCGGAGACGTGGGCCGGGGTGAGGGCGCCGGGCCTGGCGGCCCAAAACGCGAAGACGAAGGGCAGGCCGGTGCGCTCAAACCACAGGTCACCGAGGTCGTAGACGTGCGCGAACTCGGAGCGCAAGCCGAAGGCCGCGTCGCCGATGACCAAGGCCGCGTCGGCTCCGCGCACCCGGGCGCTGCCCTCACCGTGGGGGGCGTCGCACCACTGCACAGCTTGACCATCTTCTTGGAGCAGCACCCGCAGCATCAACGAGGAGGAGCGGGAGGCGTCGTCGAGGTGGATGCGCTCGATCTTCTCGAGCGGGACCTCGGAGACGAGGACGACGGTCTCGACGCTGCCTTGGCAGCCGATGGCGACGCCGGGGACCACCTCCCACTCGGGGTTGTCGAGGTAGGCCGCGACGGGGACGAGGGCCACGTCGCAGGCGCCATCCCGCAGCTGCTGGGCGCAGTCTGAGGGCAGCGCCGTGGTCACCTCGAACAGCGGCTCACCCGCCTCGTTGAGGGGGGGCTGCTGGACCAGCCCCCGAAACAGCGGCCGCGCGTTTAAGAACTTGACGGCGCAAATTCTCAGGGGGGCGGGCGTCGGTGGTGTTGTTCGTTCCATGTCGGCTTAGTGGGAGAGCACGGGGAGGGACTTGCGACCGGCGTGTCCGGAGAAAGGCACGCTGGACTCGACGCGGATGTCGGGCAGCGGCGCGCCGTCGTCCTCCCATCGCACGTCGTACAGGGTGGTGCGCTCGACCGCGTGGCGTCCCGCCTCTCGGATGAGGCGCACCAGGTCGGTGCGGGTGATGGCCTGCGGGGTGTCGGCGCCCGCCATGTGATAGATCTTCTCTTCTTGGACCGTGCCGTCCAGGTCGTCCACCCCGAAGCTCAGCGCGATCTGGGCGGTCTTAATGCCCACCATGATCCAGTAGGCCTTGATGTGGGGGATGTTGTGGAGCATGAGCCGCCCGACGGCGTAGGTGCGGAGGTTGTCCACGCCGGTGGGCGCGGGCAGCTTGCCGAGGGCGTTGTTTTCGGGGTGGTAGGCCAGGGGGATAAAGGTCTGGAAGCCGCCGGTCTCGGCCTGCAGATCGCGCAGTCGAATCATGTGATCCACCCGCTCCTCCAGGGTCTCGACGGTGCCGTAGAGCATGGTGCAGTTGGTGCGAAGACCGACCTTGTGCGCGGCGCGGTGAACCTCGAGCCACTGGGCCGCGTCTGCCTTCCCTTTGCAGAGCTTGTTGCGGGCGCGGTCCGCGAAGATCTCCGCGCCGCCCCCGGGCAGGCTGCCGAGCCCCGCGTCCTTGAGCCGCGTCAGCACCTCCTCGTAGGTCATGGAGAACTTCTCCGCGAAGAAGTGAATCTCCACGGCGGTGTAGGCCTTGAGGTGGATGTCGGGACGGAGTTCTTTGAGGTCGCGGAGGATGTCGAGGTAGTACTCGAACGGGAGGTCGGGGTGGAGGCCGTTGACGATGTGGATCTCGGTGACCGGCTGGTCCATCCGCTCCACAAGCTTTTGGCGCACCTGCTCGACCGACATGGTGTAGGCCTGCGGCGACGAGGGCTCCAGGCGCGCGAAGGAGCAGAACTTGCAGTCGGCCTCGCACACGTTGGTGGGGTTGATATGAAAGTTGACGTTGAAGTAGGTGCGGTCGCCGTGGAGGCGCTCGCGGACCTCGTTGGCGAGGGCGCCGACGGCGAGCAGGTCCGGGTATCGGTACAAAAACACGCCCTCTTCAAGGGAGAGCGGGACTCCTTCGCGCGCCTTCTCAGCGATTTGGTGGAAACGTCGGGTGTCTTTGGCAGGCATAGGGGGCTCAGTTCGCGGATGGAGGGGGGGACTTTTGGACGTGGAGGCCAACTTGCTCAACGAGGGCGCGAAGCCCCGCGCGGGTGTTCTCCGTGGGGCGCGTCACGCCGGCGAGGGGGAGCGAGCGATCGGGCTCAATCGGGCCCACGAGGGCGGAGGCGCCGAAGCCCAGCGCGACCTGGGCGACGCGGATTCCAAGCAGATCATGGCGCGCGCCAACGAGCACCGACGACGGCAGGGCGATTCGAGCGGCGGCCACCGTCCACAGCCTGTGGATCCCTTGGGGCTCGGCGCACCATGGCGCGAACACGAAGGGCGTGGGGCGCTGTGACGGGTCGACGCTCCCGAGGTCTCGCGCGAGGGAGGACAGGTATTCGCAAAACTGCGGGGCCGACGAGGCGGGGACCTGCACGGTGACGAGGTCGCCTCGACGCAGCGTTGAGGCGTCGGGCCATCGCTCGAGCGCTCGCACGGCGCCGTCGCGCTCGATATGGGCGACGGCGTCGGCGGTGCACTCCGACGCCGCGGCGATGCGCACCTGGTCGTCGGCGCCGCGGCATCGAGCCGCCCATTGGCCGGCCCGGGGCGGGTCGTCGCGAAGCTCGAGGAGCTGGGACGCGAGCTCGTTCATGAGGTCGCGCCCTCCTCAGCGCCCCACCGGGGCAAGAGCTCCACGGGCACGCCGGCCTGGTCGAGGATTCGGCCGACCACGGAGTCGATGGCTTGCTCCAGGGTGTGGACCCCCGCGTAAAAGGAGGGGATGGCGGGCAAGATCATGGCGCCCGCCTCGGTGGCCGCCGTCATGTTGCGCAGGTGCACCAGGCTCAGCGGGCTCTCGCGCACCATCAGCACGAGCTTGCGGCGCTCCTTGAGCGCGACCTCGCAGGCGCGGGCGGTGAGATCATCGCCGCCGCCGTTGGCGACCCTCGCCAGGGTCGACATGGAGCAGGGCGTGACCAACACCGCGTCAAAGGGGTTGGAACCGGAGGCGAAGGGGGCGCGGAAATCATGGCGATCCCAGCGGCGCACCCCCTCAAAGGATTCGGGCATGGCTTCGCCGAGTTCGCTCTCCCACACGAAGGGAGCGTTCGCGGAGGCGACGAGATGCGTCTCGCAGTCGTCGCGGCCGCTCAAGAGTTGCAGCAGCCGTCGCGCGTAGATGGCGCCGCTCGCGCCGGTGACACAGACCGCGAGTTTCATGGCGCCTCCGTTGTCACGGGAGTTGAAGGGGCGCTCGGTCGCCGCGCGCGGACGATGCTCGCGACCCCAAAGGTGAGGGGCTCCACGCGGACCTCTACGAAGCCTGCGCGCGCGAGGATGTCGCAGTAGTCTTCGACGTCCCGGAACGCGGCGATGGAGCGGGGCAGGTACACGTAGGCGTCGAGGTTTCCAGTGCACATCCACCCGACGACCGGCAACACCGTGCGGTTGTAGAGGGCGTGGAAGAGGCGGGTGACCAGGGCGCGAGGGCGGAAAAACTCGAGCACCGTGAGCTGGCCTCCAGGTTTGAGCACCCGCAGCGCCTCTCGCGTCGCGCGGGGCACGTCCGACAGGTTGCGAACCCCGAAGGCGCAAAAGATCGCGTCGAGGTTGGTGTCGTCGACGGGGAGGTCGTGGGCGTCCATGTGCTTTGGCGTGATGCGGTCGCGCTCCGCCGAGGAGAGGTGGCTCGCGCCCACGGCGAGCATGCCCGCCGAGAAGTCGCCGCCGATGAGGTCGGCGGCGGGGAAGGCCCGGTGGATCGTGCGGGTGGAGTCCAAGGTGCCCGCGCAGAGATCGAGGATCTGGGGGCGCCCGCCGTCCGCGGCGCCCGAGGGGCCGGCGGGGAGGAGCGTGGCCACGGCGCGGCGGCGCCAGCGGATGTCGGTGCCGAGGCTCATGAGGCGGTTGGCGAGGTCGTAGCCGCGGGAGATGTCCGAGAACATCGCCTGCACCTTCTTGCCGTGATCGTCGATGGCGTCGACCGCCTCGGCGACGGGCGCGGCGGCGCGGCTCATCGATCCCTCCGGACCACCGCGCGGGCCAGGGACGCGAGGGCGTCGCGGGAGGGGGAGGAGGGCAGGGCGCGAAGCTCGATCTCCGCTTGTTTGGCGTGGGAGGCGGCCACGTCGAGGGCGTGGTCGGTCGCGTCCGAGCGCGCCACATCGTCCACGAGTCGCGAGAGGGCCTCGTGGTCCGGTCGTCCTCCGCTGAACGCCGCTCGCAACCGGGTGCGCAGGCTCATGTCGCGCTCGCAGGCGATGATGAGCGGCAGCGTGATCTTGCCCTCGCGGAGGTCTTGGCCCCGGGGCTTCCCGCTGGTGGACTCGGAGGATTGGTAGTCGATGACGTCGTCGGCGATCTGGAAGGCGAAGCCCACCTCCAGCCCAAATCGGTGCAGGGGGTGTCGGTACTGGGGCTCCACCAGATTCGCCACAGCGCAGCTCCACGCGATCAACGAGGCGGTCTTGCGCTCGATGACCGAGTAGTAGCGCTTGCGATCCAGGCTCCAGTCGCCCGCGATGTCGAGCTGTGCGACCTCGCCCTCGGCCATGGCGGTCACCGTGTCGGACATGCTCTGCACCGCGCCGAGGTTGCCCGTGGC
>JAAZXR010000098.1 GCA_014240065.1 Myxococcales bacterium
CGCTCGTCCTGCGCCCTCCCCTCCTCCTCCTCCTCCTCCTCCTCTCCCCCGCTAAACGATTGAGCTGCTGCAGGTGGCGCACCCGGAGACGTTCGCGGAGCTGGTGGCGGCGGCCGGGCTCGACGGCCACGAACACATCGGCCCCCAACACCTCTATCGCCGGGTCTCTCCCACAACAGTCAAGACCTTCGCGCAGCTCTACCCCGGCGTCGTCCCCAACGCGCTGGTCGACGACGCCCTCCGTGGATCGCTCACGGGCAGTTGGCAGCGATGGTGGGCCGAAGCGACCGCGACCAGCTTCGCGGCCCAGCCTCACTGATCGGCGGAGCTCACCTCAAACGCAGAATTCCACGTCCGGCTGACGATCTCAAACACATCGCGAGAGAGGCCGCCGTGCGCCAGGATCCGGTCAAGTTGTTCGCGAACCATCCCGCGAAGGTGTGGGTCAAGCCTGCCAACCCCATTAAACGCCGCCACGACCCTCGCCGCGGTCTGCGGGTTGAGGCGGTCCAACGCCAGCACCTCGGACGCTACGAACTCGTACCCGCGACCGTCCACGGCGTTGAAGTGGCGCTGATTTCCAACCCCAAAGACACCGACCAAGGACCGAAAGCGGTTGGGGTTTTTGCGCTCGAACGCCGGGTGCTCCGCGAGCGCGAGGATCTTGTCGAGCGCGCCCTCGGCGTCCGACGCCGCCTGGGCGCGAAACCACTTGTCGACCACGAGCGGTTCGTGATTCCAGCGCTCGTAGAACTGATCGAGCCCGTCTGCGCGGAGCGCCTCGAAACGCTCGGTGTCGAGCGAGCACAACATGCACAGCGACGCGTACGCGTCGGTCATATTGTCGGCGCTCGACAAGCGAGCGAGCAGCCGTGGCCCCACCTGCGTCGGCGCAGCGGCGGCCCGGAAGCTCCACGCGAGGTTGGCGAGGCGCCTGCGCCCCATCGAGGCCCCCGTGAGTTCGTAGGTCTGCGCCTCCCCCTCCGCGATGATCTCCTCAAGCGCCTCCGCGCCAAGCTCCCCGAGGCGCGCCGCGATGAACCTCTCCGCACAGTACAGCGCCTCCGGGCGGAGGACCCGCTGCGCCTGCCCAACGGTGCGGGCGCTGGGCAGCTCCAACGCGAGCGATTTCATCGCCGGATCGAGCGCCGTATCTGTGAGCACCCGTCGCCACGCGTCCTCAAGCTGCGCGTCGACGCGCGCGTCCTCGCCGGCGTCGAGCGCCGCCGCCGCGGCCAGCAGCTCCCGGGTCGCGAGGCGCTGCCCGCTGTCCCAGCGATTGAACGGATCTGCGTCATGCGCCATGAAGAACGCCAGGCGAGCGCTGTCTTCCGCTTGTTCGATCTGGACCGGCGCCGAGAAGTGTCGGCCCACGGAAGCGACGAGCGGCGATGATCGACCCGAGACTCTCAGGATCGTCGACGCCTCCCGCAACTCAAAGACATCACCTTCGAGCGACACCGCCTCCCCGTCCGCTCTCGACACCTCGACGTCTCGCCACGCCACCGGGCGCCCCGACTCGTCCATCAGGCCGATCCGGAGCGGAATGTGGCGGAGCCGATAGTCCTCGGCCGCGACGTTCACCGGGCTGCGCTGCGACAACGTCAGCGCCAAACAGCCCTCGTCAGCGTCGTAGCGCTGTTCGCAGTCGACGTACGGAGTGCCCATCTGAGCGTACCACTGGGCGAACTGCGTGAGGTCTCGCCCGTTCGCGTCCGCGAGCGCGGCGACGAAGTCATCGCAGGTCACCGCTCGACCGTCATGCCGCTCGAAATACAGGTCCATCCCGCGGCGGAATCCCGCCCCGCCGAGCATGGTGTGCAACATCCGAATCACCTCGGCGCCCTTGTTGTACACGGTCACAGTATAGAAATTGTTCATCTCGATGTAGGAGTCGGGGCGGATCGGGTGCGCCATGGGCCCCGCGTCTTCCGCGAACTGCGCCGCCCGGAGCACCTTCACATCCTCGATGCGCTTCACGGCGTGGGAGTTCATATCTCCCGAGAATTGCTGATCACGGAACACCGTCAGCCCCTCCTTGAGGGTCAACTGAAACCAGTCGCGACAAGTAATTCGATTGCCGGTCCAGTTGTGAAAATATTCGTGCGCGATGACGGACTCGATCCCCTCATAGTCTTCGTCCGTCGCCGTCTGAGGGTCTGCCAGCACGTACTTGGAGTTGAAGACGTTGAGCCCCTTGTTCTCCATGGCCCCCATGTTGAAGTCGTCGACAGCGACGATCATATACACACTCAGATCGTATTCGCGACCGAAGCAGCGCTCATCCCACGCCATCGCATGCTTCAGGCTGGCCATGGCATGCGCGCACTTCTTGAGGTTGCGCTCTTGCACCCAAATCTCCAGCTCCACAGGCTGCCCTGACCGGGTGGTGAAGGTGTCGCGGATCGCGTGCAGGTCACCCGCGACAACGGCGAAGAGATAACACGGCTTCGGGAACGGATCCTCCCACCGCACGGCGCGACGCCCGTCGGCGAGCGCTTCGCTGCTCACCAAGTTCCCGTTGGAGAGCATCACCGGGCAGAGTTCGGGCGGCGCGACGATCTCCACCGAGTACCGCGACATGACGTCAGGGCGGTCGAGGAACCATGTGATCCTCCGGAACCCCTCGGCCTCGCACTGCGTGCAAAAAATCCCGCTGCTCCGATACAATCCCTCGAGCGCGGCGTTGTCCTCCGGGCAGAGCTCCACCAAGGTCTCGACCGTCGCGTGTGCCCCCAGCCCCTTCACCGTCAAACTGGTCGGCGTCTCCTCAAGTCGGCCCGGGCTCACGACCTCGCCATCCACACGGACCGCGAGGGTCTTTAGGTGCTCCCCGTCGAGCACCAACGGGGCCGCTCCTGACGCCCCCTCCGCGCGCCGCACCTTCAAACGAGCGCGCACCCGGGTCGCCTGTGGATCGAGCTCAAATCGCATCTCGACGTGTTCGATCTGGAAGGCGCTCGGCGCGTAGTCGTGGCGCGAGATTGGTGTCGGGGCAGGATCTTTCATGGAGAACTCGTTCAGGGGGCTACGGATTCTTGTGGAGGAGACGCCGCGCACGCCAGTAGCCGCGCCGAGTCTCGGTGTGTTTTGGGCGCAGACGCATCGCCGCCCGAAACGCGGCGACGGCCTCTTCGTAGCGCTCCAACGACAGCAAGGACGAGGCGCGAAGTCGCGACGCGGAGAAGTTCTCCGGTTGCACAGTCAAGATCTCATCTGCGGCGGCCAGCGCCTCCAGGTGGTCGCCGCGACGCCGCGCGATCCAACCGCCGCGAGCGAGCGCCTTGACGAGGCCGGTCTTCGCCTCCTTGTGACCAGGCGTCATCGCGAACAAGGGGCGGTAGAGCGCCGCAGCCTCCCCCCATCGCTCATTTTTTATCGCCTCGGCCCCGCCGCGGGCGAGCGTCTTTATGCTCTGCTCCCGCAGCCGCCGCAGGTCCGGATTCTCAGGGTCCAAGGCCTGCATCCGGTCGACATACTCTCGCACGTTGTCTCCGGGCGGTGTGCTCCAGCGCTCCGCCGCCAAGGCACGTTCGCATCCAGCGGCGAGCGCGGCGAATCCTGGAGACGCGGCGTTCTCCGCCTCCGCCTCCGCCTCCGCCTCCGCTGGGGATCGGGCCGGCCCCTCCGACCCCGCGGAGCCCTCCTCCGGGGCGCCGTCTCCCCCGCGTTGGGGTGTGACCTCGACCGCTCCCACGGACGCGGCCTGAGGGAGGGCCTGCGCCCCCGGCTGCGCGTCCGGCCCCGCGTCATGGGCGACGGTCCACACTCCGCCCACCACGACCATGATCCCGAACGCCGTGGCGAACATCCTCCGCGCGCGCGTTCGATCCGCGAGCCTCGCGGCGCCTGCGACGCTGTGCGCCGCCGCGGCCTGCTGGTGAACGGTCACGAGCGAGGCCCCCGCGCCGGCGTCAAACGACTCGCTGGGTGTAGGGACACCCGTCAGCCCGAGGGGAGTCCCGGCCGGCGCATGTTCACCGCGCAAGCAGCTCTCCAGGCGACGCTCAAGGTCGGCGGCGCTCTTTGGGCGCACGCTCGGATCTCGGTCGAGACACTCGGCGATGATCGCGTCCACCGCGGCCGGAACCCCTGGCACAAAACTCCGGACGGAGGGCGCGGCCATCGCCCCCTTCTTCATCAACACGTCGATGGCGTTGCGGCCCTGAAAGGGGACGCGCCCGGAGAGCATCTTGAACAGCACGCTCCCGAGGGAATACATGTCAAACGCAGGCGTCGCCGCGGCGCCCGCGGCCTGCTCTGGCGCCATGTAGTCAGGCGAACCAAGCACCATACCGGGCGTCGTCAGCGACGCAGAAATCTCCTCCGCGTCCCCGCACAGACCGAAGTCAAACAGCTTCACTCGATGCTGTCCCTCCGCTGACGGAGACACCATGATGTTCTCGGGCTTGATGTCGCGATGGATGATCCCCACGCCGTGCGCGGCGGAGAGCGCACGACACAGCTGGGTCGCGATGTCGACCGCGCGCCCCACCTCCAGCCGCTCCACGTCCTCCAGGAGCTTCCCGAGGTCATCCCCGTGCACCAGCTCCATCACCAAGTAGGGCTCATCGTCACTGAGCATGCCCGTGTCGATGACGTTGACAATATTGGGGTGCCCCGTCCGCGTCGCCGCCTGCGCCTCTCTCCACATCCGATCCACCAGCTCGGGCCGCAACCCGTGCTCCGGATGGAGCACCTTGAGCGCGAAGATTCGGCCGAGGGTCAGATGCTCCGCCTCGTACACAGCGCCCATCGCCCCGATCCCCACGAGGCTCTTGAGCTTGTACTTGTCGCCAGCGACGAGGCCCTCCCTCGACTGCGCCATCGCGCGATAGGCCTCGAGATCGAAGCCTCTGCGCGCGAGCTCGCCGCCGGACCATCCGCCTGAGCTGCTGCTCCGCGCCGACGAGGACTCGTCTTCGCTGGCCACGGCCCGATGCGTGCCCGTCGAGCGGACCTCGCTAAAATCCTCTTGCACGTAGGTCCCGTAGTCTCGCGACTCCACGTCGATCTCTTTGGCGAAGATGTCCGACATGAAGCTGGCGATTCGGTCGACATCACAGCTCGGCGCGAACGTGGAGAGCACGCCGCTCAAGGCCGTGCGAAGCTCCTCCGCGGTCTGGTAGCGGCGATCCGTGTCGCGCTCCAGCGCGCGCAAGACGACCTCGTCGAGCCCGCGAGGGATCCCAGGGACCACGCTGGAGGGCGACTTGACGGGGCGGGCGTGCAGCTTCGTGAGCGACTTCCCCCCGACACGGCCCTTTTGCGCGCCCGACGGATAGAGCTGCCGCCCGGTCAACAACTCCCACAAGATGATCCCCGCGGCGAACACGTCGGAGCGGCGGTCCACCGGCATCCCGAGCGCCTGCTCCGGCGACAAGTAGCTAAATCTCCCGTAGACGACGCCTGGGTTCGTCAGCTCGAGTTTGATCGCGTGCTTGGCGAGGCCGAAGTCGGTCAGCTTCACCATCCCGCGATATCCGACGAGGATATTGGGAGGCGAGACGTCGCGATGGACGAGGTCCAACTCCATCGCGTCGTGCACGTAGGACAACCCGCGGCAGAGCTCACGGATCACGAACACCGCGACGTCCACAGGGATGCGACGCTGCAGCTTGGCGCATCGATTCCACACCCCCCGCAAGTCTCTCCCCTCCACCAGCTCCATCGCCAGGTAGTGCTCGTCCTCCGCGACGCCAGCGTCAAACACCTGCACGAGGTTGGCCTGGTTGAGGCGAACCACCACCTTGGCCTCATCGAGGAAGCGCCTCCGAATCGCCGGATCTTCGAGGCCCGGGAGCACCTTCTTGACGACGCAGAGTTTCTCAAACCCCCCGGTTTCTCCTGACGCGGCCAGGTAGAGCTGGCCCATCCCCCCCTTGGCCAATGGCCGCAACAGCACGTACTTCCCGAAGGTCCGCGGGAAGACATCGTCGCCTCGGACGATCTCGTGTGTGTTCGAGGAGGTGCTCGAAGACCCCATGAAGGCAGAGCATAGCGGTCAAGGAGCCGCGCGGGTACTCCCCATGTCGTCCTCGCGTGAAGCGCTAGGAGGAGGTGATCCCGGGGTGCCAATGGGGTGCCGCGCCGCGCGCAGCGTCCATCTCCTCGACGAGTTCAAGGGCCCGCAGACCGACGTCGAGACATCGACGCTCGGCGGACGCCCGCCCGTCGTCATCGAGGAATCCGTGCGAATACCGGCTGCCGTAGGCGGCGCAGACCACCCCCGCCCGAAAGCCACCGACGGACGCGAGCGTGAGGAGGCACGAAGCCTCCATCTCCAAGTTCAGGACACGCTGCGCCACGAGTCGCTCCACCACCCCCTTCTCGCGCCCGCCGTACGGTCCAACCTCTCGCCCCTGGGCCGCGTAGAACCCCCCCGCGGTCGCCGTGAGCCCCACGTGATGGGGGACCTTGGTCTCGGCCGACGCTTGGATCAAGCCGAGCATGACCTCGGCGCTCGCCACCGCGGGATACCCAGGCTCCACATACTGCTGCGACGTCTGCTCGATGCGGACAGAGCCCTGCGTGATGATGAGATCGGCGAGCTCGATCTCTGGTTGGAGCCCCCCGCACGATCCGCAACGCACCACCACCGGGTCTTCCACCACCTGCGTCATCTCCACGATGGTGATCTCCATATTCGCGGCGCTGATTCCTGTGCCGATCACGGTGCGGCGGCGCCCGTTTAGCGTCCCGGTGATCGTGATGAACTCGCGGTGCACTCGCTCCAATTCCACCGACTCAAAGCGCGACGCGACGCGACGCGCGCGCTCCGGATCACCGACCAACAGCACGTGCTTGGCCACCTCTCCCGGGCCAACGGCGAGATGATATTGCTGTCCGGAGTCCATCGTGGGTTGTTCTGCGCTCGTGATCCTCATGGCGTCGCTACCATACCAAGAAGCCACGACACACGACGCGCATTCGTCGACCGCGCGTCCCTACTCCAGCTCGACAATATGGGTCGGGCTCTCCGCGCGCACGACCAGCTCCGTCCGCGAGAGGGTCTCGTGTTCGTCGACGATCCGAACGGGGTACGTGCCGGGGACGACCCTCTCCGCGGACACTTCGCCCGCGAGATCTGTCTCCCGGCCGCTGAACGCCGCCCCGTACACCCGGAGCCCCGCGGCCGGGACGCCGCTCCTCAGCACCCGCAACCGCATGGCGACCCCGCTGGCGACCTCATCGGTCACGAGCTCGAGGGTGTCCCCCGCCGCGCCCGTCGCCGGCGCGGCGATCCGACGGCCGTCCTGAACCACCGTAATCTGGTAGGCCCCCTGTCCGAGCCCTCGGAGCACGAAGCTCCCGTCGTCACGAACGAGCACCGCGCGACGCTCTTCTGGGCGCTCATCGGCCCGCGCGAGCACCCTCGCTCTCGCATAGCGGCTCCCATCGCGACCCGACAAGGTCCCCTCGATCTCGCCCACGGGGGCGTCCAGCCGTATCTCGACGGTGTCCGGCTCATCCGAGGCGACCCGCGCGCTGCCAAACCCTCCGCCTCCTGCGGACACCAGCAACTTGACGTCCGCCCACACTGGGAGCACCCGGATGGTCTCCTCGTCGCAGTGCCCAGCTGCTTCCGCGCAAATATCGCAAGCGTCACGCTCGATGCGGGTGAACGCGAACGCCCCACCGTCGTCCGTGATCGCGTACATGGATCGAAAGGGGGGGAGCGCGAGCGGATCGGAATCAGCCACCCGCGTCGCCGAGACCCGCGCCCCCGAGAGCGGCGCCCCCTCCGCGCTCCGCACGACGCCTCGGACGGCCGCGGCGGCCTCCACCTCGACCTCGTACTCGCCCGGCTTGTCGAAGACCCACGATCCCTTGGCCCTCAGCGTCGGATGCCGCAGCCGCACGCACGTCGGCGCGCGCTCACACGCCGACAGTGTCGCCGCGCCGTCGGGCCCGATCGACACCGGCGCCTGCACTCCCGGACCGGCGCCTCGCTCCGCGGGACGCCGCGCCGCCTCGGGTCGAGGATCGTCCGACGACTTTGGCCCACAGACAGCGAGCAGCCCACCCGAAGTGAGCCCGTCCCCGTCTGCGTCGACCACAGTGAGCGCGAGGTGTCGGCTCGCCCCGTCGGCGTCCCGCGCGGCGACGTGCCCTCGACCCCTGGCCGAGGTGTCGAGGGGTTCGGCCTCCGCAGCGGTCGTCGCGGGGCCCGGCGTCGCCCCTGGGCTCGCGCCGCGCAGCGCCCACCAGGCGAGCAGCCCCACCGACACCGCGCACATCGTCCACGACACCTTCCGTCGCCGCGTCACCGCCTGGGCTCCCGACTCCCAATCGATCGACGCGGGGCGACCCCCTGCCGCGCCTGCGTCGGCGCAATTCGGCCGGCGTGACTCATGGGGCGCTCTTCATCACGCGCTCTGCGGCGGCGACCGCGTCCACCGCCACCCGATCCACCAAGGTGTCGACCGCGGCGATCTGGGCGTCGAGCGCTGCATCCGCCACGCCCGGGGCACCCCGCGCGAGCACATAGGCCTTCACCTTGGGTTCGGTGCCACTAGGGCGGAGCACCAAGCGGCAGGCCCCGTCGTCCCCCTCCAACTCAAAGACCAGAACATTACCCGGAAGGTCACGCGTCGCGGAGCCCGTCGACCGGGGCTTCGCGCGGTCTTCCACCGACGCGACGCGGAGCCCACCGAACGTGGACGGAGCGGTCACTCTCCACCGCTCCATCAAGCGATCGATCTCCAGCCGCCCTTGGATTCCACGCGCGTAGATGCTCGTGGTCTTCTCGCGGTGGTATCCGTGAGCGCGCCAAATCTCGCGCAGTCGGTCGTGGAGGGTTTGACCTTCCAACTTCACCGCAGCCGCGCACTCACACAAGAGCAGCGCCGCCATCGCGCCGTCTTTGTCCCGGACGGCGTCACCGCGCACGTACCCGTGGCTCTCCTCCACGGAGAACAGGTTCGTTTTTGTTTGAGCCTCTTCTGCGTATCCCGCGTGGTGTTTGAACCCCACCAAGAGGTCGTCCACGACCTCCACGCCGCGCCCAGCGCAAACGCCCCGGACGAGAGGGCTCGTCACCAAGGTCGTCAACACCATCGACCGCGGCGGCGGCTGCTGCGAGCGGAGCACGTGATCCAACATCAACACTCCGAGCCGATTGCCATCCACGAAGTGGAACTCGCCCGCGGCATCCTTGACCAGCGCGCCAAGTCGATCCGCGTCCGGATCCGTCGCGATCACCAAGTCGGCGTCGTTGGATCGCGCCAATTCCAGCCCCAGTTCAAAGGCGGCGGGATCCTCAGGGTTCGCGCTTTGGACCGTCGAAAATCGCCCCTCGTCGGGGTCGAGTTGGACCTCCACGCACGCCACCTCCACGCCGCGCGCGCGCAAGGCTGGCACCACGCCCGCGTGGCCCACGCCGTGCAAGGGCGTGTAGACCACCGACAGGCCCGAGGGTGCCAGCGAACCCGCGCGCACCCCCACGTCCAACACACATCGCAGATACGGCTCGTCCACCACGGAGGAGAGCTCCGCGCCGACGAGGCAGCGAACGCCGCCAGGACCCGTTGGCAGCGCCGCGTTCATGTCGAGAGGGGGCAGCGGCGCCGAGGCGGCCCGCTCGATGGCCGCCGTGAGCGCCGCGTCCCGAGCACCCAACACCTGCGCTCCGTCGGCGCCGTAGATTTTGACGCCGTTGTCCGACGGTGGATTGTGGCTGGCAGAGATGACCACGCCTCCACCGCAGCCATGCGCACGCACGAGGAACGAGAGCACCGGGGTCGCCCTCGGGGCGTCCACCAGCATCACCTCCATACCGCGCGCATGCATATGACGCGCCGCGACATGGGCGAAGCGGCGGCTGTCTCGACGGGTGTCGTACACCACCACAACCTTGGGCGCGGCCCCCTCCGCCTCGATGACTTGCACCAACGCCTCGACCGTCTCTCGCACCAGCAACACCGAGACGCGGTTGGGGCCGACACCACACGGCCCGCGACGTCCCCCCGTCCCGATAGGCAACACCGAACTGAAGCCATCTACCAGCTCCTCTCGCGCCGCCGTGTCCCCCTTGGCAGCGGCGGCGACCAGGCGTTCAAGCTCGTCGCGAACATCGACATACCTCGGCTCCGTGCGCCACCGATGGAGTTCGCGGGCGACCGCCTCTGGGAGCCCCAACGAGCGCTGCATTTCTTCCAACGTGGTGTTCACGGAGGGCAGCATACAGGCCCCACCCCGCGGACAAAAGCCTCCCGCGAGGCGGCCTTGAGCACGCGCCCCGAAGCGACCGAGGCGCACCCCGGCGCGGCGCTCCACCGACAAGCGGTGCCGGGAGATGAAAACGCCCGAATTGTGTGGAACACTGTGGAGGTTCGTGCGTCCTAGCCTGTACCCCCCCAGGGCAGGACGATGGCCCTGTCCCCGCGCGGTTTGAACCATGGCGATGCATCCCCACCCCAAAAGCCCTCCTGCTCACAGCTGCGCGCGCTCCGCGGGCCTCGGATCCCTCTGGCGCAGGATCGCTCCGTTCGCACGCAAAGACCTCCGAAGCTCCGTTCGTTCGGCCGCCACCGGCTTGTTTGTGGTGCTCGCGCTGTTCGTCTCCCTCGCTGCGTCGCTGGGCATGTCATCCGCGTCCACCGCGGCGAGACTGCGGTTCGACCTTGGCATCGAGGCTCGACCCACGCCCCACGCGCGCCACGCGATGCGATTCACCGAGGACGAACACGCCGCGGCCCAACGATCGTACCAAGCCCTCGCTGAGGCTCGACGGGCCGTGCTCGACGATCTTCGTCTTCGGGTCGAATACGCAGCGACCGTTTCCACCCACGCCAACGGCGACGCGCCCGGCGTGGAGATGGCGACACCGTCATTGGAGGTGCCGGCGCTGTCGACCGCTGCCACCCACGATGCCTATGGCACCCACGCGGTGCTCGCCCCGTTACAGCAGCAGCCGGACGCCTCCTCGCCCTTCGCCGAGGCCCGTCAAACCCTCCACGCGTTGATGAAGCGCGAAGCTTCCCCCCCAGCAATTGCCGCCGCGGGGATCGAGCGCGGCACGCTCACCGAGCGACTGCTCGCCACCTCAAGCTGCGACTCAGTCGACACCACCTGCCGGGAGATACTCGACTGGATCGAGGCCGGCGAGGGCGCGCCCGCCTCGCCGCTGCTCGCAGAGCTGACGCGCGGCGATGGGACTTCGCTGTACCAGGCGCTGACGCGAGCGGACGCGTGGTACGACGACTGCCACCCCCTCGGTGAGGCGCACGTAGAGCCGGAGTTTCTCGACACCCCGCCCGCCCGAGCGCCGCTGCAGCTGTCGGCGTTGCCGCTCCCCCACGCCCCGTGGCTGTATCTGACCCCGACACCCGTCCGCTCCTTCTTGTTCTTCTTCGGCGGGCTCTGCTGGATGGCCGCGTGGTTGCTGCTCACCGTCGCGACACCCGCCGCCGCCACCTACCGCACGGCGACCGAGCGGGAGATGGGCACCTTCCCCAATCTTCGGATGACAGGGCTCTCCGCGCGCGAGCTCGCCGCCGCCATCGCCGTCGCGAGCAACCTCTTCCCTCTCGGGGGCGGCCTCTTGAGTCTCGCGCTCTGCGCCGTCGCCTGGACCTGCATTGGGTTCGGTGGATTCGTCGGCGCCACAGTTCCAGGGCTTGGATGTGGACTGCTCGTTGGGCTCTCCATGGCCCTCGTCCTCGGCCAATCCCGCGGCCGCCGCAAGAACCCCTCCCTGCTCGCCGTGGCGGTCGGGTCCTTGTCGCTGCTCGGTGGGGTCGCCGGCTTGATCGGGCTT
>JAAZXR010000099.1 GCA_014240065.1 Myxococcales bacterium
GGTCGCCAGCCCGAAATCAGCGAGTCGCACGGCGCCAGACCAATCGACGAGCACATTCGAGGGCGAAACATCGCGATGTACCAGCCCCAGACCCGGGAAAGAGTGGGCGTAGTGGAGCCCGCGCAGCACCTCTCGGACGATGTGGACGGCGAGCGGCACGGGGAAGGCCTTGGCGACCTCGGCGCAGCGATCCCACACATCGGCCAGATCCCGGCCCTCGATGCACTCCATGGCGATATATAGCTGGCCGTCATGCTCTCCCGCCGCGCGGACGTCTACGATGTTGTTGTGGTGCAAGTGCACCACGACCTTCGCCTCGTCGAGGAACCGAGTCGTGTAGTCGTGATCGGGCAAATCACGCTTCAGCAGCTTGATCGCCGCGGGTCGCGCGAGCTCTCCTTGGCCCGCAGCACCCAGAAAAACCGAGGCCATACCGCCCTCTCCGAGGCGCGCCACGAGGACCATATCCCCAATATACTGGGGCGGATCGAGGGGTTGGGGCAAGGCGGCCACCATGGCGTGGACGCTAGCATGTAGGTGGATTTTCCGACTATTCTTGGCGAGAAACATGACAGCGTTCCAAAACAAGCCGGCCTCCGCGGTCCTCGTCTACGATCCGAGCGCGACGTCGAATGAGCTCGTGTGCGCCGCGATTCGAGAGGCGGGCTACGCCCCGTTGCCGGTCGCCGGAAAAATGGAAGCCGCCCAGACCGCGCTCGCTCACGGACCCTCCGGGAGCGGCACCCTCGCAGCGCTGATCCTCGACGCGAGCGCGGACGCCCCGCTGTCGGAGATCGTATTGCGATCCATCCTCGCCGTGCCTGGTTCGGAGCACCTGCTGGGTCTGCTGCTCGTGGATCCCCAGCACCCCACACCGCTCCCCTCGATGGCGGCGCTCCCCTCGTTGTCACGGCCATTTTCGAGGGCGCAGTTGGTCGCCGTCTTGAACGAGACGCTCGGGGATTCCGCGCCCGGCGAGTCCGCGCCCAACCCGAGCCTTGAACGCGAGGAGCCCGCGGATCCAAGTGAGGAACGAGACGTCGATCTCGCCGACCCGCCAGCCCTCCGCTGCGCGTTGCATCAGTTCCCGCTCCACGCGGCCTTGCACGCCCTGGACGCGGCCCATGTCAGCGGCGTCGTGTCGATCAATGATGGAGAGAGGTCGTCGCAGATCGTCGTCCACGAGGGCCGGATCCTCCGCGCTGAAATGACCGGCCCGGGTGGCGACGAGACCCACGGCTTCGGCTTCTACCTACGAGGCGGCGGCGAGGAAGCGAGCGGCGACGAAGCGCTGACCCACGCGGAGGCGCTGGTCCGGCTGACCAGCGACGAGCTCGACGCCGCGACCGTCATGTCCGCCGTGGAGGCCCACGGGCTGGAGATCTTGCGCTTCGCCAATACCTGGGAGCACGCGGTCTTGGAATTTTGCCCCCAGCGGGAGCTCAGCGCATTCGACGAGTGGTGCGCGTCTCACACATCCCCTCGCGCTCCCACGCTCGGGGCCGCCGCGCTCGCGTGCATGCAGAGCGCAGAAGATCTCCTCGCCCGGCGAGCGCGAGCGACGGAGTTCGACCAGGTGCTGGTCCGACGTGACGCCGCGGTGGCTCGACTCCGCGCGGTGCTCGGAGAAGAAGAGCTGAACGTGCTCGAGCACATTAACGGACAGCTCACGCTCAAAGAGGTCTCCCGAAAAGCGGGATATGGTTCCTTCGCCGTCGCGAAGATCGTCGCCGGTCTCACGAACGCCGGCATCGTCGAGCGTCGCGCTCCTCCCACCTTCGTTTAGATCCATCATGACTTCACCAGCAATCTCCTGCCTCGTCGCAGATCCAGAGGAGCAAGTCCGCAACTCCATCGAATTGTCCGTCGCCTCCGCGGCCGCGGCGCTCGGACTTGAGGTCGTCACCACCGCTGTCGACGACGGCCGCGCGGCGCTCCAGGCGCTCCGGTCTCGAGCGCCGAGCCTGGTCGTGGCCGAGGTGCTGCTCGACACAGTCAATGGCCTTCAACTCCTGCGACATTGTCGCGACAGCGTGGACACCTGCGGCGCGCGTTGGATCTTTGTCACGTCGCTCACGGATGACACGGACCGATACTGGGCCACCCTCAACGACTGCGACGAGTACCTCTCAAAACCGGTGAGCGGTGTCCCCTTGTCGACCGTCCTAAAAAAACACCTCGAGTGCATCTCCCGAGGCGAAGAGCGGACCGCCCGCCGTGAGGAGCGGTCACGATGACGGCGTCGTCGCAGGCGAGCACGAGGGGGCTCAAGGTGCGGGTGGAGTCGAGATACGTCGAAGATCAGTCCACCCCCAGCGATCAAAACTGGGTCTTCGCCTACCTCGTCACGATCATCAACGACGGAGACATCCCCACCCAGCTCATCGCGCGACGTTGGGTCATCACCAACGCCGACGGGCAGACGCAGACGGTCGAAGGCCCAGGCGTCATCGGCGAGCAGCCGCGGCTCGAGCCCGGCGAGAGCTTCAGCTACACCTCTGGCTGTCCGCTCGGCACATCGATCGGATCGATGCACGGAGCCTTCATCATGCGCGACGACGACGGCACGTCGTGGGAGGCGGAGGTGGGTGTGTTCACCCTCTCGACGCCATTCGCGCTCAACTAGCGGCGACTTGAGGGGCCCGCATCTATCGAGCTTCGACGCCGAGCCCGAGCCGCTGCATCCGCTCAAAAAAGTCGGGGAAGGTCTTGGCGACGCAGCCAGGATCTTCGATCTCGACCCCCCCAACCACGAGCCCCGCCAACGCGAAGCTCATGGCCATCCGATGATCTTCGTAGGTGTGGACGCGCGCCGGTCTGACCGCACCGGCGGTCGGATCGACGCGCAGCCCGTCGGATTCCTCCGCAGCGTGGACGCCGAGTCGGTTGAGCTCTCGCACCACCGCTCCGACGCGATCTGTCTCCTTGCCACGGATAAAACCGATCCCGGTGATCCTCGTGGAGGTGACCGCGAATGCTGCCACCACCGCGAGGGTCTGCGCGACGTCTGAGCAGTCTCGCATGTCCACCTCCACCCCACGCAGTCGCCCCCGCTCCCCCGGGCCTTGGAGCTCTATCCACGTCGGCCCCCAGTGGACGTGACACCCCATGCGCTCGAGGATCTCTACGAACCTGAGATCCCCTTGCATGCTCGCTCGAGACAGGCCATGCACCCGCACGCGACCGCCCGTGAGCGCCGCCGCCGCGAAGAAGTACGAGGCCCCCGACGCGTCGGGTTCGATCTCATAGGCGCGACCGAGGTAGCGCTGGCCAGCCTCCACATGGAAGCTCTGCGGGCTCGGGCAGCGCACCTCAACACCGAAGGCTTCCATCATCTTGATGGTCATCTCTACGTACGGCCGCGACACCAGCACGTCGGGGATCGACAAGCGCAGGCCATCGTTCATATATGGACTCGCCAGCAACAACCCGCTGAGATACTGGCTGCTCACGTCCCCAGGCACACGGACCGCGCCGCCCCGCAAATGGCCGCCCTCAATCTGTAGCGGGATGCAGCCGGGCGCGTCCGCGCCCTTCAGCTGCGCGCCAAGACTACGGAGCGCGGTGATCAATGGCGCGATGGGACGCGCGCGCATCCGGGGCACCCCGTCCAGACGAAACGACCCAGGCCACAGCGAGAGCGCCACGGTCAAGAACCGGGCGGCGGTGCCAGCGTTCCCGACGAAGATGGATCCTGAGCGACAAGGCACGACACCGTCGCCGCCGACGACGGTCGCCGTCGCCTCGCTCACATCCCAATCAACGTCGACACCCAACGCCTCGAGGGCTCGAGCCATGTGGCGAGTATCGTCCGAATCCAGCACCCTGCTCAGCGAGGAGCGGCCGCGGGCCAGCGCGGCCATGAGCAGCGCGCGGTTTGTGATGCTCTTGGAGCCCGGCAAGAGCACGTCGGCGCTCCTCGGAGTCGCCCGGGGAGACAGACGAACGCAGCCGGTCATCGCCCGCGCGCTCCGCTTTGACGAGCGTGGTGGCGAGCGCGCTGACGTCTTCGGGTCGATCGACCCCGCGGCGGATGGCCCCCGCTAAATTCGAATGTCGAGGTGTGCACGAGACCGAAGCTTCTCCATCAATTCTTCGCGCGCCTTCATCTGCGCCTCGAACTCAAGCTGCTGACGGATCCGGTCTTTTGCCTCTTCGAAGGGCAACACGTCGGCGTCCATTTGTTCGAGCACCTTGAGGACAACATAGCCGCGTCCGGTGGACACGGGACCGACGATTTGTCCCTCTTTGGCGGCGAAGATCCGATCTTCGAGGACCGGCTGAATATCGCCACGCCCGACCTCAAACTCCGTCGGGCCGTCTTGCGAGTCATCGTCGATGGTGCTCGGGTCCGCCCCCGTACGAAGCCTCTTGGTCGCCGCTTGGGCGCGCTGATAGGCCACGTCTCGCTCGTTGGGCGAATCGCTCGCCGCGCGATATTCGAGCCGGATGACGCGGACTCGAGCGTCCTCGCCGCGGCTCATCTTTCGATAGAACTCTCGCACCTGCGCCTCGGTGACTCTCCCTGGCGCGAGGTACTGGAGCACCTGCGCCTCCAAAATGCTGCGGCGGAGATCGACGAGGTAGGCCTCCCAGCTCTCGAACGAGCCGCTCGCGAGGACCGCCGCCTCAAGCTCCTTGATGGAGGCGAAGCCGTTCTCTTTCGCGAGCGACTGCAGCGCGCGGCGCTCATCGGCAGGGCCGACCTCTAGGCCGAAGCGACGCGCCTCTGACAGCACCAAATCGCGATCGATGAGGCGCTGCAGCAGCTCATTGCGAATCTTGTCACGCTGGGCTGCTGCGGCCGCCGCCGGCTGCTTCTTGAGCTCGAGGACTCGCGGATCGAGGCCCAGTTCCTTGTCCAAGTCACTCCGCAAGATGATCTGGTCATTCACGACCGCGATCACACGATCCACGATCACTGGATCCGCCGCCTTCGCGGCGAAACCGCTGACGACGGAGCCGGCGAGCGCGACGAACAACGCGAGTTGTGTCGTGCACGCGGGACGCGATGGTCGAAATCGAAGCACGAGGCGAGGACTATCAGCCCTGGGTCTGACCAGCAAGGGGCCTGCGCCCAAAACTCCCTTCACTGCTCCACGACGTCCGCTCTGGCCGCGCGCAGCGTCGCCACATACTCGCGCACAAACCGCTCTTTGCGGGCGGCCTCGAACGCCTCCGCGACGCGCGCTCGCATGCCGGGATCATCCAGCGAGGGGCTCGAAGAAACCTCAATACTTCGGATCTGCGCGACGAGGATTTGCATACCGGAGATCACGGGTGTCTGCACCACGTCGCCGACGGAGAGGCTCGGAGCAAAGATGAACGGGTGCACCGTCGGATAGTCTGTGTCATCCCGCACAGCCGAAGGCGATTCTAGCAGATCACCAAAATCGCTCAACCTGGCCTCCGGATCTTCATTCAACTTCGCGATGGCGGCCCGCGCCTCCTTAAATGTGCCAAACCGGACGGCGCCGAACGCCCGCAGCTCGGGCTCGCGAAATCCGGCCTGGTGCGACGCGTACCACTGGGACAGCGCCGCCTCATCCTCCGAACCCGACTCCGGCTCCGCGCGCGCGGAGCTGTATCTCGCGGCTTCGAGGCGTGCGTCCTCCTCGCGCATCGCCCACGCAAAACGAGGATCCGAGCCTAGCCCTTCGCGGCGCCCCGCCTCGGCCATCACGGTCGCCTCCACGAGCGCGCGGGTCAGGGTCGCTCTCGATGACTCGTCATCTCCGAACGATAACTCCGCAAACTCGCTGAGGTAGGCGCGCTGGGAGGCCAGATCCCGCGCGGTGATCGTTCGCCCTGCCACGGTCGCGATCACCTCGCCCCCCACACCCTGGGGACGCTCCTCGCACGCGGTCGCGAGCGCGACCAAACCGACGCTGATCCACCGGATCCACGGCGCCAGAGTCCCGGTGAGCGGCATCGAAGCGCGCGACATCGCGGCCATTCTAAACGCAACCTCCCGCCAGCGTAAACCAACAGCGGCGCCCCGCCGAAGCGCGCACCTCGCGCCCATGTGGCCCGCATCGGTTCGGCGGGTGTCCCTTGAAAATCATGAATTTTTGGGTCTATCGGCCGAAGTTTATGGAGAGGGGCGCGACCCGAGGGTCACGCAGTCCATCGCAGGAACCATTCCATGGGTGCAATCACCAAAAAGCCAGTCACGCCGCCCCGTGCGGCAGGCGCCGCCGCCACGCTCAGTCCGCTGGCCGCCTATATGCGAGAGGTGTCGCGCAACCGGGTGCTCACGGCCGAGGAAGAGCGCACCGTCGCCACCCGAATTCAGACCCTTCACGTCAGCGTTTGGCGGGCGATCTTCTCCTATCCCCCGTTCGTTGGAGGCCTCGCAGAGCACCTCGACGAGGCCATCGCTGAGCGCGAGGACGAAGCAGCGGACCTCGGCCGCAAGACGCTGAGGAAGTTGAAAGCCGCGGCGCGGGCCTACCGTGACCGAGAGACGCGCGTGAATCAAGACCGCTACCACGAAACGCGCGAAGCGGTCGCCAAGGTGTTCGCGAGCCTTGACGTGGACGGCGATCATGGCGGCCGAATCGTCAAGTCGCTCGACGCGGTCGCCGCCGGAGATCGCGCCGCGGTGTGCTTTAGCTACACGTCGCCACCGCGCAAGAGCCGCCCCTTCGCCGAATACCGCGAACGAGTCGACGCGGCGCAGATGGTGCTGCGACGGGCCAAGAGCCGATTCATTCAGGCGAACCTCCGCCTCGTGATCTCCATCGCCAACCGCTTCGACTACGGCGCCTTGCCGCTCCAAGACCTCATCCAAGAAGGCAACGTTGGCCTCATGAAAGCGGTGGACCGATTCGACGTGGAGCGAGGCTTCCGATTCTCCACCTACGCGAGCTGGTGGATTCGGCATGGAATCAACCGCGCCATCGCCAACAAGGGGCGCACCGTTCGACTGCCCGCGCACGTCACGGCGGACCAGCAGAAGATCGCGCGCGCCCGGAGGGATTTCGAGCTAAAAAACGGCAACAAACCGAAGATCGAACAGCTGGTGAAGCTCACTGGGCTCAATGAGACCAGGATCACCAAGCTCGTCAAGATCCCCCTGGATCCGGCCGTGAGCCTGGATCTTCAGATCGGCGACTCGGACAACCGAAGCCTCTTGGATCTGTTCGCCGACGAGAGCGCGATCGCGGCCATCGACGCGATGGAACAAGACGCCGTATCTCAGATCCTGCGCGGCCTGCTCGACGAGCTGAGCCCCATCGAGCACGACATCCTCTCCCGCCGGTTTGGCCTCGACGATGACGAGGCCATGACCCTCCGTGAGCTAGGGACGGTGCATTCGCTGTCCCGTGAACGCATTCGCCAGCTCCAAGAGCGCGCCCTCGCCAAACTTCGAACAGGGTTTAAGCAGCGCGACATCCTGTGACCACGCGCTGGTCACAGCGCCCGCTGTACCCCCGAGGATAGAGGCTGATCGCGCGCCGCTACGGGACGTAGTTTTGATCGTTCGTGACCTGAATGCGCGAGATGGAGATGGACTCACGCGGGTAGAAAACCACGTCGTGAACGCCGGCCATCCAGCTCTGAGGCCATGGATCGTCGAGTCCACATTGGCCGAAGCGCTGATTAAGCTCTGCCCAGATATACCCCTGTCCTTGACCGGAGCAGTCGAGGTCGAAGATCTCTGGCGGCGTCGGGGCCCCGTCCACTTCCGCAAAGAAGGAGTCATCGCTGTCCTCGTCGAACCCTCGCACCCAGACGTGGAACACGTCGGAGCACGGCACCTGAACCTCAAACGTCGCGGGGAAGTCGATCGCATCATCGACGTCCGCGGGCGTCCCCAAGAAGTCAGGCGGCGCGATCCACCCGCCGACGTCACTTTGTGACATCCCCGAGTCCCACCCTGGCGCATCCGCGTCCGAGGCGTCGATCTCAAAGAGGATCGTCTGGCTGCATGGGACATCGCCATCGCCATCGCCATCGCCGTCCCCGTCTCCGTCCCCGTCCCCGTCCCCGTCTCCGTCTCCGTCTCCGTCTCCGTCTCCGTCTCCGTCTCCGTCTCCGTCTCCGTCCCCGTCCCCGTCTCCGGACTCGTCTCCGTCTCCGTCTCCGGACCCGCTCTCCTCTTCTTGGCTCGTGGCCGAGGACTCCTCTTCGCCCTCGCCTCCCGCGTCGGCGCCCGAGCACGCCGCGCTCCCCGCGATCAGCAGGCCGAGCATGATGTGGCTGACAACGCGGCGAATCCCTCGGGCGTCCGACGACTCGTGCGAAGCGGCGAAATCGGCGATGAGCATGCGCAGAGCCTAGCACCTCGGTATCAGGTCAGTTCGAAGAGGCTCGAATCCCGTCTGCTGTCGCCGTGGCGGCGAGCGCTACGCTCGCCCTTGACCACAAGTCGCGGTATGAATGACGCCTATGGCTTACCGGAACACCGCCAGCTCGCTCCTTTGTCTGCGCACACAGCTCCTTCGGTGGGGTGGGGTTCTGACGACCGCCACCCTCCTCGGATGCGGCGGCGGAGCCTCAGGCGCGGATGATGGCGCGGACACCAGCGACCCAACGGCGACCTCCGACGCTGGGACCGACGACAGCACCGACGATGGCACCGACTCCGCAGAGACCGGCGCCACCGACGCGGGAGGCGACATCGAGATCTTGGACGTCAACATCATCCAGCCGGAGGACTGCGGGCTGTCCGTGATCATGGAGGTCGAGACATCCGGCGCGGCGACCGTCGCGGTCACGACAATCTCCAAGCACGGACTCTCGATGGCGGCCCCCTCCTCTGAGGAGGGCACCTCCCATCGCATCATCCTCGCGGGGCTGCACGCGTCCCAAGAGTACGACCTCACCGTGACGGCGACCTCCGCCACCACTGGCATCGAGGTGAGCGAGACGCTCCCGATCTCCACCGAAGCCCTGCCCGTAGATACGCAGATGGCCTCGCTCACGTCCACGCCGGGCGGCGCAGACCTGACGACCTTCGGCGCGATCCTGCACGGGCCGGTGTCACGGAAAGACGCGGACCCAACGACGCCTTCGGACACCACCGTGGCCCTGTCCCGCGACGGTGACGGAGAGGTCAATTGGTGGTTCCGAGATCTTGATGTCTCCGAGAGTTTTGTCGCCCGCGACGTGGAGATCCTCGACGACGGGCGGATCATGCTGCGGCTGCCGGGCGAGGTTCGACTCATCAACGCCGCCTGCGAGCCGCTCGGGGCGTACACCTCGCCGATCGCTGGCTGGGGCATTCATCACGACGCGAGCGTGCTCCCCAACGGCAACATCCTCGCCCTCGCTCGCGAGACCCAAGAGATCGACGTGCCGCAGCTCGGGGGCCTCGTCAACCTGCAAGGGGACACCCTCATCGAGATGAACCCGGAGGGGGAATCGGTGTGGACCTGGTCGGCCTTCGATCACCTCGACACCCAGCGATTCCCTGGCGCGCTCTCGGCCAATGAAAAAACCTCGGCGGGCGGAAGCTATTACGATTGGACCCACGGAAATGGCATCTGGTACGACGCGAGCGACGACAGCATCCTCATCTCTCTCCGCCATCAAAACTGGGTGATCAAAGTGGACCACGGCACGGGAGACGTGCTCTGGACCCTTGGAGACGGTGGAGACTTCGCCCTCGCCGGCGCCAACGCAGAGTGGTTTTACTCCCAGCACATGCCAAGCTTGACCGCCGACGGCTCCGTCATGGTCTACGACAACGGCAACGAACGCCCGACCGACCCGGGCAGCTACAGCCGCGCCGTTCGCATGGAGCTGGATATGGACACCATGACAGCGACCCAAGCGTGGTCGTTCCAAGCCCCCGCCTACACCCCCTTCCTCGGCGGCGCGCGCGAGCTGGAATCCGGAAACGTTTTGGTGACCGCGGGGGGACAACGCACTGACGGGGTCCCCGCCTATATTTCTGAGGTCGATCCGAGCGCGAACAACGAGGTGGTGTGGCAGCTTGAGTACGTCGACAGCGTCATCTACCGGGCTCACCGACACCCCTCGCTCGCGGGAGAGACCTTCAGCCCCTAGTCCGCTCGAACCACGCGACGCTCCGTCGTCGAGGCGCTTGAGTTTCAACCCACGCTGCGCGATGCTTGGGGCTCGGTGAGTCTCATCCGCGATGGCAACTGGCGAACCCTCGTCACACTAATGGCGCTGTACGCGGGGCAAGGGCTCATCGCCGGTCTCTGGATAGCGATTGTGGTCCCCACCCTGCAGCGACAGGGCGTCACCCTCCACGACATGATCGGCACGCTCGCCTGGGGAGGCCTCCCGTGGGTGCTCAAGGCCCCGGCCGCCCCCGTCATCGATCGCCTGTGCTCCGCAAGCTCCGGCGCCCGGCGAAGAAATGTACTGCTCATGCTCCAGCTTGGCCTCGCCGGCTGCTTCGCGTTCACCGACCTCTCGGACACCTCACGAGCGGGTCTGTTCGCCCTTTCGATCACCTGGTTTAGCGCCAACGTGCTGATGAGCCTGCAAGACGTCGTCACGGACGCCGCCTCCATCGATATGGTCCCACGAGCGGACCAAGGGAGCATCCGCTCCCTCATGCTGTTGTCGAGCACGCTGGGCGCCGGATTCTTCGGTGCGGTTGGCTTGTCCGCGCTCGCGCGACGCTTCGGCGAGAGCTCCATTGGCCCCGCGACCTCCCTCTTCTTCGTCTGCGTCGGCGCGCTCCTCCTCCTCCCTGGCGAGCGCTGGAACCCGGCTTTGGCCCCCGTGAGTCGTCGGCTGCGCCGACAGAGCGTGGCGCTGCGACCGATGGTGATGACCGCGACGATCTGGTGTGGCTTCGCGTTCGCGTTGAGCCTCGGAAACGGGATGGTCTCGGGAGTCGCGGGGTACTACTTGCTTGGGACGCTCGCCTTCCCGGTGGAGCGCTACCAATCCGAGCTCCTTCCGCTGGTGAGCGCGGCCACGCTCGTGACCTACCTCGGCCTCGCGGCCA
Organism: Myxococcales bacterium; assembly: GCA_014240065.1. GTDB lineage: Bacteria > Myxococcota_A > Polyangia > Nannocystales > Nannocystaceae > JAAZXR01. Next base: position 10,937 of record JAAZXR010000099.1, read on the forward strand.
CGCTCGACCGCCTCGGCGCCCGACGATGCCTCCTTGTCGGTGGTCTGGTGACCGCGGGCGTGTGGGGAGGGTTCGCGGCGCTCGGGCTCTCTGCGGCGGAGGATCGAATCCTATTCAGCTTGGCCGTGACCGAAGCGCTGGGTCTGGCGGCCGGCCTCGGAGCCCTCCACACGCTCTTGATGAAGGAGGCGCCCACCGCTCTACGCGCAACATTTTTCACCCTCTCTATGGCCTCGATCAACCTCGGCCAGCTGGTGGTGGGACCACTCCTCGCAGACACGCTCGCTCCGTCGCTTGGATTTCGCGGTGTGTTCACCTTGGCCGCCGTGATCCACGTCACTGCCGTGAGCCTCGTCGTGCGCCGGAAATCATCGATACACGCGCCCTAGTCGGGGAACGCTCGTCATGCGCGCGACCGCGCTCCTCATCGTGGGGACCAGCCGCCGCGCTCGATGTCGTGGTGTCCTCACCTCCCTAAATTCGGTATGGTTGCTGCATGAATTACAGAAGCTTGTGCGCGCTCGCGTCGCCTGTCCTCGGACTGACTCTCCTCTCGGGGTGCAAGGGCGACCCGGCGGAGGCATCCGCCGGCTCTAGTGGCACGGCCGATGAAACCACGGACGGTACCGCGGGCGACACCACGGCGGGGACGATGACCGCGGAGAGTGGATCGATGGACGGGAGCTCTGGCGACGGCGACGGCGACGGCGACTCGGCCACCACCGGTAACGGCGACGGCGACGGCGACCCCACGACCTCCGGCGACGGCGACGGCGACGGCGACGGCGAC
>JAAZXR010000009.1 GCA_014240065.1 Myxococcales bacterium
GCGACGGCGACGGAGACGGCGACGGCGACGGCGACGGCGACGGCGACGGCGACGGAGACGGCGACGGCGACATCACCTCCTCCCACGGGTGGATGAAATTCTAGGTCACGCCGGATCGTAGCGCTTAATGTTTAAGAGGGAGCCCAGATGGGCTCCCTCTTCTTTTTGCCCGTCAGCCTCCGGATGTGTCGTCGCTCGTGTGCCGCGACGCTGCGAGGGGACTTGCGGGATCTCCCGCTTGCATCGCGAGCGCCTCTGGATGTGCAGCATAGTGTGCCCGCAGCACCCCCGCGAGGAGTGACTTCTTGTCGGTATCTAGTTCACCCACGGGAGCTGTCCGGAGGACCTCACAGATGTTAAAGACGAGCGCGTCTTGGGGCTTCGGCGTTCGCGGTATCCATGACTCCAAGATCGCGACATCCACACTCGGGGGCAGCGAAGCCAAAATCCCCTCATCATTTTGATCGTGAACGAGCAACCCGGAGGTTGTCCCTCGGTCCAGCGTGAGCACCTGATACAGGTACAGCGTGTGATACGCCCTTTGCGCGGCGAATTCGGCCGCCGCCGGAGACCTCCCGTCGCCCATGCGACGAGCGAGAATGTCAGCGTATGCGTCAATCGCCGCCGCACCGAAGTTCCCCGCAAAGCTGGGGCCTTCCCCACTCTCCGCGGGTACAAAACGCTCAAAATAATAATGTGCGACGCCGCGGGTTCTGTTCAACGAGGGGATGAAGAAATAGTCATCTCCGCGCTGGGTTGCCTCACCTGAGAGAGCCCCACACACCGCATCCATCCGCCGAACAAACGAGGTTGTGTCTTCGGTGATCTCCGTCGACGGATTAAGGTCGGCCATGAGCCGCCAGGACCCGGCGCCGCGCTTCATCTGCGTCCAACTTAAATGCAGGTGCAACGAGGGGGCAGCCGGAGGCTGAGGATGAACAATGCACGACAACGCGGTCGCGGAGCCGAGCGCCTTCTCCGGGATATCATCGTAGTGAACCTGCGAGAAGTTCAGCGATGCCGACACAAACCCAGCGTCCGCTCCAAACAGCTGGCGATTACCTCCTCCGTGACGTCCTTCATCGCGCAGCCACTCCACCACCTTCGACGGCGACGCTCCTCGCTGCCCCGCGCGCCCCTCCGCCTCAGCGAAGGCAGCGAGCCTCACCGCGAACGTCTCGCGGAGTCTCAACAAGAGCTCCCTCGCGCGCATCGCGGGGGCAGACTCGGGGACTGAGAAGTTCAATGGCTGCATGGTCGCGCGCTCCGCCGGGAGACTTCACTCTACGCCAGGGCCTCGGGGTTTGGGAACAATCACGCCCTGCGCGCCCTTCAGTCCAGCTGCATCTCCGCGCCGAACATGCGCTCCACCAGCGCAGGAGAGAGGTCCAACGCTTCACAAATCTCTTCGATGACTGCGCGCTCACAATCCGCGACGTGCCCGTCGGCTCGGGCGACGACGCAGATATCCCGCACCACTTGTTGACGATGCGCCGCCCCCGCGCATCCCTTGAGATCCGCGAGGCGGCTCGGGAGGTCGGCGCGCAGGGCCTCCGCGCTGAGTCGATCATGGACGGTCCCTTCTCCGAGGAAGCCATCGAGGGCTGCGATCTCTGCCTCGTGAACCTCGCCATCCGCGACAGCGACGAGGAAACCGCCCGCGAGCAACACGCGCCTCATGGCCTTCGCCTCCTCCGATTTCCCCTTGAGATACCCCGGGTCCATCACCGCCATCAACTCATGGATTTGGCGCTCGAGCTCGACCCGGTCGTCATCGCCGATCCCCGTAAACAACCCCGCCTTGTCCGCCAAGGACGCCGCTTTCAGCCGAAGAGGGCTGAATGGATGCGTCGAAAACCACTCGTCCCGATCTGCGTCATCTGCCGTCGCGATCCCCTGCGCTTGGAGCTCCTCGACTTGGGTGAGCAACGCTTGCATCGCGACGTTGGCGCGCGTACCCCGAAGCCCGGAGGCCAGCTTGAACAGGCTCCGACCCACCGCCTCCAGATTTTGACAACACAACAGCCCCGCCCGATCCGCGGAGAGCTCGGCGAACCTCGACCAAGAGAACAGATCGAGCGCGAGCTCGGGATCCTGCTTGCCCCCCTCTTCAAGCACCGCTCGAACCGGAATATCGTGGTGGCCGTACTTGTGGTGTCCAAGCTCATGCCCGATGACGAAGCAAAGCTCGTCATGATCGAACGCATCGAGGAGCTCGGATGAGAACAACACAAAGAGCTTCCCGTCCTCTGGCGGTGTGACCGCCGCGTTCATGGAGGAGCTCGGATACACGAAGGGTTCGAGCGTTGTCTCCACCTTCAACGTCTCCGCACACGAGGCGAGCATCTCTTGGAGCTCTGGCGCGAGCGAACGCGTGAGACGGACCGCCTTCGCGATCAGCGAACGCTCGATCTCGCTCCCGCCCGAGGCTCGCCCGCGCGCTCGCGACGCCGCCTGCACCACCGGATGTCCGCGAAGCTGCGTCGCCAATGCGGCGTCAGCCTGCACTCGAATGGCCGCTGCACGATCCATGGGTTGAGCATACATGGTGCGAAACCACGACGTGATCACTTCTCGTGAGAATCGCTCACACGTGGAGCTAGGCGGCGTGTGGCGGCGGTGTCTTCATACGCTCAAACACGCTGGCGATCCCCACGGCGGGGGTCACCGGGAGCCTCATGTGTGCGGCGTGCGCTACCACCGATTCCCCCGGGTTGATCTCGATGGTCGGGGTCCCTCGCGCCTGGGTCTCCCCCAGTAGATCCGCGACAAAGGACGCGTTCGACGAGGCGCCGACACACGCGACGACGTCAAAGCCTCGTTTCAGCTCTCGCTCGAGCGCGAGCATCGCCTCTTCGATAGGGGGCTCTCCCACTAGAGAACAACGCGGTCGCACCACCCGACCACACGAAGGGCACTGGGGGGTGGCTTCAAGTCCTTCGAAGCTCACGACCGACTCATGCCACCCACATCCGATGCACTCAAGATCCCGGAGGTTCCCATTGAGCTCGATAAGGTTGGGTGTGTCGGCGCGACGATGGAGTCCATCTACATTTCGGGTCAACGTCCACGCGCCGGGACGAGCGCGACAGAACGCTGAGAGCCTCGCGTGAGCGTCGTTCGGTGCGGCGTCGCGCGACTCTCGCTCCATCGTATGAAATGTCCTCCACGCCCTCGTCGGGTCGAGCGTCATCACCTCAAAGTCGAGCTCGCGCTCAATATCGAAGAGTGGATCGTCGGAGGCGTGGCAGCCGAGCCCACCCACACCTCGGTACGTAGGCACACCCGAGTCCGCGGAAACGCCAGCGCCCGTAATGAACAGCACTCGCCTGCTCGAATTGAGCAGGCTCGCAACCGCGTTGCACAGCTCGGATAGCGCGTTCGTCTCCATGGAAGCTATGTATCGTCAACGGAACCGCGAACCTGAGAGTTCTCACGCACTATTTTCGGGGATTTTTCGCGCAATTTGATGAACGACGGTTCGTTTCGTGTCCACGGTGACCCGTTCTGCGACAACTCAAGATCTCCTCGCCTAAACGGAGTTTGTACCGCGTTTGACGCATCACTGAGCCACGGCGCTCGTCTCGAATCACACGCTCTTCATGTGCTCCAAGTGACCACAATTCACCCGGGCGAGCGCGGAGCGCCCGTCCGTGTTGATGGGTCGGAACCATCTCAAGTTGGAGCGTCAGGGCACGCGCCGCGAGCCGAATACCGCTGCCCTGGACACGAGCCGGAGGACTGAAATTCGACCCCGTCGCAGCCGCAGTAGGTCTGGAGATCGCGAGTACACATTCGATCCTTGGAGAAACAGATCCCTTGGCCCTCACCACACCCCTCGCCTTCACACACCATCCCCTCGCCGCACTCTTCGCTCGTTGTGCACGCCTTCTTTCGAGGCGGAGCGTCTACCTCGGCGACCTCATTCATCTGGGTCGCTGGCGAAGCGTCATCGGCCTCAGTCTCCGGCGACTCTGCAGCAGGGTCCGCGTCGGTCGCCTCCATGTCGGGACGAGCCGTCGCCTGCTCAGCCTCCTCTCCCTGTGGTGCGCCCGCACCCGCGCTAACGTTAACACTGCACGCGAGCATAACGCTTGCGACTCCCACGAGGATTGGCCAGGTGTACTTCACAACGAGACTCTAACAACACGACGCAAAAGATCGAAGACTTATTCTCTCGCTCAAAAATGGCGTCCACACGGGACGAGGGGCAAATCTCGCGGTTTGGGGTACACTTGCGGCAACGAGCGCGATGCACCACCCAGAACAATCCACGTCCATTCCCCCGGCGGAGACGACGCCCAAGTGGATTTGGCCGCTCCGAATTGGCGCGCAGGTCGTCGTGCTGCTGTGGGTGTGGAAACTTTACGGCTGTATGCAGCTTGAGGATTGCAGTGACCATCCGGCGGACGCGCGGATGAAGGTGCACCTGTTCCTCGCTGTGATGGTGTTCGTCTCCATCGAGGGGATTTTGCTCGTCAACCGGCTCGCCTTCCCCCCAGAGCGCTAGCCCCCCACCCGAGCGTCTCCACTGGTGGGGGGCATATTATTTATCGCGCGGTCACCTCGATTCTCTTGCCAGATTCCGAGGCCTGGCGCGGCACCCTCACCCGCAACAGCCCGTGCTCGAGGGTCGCGTCGACCGCATCCATCGAGGCGTCTCGAGGGACCCGGAAGACCCTGCGAAACTGAACGCCGAGGCCAGGAGCCTCTGCCTCAAGCGTCAGGGTGCGCTCTCCAAAATCCAACTCGATCGCCTCGGCGCTGACGCCGGGGACCTCGATATGCATGGCGTAGGCCTCGGCGCTCCTAAAAAAGTCAGCTCTCGGGACCACCTGTGGTTGTGTGTTTGTTTCACTGCGTTGAGTCATGACGGTTCCTTTCTTCTTCCTGCATGTGTTCATCGAGCTCATGCGTGTTTGACCTCGATTTTCTTTGGGGTGAGGGCTGCGAGTGGAGCGACCGCGAGCGTGAGGACGCCGTCGCGTAGACTCGCCGCGATGGTCTCGGGATCTGCGTCACGTGGGAGCGCGAGCCTCCGCCGTATCTCTCCCACGCGTCGCTCCTTGCGATGAAGGCGGAGCCCCTCCTCTTCGCCGTGCGCTGTTTTGTAGACGACGTGCAAGACGCCCCCTTCTGCTCGAATATCGAGGTCTTCCGCGCGCACGCCTGGCGCAGTGCACCGCGCCTCCCAGCCATCTTCGTTCGCCTCGAAGGCCACGTGATGGCGGCCGCGAGGCGACGCGACCGGCGCAGCGAGCTGCCGGGCAAACTCCTCAAAGATGGGCTCCATGGTGCGGGTTATGTCGGTGTGTATCCAAAGTGGGTTGAACATGATGTAGCTCTCCTGGTCGGGTGTTCGCGAACACAAACCGTGCGCGAGCACCTTGTGGTGTAGGCCCGCCAATGGCGGGGCGTTGTGGGAGCACACGAAGCTCGGCGTTGTGTAGGGGCCTCGTTCGAGCGCCCATCGAACTTGATCATCCCCAGGTGCGTGTCAACGGCGGCCGCCAAAAAAATGTGCGCGTCCTACGGCGTCGTGTCCGGCGCCGCCCGACGGCCGCTACCTCGTCAATCCATCGCGCGTCCAGACACCCCCACGAAAGCTGGTGGAGACCTGGGCGCCCGCCCATACGACCCCCCGCTCCACGGACACATTCTCCAGGATCTTCGCCCCCGCTTCGAGCTGACTGCCCGCTCCCAGCGCGACGCCGGCTCCCAGCGCCACGCCGTGCTCCATCCATACAGGACCTTCGACCTTCGCCCCCGCCGCGCGCGCGCGCGCCTCGTGCTCTGCTCGCGCGGCGACGTCCCACCACGGCCGCGTGACCGCGTGACCGAGGACGTTGCCGACACCGGTCAGATAACGAGCGACCGTCGAGTGCTCCCACCAATAATCTCGCGTCACGAACGCCCCAACACGTCCTTCACGAAACGCGTCCATATACGCGGTCCGCACCACACACGGCGCGCCCTCTCGCGGGATCCGGTCGAGCATGGCGGGCTCCAAAATATGAACCCCGGTGAACATCATGGGGCGGTCGTCGAGCGTCACGCCCTCGAGCGACTCCCCCACCAACGATCCTAGTCGACCGTCGCCCGTGACCCGCAGGTTCCCCTTCCACACCCCCTCGAGGTCCTCTCGAAGCACCATGGTCGCTTCGTAGCCGCCGCGTCGATGAAACTCTAGCGCCGCCCCGAGATCGATGTCGGTGATGATCTTGCCATTGGTGACCACGATGGGCGCGCCACCCCCCGCGTCGAGCAGGGATCTCGCTCGAAGGAGCCCTCCGCCCGTCCCGAGGATCTCCCCTTCCTCGTGCGAATATTGGATCCGCTGCCCGAGCGACTCGCCTGTCCCTAGATGTGCTTCGATCTGATCTCCGAGGTGGTGGAGGTTGATGGCCACATCTTGAACGCCGTGCTGCGCGAGCCATCGAGCGCACCACTCCACGAGGGGCTTCCCGCACACAGGGAGCATCGGCTTGGGTCTCAAGGAGGTGAGGGACTCAAGGCGAGTACCAAACCCGGCGGCGAGGATCATCGCGTGTGGTCGCGGCATCAGTGGTAACTCCAGATGAGATTGTCGAAGAGGGCGATGATCAACGCAAGGGTCCCGCCAACCATCAAAATCATTAACGCGAATCGGGCGGCCCCCTCGGCCTTCGACGGCGCCGCGTCCCGCAGCACCCCCGCCTCTTCCCCCGTGAGGCCAACGCGCTGAAGTCTGCTCTCCAGCAGCAGCCAGCCGGCGAAGAGCAGGACATAGAGGATCCCCCCGACGACCAAGTAGCTGCGCACATAGCCGTGGATCTCGTGTTTTCTCGCTCGCAGCGCGTCCGTGTCCAAAGGGAGGCTCCGGAGCGCGACCGGGGCCCCATAGGCGGCGCGGTCCATCGTGCCCATGAGCCACTCGAGCCGGAGCCCACCTCGGCCTGGGGTGGTCGCGGTCTCCTCGAGCGCCGACAACCATCGGAGCTGGCGTGCGGTGTCCTCCTCCGCCGAGGAGGACGACGACGTGGCCTCTCGCACCTTGTGGAGAAGCGCGCGCTCACGCGCCGCGCGGCTCGCCCCTGCTCCCCCGACAAAGAGGAGCTCCACCATCGCGCCGGCGCGAAACGAGCTCGAGCGCCGATACGCCTCCAACGAGACGAGCCCCGCTGGCGTCCCCGGCGAGACGGTCCATCGATGCACCAGGTCGCTCCCCTCGGTGTGCGTGAGCGTGTCGATCCAGGCGCCCGTGGCGTCGTGGACGTCGATCAAACTGCCGCGCGCGCCGATCTGCGCCAACCGCAGCTCGACCGTCGCGCCCACCGTCACGACAGTGGGCTGGGCGACGGTCAACTTCACCGCCCCCGGATACCCGACGAGTCGGACGACCCGCGTCACGGGGTCGCCCGCGGAGTCCATTGTCGCGCCCGCGGAGCCGTCACCCGCCACGGTCGACACGTCCACACCCTCCTCTTGAGCACCCGCCACGTCGACCTTTAAGCGGATAACCTCGGTCTGTACGCGACCCTTGAAGCGGGCGAGCCCGTCCCCGTCGGTGCTCCCCTCGAAGACCACGGGTGGCGCGTCATGACTCCCTTGGAGCGCCCCAAACATGCCCGAGGCCAACGACACCTTCACCGCGCGCCGCAGGGGCCTGCCATCAGCGTCGGTGAGCCTCACCATGAAGACGTTGGTGAACGGAGCCAGCATCTGCCCCATGACCTCCACGTCGATTTTAAGCGCGTCCGGCTGCGGGTCCGAGTCATCGATGAGGGCGAGCTTTGACTCGTTGTTCAGCCGCGCCGGCGCCCGCGCTCGCCTCGAGCCCCGAACGGCGACCGGGATTGTCCATCGGGTTGTCTCGTGACCTGCTTGATGAACGCGCACCACGAGCGTCCCTTCACCTTCACCGGCTCCCGGAAAGCGGAGCGTGGCGCCATGAATCCCTCGAAAGCCAGCGCCGAGCGGCGACAGCTCGCCAAGCCTGACAACTGGCCCCTCGTCTGGCTCGTAGCTGAGCTCTACGCGTTCAATGGCCACGGCCTCGCCGTGAGCGTCTTGCGATTCGACGCGCACGGGATAGGGAGCCCCGCGGACAGCGACGGACTCCGCATAGACGACCACCGACCGCTCGATCTCCCACGCCCCGACCCACAAGCTGACAAACAGGCCGAACCCCACGCCGAGCGCCGCAGCCAAGGGGAACAAACGACCTCCCCAGCGCGCGACCCAGCGCGAGCGCGCCTCCGCGCCCAACGATTTTGAGCCCTCGACCTCAGCGTGGTTCATGCTCGCGTCTCAACGGCCGCTCCACACTGGAGGTCTCGCCGGTGACCTCATCCTACCAACGTCCGCGCGATGCACAAACTTAGGGCCCCGACGACGTCAGGGGTCCGCACAGTCACGCCTCGTGAGCGCTAGTCGACCGTGTCGTACCCGGGATCGAGCTCAAACGACAAGTTCACCACGCGCGGCGGGCCGTCGTATTTCGGGTAGCCGACCTTGTACGCCACATCTCGAATGCACTTGGAGAGCCGCGTGTCCGTCTGGATCGCGTCGGGGAGGGTCACATTGACGCCCGCGGGACGCCCACGCTTCGGGTCCAGCTGCACCGCGAGGTAGGCCTCCCCCTCGAGCACGGCGTCGCTCTCCATTTTGGCGCGCGACTTGTGGGAGATGACGCAGCCGTCCATCTTCTCCAGCGAGGATCCGAACGCGGTCTCGATGTCGTACTCATCGGGGAGCTCGGTCCCCCACTTGTTCATGTCGAACTCCATGTCCGCGTCGGGATCGAATTCAGCGATGTTCGCCTTCACGCTCCGCACGCGCTTTGAATCAAGCTCTGCGATTGGATTGAAGCCAGAGAGGTAGACCGCGCCGGCCAGCACGGCGACGCCTCCAAACACCACGATGTTTAACTTGTTCGACTTCATCATCTGATTCAACCCCCTGTCCCAATGGACGCACCACCTTACGACCAGTTCCTACTTTTTGGGGGTTGTTGATTCGAACCGGTGAAGAAATGCGCTAAAACAACGGTCTACGCGAGCCCCACGGAGGACGAGAGATCTCTGACCCTGATGCAAACAGCGAGCTAGGCCCGGTCTCCGCCCAGTGTGCCTCCTGCGGACTGAGCCCCCTCTTGGAGGTTGAGTTCATCCGAGACGAGGACGGAAGCTGGCTCATGAGCGACGGCGAGGACTCCGCAGCGCACCACGCCACGTCGCAGGTGCGCGCGGCGGTCCACATCGACGCGTGCCCCACATGCAACGGCGCGTGGTTTGACGCGGGTGAGCTCGACACGCTCGCGACCGACACCGAGGGCGACGAGACCAGTCTTGAAGCGGCCATCGGAGCTGAGCATGAGCTCTCCGAGCGCGTCTGCCCCCGTGGGCATGGCGCCATGAGAACGCACCCTCTGAGCGCGGGCGCAGGGACGACCCCCGTAGAGCGTTGCGGGACCTGCCATGGCCTGTGGCTCGACGGTCACGAGCGGGCGAAGCTCGCGAAGCTGACGACCGCCGAAGGCCAGCGCGGGACGGCCGAGGACCTCGCGCGAAGAGGCGCGATCTATGCGATCCAGCTCCTCACGCAGCTCCCGGTCGAGGTCGACAACCCGAAGCGCGAGACCCCGTGGATCGTCTACGGGCTCTTGGCGGTCCTCACAGTCTTTTTTGGGCTCCAGACCTTGGAGGTCGTTCGACTTGAGGACTGCGACGTCATGTCTCGGGCGCGCGACGCCGGCGGTCGATGTCTGGCGCCGGTCGCTGGCGCCCTCCGCGACGATTTCGAGGCCCATGGGCTCGCGTCCATCGGCAGCGGCTCTGGCTGGACCCTGTTCACGTCCATGTTCCTCCACGGCACCTTCGCCCACCTGCTCGGCAATATGTACTTCCTGTACATCTTCGGCGACAACGTAGAGTCCCTGTTCGGCAAGCTGCGCTTTATTGGGATGTTCTTTTTGGCGAGCCTCGTCGGCGTCGTCGCGGAGGTGTTCTTGACGAGCGCCACCGCGGATCCCATCGTCGGTGCCTCGGGCGGAATCGCGGGCGTGATGGCGGCCTACCTGTGGAGCTTCCCCCGCAACAAGCTATTCCAGATGATCCTCTTCGTGCAGGTGAAGCTGCCCGCGTGGACCTACCTGGTGTTTTGGATCGGATTTCAAGCGGTCATGGGCCTGTTCTCCGCGCAGACCCACGTCGCCTGGTACTCCCACTTGGGCGGATTCCTCACCGGATTCGCGGTCACTCCCCTCGTGCTCAAATGGCGTCGTCGCCAGGTCGCCCTGAGCGTCGAACACCCCGCATCGCATCTCCTCCATCGCGCGAGCGCGAGCTGAGGTCTAGCTCTTCGAGGGCTCATCCGAGGGCGCAGACCAAGCGGTCTCTGCGAGATCCCCCTCCTCAAACCCGAAGAACACCTTCATTTGGTTCTCAAGAAACTCTCGCCCCTCCGCGGACTGGAGGTCGATGCGATAGGTGTTGATGTACCGTGGAGACTCTCTCAGCCACATCTGCCACGCCTGCATGCTCACGCGATCGTAGAGCAGCTGGCCAAACTCCGTGGGAAACGGTTTAAACGGCAGCGCGGGCAGGTCTTGGTCGAGCTTGTTGCAGTGGACTGTGCGGGGCTGATTCATGGGGTTGTTCCTTCGCTTGTCAACGTGAGCGTTCGCGGCTCTGGACGATTCGTAGTGTAACGGGCATCTCTATCGACGACCGCTAGGTCTTGGCGACGCGGGGTGAGGCGCCGCGGAGCGCGCCCATGATGACCCCCACCACCTCACTGATCGCGATTCGATCCTGCGACTTGTCGTCACGATAGCGGATCGTCACGGTGTCGTCCTCAAAAGTTTTCTCGTCGACCGTAATGCAGTACGGCGTGCCGATCTCGTCGTGCCGCGCGTAGCGCTTGCCGATGGTGTGCTGCTCGTCGTAGCGCGCGTTGATTCCCGAGCGAAAGAAGTCTTGGGCGATCTCGCGGGCCTTCTCAGGCATCCCATCTTTTTTCACCAGCGGGAGCACCGCCACCTTGTACGGCGCGAGCCTCGGGTGCAAGCGCAGCACCGTGCGCCCCCCCTTCCCATCTGCGCCCGGCGCCTCTTCGTCGAAGGCGTTGCACAAGACGGCGAGCACGCCGCGTGTGGCACCGGCGGCGGGCTCGACCACGTGTGGCGTGTAGCGCCACCCCTTCTTCCCGGTCTCGGGGTTCGTGGCCTCGGGATCGAAGTAGTGCAGTTTCTTGCCCGACCCCTTCATGTGGGCGTTGAGGTCGTAGTCCGTGCGCGACGCGATCCCCTCGAGCTCATCCCAACCCCACGGGAACAGGTACTCCACATCCCAGCAGCCGTCGCTGTAGTGCGCGAGCTCATCGGACTCGTGGGCACGCAGGCGCAGCTTGTCCTCGGAGAGCCCGAGCGACGCCCACCACTTCATGCGCGCTTCTTTCCAGTAGTCGAGGTACTTGGGCCCCTCGCCGGGCGGTACGAAGTACTCCATCTCCATCTGCTCAAACTCGCAAGAGCGGAAGATGAAGTGCTCCACGGTGACCTCGTTGCGAAAGGACTTGCCCATCTGCGCGATCCCAAAGGGCACCTTCGACGACATGCTCTGCTGCACATTCCCGAACTGCACGAACATCGCCTGCGCCGTCTCTGGTCGCAGGTACACGGCGGAGTCCGCGATGACCGACTCCGCCCGCGCGCGCAAGGTAGCGTCATCAGCACCTTCCTCCACTGCGGTTTTGAGCGCGCCGATGAGCGCGTTCACAGGGTCGACGGGTCCGAGGCTGGTTCGGAACATCAAGTTGAACTGCCGCTCTTCGCTCAAGTAGGGCGCCCCGCAGTTGCTGCACACGTAGCCGCGCTCGCCGCCCACAGCACCCACGAGCGACTTGCCGTCTCGGGTGAGGGATTGACCCAGCGTCTCGTTGGCCCGGGTCAGCGCCGCCTTCGCCTTGCCCTTGTCCCCCAAGGTGATGGGGGCCGGGGCTCCAGCCTCGAGCCGAGGCGCCTTGTCGGCTCGGAAGCGCTCTCCACAGAGCTTGCAGTCCACGAGCGGATCGCTAAAGGACGCGAGGTGTCCGCTGGCCTGCCACACCTTCGGATGCATCATGATGGACGCGTCGAGACCAACGATGTCCTCGCGGGTGTGCACCATGGCCGTCCACCACTCGTTCATGAGGTTGCGCTTGAGCTCGACGCCCATGGGGCCGTAGTCGTAGGCGCTCCGCAAGCCCCCGTAGATGTCGGAGCTTTGGAACACAAAGCCCCGCCTCTTACAAAGAGAGACGATCTTCTGCATGACATCGGCGGTGGAGTCTGGTGCGCTCATGATGGCTGTCCTCCGTCGGTGGACGGGCCGAACGAATAGCACACCCAGCGGCTCGTCGCCCCCGTGAGGTCGCAGCCGCCAATTTGGCGCTGCGCGCGGCTCCTTGGCCGTCCAAGCGCCGCTACGTGCGAAGCCCTGGGGTTGTTCTCCCCGGGTATGGACGACGTGCTGCGCCCGCCCAGCGGGCTCAGGGTTCCTCTTCGATCTCCGAAGATGTCTCAGGTATCAACCCGTATCGCAGCGCGCCCTCCAACCCGATGAGCTTGAAATTCACGGTGACGCCAAATCCCCCGAAGCTGCCCCCTACGTCCTTGTCGAACATGAGGTAGTCGGGCTCGGACCAGGTCGCGTCGATGACCGTCGGATCGAGGCTCACGGACCCCGGCGGCAAGAGCCCCTCCGTGGCGACCAGCGCCGAGGTGTCATTCGCATAGATATCGGCGGTGGCGTCCATCGCCAGTCCCCCCGACATCATTCCCCCCTCCACGGGGATGGTGATCGCAAAATCTAGCGCGCTCGTGAGGAAGAGAAGATCGCGGACCTCGAAGTCCAAGGTGACCCCCAGGTCGCACACCTGGTCCTTAATGTCAGCGACCTCAAGGCCCAACACCATGAACTCCGTGCTCTCCGCGTCCAACGCACGCGTGCACAACTCCCCGGTGACGACCCGCAGCTCAAGTGGCACCTCGCATGTCCCCGTGATGGTGCTGGCCTTCATGGTCGTGTGGAGGATGTTGGGGTTGCTCACCCGTGGGTGCCGGTAGCAGGTCGCGCCGTCGGGAGGATCGATCGGCAAGTCGCCGTCGCCATCGCCGTCCCCATCGCCGTCCCCATCGCCGTCCCCAACGCCGTCGCCGTCGCCGTCTCCGTCGCCGTCGCCGTCGCCGTCGCCGTCGCCGTCCCCATCGCCGTCTCCGCCCGTCTCCGAGGTCTCGTTCACCTCATCATTCACATCGTCGTCGGCGCATCCACTCGTTACGCCGAGTGACGCCACCAACATCCCCATCGGTATCCATCGCATGCGACCCATCTCTCGGACGGTAACAAGGAAACGTCCAACCAACCGTGAGCCCGGTATAAATCAATGATCGCATCGATTCGACACACCCATGCCGGCGGGTCGGTTTATTGGTAGCGCCCGCCAATCGATTGGATCCACCATATTTCATGTACGGCGCCTGCTCTTCAGCTGCGTACGCGGCGCGCCCGCACCTCGTGACGAGCTGCGCCTGTCCAAGAACGACGAAGGGGAGAACGCGTCGCGCTCTCCCCTCTCGGATCGTCGTCAGCGATGATCGGCGACGCAGGTCGCCTCGCCAACCCGCTACTTCTCGAAGTTGATGGAGCCCTCGAGCCCGGTCAACTTAAAGGTCACATCGACGGGCACAGAGTCTCCCGCCGGAATCACCTCGTTCACCACTTCGGACGTGGTGTCATTCCACGTCACGCCCACAGAGACGTTCGGCACGTAGGTCACTGTACCTTCTGGGAGAAGGCCAGGGAAGTCAAACGGAGCGGGAGCGCCACCATCAACGATGAGGTCGCCCGTGGCTTGAATCATCTGGATACCGGTCATCGCCCCGCCCGCGAGCGGAATCTGGACCTGAAAGTCCGGACCGCTGTTGGACAAGACAAAGTTCTGGATCGCGAGCTCCACAGAAACCAGCAAGGCACAGACCGTGGGAGGGACGTCCTCAAGTTCAAGATCGACGATCATGAATCCGGCCGTGTCATCGCCGTTATCAACCACGCACAACTCTCCCCCTGTAACACCGAGGGAAAAGTCCAGCTCACAATTTCCGACGATGCCAGCATCCGCCGTCGCCGTCGTGCTCAACGTGTTCGCGGCGGCATCCCCAACGATCATCGGGAAGCAGTCGCCGTCTCCGTCTCCGTCTCCGTCTCCGTCTCCGTCTCCATCACCGTCGCCGTCCCCATCGCCGTCTCCGTCTCCGTCTCCGTCTCCGTCTCCATCGCCGTCGCCGTCACCGTCACCGTCACCGTCACCAGTTTCGTTGCCGCTGGTGTCATCAGAATCGGAGGAGCAGCCAGTCGCGACGGATATTGAGAGGGAGGTTACAAGACCAAGGAGCCAGAGCTTTTTCATGCGCAGACGGTACCAGACAGGGGCATCTGCCGCGAACCGAAGGGCGCGGAAAATGTGCGGCGAAGGGCGTTCCGACGTTCAGTGCTTCGCGGTGTCAACCGGGGCCAAGAACGCGGATGATGCGCAGACGCGCTCCCGGCCCATCTGCGGGGGCCGAAGCGCGCTACATGCAGGTCTCAGGAATCGATGGAATTCGAGTGGCGGTGAAGCCCACCACCATGTCAAACGCGGGCTCCCCGAGCAGCGTCGTGCAGTTTTCGGAGGTGTTGATTCCGCTGAGCAAGGAGCCGAGCGGGAGCCCTCCAGGCATGCAGCCTTCGCAGCTCGGGGGTACGGGGAGCGAGGGGTCGCACGCGCCAATGCACGAGCAGAGGCTGTCCGCGTCGGCCTCGGACAAGCAGCCGGTCAAGGTTCCGGAGGCGAGTTGCCCGTCCTCTGCGAGCGAGAACTCCGCGACAACTCCGCGCAGCGGGACGGCGTCGGGGCGCTCGTCCACGGTGCAACTGAACGGCGTGCCGTCGTCATCCTCTGCGTAGATATAAAAAATTTGCGAGGGGTCGCTCCCGAAACTAAACGTCCCGAATCCTGGCGTGGAACCCGCCGCGCTGCACGTGCCCGCGTCGGTGTTCGGCACCCATGTCGTGACCGAGGCATCAAAGGTGATCGGGACCTCCATGGCGATGGTGTCTGGTTGCGCACACAAGTCCGAGTCAGAGGCCCCTACCCCCGAGCTAATGACCATGGTCCCCGTGCCCGCCGCCTCGTCAAGCTCCGTGACGTTTGCCAGGATATTGAGCTTGTGGTTTTTAATGTCAGCGCTCCAAGCCTGCTCCAAAAGCCCCGCCTGAATGTTGGTGCCGTCCGCGTCACCAAGCCCTTGAATGTCGATGCAGTCGAAGCGGTAGGACGCAGGGAACGACGTGTCGCCGTCACCGTCGCCGTCGCCGTCACCGTCACCCGCAGTATCCATGCTGCCGCCGGAGCTTGGGAGCTGACCCGTCTCGCTGTCGGCGTCTCCACCACACCCGAAACCCAACGAGAGTCCCGTGACGAGCGCGAGCGCGCTGAGCAGGCGATGGCAGGACTGTGGATGGCGAAACAGGACAGTATTCATGCCGCGAACTGTATCACGCCTCGTACGCTGTGATAGCCTCCACCGGTCCTGAACGCCTCGTGCGATCGCATGGACGGAGGGTTTTGTCGACGTTGACCGTCCATGGATCCGAACGCCGTCCCCCTTCGAAAACGCTGAAAGTCTCTGTATGCCGCCGAATTCTTCCTCGCGTCCTCGCCCACGCCTCCCGGTATTTACCCGCACCTGCGTTGGAGCTGCGGTCGCCAGCGCGCTGGTCTTGACGAGCGCTCCCGCGCAGGCGGGCGGCTTCGAGGTCGCGGGTCCAGGCGCGCGCGCGCTCGGGCGTGGCAACGCCTACGTCGCGGGTGCGAAGGACCTCTCCGCCATCTATTACAACCCCGCGCTGCTCGCGAAACAACGGGGCACGCGAGTGATGCTGAGTCACAGCCTGATTTGGCATCAAATGGAATACACGCGGGCCCCGCTCTCCGACTATTGGGTGGATCCCCAAACTGGCGAGGCCCTGGGTGGCACCACCTTCGACCCGGTGAAGAACCAGACGCCGCTGTTTGCCCTCGGAGGGTTCGGCGTCATCTCCTCCGATTTCGGCCTCGACAATTGGACCTTCGCCGCCGGCGTGTTCGGCCCCCACGCCGTGGGGAAGGTGAAGTATCCCGAGTACGGACCGCAGTCCTTCCTCCTCACCGAGATGGACACCATCGTTTTGTACTATTCGCTCGCGGCTGCCTGGAAACACAAGAGCGACAAGTTTGGAATTGGCGCGACGCTGCAGTGGGCGGACATGCCGTACCTGAGCTACTCCCTCGGCGTCGACAGCTCGCTGCTCTCCGATACAAATCCAGACAATGGCGTGGACGCCTCCATTTTCTCCCCGCTCCCGGATGGCAACGGCACGCAGCTTGTCACCAAACTCAACCTTCAAGATCGGTTCGCGTTCACCGCGATTTTGGGCGCGTGGTACCGGCCTCACCCCTCGGTGGAGCTGGGGTTCGGGGGTCGCGTGGTGCCCGTCATCTTCCGCCCGGAGGGCGTCAAGAAGGGCTCCAAAAAGCCTTTTCTCGCCGGCAAGGGCACCTGGGAAGGCTCGCTCGAGACCGACAAGGACACGCTGGTCTCGGAGAGTTGCGACGCCGACCCGGTGACCGGGGACGACATCAACTGCCGCCCAACAAGCGCGAGCATGGACAAGCTCGTCATGCCCATCGAGCTTCGCGTCGGCGCGCGGTACATCAAGATCAAGGGGGACCGCGAGCTGTTCGATGTGGAGCTCGACGTTCAATATGAGAACTGGTCCGCCAACCAGTCCTTTGACATCACCTTCGACGGCGCCATCAACGGGATCCCGATCGCGCCGGTCTCGATCGGCAAAAACTTTAAGGACACCGTCGCGATCCGTACCGGCGGCGACTACAACCTCCTCGACGGTCACCTGACGCTGCGCGCCGGCGGATTCTTTGAGACCGCCGCCTCCCCCGACGGCTACGCCCACCTCGACATCCCGAGCTTCATGCGCGGTGGTTTGAGCGCGGGGCTGAGCGGACAATTCCGCGGCGTCGGACTCAACGTGGGCTACATGCACGTGTTCCAAGAGACCATCGAGACCGATGAGGCGACCGCCAAGCTCTATCAAATTCGCGCGGTCCGCCCCTGCCCCGACTACTGCGCCGGTGAGAACGGCGTGCGATCCAACGCGGGGACCTTTAAGTCGAGCTTTGACATCTTCGGCGCGAGCGTCGAATTGTTGTGGGAAGAGATGCTCTACGGCGACAAATGGCTCGAGCGGCGCGCGGAACGCAAAGCCGCACGCAAGGCCAAGAAATCGCCTGCTTCTCAGTTGTAGACGCGCGCGCGCACGCCCGGCGCCGCCCGCCAACTTTCCCCAAAAGCGTCCGCGGGACGTGATAGGTTTCGCGCCTCGTGATGAAGTGGTCGTTTCGTACTCATCTCCCCGTGCTCGCCCTCGCCTGCGCGATCCCCAATATCTCCACCGCCGCCCCGGACGAGGATGAGCGCCCCCCGTTGACGGACCCATTCCGTCAATTGGAGGAGACCTTGCCCACCCCCACGAGCACCCGCGCGGCGAGCGGGGCGCCCGGTCATCGCTACTGGCAGCAGCGGGCCGACTACAACATCAAGGTGCGCATCGACGACGCCAAGCAGCACCTGGAGGGGAGCCAGCGAATTCGGTATTTCAACGAGTCGCCCGACACCCTCGACTACGTGTGGCTGCAGCTCGACGCCAACATCTACGCGCCCGACTCGGACAGCGTCCGCGCCCGATCCACCCCCGGTTTCTCACGCATGCCCTACCGCTCGTTGCGCCGCATCTTCGCCCGCGCCACCTTCGACGGCTCCGTGAAGCTCACGCGCGTGCAGTCGGGTGGCAAGGACCTCAACTACGTCGTGGTCGGCACCATGATGCGCATCGATCTGCCCAAGCCCCTCGCGTCCGGCAAGCGGGTCGACCTCGACATCGACTGGCACTACGCCATCAACGATTCCGACCGCGTCTCTGGCCGCACCGGCTTCGAATTCTTCGAGGACGACAAGAACTACATCTACGAGATCGCCCAGTGGTTCCCGCGCATGGTCGCCTACACCGACGTCAACGGGTGGCAGCACAAGCAATTCCTCGGAAACGGCGAATTTACGCTGGAGCTTGGGGACTACAAGGTGGAGATCACCGTCCCCGCCGACCACATCGTCGCCTCCACCGGCGTCCTCAAGAACGGCAACAAGGTCCTGACCTCGGATCAGCGCGCCCGCTTGTCCAAGGCCGCCAAGGCCGACGCGCCGGAGTTCATCGTCACCCCCGAAGAGGCCAAACAAAACGAGGCCGAGGGGACCGAAGAAGAGAAAACCTGGGTCTTCCACGCCAAGAACGTGCGTGACTTCGCCTTCGCCACGTCACGCAAGTTCATCTGGGACGCCGTCTCCCACGACGTGAACGGCCGCGACGTGTGGGCCATGTCCTACTACCCCAACGAAGGCGAGCCCCTGTGGAGCCGCTACTCCACCCGCTCCATTGAGCACACCCTCGACATCTACTCCCGCTACACCTTCGACTACCCCTACCCCGTCGCCATCTCGGTCAACGGCCCCGTCGGTGGCATGGAGTACCCCATGATCTGCTTCAACGGTCCCCGACCCGAGGAGGACGGCACCTACACCGCGCGGACAAAATACGGCCTCATCTCCGTCATCATCCACGAGGTCGGGCACAACTACTTCCCCATGATCGTCAACTCGGACGAGCGGCAGTGGACGTGGATGGACGAGGGCCTCAACACCTTCTTGCAGTACCTCACGGAGCAAGAGTGGGAGCCCGACTACCCCTCGCGACGCGGAGAGCCGCGGAACATCGTCGGCTACATGGCGAGCGAGAATCAAGTCCCGATCATGACGAACTCGGAGTCCCTCCTGCAGTTCGGCAACAACGCCTACGCCAAGCCTGCGACCGCCCTCAACGTCCTGCGTGAGACAGTGCTCGGCCGCGAGCTGTTCGACTTCGCGTTCAAAAAATATGCGCGCCGCTGGAAGTTTCGCCGCCCCCAGCCCGCCGACTTCTTTCGCACCATGGAGGACGCCTCGGGCATCGACCTCGACTGGTTTTGGCGCGGATGGTTCTACAGCACCGACCACGTCGACATCGCCCTCACGGGCATCCGAGAGTTCTCGGTGGACACGCTGGACCCCGAGATCGAGAAGGCGCGGGACCGCGAAGAGCGTGACAGCGTCCCCGAGAGCCTCTCGGAGCGGCGCAACGAGGACTTGGCGCAGCTGACCGACGCCCTCCCAGAGCTCAAGGACTTCTACAACGACTACGACAAGCTCGACGTCACAGAGAAGGACAAGAAGTGGTATCAGCGCGCGCTCAAGCGGCTCTCCGACGAGGAGAAGGAGCTGCTGAAGACCACCAAGAAGTTCTACGTGATCGATCTTGAGAATGTGGGGGGGCTCGTCATGCCGGTCATTTTGGAGCTGCACTACGGCGACGGCTCCAAGGAAGAGATCCGCATCCCCGCGGAGATCTGGCGGCGCGACTGGCACGAGACCTCCAAGGCGGTGATGACCGACAAGGACCTCGTGCGGGTGGTCGTCGATCCTCACCTGGAGACGGCCGACACCGACCTCTCGAACAATTTCTACCCGCCGAAGGTCGAGAAATCACGCTTCGAGCTGTTCAAGTATCGCAGAGACCGAGGCAACCCCATGCGGGACGCGGGCCTCGGAGATGGCTCTGTCAAAGAGCGCTCTCCGCAGGAGAAGGTGGATGAGCGCGAACGACCTGGGAAGTGACCCCGCGGTCCAGCGGCGGCGAACCACGCGGCGACGCAACGCCCCCTTGTTCGCCGCGCTGACGTGGCTCGGCGCTTGGTGCTGCGCCCTCGCCCCTCAAACGGCGCACGCTCACCCCTACCACGTGACGTTCGCGGAGGCGACGCTCGACGAGGCGAGCTGGTCGCTGCAGATCGCCATTCGCATGAAGCCCGAAGACTTGGAAGAGGCGCTCCGCCGCTCGTCGGGCGTCGAGGCGAAGCTTGAGGAGTTTCCCGACCGAGCCGCTCACGCCTACCGCTACCTCTCCTCCAAGCTGTTCTTCGAGCGCGGCGACGCTCCGAGGTTGCCCATTCGCTGGGTCGGGATGGAGCTCTCCTTGCGCGACGCCTGGGTCTACCTGGAGGTCCCGCTGCCTTCAAAGACCCGGCGCGTCACCGTGCACAACGATATTTTCTTTGATCTGGAGCTCAACCAGGCCAACACGATCGAGCTTCGCCTCCTGTCGGAGCAGACCACCCTCACCTTTCGACGGGACCAGCCGACGGCGATCGTAGAGATCCCCGTCCGGGTCGCGCGCTGAGAGATCCCGCGAAGTCGGGGTTCTTCGGGCACCAGGAGGGCACCGCGCGAGTCTCCGTCGTGGGGCGCCGTCCGTGGCTACCATGATCCCCATGGCCCGCTCGACCAGCCTCGTCGTCCAAAATGCAGCCGCCAACGTCTTGCGGTTCCTCCGCGCGCACGCGGAGGGTGCGACCAAAGAGGTGCTCTGCAGTCGTCCGTTTCCTCCGGGCTCCGAGATGTCCATGCAGACGATCCAGCGCGCGCTGAAGTGGCTTCGCGATGAGAAAGACGCCCCCATCATCTTCGACCGCAGCGACAATCACTGGAAACTCACCGAGCCCTCGTTCACCCTCCCCTTCCTCGACCCGGGGCAGTCCGACCTGGAGGCGGTGCTCTTCGCCAGCGCGCTCCTCGAGCCGCTCGTAGACAAGAGCCTCTTCGACCGGCTGCGGCGACTCGTGGAAGACATGGATCTCAAGATTCGCGAGGGCCACCGCACCCGAACAAAGGGGCAGCCCATCAAGCTGCGCCCAGGAGCCCTCACGGCCACCGTGAGCATGGGCAAGCCCGCCGATCTGACCATGGTGACGAAGATTCTCCACGCCATCGGGAGCCGGCCGCTTAAAATCCGCTACAAGAGCCCTTGGAGCGACCCGGACACGGCGGCGCGGGAGCATGAGATTGAACCCTGGCAGCTGCGGATCCACGACGGCAGCCTCTACCTCCGCGCTTTCTCGGTCACGAGGGGCGCGCCTCGCTCATTTCGCGTCGCCCAAATCGAATCCGTCCGTCAGCTCCCCCCCCGCGCAGCGCGGGCGCTCGTCCCCCGGCGCGACCACGTGTGGGGAGACGATGACCCGGCGTTTGGCGTCGACTCGGACCGGCCTGGGCAGGCCACGGTCATCCTCCGCGGACCCGTCGCGCGATGGGCAGCGATGGAGCAGTGGCACCCGGCGCAGGTGGACACCTGGCGCACCGCGAATGAACGGCTGGAGCGTTCCGTCCCCTTTCGGTCATGCCGCGAGCTCGCGCGGCGCCTCGCGTCCCTCGGGGACGGCCTCGAGTCCGTCTCTCCCCCGGCGCTGAGAGACGAGGTGCTCACCCTCGCAAAACGGATCAAGACCGCGCTGAAGTAGCCGCTAGGAACGACCCGCCAGCCGCGCGCGAATAAACGCGGCCTCTTTGTCCGCGATGCCGCGCACCGCCCCGAGGATCTTCCCCTCGATGATGCGCCCCACGAGGGGAATTCGAATCTCAACGCGGCCGGCGACGGTCAGACGTGACCGACCCTCCGCGAGCTTCGACACGGTGGAGGTGCCCTCCACCCGCGCCCGGCGCTCGTGCCCACGCACCGTCTGCCGCCACGTCGATCCGCGCGTCACTCGATCGAGCTCCATCCGCATGATCGCGCGCTCCTCCCCCCGCCCGCTGAACGAAGGGCGCGTCGTCTCGAGGCGAAGCACCACGGCCGTGTCGTTGGTCCGCTCGACGACGCACGTCGCGACGGTCGCCCCGAGCGCCAGCGCCTTCGCTCGCTGAAACTCCGGGTCCGCGTAGAGCGCGAACAGCTCGTCCGCGCCGCACTCAAACTCGGAGGATGTCTCAAAGTCGCTCGCCATGATGCCTCTCGGGATCTGGAGAATAGCAAAATCACGGACTACAGAGGCATCGTCCACGCGTGGGAGGCATCGTCAACGTGGTAGCCTCCCGGCACCGACGCGCCACGTCCCCTCCAGCTTTCCATGACGACGACCGACCCTAGCGCGACGGAGCGCGACGCTCCCCAGCCTCCGAGTTCCGCCCGTGACGCGCCCTCCAGGTCGATCGCCGCGGCGGGGGCTCCCCTCGGTGTCGCGCTCGCCGCGGCGTTCCTCGCCTCTCGCTTTGTCTTCGTTCCAGACGGCCCGTGGGAACAAGACGAGGCCATCTTCGCGGCCGGCGTGCTGGATCTGGACATCGTTCACCATCGCCCCCATCCGCCCGGATTTCCCGGCTGGATGCTGCTTGGAAAGATCGTCAACGTCTTCGTGGACGACGCGCTGTTGAGCCTACGTCTGCTCTCTGGCGCTGCGTCCGCCGCGGTGGCGCTGCTCATCTGGATCCTGCTGAACCGCCGGGTCGGCGCCCTCCTCGCGCTGGCGTCTGCCGCGACCCTGATCGCCACGCCGTCGCTGTGGGTGCATGCCCCCCGCGCCTTTACGTCGACCGCCGCGGTGGCCGCCTTGATCGGCGCCGCCTCAACTTGGGGGTGGAGTCTCGGACCGGGCAGCACAAAAAGAGACGACGCCTCCAGGGATCGAGCGCGGCCCCGCTGGCGCGCGGTGCTCGGCTGGTCGATGGTCGCGTTGGCCCTGACGATCCGCCCACAGCTCGCCCCCACCGCGGGCGTCTTGGCGCTCTCGCGAATCGTGCAGACCCGTCTTAAGCTCCGCGACGAGCTTCTCCCGATGGGGGTTGGAGGCCTGGTGCTCTTCGGCGTCTTCGCGTGGGCCATCGCAGACAGCGGGGGATGGACCTCGTTTTGGACGGCAACCCGCGCGCATTTGTCGGACCACGCTGGCGTCGCTGGCGGCCTGACAAATTTTCAAGACCTGGGTGTCACGCGAGGACTTGGCGGGATCGGTGCCACGGTCATCCTCGGAGTGCTTGGGCTGCTCGGACTGGGGATGGAGTGCCGCGCCAATCTCCCCCGAGGGCTGTCGCTGTGCGCGCTTTGGGGCGTGACCCTGATGATGGTGCTCGGTGCCCACCACCCCGGGTTCCCGCGCTACTCGGTCCCGCTCGTGGTCATCACGTGGATCCCCGCCACCCTCGCCCTCCATCGCGTGGGACGAGCCGCGGCGGGGGTGCTCTCGCTTGTCGCGCTCCCGTGGTTCGCGATCACCTCGCTGCGCGTCCTCGAACCCATGGCGAGCCAGCCGCTCCCGCCCGTCGCGACCCTCCGTGACATCGCCCGCACCTCCCCTCCCGCCGTCGCCTTCTCCCACGGCATGTTCTCGTTCGCGAGGCTCGCGAGCCTCGACGGCACCCTCGGCGACACGCGCGTCATCGACGTGCGATCCCCCGCCGAACCGCCTCGTCTCCCGCCCGGAACCTGGGCGCTCACGGGACGGTCCTTGAACGTGCTCCCCGGCAACACCGTGTGCGAGCTTGTCCACGACGATTTTCCGAGCGCGGCCGCCCGCCTGTCCCAAGGACGATTCACGCGTGCCCGCGCCTACCGCGACCCCGTGCTCCTCGGCGACGGCCACCATCACATCGAACGCACCGACGACGGGCTCCCCTTCGCGTGGTGGTCGGACCACGCGGAGGTCGCGCCGCCGATGGGCGCAGAGCTTGTCACGCTCCGCCTCTTGACCGACGCTGTTCACGCGCCGATCCCCTGGGAGGCCACCTGCGACGGCCGCTCCATTGAGGAGGGCGTGCTGACTGCGGGGGTACAAAACCTCAACCTCAACATCCGCGGCTGCCGCTCGCCGATACGCGTTGACGTGTCCAAAACCTTCCAGCCCCAAGATGATGGGCGGATCTTGTCAGCGCGCTTGCTCTCCGCGTGGGCCTCTGGGCCCGGCATCGCCGCTCCCGCCTTTCGGTTCTCCCCTGGGCAGCCCGCCTCCATGCAAGCCGCGGGCGCCTCCTTCGAGGGGGTGTACAACGCCGAGACCTTCGGACAGCGACGCCGCGGCGCGTGGACGGGGCCCCGGGCGTCGTGGCGCTTCCCCGCGAGGGCCGGCACCCTCGCGATCACCATGGCGCGACCACCCCACACCCCTGGACCTGTGCGCGTGCGGGCGGGCGCCGAGGTCGTCTCCCTCGACGTCACCGCGACGCCTCAGCGCTTCGAGCTGCCCATGCGTGATCAACATGGGCTCGTCACCGTAGAAATTGAGAGCCCGAGTTTCATCCCCTCGGCGCGCGCTGCGACGAGCCGTGATGGACGATCCCTCGGGGTCATCGTCTTCGAGATCGAGGTGGAGCCCGCGGGGGTCGGCGCCCGCTGTCCGTCCAGCCCTTAGTCTGCGCTGGGCGTTCGATTCTCGGGTTCCGCACGCCTAAAACGTACCAGGTACAGCGTCAAGGCGGCGACGATCCACGCGAGGCCAACGAGGCTCGCCGAGCGGACGTCGGGGTCGAGCCACGCGCCCACGACCACGCCGATCTCGACGGCCACAAAGATCAGCGCGGCGATCAAGCCCGTCATTCCCCAGCCCACGACCTCACCACGCCGCTTGGCCCGCAGGTGCAACACGGGGACCGCCAGACCCGTCAACGCGAAAAACAGTCCGTCGACGAGCACGACCCCCGTGAGGATCTGGTCGATGGCCGAGATCCCGCTCTCCCCCGCCATGATCAAGATGAAGCACGCGACGCCGCCGAGCAAGACGATCGCCCACACAGGCGTCGCGAAGCGATCGTGCAGGCGCCCAAAGATGGCGAAGAAATTCCCGTCGCGGGCCAAGGCCAACACCAGCCGCGGGCCCGACAAAAGCTGCGCGTTGAGCACCCCGAAAGCAGACACCGCCACCCCCGCCGCCACCATCCTTCCGGCGACGTCTCCGATGGCCTCGCCCACCGCCTCCGCCGCCAACGCCGCGCTCCCTGAGACCTTGGCGGGCCCGAGCATCGCGAGGTACGCCCCGTTGACCAAAATATAAATCACGACGACCGCGGCCACCCCCGCCACCACCGAGCGCGGCAGGGTCTTCGCGGGATCTTTGACCTCGCCCCCAAGCCACAGCACCTGCTGCCAACCGCCGAAGGTGAACATCACTGGCACGAGCGCCGCAACCACCCCGGATAGCGCTCCATGATTTGATTCGCTCGTCGCCTCCAAGACTTCGCTGGGCGATCGATCCGAGAACGCCGCTGCCACCGCCACGATCACCAACAACGTGCACACTTTGGCCAGGGCCGTGGCGTTTTGAATGCGCTTGCCCCAGCGAACACCGAGGATATTCGCCGCGCACAAGGAGACGATAAACGCCGCTGCCCCCGCCCCGGCCGCCGCAGGGGACAGCGTGGGCAGGGCCAGGGCCTCTGCCGCGTTGTGGACGCACAGGAGGGCGATGAGCGCGATGGCCCCCGCTTGGATCGCGGTGGCGTTGCAGACGACGTACACAAACCCCAGCCCCCGACCGTAGGCCTCCCGAAGCGCGATGTACTGCCCCCCGTTTCGAGGGAACTTCATCCCGAGCGCGGCGAAGGTCAACGCGCCTGTCATGGCCGCCAGTCCGCCGAGCACCCACGCGGTCATCGCCCCCGCCCCAGAGCCCGCGAGCGTGACGACGCGACTCGGCGTAAAGAAGATTCCCACGCCAACGATGGCTCCCACCACCACAGCGATGGCGTCCCACACCCCGAGCTCTCTGCGGAGCCCCCTATCTCCTACGTCGTCCACCTCTCGCCGTGATCATAGTGGTCGAGGGCCGGCGAACTCAAGCGCCATCCATCGTCCGGGCGTATCTCTGGTACATTGGACCCGCGAGATCCCTGAAATCGTTCGCGCTCGCCTGTGTCCACCATGTTCGCCGATACGCTCCAAAAATCCGCAGACCTCATCTGGTCGTTCCCCGTGGTCGGTCTCTGCCTGCTTGGGGCGGTCTTCTTCACAGCCCAGCTTGGGTTCGTCCAGATCCGCGCGTTCCCCCACGCGCTGGCGCTGCTGCGGGGCACCTACGACCGGGACGACGAGACTGGCACGCTCACCCACTTTCAAGCGCTCATGGCCGCGCTGTCGGGGACCATCGGGATCGGGAATATTGGCGGCGTCGCCATCGCCATCGCCGTGGGCGGACCGGGCGCGGTGCTGTGGATGTGGGTCCTCGGACTGTTCGCCATGGCGACGAAGTTCGTCGAGTGCACGCTGGCCACCAAGTACCGCACGATCGACCCCGAAACCGGGGCGGTGCGCGGCGGCCCCATGTATTATATTGAACAGGCCCTCGGCCCGCGATTTCGCCCGCTCGCGCTGTTCTACGCCATCACCGTCGCCGTGGCGGGCTTCGGGTTCGCGTGCATGTTCCAAACAAACCAGGCGGCGAGCGCCCTCGAATCTGGGCTCAACGTGCCCCCATGGATCACGGGCTGCGCCATGGTGGTGTTGGGGGGGATCACGATCGTCGGCGGGATCAAGCGAATCGGAGCCACCGCGGCGAAGGTGGTGCCGCTCATGTGCGGCATCTACCTGCTCGGAGCCGCGGTCATCTGCGCGTTCAACATCGAGCACGTGGGCAGCGCCTTCGCCCTCATCATCGAGGACGGATTCTCCGGTCGCGCGGTGCTCGGAGGTTCGATCACCGCGGTGATCTTGGCGGGGGTTCGGCGCGCTGTCTTCTCGAACGAGGCGGGCCTTGGATCCGCAGCCATGGCGCACGCCACGGTCAAAACCGATCATCCCGTGCGCGAGGGGATCGTCGCCTCCCTCGGCCCCTTTATTGACACCATCGTCGTGTCCACGGCGACCGCCATGGTGATCTTGCTCGGCGGGCGCTTCGGTGCGGACGCAGACGCCCCCGTCCCGGTGGCGTTTGCCCAGATCGAATCGTCCGAAGCCGGAGCTCCCGCCACCACCTGGCGCTTCGACGCCACCGTGGAGCCGGAGGTGCTCACCGCCGTCCACGGAGTTCGAGTCGCTCACCAGGTGGAGCGCGGCGCCCTGCACGTGGAGATTCACGACATCACCGACGGGCAGGAGCACCCGTTGGCGCGCGGCACTATCGGCGGTGGGCCCTCGACCGAGGATCCACTCCGAGGATGCGACTTCGAAACTGCCTCGTCGCGACGCTGCACCCTTGGCCTCGTCTTCGACCCCACCGAGCGGCCCGGAACGCGAACGCTCCGGGTCCAGGTCTCCTCGGTCACCGACGACACGACCGCCTCGGTCTCTCAGGTCGAGCTCGTTCGACCCGTCCAAGGCATCGCCCTCACGGCCAGCGCGTTTGACGAGGAGCTCCCCGGTTTTGGGACGTGGTTCATCCCCATCGCGGGGTTTTTCTTCGCGTTCTCCACGATGGTGACGTGGTCATTTTACGGAGAGACCGCCACGGTGTATCTGGTGGGGAACCGCGGCGTCCGCCCCTATCGGATCCTTTTCGTGTCCCTCGCCTACGTCGGCGCCACCCAGAGTCTGGGCGTTGTCATCAGCTTCTCAGACGCCATGGTGGGGCTCTTGGTGATCCCCAACACCATCGCGTTGTTGTTGCTCTCGGGGCGCGTCCGCGAGATGGCAAAGGAGTACTTCGCCGCCCTTCGACGCGGGGATTTTGATCCTCCTTCACGCGACGACAGCTAGCGCCACCGCGTTAACGGCTCAGCGAAAGTCTCCCACCGCGGCGCGCTCTGGCGGGCGCGACAGGGAATAGAGCAGCTCGCCCACTGATTTCGCGTCTCCCGGACCGAAGACGTGAAGCTCGACGGTCGTCATGTCCGGGACGCCCTCGGACCCTGTCCAGGCGCGCCGTGCGAGGTCCGTCAAGAGCGCTCGCCGAGCCCACGGGTGACGCCGCAGTCGATCCGTCGCGGACCACGAATCGTCGCTCGCGCATCCAGCGTCCGTCGTCTCCTCTCGAACCTGGAGCGTGGGCGCGAACAGATCGATCTTAGCACCCTCGGTGGAGACGCCGACGGCCTCCACGCACAGCGCCTCGGCGGCGGTTTGCCTGGCCTGCGCGGGAGCTACCCAAGGACCACGCCACATCACAAAACTCCAGCGCTCCCACGCGCTCGCCTCGCCCGAGTCCCCACCTCGCGGCGCCGTCCTCCCGGGCGCGTCGGTCTCCATCGTCTCCATCGGCGTCCACATCCGCGGCGCGAAGAGGCCGTCTGCCCCGTGCACCTCGTAGCCCACGAGCCCGAGGACGCTCCCGGCCACGACCGATCCGAACACGGCGACGCTCGCCCACACCTGCCATCGGGACGGCGATTCAAGCGCGCTGGCGTCGCCGTGCGGCGCCGGGTCTCCCCGGAGAGGACTCGGGAGACGCGCGAAGACGGCCGAGTCGAGCCCCGCCAGCGCCAACACCAACATCCAACCGATCCACGAGCCATGCCCGCCGTCGGCCCCGCACACGAGCACCACCATCATCCACAGGAGCGAGCCCACAGATCGCGCCCACTGAATGCCGGTCCAGCCAGTCCAGGCGATGGCCGACAAACACAGCGCGCCCCCCAACACGACGCGCAACAAAGTATCGCCGCCCTCAAGCTCCCACCCCACGTGCCAAGACGCGGACCCGAGCACGCCGAACAACACCAGGGCCTGAACCACCAAACTCCCCACGATGAGCGCATTAAAGGTCACTACGCTCCGTTGCTCCCACAGCGCGCCCCTGCGCTCAGGACCCGCCCCGCCCAGGGCCCACCGCGCGTCGAGGGGCATCGTCCACAACAAGACCATCCACCAGATCACCGCCCCGTCGAGGACGCTCAGCATCAGCGGCTGCCTCGTCGCGAACGCGCAGGCCCCGAGCAGCGCCACGGCCATGGCCCCTCGATAAAAGAACCCGAGACCGATGCAGAGATAGCTCACCGCCAACGCCGCGACGAAGACCGTCACATCGCCGCCCTCTTGCAGTCCCAAGAGGAGACCCACCGGGGGGACCGGGACGGCCGTGGCGGCCGAGACATCGAGGGTGTCCGCCGCGGACAGCAAGAGCGCCGAGCTCGGAGACGGGAGGGCGCGGGGGCCGTACAGCCACTCCCACTCCCCGCAGCGACGGAGGAGGTCGAGCAACAGCCACACCGCCAACCCCACACGCATCAGCGCCAGCGCGCGCAGGTCGAGCCCCGCGCCCCTCCGTGCAGCGGAGGTCTCCCCGGACGGCGTCGCGTCGCGGGTCATCGCGCGACGTCCTCCCTCGGGACTAACGCGACCCGCTCCGGGGAATCACGGGCCCCCGTGTACACCACGCGAGCGTCTCCTCGCTCCAGGGACGTGCTCTGTGTCCGACGATATTCGCGCAGCTCGATGGTCACGATGCACGCCGAGTCCTGCACGTCACCCTCGCAGCTCGCTCCTCGATCTTGTCCGCTCCACACCATCCGTTCGAGTTCGATCGCGCCGTAGGTGTAGAGGTGCTCATAAAGCCGCGCCAGCGCGGTCTGCTCGCGCCGTCCCCGAAGCCCGGTCGGTTCGACCAACCCCGCGGTCGGGGGCGCGGGCTGTTCGCGCTTTCCCCCGTTCAATTCCTGCCACGCCGCGTCGCGCCACCGATGCCATACTCCCGCGGCGGTCGTGCCGAACAAGGACACGCGCGCGGTCACAACCTCCAGGTGGGGCCAAGGCCCAACGGCGACGGACACCAGCCGAGCCGGGCGATCCACGCGAAGGAGCGCGCCCCGCTGCGCGTCCTCCTGGCTCGTCCATCGCCGCGGTGGCGACCTTGAATCAACCGGCGCGCGCTTCCCTGCCGCCGCGCCCACCATGAAAACGACGAGACCCAGCGTGAGCGTGAGCCCGGCGCATTCGCGGATCAAGAGGCGAGCGAGCCGCTCCGCCGAAGAATCACGGGGCGCACGCGAGCGCTCCTTCGCCGCGTCTTCCCCTCCGTGCTGCGACCCCGCCACCACCGCCAGCATCGTCCACCACATCAGGGAGGTCGGCACGACCAAGGAGGAGACGAGCGCGCTCACCAGCAACGAAACACCCCCGATCTTGCGCACCAACCCCACCCGCCACGGGCAAAACAACGACACCGCCCCCACGAGCGCGAGGCCGTGCAAGGCGCCAGACAACCCATGAACCTGCGACTCGCTCCACCGCAGCGCCGCGTCTCCCACCACCCAAAGTTCGACCCCCTCCCGCACGGCGACGCCGATTGAGTCACCGTCACCGAAGGGGACGCGTATCGCCTCCCCCAAGCTCCCCGACGTCAAACAACAGGCCAGGATCCCCACGGGGGCCACCCACGCCCACGTCGTCTGCACCCTGCTCGGTCCCCATCGCCCTCCACGTCCGGCCGTCCACCCGTCCACAGAACCACGCACCTCGCACGGCGACACCAACACCCACGCGAGCGCCGCGAGCCCGAAGCAACCCGCCGCGTCCATGGCCGCGGGATGTCGAACGACGAGCCCCAGCTGCAAGACGAGCAGCGCGACGCCCGCGGGCTTGGTGGCGAATCCGAGGAGGAACAACAGCCCCGCCAACGCGGCGCACGCGAAGTACGCCTGCATACCTGCGGCCGAGTCGATGCCAAGCGCCACCGAGGGGAGCGAAGTCGTCGCGAATGTCCGCCCGACCGCGTCGCTTAGGGGCGACGGCTTGGACGTGAGCAGGGGGCTCAGGTACGCGCGGGTCGCCAAATCAACCAGGAAGATGCCCGCGATCATCACCCGAGCGACCGCCAGCCAGCGCGTGTCCACCGACGTCAGCGGATGGTACGCGACCCTGTCGAGCCATCTCCCGAGTCTGGCGAGTTCCACGTGGCTCCATCATACCTTGGAACGCACCTCCTCCGCTGACACATCCAACGATCCGCCGAACCAACCGTCGCCCACGTCACCCGCGCTCGCGAATTTTTCGAGCCGGATTTCCAGCGACGACCGCGCCTGCGGCCACGTCGCGGGTCACCACCGCATGCAGACCGATGATCGCGCCGTCGCCGATGGTGACGCCATCGCAGATACCCACCCCCGCGCCGATCCACACATCGTCCCCAATCCGAACGCCTCGAGAGGTGACCGGCTGGGCCCGAATCGGGAGACCCGCCGCGGTCCCATGGTTCCAACCGAAGATGTGGACCCCTGTGGCCACGCGGGTCCCCTCCCCGATCACCACGCCCTGACTCCCAGCGTCGATCACGACGCGTGGATTGAGGGAGGACTCGGCGCCCACGTGCAGCGGTCCATGCAGCGCGCACTCCGCCGCGACGCTCGCGAGCGGGCCGATCTCTATCTCTCGATGAGGCTCCGCGAACAGCCGGGCGCACGGCGCGACGAAACACGTCTCACTCAACCGCACCTGCTCGAACCGCCGCGCCCGCGCGTGCACCTCTCGCTGCCACGGCTCGGCCCACGCGGCGATCTCTGGCTTCGCCGAGAAATACAGCCGCGGCATCCATGACATCCGCCGGATGTGCTGGGCACGCAGGTCCTCGGGATCCGCCGTCATCGTGGACGCCACCTCTCACGGCCGCAGGCGAGCGGCGCGCCCGAGCCTGTCACGCGCGCGCCCATCGTGATCACTGCGGTGTGATCACGAGGCGACTGATCCAATCGCCCGCGACGCCCAGGGTGAAGGCCTCCACCCACCCGAGGCCCTCCGCCTTGATGAAGTTGCCTCCGGCGACGTAGCCGTCACCGTCACGCGAGATCGACGGGTATCCGTCGTGGACGAGATGGCAGAACATGAGGCCGACACGCGGGTACGAGAACGGCCCGTCGAGGTTGATCGGCACCTCGTTGTACGCGGTGTCCGACCCTACGAGATCAAAGCTCTCCTGGAACAGCTGCACCCCATTTTGTGGGTTCGTCGCGTTCTCGGCCAAGCCGTAGACGAAGACATCGAAAGCCGCGTTGATGCTCTCTCCACCCACGAGGGCGATGGCCCGCGACAGCCCGAAGCTCGTCACCTCTGCGGGGACCTCGTAGATGGATCCCCAACACTCATTGACCACGAAGCCGCCTTGGAAGGTCGCCTGGCCGTTGCCCGTAAAGCTGTCATTGCGCAGCTCGATGTCGCCGTCGCCGTCACCGTCTCCAGAGGTGGTCGGGTCGCCCGTGGTCGGGTCGCCCGTGGTCGGGTCGCCCGTGGTCGGGTCGCCCGTGGTCGGATCTCCCGTGGTCGGGTCTCCTGTGGTCGGGTCTCCGTCGCCGCTCGTGCTGGCGTCCCCATCACCGTCGCCGTCACCATCACCGTCTCCACTGGTCTCGCCTGGACAATCACACTCCTCATAGCCCGAACCCGCGGCGTTACAGGCCTGTCCACCGACCTCACCGCCCGGGCAAAAGCACGCCTCTACCTTTCCGGGTGTGCACTCCGTCTCGGTCCCGCACGCCGACATGCCAGCGCCAAGACCACCAAACAGACCAGACAAGAGCAATAATCTACGCATGGGGTGAACGTACCACGCCGCGATTTCCTCGCAAAATCAACGAGCGCGATCCCGCGCTATGTCGGAGCGAAGTCCGCACCGATCGCCGCCTGCAATCCGCGGGAAACCTCTTCGAGGGAGTGATGCGTCTTGGCGCGCAGCACGGCATGGAGGCTGGCCCCCCCATCCGTCGCGGTCCTGGGAAAGAGATGTACGTGGACGTGCGGGACGACCTGCCCAGCGTCGGGTCCGTTGTTGATGCCGATGGTCGTGGCGCTCGCGTTGAGCGAGCGCCGGAGACCCGCGGACACCCGCGCGACGCCCTCCATCACGCCCGCGTAGCTGGCCGCGGGCAGCGCCTCTACCTCGCCGCAATGATGCCGCGGCACGACCATCACATGTCCGTCGGTGACGGGGTTCACGTCGAGGAACGCCACACAATATTCGTTCTCGAACACTGTGTGACTTGGGAGGTCACCGGCGATGATCCGGCAGAAGACACACGCGGGATCCTGGTCCATCGTCACCAGCGTAACACTGTTGACGCCCATGTGAGACCGGTCCCGAAGCTTGTCAACAGCACGCGGTCACCTGGGTTCAGTTTCCCGGCCGTTTTCGCCTCGTGAAGCGCGATCGGGATGGTCGCGGCGGACACGTTCCCATAGCGAGAAACCGTGTTGAACGTGCGTTCGAGAGGGACGCCAACGCGCGAACGAGTCGCCTCAATGATGCGGATGTTCGCCTGGTGCGGGATCATCAGATCCACGTCGGTTGGCGTGAGCGACGCTGACTCGAGCGCCTGCTTCGCGGAGGTCGACATCGCGCGCACCGCCTGGCGGAACACCGCGCCCCCATCCATGTGCACCACGTGGGCCTTCTCGGCGATGGTCTCCGCAGACGCGGGTCGCTGGGTGCCACCCGCCGGTTGATACAGTATCTGGGCCAGCGTCCCATCCGCCCCCCAGTTGGAGGCGAGGACGCCAGCGTCCTCTCGATCTGTCGCAGACACCACCGCCGCTGCTGCGCCATCGCCAAACAGCACGCAGGTTCGTCGGTCCGTCCAGTCGACGACCTTGCTCATCACCTCGCCGGCCGCCACGACGACATTGCGAGCCCGCCCCGAGCTGATCAACGCCCCCGCGAGCTCAAGCGCATAGAGCCAACCCGTACATCCCGCGGCGACATCAAGCGCCGCCGGTCCTCGAATCCCAAGCCGCTCTTGAACCCAGCACGCGGTGGAAGGAAACATGGTGTCGGGCGTCGAGGTTGCCACGAGGAGCGTGTCCACCTCCTCGAGAGCGAGCCCCGCATCCTCGCAGGCGTTTCGCACCGCAGGCGCGATCAGATCGGAGGTCGAAGTCTCCGCGGAGGCGATGCGTCGCTCCGAAATGCCGGTGCGCTCCACGATCCACTGGTCCGAGGTGTCGACCATGGACTCGATCTCTTGGTTGGTGAGCACCCGCGGCGGCATGAAGATGCCCGTGCCCCGAACTTCGAAAGAATGAATCATGGTCGTAGGCTTCCTTTGTGCGGCGAGTGCGTCACGAGTCGCCTAAGAGTCTCATACTCGGCTTTGAGCTTCTACGACCGTCAGCGCCGACATCCAGACGATACTATCGACCGAACAATCCCGCTCCAGCACGCTGACCGGGCGCGGCATCCCTAGCAGCACTGGACCGACGGCGGGGACCCCTCCTAGCTCTCTCATGAGCTTGTAGGCCACATTGCCAGACTCGAGGTTGGGGAAGATCAACACGTTCGCCGGCCCGGTGAGCCGGGTGAACGGATACCGACGGCGCTGCAGCTCGTAGTCCACCGCGACGTTGGCTTGCATCTCGCCCTCAACCTCCAGATCGGGCCTTCGCGACTGAAGCAGCTTCACCGCGCGCGCCGCCTGATCGGAGAGCGGCGACCGCACCGATCCAAAGTTGGAGTAGCTCAAAAAAGCGACCCGCGGCTCGACGTCGAATCGATTCTTGGCCGCGTCGGCGATCATCTCGGCGAGCTCGGCTTGGGACTCCGCCGTCGTGGTCAGGTTGACGGTGGTGTCGCCAAAAAAGCGCACCCCGTCCTTGTGGAGCATGAGGTACATGCCCGCCGCACGTTTGACACCTTCGGCCAGCCCGATGGTCTCGAGCGCGGGACGGATGATCTCTGGATAGGAGTGATCGAGCCCCCCGATGACGCCGTCAGCGTCCCCGTTCTTGACCATCGCGAGACCAAAATAGACAGGCTCACTCATCCGCTGAGTCGCCTGCGCCGAGTCGATCCCCTTACGCCCGCGGGCCCCGTGGTATTGGGCCACATACGCGTCGGTGCGAGGATCTTTTGAGGGGTCGATGACCTCGTAGTCGTCGGTTGACAGGTGAAGCTCGTGCTCCTCGATGTGTCGCTGGATCACATCGGGATCGCCCAGCAACACCGGTCGAGCGATCCCCTCATCGGCGAGGATGGCGCAGGCCTCCAAAATCTTGGGGTGCTCTCCCTCGACAAAAACAATCCGCTTGGGATCTCGCTGCGCCCTCCGAACGAATTTTCGCATCAGCGCGGTCGCGCCGCCGAGCAACGTCCGCATGCGCTCGCGGTAGGCCTTCAGATCGAGGTCGAGCCTCGCGACCCCCGTCTTGATCGCCGCCTCCGCGACGGCTGGTGCGACCCACTGCACCACGCGCGGATCGAAGGGCTTGGGGATGATGTAGTCCGCCCCGTAGGTGTAGTCCGCCCCGTAGGCGCGGTTCACGTCCTGCGGCACGTCTCTTTGGGCGAGCTCCGCCAACGCGTGCGCCGCCGCCACCTTCATCTCTTCATTGATCAACCGCGCCCGGACATCGAGCGCGCCGCGAAAGATCCCCGGAAACCCGAGGACGTTGTTCACCTGGTTGTTGAAGTCGCTCCGGCCTGTCGCCACGATCGCGTCGGGTCGAGCCCTCTTCGCCGCGTCGTAGCCGATCTCCGGATCTGGATTCGCGAGGGCGAAGATAATCGGCCGTTCCCCCATCGACTGCACCATCGCCTCGTCGACCAGGCCCCCCCGGGACAGCCCCAAAAACAGGTCCGCGCCCGCGAGCGCCTCTTTCAACGTTGTGCGTGGTGTGTCTCGAACGAACGCCATCTTTGATTCGTTGAGGTCATCCCTCCCCGAATGCAGCACCCCCTTCGAGTCGACCATGAGCACGTGCTCGGGGCGCACCCCCAAGCGAATATAAAAGCGCGTGCACGCGATGGCCGACGCCCCAGCGCCGCTCACCACCATTTTGATCTCATCGAGGGTCTTGCCCTGGAGCGCGGCCGCGTTGAGCAGCGCCGCGCCGGAGATGATCGCGGTCCCGTGCTGATCGTCGTGGAAGACCGGGATGTCGAGCCGCTCGCGAAGCTGCTCCTCAATATAGAAACACTCGGGGGCCTTGATGTCCTCGAGGTTGATGCCGCCAAACGTGGGCGCGAGCGCGCAGACCACATCGATAAAGCGGTCGGGATCATTCGCGTCGAGCTCGATGTCAAAGACGTCGACGTCGGCGAACTTTTTGAACAGCACCCCCTTCCCCTCCATGACCGGCTTGGACGCCAGCGGCCCAATGTCGCCGAGTCCGAGGACGGCGGTCCCGTTCGTGATCACCGCGACGAGGTTGCCCCGCGCCGTGTAGTCGAACACGGTGTTGGGATCCGCGTGGATCTCCATGCACGGCTCCGCCACCCCCGGCGAGTACGCGAGCGAGAGATCTCGCTGGCTCGTCAGCTGCTTCGTGGAAACAACTTCGATCTTGCCGGGCCGCCCCGCGCGGTGAAACTCAAGGGCTTCTCGCTTTCGAACCTTCGCCATACGGTGCGGAGGATACTCGAACGCAGGGACGATCTCGCGTGCAAATCACTGCGCATCGCGCGGCCCGTCCGACCAGCGATCCATGACGCGAAAAGCTGCTCGCCAGCCGCGACAAGGCGCGACAAGGCGCGACAAGGCGCGACTCTCGATGACCCGTGATTTGACCGCACGAGAGCCAGCGCGATGAAAACAGCGTCTCCGGTGATCCGTGTCACGCCGAGCAACTTGAACGATCCACAGTCTCCGCGAGACCCATCGCGCGCCGGGCAGAGACGAGGGCGGCGACACGCGAGACAGCGCGCATGCAAATGCACGCCCGCCTGCGCACCAACGCCGCGGCGCGCTCGACCTCACTCGGCCCGCGCTCAGCGCTCAAGGAGCTTATGGAGGTTGCGTCGCTCCCACCGCAGCGACACCTCATAGTGCTGGTAGGTGCGCTCGTGCTCGCGAAACGCCGGCGTGTGATAGACGCGGCGGCCCCCCACGATCGGCATCTCGTGCATGGAGTGCAGCATCTCGTGGAAGACGATGAATTTGACGAAGAACGCCGGCACGTCGCTCGCGTCGAGCACCGGGTGGATTCGAATCAGCTGATCTTCGAGGGTGTAGCTGCCCAAGCGAATGGACTCTCGCGCCCTCCGGCGGCGACCTCGCTGGCCCCACGTGATCTGCACGTCGACCTCGTCATTGAAGTACTTGGCGTTAAGTTCGTCGTAGATCTGGCGCAGATTGAAGAACCGCCCCTCCACGTCGATCTGATGTTGATCCGTGATGGACCGCGTGCGCACGCGGTCGTCGTTGTCGTCGATGAACCTCCGCAGCACCTGGGATGCGTCTGGGCACTGCGCCTGCGCGTAACGGGCCACCGCCCGCACCACCGTCGGCGGCGCGCCGATGAACATGTGGTGCATCCGCAGCGACCACGTCGTCTTGCTGCGCTTGATCGACAGCATGGTGTGACGGTTGTCCGTCGCCACAACCCGCACCTCGCGGGCGTCAAAATAGGCGCGAAGCCGGCGCTGGAGATCTCGGCGCCCAAGCTCACGTGTGGTCTCAGAGCGATCCGCCCACGGAGATTCGAGTCCAAGCGACGACCTCGCCGCGGCGTATTCGCCGGTCTCGTCTTGTGCTCGATTCGTGACGATGCCGCCGACGTCCCCGGCATCAGACGCGCGACGCGCCTCGCTGTGTGAGGCCATCGCCGCCACCGACGGGGGGGTCCTCGACGCTGTTGCTGTCTTCGCTGTCTGCCGAAATGCTGCCGTGGTCCGTCTCATAGAAAACGTTTTTCTCTATCCAAGTGGTCGGGCGAACGCGTCTCGCTCAGGCGCGCCGAGGAAGCATAGGATCGGGCGCAGCCCCGCCGAAATTCCCCGCCCGACCCCGCGGGATCCCCAAGGATCTGCGTGAACTTGCGTCGGGAGCAATGATCTGGAAGACCTCACGTTCGCTCACGTACACTTTAGAACAGCCTGAAGATCTGGCACGGATCATGAGCCCCCGCACCTCACGAAACATTCGACTCTTCGCCGGTCTCAAAGAAGCCGCGGGCCGCTCCCATATGCCACTAGAATGCCCTGAGGGCGCGACTCCAGCGGATCTCAAGGGATTGGTGGCGGCGGCGTATCCGGAGATCGCGTCCCTCGCCGATGCCTGTCGCGTCGCCGTCGGCGGAAAATTTGTCGCCGACGACGCCCCGCTCCCCGCTGAGGGTGAGATCGCGCTGATCCCGCCGGTGTCTGGCGGGCAGGACGTGGATCGTGCGCCCCTCGATACAGACGACGACACCGCCAGCGACCGCTCGCGGAGTGCCTGCCTGACCACGCTGGCCTTGGACTCGACGCAGGTCGCGCGCGAGGTGGCCATGGACACCGCGGGTGCCACCACGACCTTCGTGGGGAACGTTCGAAGTCACTCGCGCGGACTCATCATCACCCACCTCGACTACGAGGCCTACCGGCCCATGGCCCTGCGGGTCATGCAAGAGATCGTGGACGACATCGAATCGGACGTCGAGGGGGCTCGCGTGGCCATCCACCATCGCCTCGGGCGCCTCGTGGTGGGCGAGGCCGCCGTGGTCATCGCCGCGAGCGCACCCCACCGAGCCGAGGCCTTCGACGCCTGTCGCCGCGCCATCGAGGCGCTCAAGCGTGACGTGCCGATCTGGAAGAAGGAGTTCGACGCCCAGGGTGGAAGCTGGATCGGGCAAGGCCCCTAGCCGCCGCCCACCGCGCGATCCTCGAGACTCTCACCATCGAGCGCGCAACGTTTTGCAGGCGCGGGCGACTACCCCTATGTGACCGCCCAAGCTCTCCCACCCCCACAAGACCTCCACGAGGGCACGGCGACCCTCAAACTCCCTCAGCGCGCGCTGCACGAGCCGCTCGTGTTCGAGCTCCTCGGCGAGCGACCGACCCGCTTTCGGTGCCGCGGCACGTGGGTCATCGGAGCGTCGGCGACGGCCGCGCTGCGGCTCCATGATCCCTTCGTGAGCGGCTCTCATCTTCGATGCACCACCCACAACAACGGCGTGTGGGTGGAAGACCTGCGCTCAAAAAATGGCACCCGACTCAACGGTATCCAGATCCGCGCGGGCCTCGTCACGCCCGGGATGTGCCTCCACATCGGGAGGCAGCGCCTCCTCCTCTTTCGTCAGCGCTCCCCGACCTCGGCGCGCCACGCAGACGCTGCCTCACCGCCGACATCCCCGCCCCCCCCGACCCCTGGGGGCATGATTGGACAGAGCAAGGCCTTCCTCGACGCGATACGACATCTGTCCACCTACGCCACCTTGCCGCAGCCCGTGCTCGTGCTCGGTGAGACAGGTGTGGGGAAGGAGCTCATCGCCCGCGCGCTGCACGACGATGGACCGCGCGCGAGCGAGCCGTTCGTGGCGCTCAACTGCGCGTCGATCCCCGAACAGCTCGCAGAGAGTGAGCTCTTCGGCCACGCCAAGGGCGCCTTCACGACGGCCATCAAAAAACACCACGGCGCCTTCGCGCGCGCCGGCGCCGGCACGCTGTTCCTCGATGAAATCGGCGAGCTGCCGCTCTCGTTGCAGGCCAAGCTCCTGCGCGCGCTCGAGACCCGCGCGTTCGCGCCGGTGGGCGGGGAGACCGCGCAACCGATCGCCGCCCGTATTGTGGCCGCCACACATCGTGATCTCCCGACCGCCATCGAGCGCGGAGAGTTCCGGGAAGATCTCTTCCACCGCCTCTCCGTGTTCCAGCTGGAATTGCCGCCATTGCGACAGCGCCCAGAGGATATCCCCGCGCTGGTGAGCCACTTCGTCACGCAGACCGAGCGCGAACTTCGCCGACCGATCAATGTGGAGCCTTGCGCGTTCGAAGCGGCGAGCTCGCACCCGTGGGCGGGGAATATTCGGGCCCTGAGAAACGCGATCCTCCGCGCCGCGGTCCTGGGAGACGGGGTCATCACCGGCGCGGTGCTGGTACCGCGCGCCGCGCACCAGGTCCAGGAGCCCGAGGGGATCACAGTGCCCCGGGGGGACTACGCCTCCATGAAACGCGCGCTATTGCGTCGTTTGGTGGAAGAGCACGGCAGCATCCGCAAGGCGGCGGTCGCGATCGGCGTCCCGCGCAGCACGCTCGGCGCGTGGCTGCGCGGATCTGAGGAAGAAGTGCCCGCGTCAGCCTCTTCTCCGCTTCCATCGAGCCGCTAGATTCGCTATGCCTACGGGCACGGCCGCTCCCGCCCGCGCAATCGCGGCGCGCAACATCGCGGCGCGCAGTTTCATCCAGCCACAAACAAAGAGAACCGACATGAGCTTCGAACTTCCCACGCTTCCATACGACAAGGCCGCCCTCGAACCCCACATGAGCGCAGAGACCTTCGACTACCATCACGGCAAACACCACAACGCCTACGTCAACAAACTGAACGCCATGACCGACGGCTCCGAGTGGGCCGGAAAATCCCTCGACGACATCATCGCGGGCGCCGAGGGTGGCCTGTTCAACCAAGCCGCGCAGCACTTCAACCACAGCTTCTTTTGGAAGTGCATGAAGCCGGGTGGCGGCGGCGAGCCCTCGGGCGCCCTGGCAGATGCCATCAAGCGTGACTTCGGTGGACTCGACGAGTTCAACGCCGCCTTCAGCGCCGCCGCGGCGGGACAGTTCGGCTCCGGCTGGGCGTGGCTCGTGATGCGGGGCGGCAAGCTGGAGATCATGACCACCGGCAACGCCGACCTGCCCCAAAAGCATGGCGCCACGCCGCTGCTCACGCTCGACGTGTGGGAGCACGCCTACTACGTGGACTACCGGAACGCGCGTCCCAAGTACATCGAGACCTTCCTCAGCAAGCTCATCAACTGGGACTTCGTCGCCGAGAACCTCGGCAACGCCGGCTGATCGCGGAGCACCGATCGAGCGCGAAGAGGCGGGGCGGAGACGTCCTGCCTCTTTCGCGTCAACTGGCGCGAGGTGGCCGCAGCAACACGCGAGATGTCTTCTCCGCGTGGGCGCGCCACCCCTCTCTGCGCGCCGCGTGCCGCTCCTCGATCATCGGGAGGCTGACAAAGACGAACAGGAGATTGATGGACAGCGCG
This sequence comes from Myxococcales bacterium, assembly GCA_014240065.1. GTDB lineage: Bacteria > Myxococcota_A > Polyangia > Nannocystales > Nannocystaceae > JAAZXR01. Next base: position 40,788 of record JAAZXR010000009.1, read on the forward strand.
CCAACGATCGTCCACCAGCTCCCGGGCGCGGTGAACGCCGCAAATACAAACAGCCCCCACCAAAACGTCATCTCCCCGAAGTAGTTGGGGTGCCGTGACCACGCCCAAATGCCGGCCTTCAAGATGGCGCCGCGGGGCGGCCGCTGGAGCCGGAAGGCGCGCAGCTGCTGGTCCGCGAGCCCCTCGCACCCGATGCCGAGAAGCGTGACCGCCGCCGCGAGCGCGTCGCCCCAGCCCAAGGGGGCGGTCGCGGTCAGCGCGGGCCACAGCGCGGCGCTGCCGCCGAATACGAGCACGGTCGGGAACATGTGAATGCCCGAGAAGCTCACCAGCCAGTAGCGACGGCCGTGCTTGCTCGCCAAGTCCACATAGCGCCAGTCCTCGTGCGAGAGGCCCGCCCACCCGCGCGTCCAATTCCACGTGAGCCGCGCCCCCCAGAGCCCCACCAGCGCCAGCACCAGCCATTGGCGGTGGGCGTTCCCGGCGAGCGCCTCCGGCGTCATCATCCACCAACCCACGAGGACCGGCGGCACCACGCTCCAGTAAGGATCGTACACGCTCGAGTTGTTGACGGCGAAGGACACGGCGAAGATCACCAGCGTCGCGACCACGTCCGCCACGAGGCCCTGCGCGAGCGGGTGGAGATCTCCTACCAGCGTCAACGAACCCCACGCGGCCAACAGCGCGCCCATATACGCCAGCAGGACCACGCCAAAACTCCCCACGCGACCGGGTCGAACGCCCCTCACCTGCTGCGACGCCTGCTCCATACCTACGTTCTAGCGGTTTCCTCATCAACCGCAAAGATGCGGCGATGGAGCCGGGCCAGCGCGCGTCCGCTGACGGTCTGCGCGCCACGCCTGTCCCATAGCCGCACAGCAACGAGTGAGGTATCGTCCTGAGACGAGGCGCCCACGAGGGCGACCGCAGCGCCATGCCCGACGACAAGCCAGAGCCCCGCCGACTCCAAGTTGCTCAACCCGACACAGAAGACGTGCGCACGCTCCCGCCCTTGGTCGAGAGCTTCCCGTCCTCGACGAAGACCACGGTGAGCGATCTTGAGGTGCCCGTTCGGAGGATCACCCTCACCGACGGTGAGGCGCTGGACGTCTACGACACCTCCGGACCGCAAGAGCACGACCCGCGCGCGGGGGTTCCCAAGCGGCGGCAGCCGTGGATCGACGCCCGCCTGCCCGACAGCGACGGCAACCTGTCCCAGATGCACTACGCGCGCCGGGGGATCATCACGGAGGAGATGCGCTTTGTCGCCATCCGCGAAGGCGTCGAGCCCGAGTTCGTCCGCGCCGAGATCGCCGAAGGCCGCGCGATCATCCCGGCGAATATCTACCACCCCGAGATCGAGCCCATGATCATCGGCAGGAACTTCCTGGTGAAGATCAACGCCAACATCGGGAACTCGGCGGTGAGCTCCTCCATCGAGGAGGAGGTGGAGAAACTCCAGTGGGCGACGCGCTGGGGCGCCGACACGGTGATGGACCTCTCCACGGGGCCGAATATCCACGCGACGCGCGAGTGGGTCATCCGCAACAGCGCTGTGCCCATCGGGACGGTCCCTATCTACCAGTGCCTCGAGAAGGTCAAGGGCAAGGTGGAAGACCTGTCCATCGATCTGTTCCTCGAGACGCTGGAAGAGCAGGCCAAGCAAGGCGTGGACTACTTCACAATCCACGCCGGCGTCCTGCTCCGCTTCATCCCCATGACCGCCAAGCGCGTCACCGGCATCGTCTCACGCGGCGGCTCCATCATGGCCAAGTGGTGCCTCGCGCATCACGAGGAGAACTTCCTCTACACCCACTTCGAGCGCATCTGCGAGCTGATGAAGCGCTACGACGTCTCCTTCTCCCTCGGCGACGGCCTGCGCCCCGGATGCATCGCAGACGCAAACGACGAGGCCCAGTTCTCGGAGCTTCGCGCGCTCGGTGAGCTCACCAAGATCGCGTGGAAACACGACGTGCAGGTCATGATCGAGGGCCCCGGCCATGTGCCCATGCACCTGATCAAGGAGAATATGGACGAGCAGCTCGCCCACTGTCACGAGGCCCCGTTTTATACGCTCGGACCCCTCACGACAGACATCGCGCCCGGATATGATCACATCACCTCGGCCATCGGCGCCGCGATGATTGGCTCCTTCGGGACGGCCATGCTCTGCTACGTCACGCCCAAAGAGCACCTCGGGCTGCCCGATCGGGAGGACGTCAAGCAAGGGGTCATCACCTACAAAATCGCGGCGCACGCGGCCGACCTCGCCAAGGGGCACCCCGGGGCCCAGCGACGCGACGACCTGCTCAGCAAGGCCCGCTTCGAGTTTCGCTGGTACGACCAGTTCAACCTGTCGCTCGACCCCACGACCGCGCGGAACTTCCACGACGAGACGCTCCCAGCGGAGCCGGCGAAGACCGCCCACTTCTGCTCCATGTGCGGACCGCACTTTTGTTCCATGAAGCTCACCCAGGACGTGCGGGAGATGGATGGCGAGCCCGCCAAGTCCCAAGACGCCACTGACGGGATGAAGGCGAAGGCCGAAGAGTTCCGCGCCAAGGGCGGCGAGCTCTATCACCAAGAGAGCGCCGCGACCGAGCCCGCCGAATAACCCCGTGGCGCCGACGCCACGCACCCACGGTCACGTTTGCGACGAGAAGACGGGGGAGGCACAGTCGGTAGGCGGCGTCAGATCCCCCAGAACATCCCCACGATGGACGCGGAGAGGCACGAGGCCAGGGCCCCCGCGAGCATGGCCCGCATGCCCAGCTTGGACAAGTCCGTGAGCCGCTCGGGCGCCATCCCCCCGATACCGCCGAGCTGAATCCCGATGCTCGCGAAGTTCGCGAAGCCGCACAGCGCGAAGGAGGCCATCACCACGGTCCGCTCCGAGAGCTGCTCTGGGGTGTCGCGGACGATGTCGCCGAGGTGTTGGTAGGCGATAAATTCTGTGAGCGCGAGTTTCTCCCCCAAGAGCTGTCCCACCAAGCCCACCTCACCCCACGGCACCCCCATCACGGCGGCGATGGGCGCGAACAGCACCGACAACACATCGGAGATCCCGATGGCGCGCGAGCTCACCCCCTCGGCGCAGCCGTAGCCGAAGCTCAAGCCCGCGTCTCCGCAATATCTCGCCGGCAGCGCGCCGAGCATCCAGTCGAACATCCACACCATGGCGACCATCGCGATCAGCATGGCGGCCACGTTGATGGCGAGCTTGACGCCGTCGGCAGCGCCGATCGCCAGCGCCTCGACGAGGTTGCTCGCGGGCGATTTTGGCATCTCGTCGATGTTCCCGGCGGTCGCTGGTTCTCCCGTCTCTGGCACCACCACCTTGGCGAGCGCGAGGGCCCCCGGCGCCGCCATGATCGACGCCATCACGAGATGGCCGGCGATGTTGGGCACATCTCGCAAAAACGAGACGTACGCGCCCATGACCCCGCCTGCCACCGTGGCGAACCCGCAGGTCATAATGGCGTTGAGCTCGGAGCGCGTCATCTTGCCGATGAACGGGCGCACCAAGAGCGGCGCCTCGGTCTGGCCCAAGAAGATATTTCCCGCGGCCGAGAGGCTCTCTGCGCCCGAGGTGCCGATGGTCCGGACCATGAGCGCCGCGATGACCTTGACCAGCAGCTGCATCACCCCGAGGTAGTACAGCAACGCCGTGAGCGCCGAGAAAAAGATGATCGTGGGGAGCACCGTGAACGCGATGTTCTGGAGCGGAGCAGAGATCCCCTTCGCCAGCACCATCGCCCCATCCTCGCCCCCAAAATGGTGCGGGACAAAGGAGCCGAAGACGAACTCCGCCCCGAGGTTGGAGAAATCCAGGAGCCGGTTCACGCCCGCGTCCACGACGCTATAAAACCACCCGGAGATCGTGGGGTTCAAGACGAGGAGGCCGAGGGAGGCCTGCAAGCCGATCCCGATCATCACCGGGCGCCAGCGCACGGCCTTCCGGTCGATCGACATGAGCCACGCGAGCCCCAAGATGGCGAAGATCCCGATGAAGGAGGTGAGGCGGAGGGTGATGGGCGTGGATTCGGCGAGCATGAGCTAGTCTGTCGTGAGGAGGCCGATCTCTCGGAGCCGTTCCTCGAGATACTCTTGCGATGTGATCGGGACCGGGAACTGATTCGGACGATCCGCGCCCATGCAGCCTGGGAGCGTCTCAATCGAGAACTGAGGGTTGAAGTGCAAGAAGTAGGGCATGGAGAACCGGGAGCGGAGGCTCCACGGCTCCGGCGGATTGACCACGCGGTGCGTTGTGGAGACCAGCTCTTTATTCGTCAGACGCTGCAACATGTCGCCCACGTTGCAGACGATGGTGTCCTTCAGGGTGGTCACGGGGACCCACCCACCGTCGCGGCTGAGCACCTCGAGACCTGGCTCGTGCGACCCCACGAGGAGGGTGATGACGTTGATGTCCTCGTGGGCCGCCGCGCGCACACCCACCTGACCCGAGAGCGGCGGATAGTGCAACGGCCGCATGATCGTGTCCGCGGCGTCGACCTTGTCGGCGAAGTAGTCCACCGGCAAATCGAGGTGCATGGCGACCAAGGTGAGGAGCTTTTGTCCCGCTCGCCCCAGCGCCGCGTAGAGGTCGAGCATCGCGGGGCGAAACTCGGGCACCTCCTCCGGCCACGCGTTGGGCAGCATCCCCTCGTAGGCGATGGGCTCGGGGCCCACGTGCCAAAACTCCTTGAGATCGGCGACGTCCTGATCTTTGGCCTTCTCGATTCCAAAGGCGGTGTAGCCGCGCCCTCCCCCCGATCCGGGGACCTCGCAGCGCTTCTTCGTCGCCACCGGGAGCTCAAAGACCTGCCGCGTCATCTCGTAGGCGCGGTCCCGAACCTCGTCGCTGATGCCGTGGCCTTGCACACCCACGAAACCGATCTCGCGAAATGCCTTGCCAAGCTCGCCGCTCAGGCTTCGTCGAGCGTCCTCGCCGCTGTCGAAGCGCTCCAGCGATATCACCGGGATTCCCACGCTGCCTTCCACGTTCATCATCTCTGCGCGCATCATACCGAGGTCAACGCCCGCCGGCAGTACCATCCACGTCAATGCGGAAGATCCGCGATGAGTTTGCGCCCAGACTGGCCGGACGGGCGTTCGCCCGCTAGTCTCCCGCGCGTTGGCTCCGTTCGCACTCCTCTTCGGCTTCGTTTCAGCGCTGGCAGCCGCACCCGCGCCAAAGACCGCGGTCGCGACCCGCACGGAGTCACCGGTGATCGTCGATGGTCGAGCAGACGACGCCGTCTGGTCTCGCGCGAAAACGCGCGAAGATTTCATCGAACGCACCCCCAATTTGGGGGCGACACCCCCCTTCAAGGTGAGCTTTCAGGTCGCCTTCGACGACCTCAACCTCTACGTGCTCATCCGACACGAAGGCCTCGAACGACCGATTCGAGTCCGCTCGCTGCGGCGAGACTCCTGGGGAGTCTTCTCGGGCGATTGGACCTCAGTGAAGATCGATCCGCTGCACGATCGCCGCACGAGCTACAGCTTCATCACCAACCCCGAGGGCGTTCAGGTCGACGTGCTCGGCCTCGATGATGGCCGGGTGCGACTGCGACAGTGGGACTCGGTATGGCGCGCCGAAACACAAATCTTCGACGACGGTTGGCAAGCGGAGATCGCGATCCCTTTGTACGTGCTCGGTCTGCGCCCCGGCGAAGATCCAGTCATGGGCTTCAATATCACGGTGGGCGATCCGGCGCGCGCCGCCGACATCGACTGGTCGTTGATCCCTCCACAACTCGGCGGGCTCTCCTCGAGCGCCCACGGGGATCTCGAGGGGCTCACAGACCTCACGACGAGCAAGGCCCTCGAGGTGATCCCGTTCGTCACCGCGCGCAGTGACTTCTCGCGGAAGTTCACCATGGATCCGCGTCGTCAGGCCAACCTCAGCGGCGGCGGGGATATGCGGCTACAGATCTCACCGGGAGGCTACCTCGAGGCGACGCTGCTGACGGACTTCGCCCAGGTCGAGGCCGACGAGGTCCAGGTCGCTCGCGACCGATTCCCGCTATTTTTTCCGGAGCGACGGCCGTTCTTCCTCAACGGGTTGGACGTCGTCAACTTCGGACGTGAGCGCGAAGCGCAGCTCTTTTTCTCTCGCCGCATCGGTCTCGACGCGGGGCAGCCGGTGCCTATCGTGAGCGGGCTCAAGGCTTACGGTCGCTCGGATACGGTCTCGTACGCGCTCCTTAACGTACAGACCCTGCGTCGCTTCGCGAACCCCGACATCGAGGGAGACACGGGCACCCCCGCCGAGAACATCACCGTCACGCGCGTGCGGGCGCAGGTCACCCCGAAGATGGCGGTCGGCGGGCTCGCCATGGGCAAGACCACCACCGCGAGCGGCGACACCTCTCACGTGGCCGCCGGGCTCGACGCGGAGCTTCGTCTCCTTCAGAGCAAGCTGCGATTGTACGGATTCGGGGCCGCCACCACGAACCGAGAGACGCTCAAGACCGACGAGGCCAGCCAGCTGCTTGAGAACCCCGCGCGGAGCGTGGAGACCGCTACGGGCGCCTCTGGATATTTTACGGTGGACTACCGGGGCCTGTACGTGCGGCCGCGGGTGTCGTGGCTCTGGAGCGACGGGGACTTCGATCCCAAGCTCGGATTTTACCGGCGCCCAGGCACCGCCCGCCAAGACGCTGAGGTCCGCTTCGTCCCACGGCCGAAAGCGCTCGGACTCCAAGAGATCAGCTTCGGGCCCAACGTCTCGCTCACCACGGATCCCTCCTACGACGAAATCCTCACCCGAGACATCGGCGGGTCGTTGAAGTTTCGATGGGCCGGAGGCGGCGAGGCGTCGTACCGGATCAGCCAATACGTCGACACCGTCAAGAACGCGTTCAATTTGTACGACTACGAGGTGAGCCCCGACACCTATTACGGCATCCGCCACGCGCTCCGGGCAGAGACGCCGCGGAGGTTCCGGGTGTCTGGCAAGACCTCCGTTGAATTCTTCGATCTCTTCGCGGGGCGGGCCGTCCAACTGCAAGGTCAAATTTTGGCTCAGCCCGTGCGGTTCTTCGGCATCGGCGCCACCTACACCCACTTGCTCGGGAACCTCGGGGCGGGTAAGGACTTCGATTTCGGGTTTCTCAACGGCGTGATGGAGGTGAACTTCTCGCGCAACATCTTCTTCGACTCTCTGGTCCGCATGACCCTCGAACCGGGCAACGAGCGCATCGGCACCCAGAACCGTTTTCGCTGGCGCTATCGCCCCGGCAGCGACTTTTTCCTGGTCTATCGAAACGACATCCCCCTCGGCACCAACAGCGCCTCGCCATTTCACGAGCTTGTCTTCAAGGTCAGCTTCTACGCGCGCGCGCTCCTCGACCGCCGCGCACGAAAACGCGAATCCGCCGCTTCTCCACGCTGAGACGCCCCTCTTCGTTGAGGCGCGAATGTGGCGTCTGAATCCCCTGACCTGCGCGCGCCACCTTCACGGCAGCCCCACACGCGCCGCGAGCGAGACACACGCAGTCTCGACCCGTAACGGCCGGGGCCCGAGCCCGACGCCCCCCAAGCCCGCCTCCTCAAGGCGCGTCACCTCATAGGGGACAAAGCCCCCCTCGGGACCGACCACCACCAACGTCTCCTCCGCCGTCGACGGGCACGGACGCCCCGCGCCCACGTGCGCGAAGTATCCCGCCGTCACAGTCTCGAGCAGCGAGGGGACCGCCTCCTCCACGAAGGCCCGAAAGCCGCGATGCCATTGGACCTGGGGCATCCGAGTGTCGCGCCCTTGCTCCAATCCTAGCCGCAGCTGGCGCCCGACCTCGTCGTCTCCCAGCGCGTGGCTCTGCCAGAAACTTTTCTCCACGCGTCTGGAGTGGAAAAAGTGGAAGCGTTTGATCCCCATGGCGGTGAGCTGCTGCAGCACCTTATTGAGGGTCGGTGGGCGTGGAAGCGCCACGCAGACCACGAGCGGAAGCGGCGCAGGCGCGACCTCAGTGAGCTCGCCAACGGACAGCTGCACCTCGCGATCGTCGATCCCAGTCACGACGGCTTCCCCCATGCACCCATCCACGACGCCCACACGCAACGAGTCCCCCACCTTCGCGCGGTGGACTGTCTTCACGTGCTCATATCGTCGGCCTGACAGCACAACATTGCAGCCCATCGACATCTCCGCCTGCTCGAGCAAGACCAAGTTCATTTGTGCGATATGCTTCACACGATGGGCCACAAATCGCAACCCGGACGTCGTCGTTTCCTCTCCGCCGCGAGTGGCGCGGCGACCACCGTCTTTTTGTCAGCCTGCGGCACCAAGAAAACGAGCGTCCAAGCCACCACCGGAGCCGACCTCGTCATCACCGGAGGGACGATTTTGCCGCTCCATCGACTTCATCAGCCCTGTGAGGCCCTCGCCGTCCGCGACGGCAAGGTGTGGAAGCTGGGAAGCCGAAGCGAAATCGAGGCGCTGGCCGGGACCAACACCAAGAAGATTGATCTTGAAGGTGGCCTCGCGACCCCCGGTCTCGTCGACTCCCACGCCCACCTCATCAACCTCGGCGCCTCGCTCGAAGAGGTGGATCTTCGCGGCGCGCGCTCGCCCGAGGAGGTCATCCGTCGCCTCAAAAATGCGAAGCGACTGGGCGACTGGGTCATCGGTCGCGGCTGGGATCAGAACCTCTGGAGCCCTCCCACCATGCCGACCCATCACATCCTGACGCGTGAATTCCCGGACCGACCCGTGTGGCTCACCCGCGTCGATGGCCACGCGGCCTGGTGCAACAAAGCGGTCATGGATTTGGCGAACCTCAACGCAGACGTCGAAGACCCTCCCGGCGGCGAGTTCTTGCGCGGCGAGGACGGCGAGTTGACAGGGGTGCTTATCGACACCGCGATGGACGCGGTCACCCCTCCGCCGCCATCCCGCGAAGACATCCGGCGATATATCATCGAGGGACAGCGGCACGCGCTCGAGCGCGGCCTCACCGGTGTACACGAGATGGGGATTTCAAAACTCCAGCATCACGTGGTTAAAAGCGTTGAACGTGAGGGCGCCCTGCGCATGCGACTCAACGCATACGCCGACCGCGAATGGTTCGAGTCTGAGCTGATGGAGACGACCCCTGAGCCCGTCGCTGCAGAGGCCCTGTACGCGGTGCTCGGCGCGAAGATTTACGCCGACGGCGCCCTCGGAAGTCGTGGCGCCGCGCTCACCGACAGCTATCACGACCGCCCTGGACACAAAGGCAAGCTGCTCACCTCCCAAAAGCGCCTCGAGCGGCTCGCGCTCGAGTCGATGGAACGTGGATGGCAGCTGGCGACCCACGCCATCGGTGACCGCGCGATCCACCAAGTGCTCAACGCCTACGGCCTGGCCGACCAGCGGTTCCGCAGGCGCGACCATCGTTTTCGCATCGAGCACTGCCAGATCGTGAACGTCAATGACATCGCCGACTTCGCGCGACTCTCCGTCGTCGCGAGCATGCAGCCGACCCACGCCACCAGCGACATGTCGTGGGTGCCCGACCGCATCGGGCAGCGGCGCCTGGAGGGGGCGTACGCGTGGCGGCGGTTCATCAACGCCGGCGTACACCTGGCCCTCGGATCTGATTTCCCGGTGGAGCAGGCGGATCCGCGGCTCGGTCTCTACGCGGCCGTCACCCGTCAAACCGTGGGTGGAGCGCCGGAAGGGGGCTGGCTCCCAGACCAACGGCTCACGGTTGTTGAGGCGTTGAGGGGTTTCACGACGGAGGCGGCGTTCGCGGCGCGACGGGAGGCGCACCTCGGGGCGCTCGCGCCGGGTATGCAGGCCGACATCACCTGCTTTGGCGCCGATCTCCGCTCCGCGCCGCACTCGGAGCTCCCAGATATTCCCATCCGCGCGACGATCATCGCCGGGAATATTTGCCATCGCGCCTGAGTGAACTCATCGCTCACTCGTCGTCGTCGTCGTCGTCGTCGCCGTCGCCCGAGCTGCTGTCGCCGCTGTCCGACGACTCTCCAGAATCGGACTCATCGTCTGCTTCCGACTCATCGTCCGCTTCCGACTCGTCGTCTACTTCGGGCTCCGCGGACCCTGGCATCCCACCAAACGGATCGATCATGCCAGCCAAACCGTCGGCTGGGGCGGGCCCGTCTGCCTCACCTGCTTCGGCACCCTTCGCCGGCTCCTCCTTCCGCCCCAAAAATGCCTCGGTGGCCTCCGCTGGCACGGCGGTCGCGGTCTCCACAGGGGGACGTTCGGCCGACGCCGCCTCGCCCGGCCTCTTCGCCGTCGGTGTGCGCGTCGCAGGTTTTTTCTTGCTGCGATCACGGGTCGCTGGACTGCCCTTGCGAGCCCGGGATTTTTTGGCTTTCTCGGCGCGCTCGTCGCGTCTCTCCTTCGCGCTCTTGTATTTGAATGTGCGCAATTTTGGGTTGCCGAAGGTGCCCAGAAGGCGATAGCCCAAGCCCCCAGCGTCTTCGCCTGTCAGCTTCGTCTTCGAGCTTGCCGTCGCCACCATCAGTCCGATATCGGCGTTCGCAGCCTGCATCTCGGGGCTGATGAAGAGTTTGATCCGCATGTCGAGATCTGACTTGGACAGCGGCTCTGCGAGCAGCAAAGATCCGTAGATCATGACCGTCACGTCGTCGCTCTTCGAGAGGATCTCCTCAGCTGTCCCGACGCCATCCTCGATGACGATGGCGCCGTTGATATTTCCGAAGTTGATCTCTGGCACCGTCATCCCGCTGGCCATCATCCCCTTCGCGCTCGGCACAAACAGCTTCGTCTCGCCGTCGCCCACCTTACAATCGCTGCACTGGATCCTAATCTCACCAGACGCGGCGGAGAAAGTCTCATCCGGCGACGAGAGCGCCATCGTCAGCGAGAGCTCCCCTCGAATGGGCGCGTTTAGCGACTGCTGAACCTTGGGGAGCGCGTACAACGGCACTCGCTCGAGCTCGAACTCGACCTCGAGCCCGTCACTCCCGCGATAGAAGGAACCGCGCAGCGATCCGCTATCGACCTCGCCATCAATGGAGCCCACTACGTCACCGAATAAGAACCGGAGCGGCGCGATCCTCACGCTCAAAGAGTCCGCGATGAACGGGACGGGGCTGTCCGTGGAGCGCTTCGTGGGGAAATGCCACGCTACATTTTCGAGCTTGACCGTGCCCCATGGCATGACGCGCACGTCATCAATTTCAACGATGAAACCATTGGCCTTCGCGACCTGCGACATCCGCCAGGCGATGGCCTTGGTCGGCATGCAGATCCACGCGAAGATCGAGAAAACGAGCCCGAAGAAGGTCGTCCACATACCGAGCATTCGCGCGCGCGCGAGCAATTCTTCGAGGGATCTGCCTCCATCGGTCCCTGGGGACGTGACAAGCTCTGTCTCATGATCCGACGCCGACACCTCGGGGACCTCCACCCCCAGCTCTAACGCGGCGTTGGAGACATCCGCCGTCGACATGTCCGTCACGGAGGTCGCCCCACTGTCTTGAGCGCCCCTCCCTCTCCCGAGACGACGTAATAACGAACTTTTCTTTGGCATGGCCGGTTACTCCTTTCCTTCCTGCTGCTCCGGTCGCTCCCACGTCGCCAGGGTCAGATCGACGTTGAGCCGATCTTCTGTCGACGATGGTGACCGCACGAGGAGGTTCTCCGTGAGCACAACGTGCGTGGGATTCGACTCGAGCTTCGCGACGAAATCGACGAGCTGCTCAAGGGTGACGCCACGGAGATCAAACTCAACGGCGTTCTTTCTCAGACCATCCTTGAGATCCACAGGCTGCAAAAGCTGCTGGTTCCTCGCGGAGATTCCGATCTGCTGGGCGGCCTCCTCGACCGCGGTCGTCAACAGCAGCGACTCCGAAGATATCTTCGACTCCCGCTGCTGTTTTTGGGCCGCCTTGCGCTGGTAGACGCCCCCTTGACTGTACGCGAGTTCGATCCCTGCGCGCAGGTCCGACACCCCGTCTTCGAGCTCGTCGAGCTTCATCCCGCGGAAGAAAAACAACAGCGCCAACGCGGTGACGAACGCCGCCACGACGAACGCGAGCACCAAGGTCCGCTCGCGTGGCTGAAGCCGCGCGACGAACCCGTGACTGTGCCCCCCGAGGGGCACCCCTTTTGGATCACTCATTACTGCTCCTCCATTTTCGCGGTTCCAAGCTCTCGATAGCAGTTGTGATCGACGATCATCTCAAACACCTTCCGTTCGTTACGATCAACAATGCGCCCCTTCGTGATGCCCCCAACACAGCCGAGCAGCTCTAGCTGGATGGCCAGCCGGTCCTGGGCGGACGCGCGCGTGGCTGACATCTTAAGCTCCATCTTCCGCTCTCGAAGATCGATGGAGCCGAACTCCAGGGCGTCGCTCATCACTATCCCTGCGTTGTTGTCGATCATCTGCAGGCCGGTGTCACCGTCCCCGTCCCCGGCCGCCGCGCCATCTTCGGGGGCAGGCATCGGTATCGCGGCGCCCGTGGGATCCACGGGGACTCCTCCGTCCATCAGCTGTGGCAAGGGCGCGAGTGGCACCTCCGGGGGTTGTCCATTCCCAGCATCCGAAGGGGTCGCGGCCAACGCCACCATATCCAGCAGCTCGAGGGCACCGCGCGACGGGATCGCCTTCTTGAGATCTGCGCCGCCCACCGACAACACCGCGGCCTCGATCTCCGATCGAGTGGAGAAGGACTCTCCGAAATACTGCTTGGTGACTACAGACAACTCCTCGGTGAGGAGCTCGGTCTGGCGCTCGAGCGCCTGCTGTTTGGCGAGCGAGTCGATGCACGCCAGCGCGAAGACAGCGAACCCCACGGCGACCAGCGTATAAAACTGACGCTGCATCCACCCGGCGTCGCGCTCCACCGCGCTCGCGTCGTCGAGGCGGATAAGCGGGCGCCTCGCTGCGCCGATACTCGCCCCCAACGCCGAGCAATAGTCTCCCCAACCTGCCTCCGGTGCCTCGCCAACCACTTTCCCCACAGGCGTGATCACCTTCGCGGGGATCCCAACGCGCCCCTCAAGATACTCTCCGAGCCCCTCGATAAGGGCGCCGCTGCCCGCGAGCCTTAACTCCGTCATCTCGCAGCCAAGCTCGTTTCGGAGCCAGAGTCGCGTGAGCTCGATCTCTCGAAAGATCACCTCCAGGGTAGATTCGGTGAGCACCGCGACAGCGCGCTGCTGCTGCGAGAGCTCCGGCAGCCCGCCGTGGGGCAAGAAGGCGCTGTCGCGCTTCAGCTGCTCCGCGCGCTCCTCCGCCACACGATACTCGCGAGCGAAGGCCGCGGTGAGATGCTGTCCACCGCGCCGGACCGAGCGAATCGCCACGATGCCCTTCTCCGTGATCGCGGAGAGTTCAGACGAGCGCGATCCCATATCCACGATCAGCGCCGCCGGGAGCACCTCCTCGGCCCCATCATCTTCATCGCTGGCGTAGGCCTGGACCGGTCCGATCTGCGTTTGGGCCAGCGCCGCCGGCGTGGTGGTGAGGAGGCGGAGGTCGAGCCCCTCCGCGCCGCACCGCTCTACCACAGCCTCCGTGACCTCCTGTGGAACGGCGATCGCGACCGCGACACCGCCGCCGCGCGTGGCGCTGCTGGCGTGATCATACTTGTACTCGGTCAGCCCCTTGGGCAACAACTCTTCGAACTCGAACGGCAACACCTGAGCGATTCGCTTCCCGTCGGAGAACGGAAATTTGATCACCCTCGCGCTCGCCAGATTCCCCGACAGCGCGATACCAGCCGGGAGGCGCTCAAGCCCGTTCGCACGCAGCAGCTTGAGCGCGGCCTCCAACGAGGCCATGCTTCGCCCCTCGCGATCGAGCGACGCCTCACTCTGCGGTACGTCAGCCTCGTACACCGCGACGACTTGAACGCCGCGAAAGCCCGCCGTGGATACGACGCAGCGGACGTTCTTTGAACCTAAATCAATTCCAACAAACTGTTGTGCCATGTCTCATTCCTCTCGAAAGAACAGCCAGGCCCCCTTGCCCGAGCTGTTGCTCCGTCCGTATTGCATGTCGTAGACGGCGTCCACGCGGGTCCTGGCGGCGCCGACATCCGTGATGATCTCGATTCTGTAGTATCGCTCTGGCTCGACGGTGGCGACCTCGCGCAGCCCGCCCCAGCACGAGTCGTTACGACAGCCCTCGTTCACGCGCACCTCGACACCATCGGGGATGAAGGAGTTCGTCTGCTGCTCGGCGTCGTCCCCTCCGGTCAAGAACGCCGGCATCATGTACTGATCAGGCTTACCGACGATGCTCTTGAGGTCGGTCAGTTTCTCAAACAAATTGAACTGCCGCGCCTCCACCACGAAGTTGGCGAGGGGCAGCGTCATCGCGAGGTAGTTTGGCCCCTCTGTCTTCCAGCGGTCACGCGAAGACACTGCGTGGACGAGCACCGCGGCGATCTGTCGCGCGGAGGCGAAGTTCACGTTGATCTTGCACGAGCCATAGACGGTCAATTCGTCTCCGAAGGCGGCCACCCAATCGTCATCGATCCCCTCCACGAGCTGGAGCTCCTCGAGGCTGTCAAGCCGGGCGTTCCTCGGCTGGTAAGGGTCGTACAACTCGGTGTAACGGTAACGCTCTGCGCCGCCGCCGGTCTCCATCCTGAGGGGATCGAAGCTGCTGCGATTGTCGTCGATATAGTCGACGATGCTGCTCAGCACATCAGTCCTGCGATACGTCTGCCCGTCGGCCTTGTCCTCCTCGAACAACGGATCGTAGAGGCTGGGAGCCATCAACTGGGCCAGCATGGTCGCGGTCTGGCTCTGCACCTTGCTGCCTTTCGAGTCCGACTTGTTGAGGCAGTTGACGTTAATCCGGCCGCTCTCCGCCTCGACGCGAACCTCAAATCCCCCGCCTCCCAGCGACAAGTCACCGAGCGCAGACGTGTCCATCCCGACGAAGTCACCGAGGGCTTGCGCCCCGTCCTGACTCCCGAAGATCGACATGAGATAGGGCGCCACCTGGGTGATGTCCATCTGGCCGCCGACGAACTCTCGAAACTGCTTCTGGTTAAACACCATCCGCTGAAGCTCGAACATCAACACCGACAAGCGCAACGCGCCCCGCTGCATATTTCGGGCCTTGACCTTGTCCGCGGTGTTCACGGAGCCTTGCCAGTCGACCTTGGCGTCGAGGTTGAAGGTGGTCGTGAACGGGATCATGACGGCCAAGGCCGCGAGCACCATCAGCAACGCGACGCCGCGCTCACTGCGTCGCGCCGACGGCGCCTCGGCGAGCGCTTCGTTGGGTGGCTGAAGTTGATCGGGTGTCGTCACGTCATCACCGTCCTAGATCAATCTTCTCCTGCATGACCAAGGCGGTCTGCACGTGATAGGTCACGATCTCTTCGCCCTCGCGAACACCGAGCTTGATCCACACCCGCGTGGGCAGTCGATCGGGCTGCTCCGAGTTCATGGTGGTCGCCCAGCTGTCGACCCACTCTTGGCGATTGAGATCAAAGTACTTGAGGTCGAACACCTCCACGTCTTCACAGGCGACGTACGCCGGGAAGTAGTTCTCCATGTTCTCCGGCAGGTCACCCATGAGGCGCCGTGACTCACGACGATAGAGGTGCTGGCGAGAGCGGTCCTCTGGATCCCCGGCCACGAAGTACTGGATGACGGCCTGATCAGATTCGTTGGCGTCCTGGCGCAGTCGGAGGTGCGCGAAGGTCGAGAACGTCACGTTGTCGCGCTCAAATTCGTCTCGCCCTTCGAACAGCGTGAAGTGTCGCTGCTCATCGAGCGGCCGATTAAACGACAGGTACGACATCGACAGCTCCGCCGAGATTCGACTCAACGCCCCGCGGATCGTCTGCGCGCGCTCTTGCAAGACCCGGTTGCGCTGCACACCCCGCATCGTGGACTTAAAGCTCGCCCACACGGAGGTCATCATCATCACCATGATGGCGATAGACACCATGACCTCGATGAGGGTCATGCCGCGCGCGCGCGCGCGCCTCGACGCGCCGAGCATCCGGGACATCAGTTGATCCCTCCGATCGAGGGCGTGCGCGACGGCCCGCCGGGCAGGCCGGGCGTGGGCCGAGGGATGCCCGAATCACCGTCCGAGGAATCGTCGTCCGCGTCACCGAACTCCCCGCCCATTCCCGGGAGTTGCGTCAACCCTTGGGGGTTCGTCCAGAACGTGCTGACCGTCGTCTCGTACTCTTGCTTGCCCTGCTTCCATTTCGCGGTGCAGGACGCCTTTCGGATCGAATTCTCGATGGCGCCTTGGACCAACGGCCAGACCATGCCGAACACTCCAACGGTCGCGTCGCCCGTGTCCACCATGCCGTCATCCTCGACACCGCTCGCGTCTTCAGCCTCATCCTTCGCCCCTTGGATCTGGCTCCACTCCGGGAGCTCGAGGAAGTCAACGAGGCAGTGGTATTCCATGTCGGGCCAATCTTGATCCGAAAATTCACCGTCAAATTCAACGTCGTTGCTCGGCCAGCCATCTTGTTGCAGCTCCCACTCGATCTCGTGGAGCTGGAATTCCGCCAAAAATACGGCCGCCGACAGTGAGTGTGCGTAGCGCATCGCCCGGAGGCTCGTGATCTGAGAGCTCAAGAGCGAGGTCAAGCTCATGCCCAAGATCGCCACCGCCACCATCACCTCGAGGAGCGTGAATCCGCCATCCTGCCCTGCCGAGCTCGCGGTCCGCCGACTTCGACGCGCTCGCGAGTCGTCGTCGCGACGCAGCCAACGCCCGCTCAAAACGACCTCCGCTGAATCGAGCGCCCGAGGGAGTCCTCTCCATCGAGGATGTCGCGCGGCAGCGTGAGGTCGATGAGGCCACCTTCCACGCGAACGCGCCCCGTGAGCGGCTCCACAATCACTGTGTAGCCGTCCTCATCATCTTCGCTCCCCTTCTCGCGTAACTGAATGTGGGCCAGCTGGGTGCGCCCTTGCGGGAAGAAGTAGAGCGACGCCTCCTTTTCAGTGATCGCCGCCGGGTCGTGCTCGGTTCGCACGGAGACGATTTCGACGCCATCCGGAAGCTGGATGGTCTCGCCGAGGCCCGAGAGGCTCCCTTCGCCGCTAAAGTTCGAGAACAACGGAGGGCGCCGGCGCGGGACTTTCTCGGCCGTGATTGCGTAGGGGTTCATATCCTCGCCTTCGAGCATCCCCATCATCCGCCCTTGGATCGAGCTGAAGTAGCTCTCCGCGGCCTTCTCGTCGCGCGCGACCTTGTCGGCCTCCTCGTCTTCGTCGTACTCGCGAATGCTGCCGTCGCGGTCAGTCGAAGGCATGTACATCCGCTCGTCTGCGCTCTGGAGCGAAAAAGAGCCCTTCTCAAAATCGAGATTGAGCCGGTAGTACGTCCCCGTGACCAGCGCCTTGTTGAAGGCGAAACGCACGGTGCCCGCCACTTGATTCGTCGCGCGCATGAGCTGCGCCTGCCGCCCCGCGCCGAGCCCCATGAGCAGGCCACCGGCGAGCAAACCAACGACGGCGACGACGATCATCACTTCGATGATCGTCATCCCGACACTCGCGGTTCTGCGGCTGCTTCCCCGCGTGGCTGCACGCTTACGACGCTCCAATTTAACCTCTTAGGAGTCGCCCTCGGCGTCACCTTCGTCCCACGAGTTGACGTCGTCTTCGGATCCGAATTGCTTGTCCGGACCCGCGGACGCCACGTCAATCTCGCCGTGCTCGCCCGGACATGTGATCTGGAACGCGGTCCCCCATGGGTCCTTCTTTGACTTCTTGAGGATGCCGCCAGCCTTGAGCTCCTGCATATCCTTTGGGCACTTGTTTTTCTGCACCATGTACATCTCGCAGGCGCTCTCGATCTGCGTGACGTCGTTGGTCGCGGTCTTGATCTTCGCAGCCCCGAGCTGGCCGAACGCCGCGACCGCGACGCCTCCGACGATTAAGCCGATGATCGCCAACACGACCATGATTTCGATCAGGGTCATGCCACGGCTGGCTGAGCGGGCGAGTTTGGGCGGGTTATGTTGATTTCTTACAGTGTTCATTCCTTGTCTCCGTTGTGTCATGTGTTCGCGCGACGCGAGGTCGCCTGTTTAAAAGTCATGGATGGTCCTGGGCCGTCAGCGCGACGCCGATCGACTGATGAGGCGCGGTCCCAGCGCTGTCGGTCCACCACGCGCCCCCCACCACAGCGGCGATCAAAACGCCGACGAAGCCGAGGCACCGCAGCATCCACCGCGCCCGCTCCAGCGCGCGCATCTCCGTCGCCATTTGGATAGACCAAGGGGAAGAATCGAGATGTTTCATAGGTTGGCCATGCTGTTCATTTGGATGATGGGTTGCATGATCGCGAAGACGATGAAGCCGACGACGACGGCCATGCCCACGATCATCAGGGGTTCAAGCACCGCCATGGAGCGATTAATCGCCGTGTTAACCTCGCGGTCGTAGGCGTCGGCCACATCGCCGAGCATGGACTCAAGCTCGCCCGAGCGCTCTCCAACCGAAATCATATGAGTCACGAGCGCCGGGAACTCGCCGCTGCGCTTGAGCGCCGGAGCGATGCCCTCGCCCTCGCGGATGTCGTCTCGCGCGTCCGACACCGCCTTCTCAAGGGTCACATTACCAAGCAACGAGCTCACGATGTCCAACGCCTCGAGGAGCTGGACGCCGCTGGCCAACATAGTCGCGAGGGTGCGGGAGAACCGCGCGACCGCGACTTTGCGGAGCAGATCGCCGAGAAACGGGAGCGACAGTTTTCGCTGGTCGAGCGATGCGCGGCCAGCCGCGGTCGTTCGCCACCTCCCAAACGCCCACGCGGCGGCGACGCCCACGATGATGATGAGCCACCAATAGCCGCCCACGAAGTCGCTGACCATGATGAGAATCCGCGTTGAGAACGGCAAGGTCATCTCCTGGTCGGAGAACAACTCCGTCACTTGCGGGACCACCTTGACCATCAAGAGCCCGACCACGAAGGTCGCGACCAACGCCATGGCGATGGGGTAGAGCAGCGCCGTGCCGAGCTTCCCCTTGAGCTCCTCTTGCTGGTCCATAAAATCCGCGAGTCGAATCAGCACCGTCTCCAACGCCCCCGAAGACTCCCCGGCCCGCACCATATTCACGTACAAGGGCGTGAAGACGTCCGGGTGGGCGCCGAGCGCAGCGGCCAACGACGACCCCTCATTCACTCGCCCAGAGAGATCACTTAACACCCCCTTGAAGCGCGCGCTCTCCACCTGATCGGTCAAGGCGCTCAGCGCCTCTGGGAGCGTGACCCCAGCGACGAGCAGCGTCGAGAGCAGGCGCGTCACATACGCCACCTGCTTCGGGCTCACCCGGTCAAAGAGCGCGCCAAGATCAAATTCTGTCGACTCCGTGTCCGTCGTCTTCCCTGGCCGCCCCGAGGCGCTCGCCTCGGTCACAGCGGTCAAGTACACGCCGTCTCGCCGCAAGGCCGCCTTGAGTCCGGCGACCGTATCCGCCGTCTGCACCCCCTTGATGCTACGGCCCTGACTGTTCAGGCCGGTGTAGGCGAACGCGGGCAAGCGCTAAGCCTCCTCCGCGGTGACCCGCATGATCTCGTCCACCGTGGTCACACCCGTCAACAGTTTGTGCGCCCCGTCGTCGCGCAGCGTTCGCATGCCGTCGGCGAGCGCCGCCTCTTTGATCTCAGCCCCCGACGCGCGCTGAATCGCCATCCGACGGACGGGCTCTGTGATCTCAAGGACCTCGTAGATCCCAGTACGCCCCGAGTACCCGGTGCCGTGGCACGCGTCGCATCCCCGCGCCTCCCACACCTTTCCTCGCGGAGGAATACCTGGGGAGGCGACCGCCTCAAGCGGCTCAACCTCCCCCTTCGCGTCCCGAATGGGCGACCGTAAGGCCTCCGCCCCTTTCCCAGCGGCGAACGCCACCGGATCAATGTTGAGCTCCGTGAGCACCTGCGCGGTCGGGGTCACGGCCTCCCTGCACTCCTTGCAGACGCGGCGAATGAGGCGCTGGGCCTGCAGCGCACAGAGCGAAGAAGCTACCAAGAACGGCTGCACGCCGAGGTCGACGAGGCGCGTGATCCCCGTCGCCGCGTCGTTGGTGTGAATGGTCGAGAGCACCAAGTGGCCCGTCAAGGAGGCCTGAATCGCGATTTCTGCGGTCTCGAGGTCACGAATCTCGCCGACCATGATGACGTCGGGATCGTGCCGCAAGAACGACCGCAAGCCCGTCGCGAAGGTGAGGTTGATCTTCGACTGCACCTGCACCTGGCTGATCCCCGGGAGTTGAAATTCGACCGGGTCCTCCACCGTGAGAATGTTAAGCTCCGGCTGGTTAATCTCCGAGAGCGCCGAGTACAGCGTCGTCGTCTTGCCCGAGCCCGTGGGACCGGTCACGAGGAAAATCCCGTGCGGTCTCGCGATGGTGTCTAGCACGACCCGAAGGTGATCAGAGGCCATACCAATCCCCCGAAGGTTGAGCATCACGGCCGACTTGTCCAGCAGACGGATCGTCACCCGCTCCCCGTGTGCCGTGGGCGCGGTGGCGACACGCATGTCCACCTCTTTGCCGGCGATCTTTCGGCGAATACGTCCGTCTTGCGGGAGGCGTTTCTCGGCGATATTGAGCCCCGCCATGATCTTGACGCGAGCGATGATGCTCGAGAGGTGGGCCCGCGGTGCACGCTTGACCTCTTGAAGAACCCCGTCCACTCGAAATCGAACCGTGACCTCTTTATCACCGGGCTCGATGTGGATATCCGACGCCTTCTCTTTCGACGCGTTGAAGATGAGGCTGTTCACGAAGCGGATGATCGGCGCGTCCTCCGCCGACGCGTGGAGGATGTCCTCATCATCGAGTCCCGCCTCCTCCTCTTTCTTCTCGAGGTCTACGTCCTTCGCCCGCTTCGAGTAGATCTTGTTAATCAGCTCGATGATGGCGGACTTGCTCATCAGCGTGACGTGCACTTCTGCGTCGAACACCTGCCCGAGATCATCCAGATCAAAGATCCGGAGCGGGTCCGCAGACAGCACGTGGATCTCATCGAGCTCTCGGTCACGCTTCCATGGCATGCAGACGTTGCTGCGCGCGAAGCCGATGGGGAGCTCCTCGACCAGCTCGTCCTCGATCTCCCCCTCCGCGATCGTGGAGATCGTCGGGAGCCCGAACTGACGCCCCAGCGCCTCGCACACTTGCTTCTCGGTGCAATGGTGTAGGCGCACCAGGGTCTCCCCCACCCGCTCCTCCTCAAGGTGCTGGACGGCCAGCGCCTCGGCGAGCTGCTCCGCGTTCGCGGCGCCCATGTCCAGCAGGATCTCCCCGAGTTGTCGGCCGTCGGGTCGCTTGGGCAACGCCCGCGCCGGCCGAGGGAGCCCCGGCGAGGTCGTACGCGGCGGCGGACGTCGAGATGGCAGTGGCGGTGGTTGGCTCATCGCTCGTCGTTCCTATCGAATTCGCGCTGAAGAGGACGTGGCCTTGATGGTCGGACGCTTCGTGTCCTTGGTGTCGCCACCGGCTGTACCGAGGCGAGGGCTCGCGCCGAGCTCGCCGGAGATCCGCTCGGAGGACAGCTCGTCCTCCGCCTGCCGCAGCAGCCGCTCCTCGTGCTCGAGTCGCCTGGCTTCGCGATCGATGCTCGGCAGCAACCCGGACTTGTCCCGGTAGTTAATATTCGTCTCAAGATCTTTGCGCGCGAAGCTCGACTCACGCTCCAAGAACTCCATGCGCTCTCGGATGCGACGGGCGTGAATCCGGCGGACGTCGTCGGGGCTGTCCACGATATGGGGCACCATGATCACCAGGAGGTTCACCTTCTCCTTGCCCTTTTTCTTGCGCTTGAACAGCCACCCAAAGATCGGAATCTTCCCGAGTCCGGGCACCTCCTCGGAGGCCTCGCTCTCTTTTTCACGAATCAGCCCGCCCAACACAAGAGGCTGCGCGTTTTGGGCTTTGATGTGCTCCAGCTTAAATTTTCTCTTGGTGGTGGTCACACCCAAGATCGGATCGATGGACACCACGTCCTGGTCTTCAATCTCCACGTCCATCGTCACTGTCTCTGAATCGTTCACGTGCGGCGTGACCTTGATCTTCAAGGTCACCGGCTCGCGTTGCACGTTGACCTGCGGGATGGCAGACAGACCGCCGGCGCTCGTAATTCCGGAGGTCGAGCCGACGCCGTTCGGTGTCGGAACCGTCTGCCCCACCTCGAGCTCCACCTCGCGATTGTCCGCCGTCATCACGTGCGGCTCGGCGACGACGTTGATGTCGTCTGATTGGTGCAATGCCTGGATCACGAGGCCGAATCCCGGCACATCATTCTGCGTCCCGAGGATTTGGCCCGAGTTTGGGATCACCGGCCCGAGCAGACCGCCCGCGAGCCCTTGGAGTCCCGCTGGGTTGAGCGCCAGTGAGCTCACCTCGGGGGACGGGGTCGAGGTGACAAAGCCCAGCCCGTCACCGTTCGCGGTCGGCACCGGCGCGCCGAAGTGTCCGCCGGTCCCCGCCGTCAGCCCCCGCGTCACGTTGGCCTCGAGCAAGTAGATCTCCAAATACACCTGCGGCCTGTCCGTATCGATCTCGTCGATCACGCGTTCGAGATTCCGGTAATCCGCTGCCGAGGCGACGATGACCAGCGAGCGGCTCGCCTCATCCGCGGTCACTTTCACGTCTCCTGAGAACAGCTCCGCTGACACACCACCCTCGGCGGCGCTCTTGTTCTTGCCCTTTTTCTTCGAGTTGGAAGACTTTGTCTGCGTCAAGCTCTGCAGCACCGTCGCGAGCTCCTTCGGGTCGGCATACTTCAGCGGCTTTACGTGGATTCGACCGCCGCCGCCAGGCAGGCGCACGTCGAGCTGCTCCACCAAGCGTCGGACCGTGGTGTAGTCGGTCGCCGACGCCACGATGATCAGGGTGCCGGTTCGGTCATCCACGATGACGCGCGAGACGTCTGCCGTCGTCCCTTTCGCGCTGCTCGACTTTTTCTTTTTGGAGCTCTTGCTCTTGGAGCCGCCGGCGGTCTCACCGAAGATCTCTCGGATGATCTCTGCCACCTCGTTGGCGTCGGCGAACTGCAATTGATAAAAGAAAATTCGATCGCCAGCCTCTGCGAGATCGAGCTGCTTGATGATCTTCATGAAGCGGCGCACTGTGCTCCCGCGCTCCGTGATGATCAAGAGATCCCCGATCACCTCGATGCTCCCCTGCTTGCTCTTCATCTTGTCGAGCACGGTAGACACATCGGAGGCGTCCGCCGCCTCGAGTCGCACGAGCTGGGTGACATAGCGATCGTTGTTGGGCGCGGTGGTGGTGTCATAGATGGGGAGGTTCAGCGATTTTGCGTTCGCGATCTCCACGATCTTAAAATAGTCGGCGGTGGGCTCCACGGTCAGGCCCATCGACTCCAGCGCGGCATAGAACGCCGCGTACGCCTCACGAAGCGTGATGCTCTCGGGAGAGAGGACGGTCACCTTGCCGCTCCGTATCTTGGAGTTCCAGATGAACTTTTGACAGCTGATGGTGGACATCCACTTCACCAGCTGCTCGAGCTCCGCCTCCGGCGGGATCGTGATGGTGTAGCGCTGCCCCTGCTTCCATTTCTTGCAGGAATTCAGCCCCTCGTCGCCGCTCAGTTCGGCGGGCTCGGACGGGTTCATGGTGGGCGGCGCCGCGGAGGCGGCGGGGGAGGCTCCGAGTCCCAAGCCGACCGTCGTGTACAACGCGGCGAGGGACAAGGGACGTGCGATAGCGAGAGGTTTGGTCATCGTTGACGGTTCCTGAGATTCAGTCGTTGGAAGCATGGGAGGGCGCGGTCGCGGCGATGCGCGCGGCCCCTGTAAATTGGGAGGATGCGGCGCGGGTGAGGCGGCGACACCGGCCGTCGCGATGGGCGCTGACGAGAACTACCCGCATCAGTGGTACACACCCTCGTCGCTGTCGTCCCCGTTCTCGGGACGGGAGGTTTGCGGTGAATAGCTTTCATCTTGAATGGCGCCCGATTCGAGTTTTCGATAGATCGTACGGGTCGCGATCCCAAGCAAGTCAGCGGCGAGTCGTTTGTCCCCCCGGGTGAACTTCAACGTCTCCATGATGAGCCGACGCTCCACCTCTTGTAGGGGCGTGCCAACGCTCACGACCAGCTGACGCCCGTGGCCTGCCTCGGCGTCGCGCAGCTCAGCGGGGAGCCCCTCAAGCTCGATGCTCGTCCCTCGACACAGCACCACCGCGCGTTCGATGGCGTTCTCCAGCTCTCGGACGTTGCCAGGCCAGCCGTAGTTGGACAGCGCCGCCATCGCGGCGTCGCTGATGTCGCGAACATCACTTTGATGTCGACTCCGGAACATCCGCAAGAAATGCTCCACGAGCAGCGGCACATCCTCCGCGCGATCCCGCAGCGGGGGCACGTAGAGCGGCACCACGTTGATCCGATAAAACAGGTCCTCGCGGAACTTGCCCGCTTTCACGTCCTCGGCGAGGTTTCGATTGGTGGCGCACACGAGCCGAAAATCAACCTTGCGCGTCGTGCCCCCCACCGGCTCCACCTCGCCTTCTTGAATCGCGCGCAGGAGCTTGACTTGAACCGACAGCGGCAGCTCCCCGATCTCGTCGAGGAAGAGGGTCCCGCCGTGGGCTTGCTCGAACCGGCCCACGCGCTCCTTGACGGCGCCCGTAAAGGCCCCCTTCTCGTGGCCGAAGAGCTCCGATTCGAGGATGCTCTCGGGCAGCGCCGCGCAGTTCGTCGCGATGAACGGACCGTCGGCGCGCGCGCTCCGCTCGTGCACCATCCGCGCGAGGAGCTCTTTGCCGGTGCCGCTCTCGCCCATCAAGAGCACGGACGCCGAGGACGCGGCGGCCTGCTCCGCGATCTCGATGGTCGAGCGCAGCACCTGGCTGTTGCCCACCATGGACGAGCGCCGCACGGCCTCAAGCTCCGCCCGGAGGCTCTTGTTTTCGACCACGAGGTTGCGCCGCTCGACCGCCTTGCGAATCGTGGAGACCACGTCGGCGCGCTTGAGCGGCTTCGAGACGAAGTCGTAGGCGCCGTAGCGCATGGCGTCCACCGCATTCGCGATGGTCCCGTAGGCGGTCATCACCACCACCTCGATCTCGGGCGCGAGGCTTTTGACCGCCTTGAGCAGATCCTCGCCCGTCATGCCCGGCATCCGAAGATCGGTGAGCACCACGTGGACCGGCTGCTGGCGAATCCGCTCGAGCGCCGTACGCCCGTCCGGTGCGGTCAGCACCTCAAAGTCTTCTTTGCGCAGAACACGCTCCATCGCGTCGACGATGCTGGCTTCGTCGTCGACAACGAGAATGACAGGGGCTGAGGGAGAGACTGACATAGGGCTACGTCCATCAAAGCAAGAAGAGAGCCGCCGATGGAAACCTGTAGTTCCAGCCACTTAGAACATCACGAGGCTCAGGTCAACGACGACTTTGCCACGCTGTCGCCCAAGTTTCGACATTTTGTCAATCGCGTCGGCGACGGCGCATCAAAGGGAGCAGCGCGAATAGCGCGATTGTGCCCAGCGGCGGAGCGCCAGGACGGTCCAGCGCGCACGCGCAGCCGTCCACATCCCCGTCACCCAAGCCGAATCCATCGCCCCCGCTGGCGCTCGCGTCGGCAGAGCCGGTGCCGCCTGAGCCGGCCGTATCGTCGCCGCCACTGCCCGTACCCCCCGACTCTCCCGCAGATCCAGTCGCGTCCCCCGTGTCGGCGCCGCTCGTCGTCCCGTCCTCGCCTCCCGTGGTGTCGCCCTCGCCGGTGTCGGCGCCGCCCGTGGACGTCGACATGGAATCCCCGCTCGTCGTGGAGTCCCCGGACCCCGTGTCGGTGCCCGTAGGATCTCCCGTGGTCCCGGTACCCGTGCCTCCAAAATCCGGATCGCAGGCGTCGCCGATAAAGTCAAAATCCTCATCGGCCTGACTCGGATTAAAATCCAATACGCAATTGTCGTCGTTGTCGAAGACGCCATCACCGTCCGTGTCCACCCGAATCAACACGGGCGCCGCTGTGACGGCGCCGAGATCACCCTCCGGCGCCGCGTCAAAAGATGCGGTGTTCGTCATGGCGGTCTCGTCGGACACATCTGCGATCACCACGTCGAACAACACCTCCGCGAACAGCCCAGCGTCGACCGGGATGTCTTGGACCACCACGGTGTTGGCGGTGGACGCATCCACGCCGCCCGCGAGATCCACGAGCGTCCAGCTCGCCGCTTGCGCCGGCACTGTGTCGGTCATCGTCACGACGCCCGGCGCCGTCCCGCTGTTCGCGAGTCGAACCGCGTAGCGAACGGTGTCGCCGGGAGACGCGATGCCGTCGTCGTTGACGTCGTCAACAATGGACGAGGTCTTGTACGACGCCGACGAAAACACTGGCTCGTACACGTCGATTCCGACGATGTTGTACGCGATCCACCACTTGTCCGTCCCGGCCTGATAGGTCACATCCACGGAGGTGTCGCCGAACGCGAGCGCCGCCGAAATGTCGAACTGGTCGATGTCGACGCCGATGCTGTCGGGCTGCGGGGGCGTCGTCGTGTTGATGGTGTGATTCATCGGATTGCCCGCCGGGTTCAAGCCGTCAGAGACGGTGAGAGAACCTCCGGAGGGGTTCCCCTGCACCCGAACCTCCTCGGTCCCCGTCCCTCCTTCATCACCCTCCGCCACGTACCAGGTCAGGTTCGCCGCGGGTGGATTGTCGACCTCAAGCTCGTCGAGGGTGAACGTCTGCGTGGAGGTGTACATCGTCTGAACGCCGTCGTAGAGACCGATACGCCGGGGCGAGAGCCCGTCGGCGACGAACACCAACACGACGCTAAACGAGGCGTTGTTCGTGGAGCCATTGGCGATGAGCGCGTCGAATCCATCCACCGTATAATCGCCCGCGATGGTCCCGACAAGGTTCGTCACGTTCGCGCGGCACATCTGAATGTCGTAGCTCGCCGCGCCCGCCGCGGAACAGAAACACTCGTCGGCGGTGACCGTCACTTGGCTCTCTCCTGGAGCCGTAAACAAGACGTCGGCGTCGACGTTGCTCATGTCCGCGCAGTCGTTGTTGCTCACCGATCCGACCCAGTACAAAAACCCGTCCGCGAGCCCGGCACCGAGAGGAATCAGCGCCGCATCGACGCTCGCCGTCGCAGGCTGATTGTAGAGGTCAACATTCGTCCCGCTGTCCGGGCCGTCCACAGCCAACGGTGCCCCCGTCGCAAAAAAATCGACGGGGCCTGACCACGTTTGACGTAAGGTGATCGGCTCGTCGGCCGTCGCCGTGCCCGCTCCCAGGAGTCCACCCATGGAGCCCACCACACTCACAAGCCAGCTGATGCGTACCCTTGAACGTTTCAAGATGCACGGAGCGTAGCAAGTTTTTGCCAGCGTCCGAGCGCCCAACCTCGCCGCACCAGGCCAGCCCGAATCGCGCATAGCCCGATGCAGACGTCGCGCAAAATCCAACGAAAACGCGCGCCGCCGCGGCAAAGATGACGACGCGAGCACCGCGCCTCGATGGTCCACCTTGACACGGGAGCGCGTTTATCGCGCGGAACGGCGTTGAAAGCGCGGTCGGTGTTGCTGAAGCGCCGTTTTGCTCGTTTGTTTGCGCAAACTGCGGCATCGCGCTACGACATAGAGGAGAGCGAACGTCACCTAACACCGGTAAACCGCCATGTCAGAGCACGATCAGCGGACAGTTGAGCAGGCGGCCGACCCACCATCCCTGGAGGCCGAAAGCGCGGAAGTGAGCATTGAGATTGCTGGCGACGCACTCTCCGCTCGCGTTCGCGTGAAGGGCGGAGGCAGAGTCACGGACGAAGAGCTGTCCAAGACACTGCTCGCCCAGCGAATCACGTTTGGCATCGACCGTTCCATGTGCGGTCGGATCTGTAGCCAAGATCTCGAGGAGGGTCAGACCTTTGTGATCGCGAAAGGAAAGGCTGCGCTCGCAGATCTCCCAACGCGTCTCCAGCTTGAGTTCGACCCCGACATGCTCGCGGGGACTCGGCGCGCGGATGGCACCCTCGACTTTTCGAGCCGCGGCGCGCTCAAACCCGCAGCCGTGGGCCAGCTCGTGGCCGCCGAACTCCCGCCACAGATAGGCAAGCCCGGCAAGAACGTCCGCGGGGAAGATATCGCGTTTGATAAGGACACCAGCAAGTACAAGTGGTCGCTGGGCAACAACGTTGAGCTCGACAGCGCAGGTCAAATCACCTCGCTCATCGACGGCGTCATCGCGTACGAAGAAGGTGGCAAGCTCGACGTCACCAAGCACTACGAGCATCGCAACCCGGTGGACATGCGCTCTGGCAATCTCCACACCGAGGGCAGCATCACGATCGCCGGCGACGTCGAGCGCAACTTCTACGTTCGCGCGACCGACGATATTGAAATCCGTGGAGGTGTCGTCGGTGGGTCCGTGTACGCGTGTGGAAAGGTCATCATCGGCCGGGGCGCCGTGGCAGGGGACATCGGTCAAGTCATCGCGTTGGGCGACGTGTACCTCGGGCACGGGCAAGAGGCGATTATTAAGTCTGCGGGTGACTTGTACATTGAGCGAGACCTCGTCAACAGCGACGTTCACGCGCGGAAAGTCGTCATCAAGAACAGCGTCGTCGGTGGACTCGTAATGGCGGAGACCTTGATCGAAGTGAAGAGCGCCGGAGGGCGGGGACGCACACGCACCGTCCTCGCCGTCGCCACCCCTGTCTCCCCCGACTTCGATGTCCCCGACGTCGCGAGCATCGACGCGATGCGCGCTCGCAGGAACGTCCGCGCGCACGCCCGCAGCGCCCAGGTCGGCCGCTCCATGGCCGTGTCAAACAAGGACCTTCGGGAGTCGGGCGCGGAGAAAGAGGCGCGGAGAGCCTTGAAAGAGCTTGAAAAAAAACTCCGACCCAAGGCGAAGATTCGAGTCACGGGGACCGTCTCTCCCGGAGTGATCATCCGCTTCGGTCGGCTCCAGTATCCAATTGAACGAGAGATGGCGTCGATGGAGTTCAGCTACGACACCGAGGCGAAGAAGATGGTTCGTATCCCCATCATGCCAACAAAAAAAGAATAGTCTCAGTCCGGCCCCCGCCGGAGAGGCTACTCGAGCTGCGCTGGGCGCTCGCGAGACCGCGCCAGGCAGTGGGACGCGATGGAGCGGTACGCCCCCGCGCAGTATTTTTTAAAGTGGCGACAGGCGTATCGATCGGCTTCGACCTCGCGGTCTTGGCAGCTCTCGTGCGCGCCGAAGCGCTCCACTCGCGCGGACTTGCAGGCGTCGTATCCAAATCGCGTGCTCAGAATTTTGTCTCCCACCTCATCGCAATAGGCGCCGCGGTCGCGGGACGCGAGACACGACTCCATCACCACGGGGACCTCCGCTTGGCACCACGGCGCGATCCCCGGACACTGCATGGTCCAGTCGATGGCGAACGCGGCGCACTCGTCCACCTCAAAAGTCTCGGTGTTCCAGGGCGCGCGCGCGTCTTCTTGTCCGAGTGTGCTGGTCCGATACTCGCGGTAGGTGCGGTGGTGCCCGACGATGGTGATCGAGAACACGACCGTCAACAACAGCACGATGCCACCGATGATCGCGAGGATCTTCCGTGTCTCCGGACGGGGGTCATCCTGGGAGGTGGGCGCGGGCACTGTTGGAGTAGGTAGCCGAGCACCGCGCGATTGTCGAGCGCCGCCACTCACACGAGGCAGCCGCCGCGACCTGGAACCCCGCACGGACAGTCACGGCCCCGTACGCTATTCTCGCAGGCGATGCCGGAGCCTCCTCCGCCAACCACCGTTGCGCCTCCTTCGGGGGTCGCCATCGGTCGCTGGCTCACCCTTGTCGCGACCCTCGTCTTTTTGGCCGCCGGGACCGCGCGTCTCGCACCCCAAGCGCGCCTCGCTCTGCACGCCGAGGAACTTCGCGCCGCCTCCGGCGTCGTGACGAGGAGCGATGTGCTCGAGCACGGCGGACGCGACTACGTCACCGCGCGCGTGACTCTCCAGTACTCCGTTGATGGCCGCACGTATGTGCTCCAAACCTCCGGCCGGGATGGTCAATCCGCCCCCGCGAGCTCCGCGGAGGCCTTCGCCATTCGCCATCCCGTCGGCGCGCGCATGGCGGTGTTCTACCTCCCCGATTCACCGCAAATCTCTACGCTGACGCGCGCGCCAGAGATCGCGGCAGATCTCGGATTCCTAGGATTCCTCGCGGTCGTCGCCGTCTGTTTGGCCTGGTCCTTGTTCCACCGACGACGACGCATCAAAAATGAGGTACATAATGCGCCCGGTGACGCCCCGAGATGACCTCAACGGCGCGGCTCCCGAAAGAAGACCCACCGATGAGTAAGCGAAATCCTTTTGGCTCCCGCGACCAGTTCTCCCTCTCCGAAGGCGGTAACGGCACGCTCTTTCGTCTCGGTGCGCTCGAAGAACAGGGGTTGTGCTCCTTGTCCCGACTCCCGTTCTCCATTCGTGTGCTCCTCGAATCCGCGCTACGCAACCACGACGACTTCCTCGTCCGCGACGAAGATGTGAAGCGAATCGCCGCGTGGGATCCGAACGAATCGCGCCAAGAGATCCCCTTCATCCCCGCCCGCGTCATCTTGCAAGACTTTACGGGCGTCCCGGCCGTCGTGGACATCGCCGCCTGCCGCAACGCCGTGGTCGAGCTCGGCGGTGACGCCTCCAAGGTTAACCCCCTCGTCAACGTTGACCTCGTCATCGATCACTCTGTTCAGGTGGATGTCGATGGGCGCCACGCCGACTCGCTGATGCGCAACCTTGAGATCGAGTACGACCGCAACACCGAGCGCTACGAGTTCTTGAAGTGGGGCCAAATCAACCTCTCGAACTTTCAGGCCGTGCCTCCGGGGCGTGGCATCGTTCACCAGGTCAACTTGGAGTACATCGCCTCCGTCGCCCACCAGCGCACGGTGGAGGGTGACCTGCAGTACTACCCCGACAGCCTCGTGGGCACAGACAGTCACACCACCATGATCAACGGACTCGGCGTACTCGGCTGGGGCGTGGGCGGCATCGAGGCTGAGGCCGTCATGCTGGGACAGCCGATCTACATGCTCGCGCCCGACGTGATCGGGTTTCAGCTCACCGGCAAGACTCGGCCCGGCGTCACCGCCACCGACATGACCCTGCTGATCGTGGAGATGCTTCGCGCCAAGGGTGTGGTTGGAAAATTTGTGGAGTTCTTTGGAGAGGGGCTCGACAACCTCTCCCTCGCCGACCGGGCCACCATCGCGAATATGGCCCCGGAGTACGGCGCCACCTGCGGGTTCTTCCCGGTGGACGCGCGGACCTTGGATTATATGCGCCTGTCTGGCCGCGATGAGAATCACATCAAAAACGTGGAGGCCTACTACCGCGCCCAGGGGATGTTCCGCACCGCGGACACCCCCGACCCCGAGTTCACCGACACCCTCGCGCTCGACCTCTCCACCGTGGAGCCCGCGCTCGCAGGACCGAAGCGCCCTCAAGACCGCGTGAATCTCTCGGAGATGAAACCTCACTTCGGCGCGTCGCTCACCGCCCCGCTCGGACTTCACGGGCACGGCGTCGAGGCCTCGGCCACGGCGACCACGGCGAAGGTCGATGAGGCCGCCTACGAATTGAGTCATGGCGACGTCGTCATCGCCGCCATCACCTCTTGCACGAACACCTCCAACCCCTCGGTCATGCTCGCCGCGGGGCTCGTCGCGCGCAACGCTCGGCGGCTCGGGCTGAACTCGAAGCCGTGGGTGAAGACCTCCCTCGCGCCTGGCTCGAGGGTCGTCACTGAATACTACGAGCGCGCGGGACTGCTCGACGACCTCGCGGCCATCGGCTTCAACGTGGTGGGCTACGGCTGCACCACCTGCATCGGCAACTCTGGCCCGCTCCCCCAAAATATCGAGAAGGCCATCGTCGACAACAAGCTCATCGTGGGCAGCGTCCTGTCGGGGAACCGCAACTTCGAGGGGCGAGTTCACAACAACGTGAAGGCGAGCTATCTCGCGAGCCCGCCCTTGGTCGTGGCCTACGCCATCGCCGGCACCCTCGACATCGATCTCCTGAACGAACCCCTCGGCAAAAGCGCTGCGGGCAACGACGTGTACTTGAAAGACATCTGGCCCGATCAAGGTGAGCTTGATGAGACAATGGCCTCGTCCATCACGCCGGAGATGTTCAAAGAGAAGTACGCCGATGTCAGCGACGAGCCGCGATGGAACGACATCGAGGTCATGGAGAGTGAGCTGTATCCGTGGAAATCGGACTCCACCTACATCCAACAGCCCCCCTTCTTCGTCGGCATGAGCCAAGACGTACCCCCGATCTCCCCGATCGTGGGCAGCCGAGTCCTGTTGAAGCTTGGTGACTCGGTCACCACGGATCACATCAGCCCGGCGGGCTCGTTCCCAGAGGATGGACCCGCGGGGATCTACCTTCGCGGCGAGGGTGTCGAGAAAAAAGACTTTAACTCCTTCGGCTCACGACGCGGTAACCATGAGGTCATGATGCGCGGCACGTTCGCCAATGTCCGCATCCGCAACCAGATCGCGCCCGGGACCGAGGGGGGATACACGACTTATTTCCCGACGGGAGAGGTGGAGTTTGTCTACGACGCGGCCATGAAATACGTGGAGGCAAAGACCCCTCTCGTGGTCCTCGCCGGCGCGCAATATGGCACCGGCTCAAGCCGTGACTGGGCAGCGAAGGGCACCCTGCTCCTCGGAGTGCGCGCCGTCATCTGCAAAAGCTTCGAGCGGATTCACCGCTCGAACCTGGTCGGCATGGGCGTCCTCCCCCTGTGCTTTGAGGATGGACAAGACGCCGAGTCCTTGGGGCTCGACGGCTCCGAGCACTTCGACATCCCCATCGCCGACGACGTCGCGCCGCTGGACTCGATCACCGTGACCGCCCGCAAAGCGGACGGCACGCAGGTGCCGTTCACCGCCACGGTTCGACTCGATACACCGGTGGAGATCGACTACTACCGAAACGGTGGCATCTTGCACACCGTGCTTCGCAACCTCGCGAAGCAGTGAGCCGGCGGACCTGGGGACGACGCGAGCGAGTGTCGCCCCCTCCCGAGTCGCTCAGGCCCACGCTCGTTGGATCTTTCGCACCGCGCGCATCACACTCTCATCGGACTCGAGGGGCGACACGCGCTCGAGCGGGCACCAGCGGACGTCACTGGCATCGGAACCCGCCACCGCGTCCGCCTCCTCCGCGACAAAGAGGTACCGGAGGTCAAAGTGATCGTGGGAGGGCTCGCCTCTCAGCGCTGGGATCGTATGAATATCCACGTCGAAGATGCCGTGCATCGCTGGCCTGAGCCTCCCGAGCCCCGTCTCCTCCAGCACCTCGCGTCGCGCCGCCGCCAACGGTGACGCGTCCTCGGGGTCCACGTGACCTCCGGGCTGCAACCACCGATGAAGTTTGCCATGAAAAATTAGCAGCAGCTTCGAGCGATCGGGAGACAACACGAACGAGGAGGCGGTGAAGTGTCCAGGCGTAAAAGTCGTCCGCGCGAACGGAGCATCCGAGGTGGTCGCGAGATCGACGCACCGTCGGACGTACCCTTGCTCCATCGTATCCGCGGTCCGAATGGCGAGGAGTTCCTCACATAGACGCGTCGTGTCAATCTTCCCCATCTCCATCACTCCCCCGAACTTTGCACCCTGCGCACCACCGCGCTCGTAAACTCGGAGGTGTTCATGGACCCCCCAATATCGGCGGTTTTTTCCCCCGCCGCGATGCACTCGCGGACGCTGCCCCGTATCGTCTCCGCGAGTTCCACTTCTCCGAGGTGGCGTAGCATGTTCGCGAACGCGAACATCGTCGCCGTGGGATTACAGATATTCTTCCCGGCGATATCCGGCGCCGTCCCGCCCGACGGGTCGAACATCGCCAAGGTCACCTTTCCGTCATCGTCGAACGCGTAGGACGCCGAGTCTCCCAGCCCGATCGAACCCACGAGTCCCATCGCCGCGTCTGACAAGAAGTCACCGTACTCGTTGGGGCAGACGATCACGCCGTAGCGTTCGGGTCGCATGATCACCCCCGCGAGCAGCGCGTCGAACAGCTCTTGCCGGTACGGCGTGGCGGGGTAATCCTCGGACACCCCCTTGACCACCTCCTCGAACAGCCCGTCCGTTTCTTTTTGAATTGTATATTTGCTCGTAGACACGACCCCGCAACCTCGCAGCTGGGCGAGTTTAAACGCGAATCGACCCGCGCGTCGGCTCGGCACCCGCTCGATCACCCGCAGCGACACCGCGGTGTCGAATCCAATGCGCCTGCCCATGTCTTCGTAGGTGCCACCCGTCGCGACCCGCACGATGTCGATCTCAAGCTGCGCCTTAAAGTTCGTCTCGATGCCTGCGATCGTTCTCACCGGCCGATGAATGACCGCGAAGTTGCATCGCTCTCTCAGCTCACGATTCGGGCTCGTCGTCGTCGTGGCGGTCGGGTACTTCAACGCCGTCCGGCACCGTCGCATTTCGGCCTCGGCCTCGTCGTAGACCGCCTCATCCCCTCGAGCGCGGCGTGCGGATTCAGAGAGGTCGACCCCGGAAAACTCGACGTCAATGGCGAGTTCTTGGGCGAGCGTATGGATGACCGCCGACAGCTCCGACGCGATGCCATCCCCATGTAGTTCTGCGATCGTGTGGGTCACGACCCGACGCTAGCGCTTCCTGGCCACGAGCGAAACCGAAGCTGGCCATCCCCACGTCACCGCGGCCTCGTGTCCAAGAAGGCGGGCTGGGAGCCCAGTCCATTCGGCGCGTTCCCGTCTCCCACAGCTGCAGACGGTCGATTTGGCCACCGAAGATTGTTCTAGCGCCGACCATCGACTCTGCGGTTCGAGCGTCGAAGACTGGGGTACCATCACCGGGAAGTTCAGGGGGCGCGGACTCGCGCCTGCGTGATCGCTCGAACTTGTTATCACTCCGCGAATCTCCTTGTGACTACCATCTCTCCCATACGCATCGCCGTCTTCGGTGGTTCCGGATTCCTAGGGCGCACGTTCGTGGAGCACGTGTCCTCAAGCGGACACGACGTGGTCGTGTTCTCACGTCGGGAGGCCACGTTCAGCGCAGCGACATGGGCGGCATGCGACGCGGGTGCCGAGCTCGAGCCCGGACTGCTCGACGGATTTGATGTCGTCGTGAACCTCATCGGCGTCCGTGGTCGCACGGGAGAGAAATCGCGACGCCAAGACTTTGAGACCGCGCATGTGAGCACCGTCCGCAATATTGTCGACGCGTGTGAGGCGTCGGGCGTGCGGCGCCTGGTACACGTGAGCGTCGCGCGCGGGACTGAGGATAATGAGGATCTCAGCGGGACAGCGAGTCACTACCTGAGGAGCAAGGCGCGCGGCGAGAATTTGATCCGTCAGTGTGATCTTGAGTGGACTATCTTGCGACCTAACCTCATCTGGGGGGAAGGCGACGACTTCCTGAGCAACCTGACGGCGGGGGTTCGACATGGCCCCCTATTTCCGCTGCCTGCGCCGGGGTCCGGGCCTATCCAGCCCATCCACGTCGACGACGTAGCCGCGTGCATCTCCGCCTGCCTTCGCGACGACGCGACTCACGGGAAGACCCTCGACCTCGTCGGACCCGAGCGAGAGACCGTCTCTACCTATGTGAGTCGGATCGCCGCGGTCTTGGGGCTCGCGACCAGAGTGGTGCTCCTTCCGCTCCCGTTGATGCGAGCCCTCACCGCCTTCTTCGAGTCCATCATGAGGAATCCGCCGGTCACCCGGGCGCAGCTCGAGCTGCTTCGCCGGGGTGTCACGGGCCGGGAGGACGTGGTTGAGAAGATCCTTGGTCGACCGCCCCGCGCGCTCTCGGTGGAATCGATGACGCTGCTGGGAGCGAGGGGCCGCCTGCCAGCCGCGCCCATGTTTGGCGTCAGCCTGCGCACAGTCCGGTCTCGCCAGAGCCTGGCGCCGATCGGGCAGCTCTCTCACCGCGCGCATCACCTCCGGTGGCTCGCCCCGCTGGTCGTGGCGGTCACGCTCTTGTCTAGCTACATTCCCGGCGACGCCCCCGCGCTCCTGCGGGTCCTCAGCGCGCACGCGCTCCTCCTGATACCGAGCATGTGGGTGCTGCGCGGTACCATGAAGTATCTGAGCGCGCCGTCGTGGCGAAGGGTCGGCGGCGCGATCAGCCTGTTCGCGCTCATGTACGCCGGCGGATGGCTCACCATCGAGGGGCTGCTGGTCATCGCGCCCGAGGTCATTCGGGCTCAACTCGATGAGATCTACCGGTCACTTCAGGCGTTCCCTGCGACATTTTCTCTCGCTGCGATTTGCGTGGCTGTGATCGCAGAGGACGTCATCTTCCGTGGAGCGCTGCTCATGCCGCTGCTCGCCGCGAATCGGCCCGGCCTCGCGATCGGCGTCTCCACCGTCGCTTTCACGCTGGCTCACCTGCTCGTCGGACCTCCCATCTTGATCCTGGGCGCCTTCCTCGCGGGAGGATGCTGGGCGTGGCTCGCCGCTCGCACCCGCAGTTTCTTCGCGCCGCTGCTCGCTCACTTGCTGTGGGACGTCACTGTGCTCTGGGTCGCGCCGTACTGACTCCGCGGCCTACAGGCCCTCACCACCCACGGCCCTGGACATGAGTCGTTCCACCGCTTGCTCGCCGCTGAGCTCTCCGCGCAGCACGCCGCCAAGCGCGACGACGAGCGGCAGCTCCAGTCGTCGCGAGCTCGCGTACGCGCACAGATCGTCGATGATCTTGGCTCCCTCCACATGCGCCTTCACGGTCTGTTGCGCCTCACCAGGCGAGAGCCCCTTGGCGACCGCCTCTCCCAACGCGTACTCTGGCCGCCGGTCCCCAGCGACCGCCGACATCAAATCACCGAAGCCGGCGAGGCCCGTGAGCGTCTCGGCCCGCCCCCCGAGCGTACGCGTGACGCGCACAATCTCCGCCATCCCTCGCGCCGCGAGCATCCCGAGCGTCGACGGACCAAAGCCCATGCCGGCGCCAAATCCGAGCGCGAACAACAAAATCCCTGTCATCGCCGCGCCCACCTCAACCCCTTGGCGATCGGTGCTCCCGTAGATCCGCAAGCGTGGCCCTCCGAGGGTCTCTCGTACGCAGCGGATGACCTCTGGATAGTCAGAGGCGACCACCGCGCCACCGGGGCCCCCTTCGCGGAGGACCGCGTCGGATAACGGCCCCGCGAGCACGCCCACGCGGCGCGCGCTCGTCCGCTGCACGAGCACCTGACAGACGGTCTTCAGCTCTGTCCCGATCAACCCGCGGCTCACGTGAACCAAGCGATGTCGCCCATCCACGAGGTGCACCAGTTCGTCGAGGAGCGCGGCGAGACTCGGCGAGGGGACCGCCACGTAGACCAGGTCATTGCGAAGGACCTCGTCGAGCGATGTCGACACACAAATCCCTGGCCTCAGGCTTTCGAACGACCGTCGCGTGCAGAGCGTCACCTCATGCCCCCCGCGAGCGACCGCCACGGCCAGCCCGTAGCCGAACCCTCCTCCGATCACCCCGACCCGCACTACGCGTCCCTCCATATCCGCGCCATCTCAATGGCCGCGTCGCGCTCCGGCTCGCTCGTCGCCAGGCGCTCCGCGTGGGTGACGATTCGATGGTGATAAAACAGCAACAGCGGTGGATCCTCCACGATCAGCTCATCCGCCTCCTCACGGATGACCGCGCGAGCGTGATACCGCCAGGCGTCGAGCGCTCTTTGTAAGATCGCCTCGGGTGGCGCCTCGCGCACCGACGTGCCCAGCACCGTGCTCCCCTCCGACTCGAGCTGAAGGAGCTCCGAGCGACACCGCTCAAGCTGGTCGAGCACCTCCACCCTCGACAGTCGAACCTCTCCGCGGCAACGCATCCTCGCGAACAGGTCGAGCCCCGCGGTTTGAATTACCAAGGCCCGATAAAACACGTGCGCGACGAGCTGCGTCGCCATCACCACAGTGTTTTTCTTGTACGCCTCGATAATTCGATCACCGAGCTCGCGCGTGTATGCGGCGTCGCGCTCCGAATCCAGCATCGCCTCTCCGCCAGACCGCACATATTCAGCTGGGTCGATGATCCGGCCATCCGGCGCGAGCGACTCTCCTTTTCCATTCACGAGGTTCCCAAAGGGATCGATTGGGGTGCCGATCCGCAGCACGCAGCCGGCGTCATGATCCCTCAGCTGGCCGAAGAACGAGAACCAGCGGTCAATCTGCGAGAACTCGTCATCCTCGATGATGTAGCGGGTCTTTCCTCGCTCTTTGAGAAAATCCTCGATCAGCGTCTCGGCCTCCAAGACGATCTCGTAGTTGATCGTGATCGGCACAAAGAAGATACGCCGCGCCCGCCCTCGCATCAGCCCGCGCGCATAGGCCTCGGCCGCGGTCCCTGCGAGGCCGAGCTTTAGACGATTCTCGACGAGCCCCGAGCGCGAGCGCGTCCCGCCGGGGAAAAACAACATGTGATAGCCCCGCTCGAGCAACACGCACGCGTAGGCCTTGAGCACGCTCTTGT
Organism: Myxococcales bacterium; assembly: GCA_014240065.1. Taxonomy (GTDB): domain Bacteria; phylum Myxococcota_A; class Polyangia; order Nannocystales; family Nannocystaceae; genus JAAZXR01. The sequence continues at coordinate 79,200 of JAAZXR010000009.1, forward strand.
ACAAGCTCGCCTTCACCCTTCGGTCGACCCGATACGCCCCGAGGTTGTGCATGAAAAAAGAGACGATGGGGTTCGAGAACAGGTTCTTGCCGGCGCCGTAGACCGCGGGGGGGAGCCCTCTCCGCGAGAGCTGCTCTCCGACGGCCAGCGAATCGAGATTCGAAGAGTGGGTGGGAACAAAGACGAGCGTCCCCTTCTTCGCCAGCGCCTGAACCGCGTCGACCTCCCCTTCGCACCTCATCACCAGATCGAGCGCCGCCCGATTTCTCTCTCGTGAGACGATAGAGCGAGGATGCATCGCCGCCACGACGGTTGGCCGAACGAGCTTAAGCGCGAAGTCGTACACCCGGGCGTCAAAATTACCCGCGACGTCACGCGACATCCGATCCAACTCTTCGCGCAGTGTCTGCTTGAGCTTCCCCTCATCCATCGACCCCACTCGCCTCATAATGCGGTGCCAACGGGGAAGATGCACGGCGCTCTCCTCGTCGCGCTGCGCCTCAAGGCGCCGAATTTCGTGGTGGGCGGTCTCATTGAGCGCCAACATCAACGTCTGAGACGAGCCGCCTATTTCACTCAACACCCGCCCCACGACCTCGGAGATGATCAGATCTCTCTCCGCGTTAAATCCGAAAATCCGAGGGTCGCCTGGCTTGGAGGCGGGCCTTCGAAACTGGGGCAGTGCGAGGCGACGTCGAAACAGCAGCCGTGGGTTTGGCATTCGCACCGCCTAAGGTTGCCGGCTTCACGCGCCACTGGCAAGCGCTCCCTCTCGTTCGGTCATGGGCGGCCACTTGATCCTGAGTACCACCCTCGCTAACGTCCCTTCATGATGCGCGGGCGTCGCCGGATGATTGAAGATCCCCTCTGGCTTCGGTCGGACTTAACCGCATCCGACATTCTGGAGGTCGCGTCCGTCGATAGGTCGCGCCACCTCCCCCACGAGCTCGCGCCGCATTTTGGCTGGATTCGGCGCTTCCGTAATCACAACAGGCTCGCGAAGGCGCGGAGATTCAAGCGCATCAGCGGCGAGGTCCGCGACCTCCTCAACGGCTACGCCTGGCAGCTGGGTGGCACGGGCTCCGCTGCGGTCACCCGACCGCTAAAGATCGTCTCATGGAATATCGAGCGCGGGCTCCACTTTGAGCTCTTGCGCCGGGTCCTTCACGAAGATCCGAGGCTGTCGGACTTCGACCTCCTCTTGCTCAATGAGGTCGACTTAGGAATGGGCAGGTCCAACAACCGGGACGTCGCCCGTGATCTCGCAGGCAGCCTCGCCTGCGATTTTGTCTTCGCGAACCAGCACATCGTCCTCGCGGAGGGCGACGCCGGAGAGGCGGGACACGGGGTCCCAAACACGGCCGCGCTGCACGGCTCCGCGATCCTGAGCCGAATCCCGATCCAACGGTTCGCCGCGGTCGCGCTGCCCGAGTACGTCGACAAGCTGCGCTCCACGGAGACACGCCTCGGTCGCAAGCGAGCCCTCATCGTGGAGGTTGAAATTGGAGGAGTCCCATGCCTCGTCACCTCCGTGCACCTCGACCCGTTCGCGCCATCGCGCCATCGCGCGGCTCAGCTGCATCGGATTCAGCGAGGGCTTCGCGCGTTTGGCCCGCGCCCGTGCCTCCTCGGTGGAGACTTCAACACGCTGACCTACGATTTTTCGAGTCCCGCGAGCCTCGCGGCCAATCTCGTCACGAAGGCGACCTCCGTGGGCGTCGCGGGCACAGTCCAGCACTACATGGTCCCCGAGCTTCGATTCGAGCGCCCGGTGTTCGACGCGCTGTCCAACATGGAATTTAGCGTCGCGGGATTCAATGATCGCCGCCACGGCACGCTGTTCTTCGATGCGAACGACCCCGCGACGCGCGCGCGCGCGCGCCGCTACATGCCGGCGCCGGTCTACGATCGCATGTGCCGTCTCACGAGACCATGGAGCGGCCGTGTTCCCATGCGCGCTGACTGGTTTGCAGGTCGAGACCTGAAGCCTCAACACGCCGCGGTGATCTCGCTGCCGCGCGAGCCCTCCCTCCGAGCCTCTGATCACGATCCGATCTCGGTGGTGATCCAGCCCCCTACGTGCTCGGCCACCGAAACTTGAGGATGTAGTTCTCTTCGAGAAGATCAACAGACTCCTCGAGCACAAACCCGGCCGCGGTGATCTCCTCGGTCACCTGCTCTTGACCGGCGCGGACGTGACGAAGGATCCCAGGGTCGGTCACCCCCTCGATTCGCTTGAAGTCAATCACCCACAAAACGCCATCGGGTCTCATCGCGGCGCCGAGGGTCGGCATATAGGCGCCCGGATACTCCACGTGATGGTAGACGTTGCACATGAACGCCACATCCACCCCGGCGTCCGGGGGGAGGCCAATGTGCTTCGCGCCTGCGAGGTGGAAGACGACGTTGCTCCGCCCGGAGGCCGCGATCTTCCCTCGCACATGCGCGAGGAACTGCGGCGCGATGTCTATGGCGTAGACGCGACCAGCGGCGCCCACAAGATCCGAGAGCTGGCCGGCGAACAGCCCGGTCCCGGCGCCAACATCCGCCACGACGTCGCCTCCCTCGAGCCCCAAGAGCGCGACCAACGCCGAGCGTGATTGCACCACCTCGCGACTCTCGCCCTCCAGACGCTCCTCCCAGTCGCCCATGTCCTTCTCCGTCGCCCCGAGATAACTCTCGTTGATGCCAGGGCGCACGCTGGTCGAGACGCCGAATGAGCCATCCCCCGGATCCTCCATCGCGGCCGCGCCCTGCGGTGCGCCGGCGCAACCATGGACCGTCGCAACAGCGAGCGAAAACACAATCGACGACATCCGCCGAGGACGCGGCGACCGGAGGCTCATAAAGTGACGCATGCACCGTTGATTATCGACGCTTTTGTCACGACACTAAAGGCATGCAGATGCGACGATGGCAGCGCTCAGGGTGGCGATTCGGGACGGCCACGCTCCTTTCCGGGTCACTCATGGGATGCGACGCCACATCACCTCCCCCGGACCCAGATCCTTTAAAGACACCGCCGCAGACCGTCGATGGAGGCAACAGCGCGGAGCGAACCGCGGCCCACTCGCCCCCCGCTGCGGTCGAACCCGCGCCGAAAACCGAGCCCCAAGCCCCGGAGATCGTCGGCGCCGTCTTCGACGCTCGAAGCGGACTGTACGTTCAACGATGTGGAGACGAGCATCCTTGCCCCGCCCAACTTCAGCAGGCAGCGGCGGCGACATGCGCGGCGAGTACGCTCGGAACGACGACCGGCTGGAGGCTCCCCACCAAAGACGAGTTTCTGCGACTTAAGGGTCTCAAGGACCTCAAGGGTGCTCGCGGATACCACTGGACCTCCACCGCCTATGCCGAGGACGCGGCCCAATTTTGGATCGTCGCACGAGACGAGAGTCCCTCCACGACGATTCCGGGGACCCGAAAACCATTCACGGCTCGCTGCGTTCGCGCGAACGATTCCTGAGCCGCGGAACGGCGACGATGGACGCGCGGTGACAGCGTCTATCCAACCCGATAGTTGTGTGCCAGCCGCACGTATTTGCCGGCGAGCTTGCGGTGGAATCCTTCATCCTCTGCCGTCAGCTTCTTGACCACCTTTCCGGGGACGCCGAGGACGAGGCTGCGCTTTGGGATCACTGTACCGGCGGTCACGAGCGCTCCAGAACCGATCACGCTCCCCTCCCCGATCGACACGCCATCAAGAATTGTCGACTGAATTCCGACGAGGCAGCCCGCGCCAATCGTACACCCATGAAGTACCGCCCGGTGACCCACGACCACATCCTCATCGATGAGGACCGGGTCTCGATCTCCAAGATGAACGACCACCCCATCTTGCAGATTGCTGCGCCGCCGAACCTCGATGCGGTTGACGTCGCCCCTCAACACCGTCGAATACCAGACGCTCACTTCAGCTCCCAGCGACACGTCCCCGATCACAGACGCGCCCTCCGCGATGAAGACGGAGGCCTCTACACGAGGGATCGCGTCGAGGTAGCGTCGGAAAATTGCGCCCGGATGTGCCCGCCTCAGCGCGTTCAGTCGTTCTTCGAGCGCCGCGTGATCCTCCGGTGGCCCGTCCGCTGGGGTGACTGAATCTACAATTGTTCGTACGGCCACCTCGCCAGTATCGCAGTGTCCGCGCCGACTTGCACAACTATCGCCTCACCGGGTAGATCTGGACCGTGGCCAAGCAGAAAAAGACGCGAGCATCTTCTTCGAAGACGAAGAAAACCCGAGGCAGCAAGCCCTCTCCCAAAAAGAAGGCTCCCAAAAAGAAGGCTCCCAAAAAGAAGGCTCCCAAAAAGAAGGCCGCCAAAAAGAAGGTCGCCAAAAAGAAGGTCGCCAAAAAGAAGGTCGCCAAAAAGAAGGTCGCGAAAAAGAAGGTCGCCAAAAAGAAGGTCGCGAAAAAGAAGGTCGCGAAAAAGAAGGTCGCCAAAAAGAAGGCCGCCAAAAAGAAGGTCGCGAAAAAGAAGGTCGCGAAAAAGAAGGCCGCCAAAAAGAAGGTCGCCAAAAAGAAGGCTCCCAAAAAGAAGGTCGCCAAAAAGAAGGCTCCCAAAAAGAAGACCACGAAGACCTCCGCGAGCGCCGCAACATCGAAGCTCAGGGCTGGCGGCGCCCGGATCGCATCGCGTGCCAGGTCTGTCCTCAAGAAGTCCTCTGGGACCGCCTCCTCGACGCTCACCTCGTTGGAGGTGCGGTTGGGGGAGGCGCTCAACGCCTCTGCTCAGATCGAGCGCGAGCTCGCGGCTTCATTGAAAGGTCAGGTCGCGCGGCTCAAGGGCCATCACGAGGTGCAGCGACTCTTCAACCTCCTCGACGAAGCGCCCGATCCGCACAAGCTTCGTACGGCCATCATCGAGAAGCTCGAGGAGCTGCCGGTGCCCAAATTTGTAGATGGCCTGCTCGCGGCGCTCCCCACGTTGGCGAGGAAAAAGAGCCCGTGGATCTACGTCGCCATGATTCGGCAGGTGAACCTCGCGAAGGAGCATGCAGACGTATGGGAGGCGTTCTCGTCGTCCTTGCGAGGTGCAGGACAGTCGTCGATTCGCTCCTTGAATGGCGCGATGCGCCCGTTCCTCGCGCTGGCTCCTGCCCCCGTCGAGAAACGCCTGAACGAGTTCATGGCGAACGTGTGACGGCTCCACCAATGATGGGCGGACCGGAGACGCCCTCGCGCCGCGGCTAGAACTGCCCGGCGACCTTGAAGTACGCGATCGACGAGCCGGTCGCAGACTGGCCAAACTTCGTGCGGTCCTTGCCGACGAACGCGAAGCCCCCAAGCTCGAGGGTGACGAAGCCCCACGGCGGCACCATGATCAAGCTGGGGGCGATCACGGTCGACGCGGTGTCTTCTTTGTCTTTTGGGAAGTCGATCACCGCGAAGGTTCGAACGACGAGGTGCCTCCCAAAGAACACGAGCTCGTTACCCGCGACCAAGTAATTCCCGATATTGCCAGCGCCGAACTCGTCGATGAAGCCTCGCAGGTACTGGCCTTGGAGGTATACATGTTTGCCGATGGTGTAATCCATCCCCACGGTCGCCTTCACGTAGGGCGTCGCTTTCCCGTTCTTCGCCCCGACGACCGGACCATCGATCTCCCAGATCGGATCGGCCACCCCGTCGAAGGTCACGTCGATGGCGGTGGGGAGCTCCGTCAGGAGGCGGTAATCATCTCCCGGGATGAACAGCCCGGCCTCGCCCCACAGCCCCGCGTTCCCAAGAAAAGAGAGCTGCGTGGCGAAGTCGAGCCCGACCACCTGCATCTTCGGGTAGATGAGGGTCACGTCCGAGCGATACCAGTAGCGCTCTTCTGGCGGCAATTGCGTCAGGTCGTCGGACAACGGGGCGATGCTCGTCGACTCAACATTGACCGGGAGCGGGATGTCATGGAAGCCCCGGTAGTAGGAGGCCGAGAGATCGACGGGCCCGAGCTTCGAGCCCAGCTTGAAGGCGACCTGCGAGTTCTTGAAGCGATTCTCCGGCAGCTCAAGGTCCGCGGAGATGTCAGGGTTGTACTTTGGGTTCGCGTCGATATAGCCCTGAAGAAACTTGATGGCGTCGAGGTCCTCGTCGTTGACGTAGGGTGGCATGGTCTTCGGATCGAGCAACGCCGTCGCCGCCGACGGAGGCAAGAGCGCCGGGGTGAAGAACGGAACGTACACAAGCTGCGCCCAGAACTTGTCCGACGACGGGAGCGTGTAGTCGATGACCGCCATCTGATTCGCGATCGGCTCCGTGAAGAGCGGTCGGTCCTCGAGGTCGTCCGCGTTGATATTGTTGGTGGGATTAAACTTGTCGGCGGTACCCCACACGACGATCTGGCGCCCGAGTTTGATGTCGAGCCCAGGCAAGAGGTCATGCATCGCCACGTAGGCCGCGTCGCTCTCCACGTGAAAACGACTCATGAGGCGTCGATCCGTGAGCTCGTTAAGATCCTGTTGCTCGGGGAAGTACAAAAACACGGGCTCTAGATCGCCGACGATCTGAATGTGCTCGTTGGGCGTGTAGCTGAACAACATCTCGATGCGCGTCTCATGACGACTAAAATCGCCGTACGCCGCCTTGTCGCCGGTCCATCGCTCTCCGTCGATGTACCTGTCGATGTCCATATAGGTGCTGGACACAACGCGAACGGACGCGTCGAACGCGTCCCACTTCGACGCGGATTCCTCGACGGCTACCTCGGCGTCTGTGAGCTCCTCAAGCTCGACCTCCGCGGAGTCACCGAACACGTCCGAGAGGTCCAGCTCGCCTTCCGAGGGCGCGGGATCATTCGGCATCGGCTCCGACGCGGCGGCGCCCTCGTCAAGGTCTGCGAACGGGTCCGCGCCCAAATCGTCTGGCGCGGGGCTCAGTGGAGACAACTCGACGGGGGCGATGTCGTCGCTGCGCGCGGCCGGTCCATCGAGCGGAGCGTCCTCGGCTCCGACCGAGGGGTCCACCGGCGCGGGGGCTGGCTCACTCTGCGTCTCGTCGTCGCTCGCGGGAGCGACGGCGGCTGACGTGAACGCGATGATGAGAGAGGCGGATGTAGTGAGCACCACCTCGCGAGTCTACCCCCGCAGCAACGTGCGGCGTGAGAAAAGGTCATCGGTGATGCCCTGGTTCACCTGCACTTTGGACAGCTCGATCACGGTCTTATTCCCGCTCTTGGTGTCCTCCATTGTAATCCGCGTGGGCAGCGGCAGGCCCGACACCTTCTTCCAGGCCTCGCGTCGTTGAACGCGGGTGAGATTTCCCGAGCCGTCGAAATAGCGGATCAGTGTGATCGCCTTCACCTTGGAATCAATCACCACCTCAAGCTTCGAAAAGCTCGTCTTCGCGCTACTTTTTGGCGTCAGGGTCATCGTGGTCTTGCTGCCTTCTTTTCCCGAAACCGCGGCATTAAAGGCGGGTGACAGCTTCGCCAAGACCATGTCCTCGGCGGTGAAGTGACTCCCGAAAAAGCCTTGATTTTGGGCGTGAGCGGCGATCCTTCGGACTTTTTTGAACTCTGTATTGTACATCCAGAGCTCGTCGGCGCCGTTCATCAGGACCTTCATCCCCGCGACGTCACCTGGACTCTTGAACACGATGTACTGCTTTTCGAGGCCCTTCATCGTCATCTCGAACACCAGGGTCTTCTTCACCGCGCCGCCGCGGTGAATCTTCATGGTGGCGACGTAGGCTTGGTCTGCGAAGCGCTCCGCGTCCTTATCAATGCGCGCCAAAATCGCGTCCCCCTTGGCGTCTGCAGCCGCTGGCGCGGGCGTCAGCCCAACGGTCAACACGGGCGCGGAGAGCAAGGCGATGGAGAAAAGTAGTGACTTCTTCATGGGGACTATCTCGAAAAGATTCGCTGGGTTCGGCTCGAACGCCGACAAGATACGGCTCAGGCCATTCGACGCCGCGAGCGCCACATTATTTCATGAAAACGGAGCGCTGACTTGAGCGCTCGTGGTCGGCGCCCGCCGAGTGATGCAGATCACAGCAGCAATTCGCCGTCGATCGGACCGCTCGACGCCCCTCCCCAGATCACCGCCGTGCGCGAAGAAGCCAGGGCGTGAACCAAAGCGCGCCAAGCGCTGCTCCGACGAGCCCCAAACCCAAACCGATCCCAAATTGTTGGAGCGGCGGCATATTCGACGCACGCAGCACACAAAATGCGAGCGCCAGCTGGATCGAGCTGACCAACACGACGCCACCGAGATCGCGCACCGCCTCGCGCCCGGGTTCAGCGCCCCCGACCGCCCGCGCTCTCAAGCCAAGGTGGATCGCGAAGTCGACGCCGGCTCCGAGCGCGATGCAGGAGATCATGCTCGTGCCGACGCTGATCGGGTACCCGAGGACCGCGAGGGCGCCCCCGACGAAGGTCAGCGTCCACAGCGCCGGGAGCAACGCAAAAATTGTTCTGCTGAGCGCGAGGACGAGCGCCAGCGCGACGATCGACACGAGCGTCGATTTCCAAAGTGATGTCGTCACGCTCGACGCGAAGGCCGCGCCGATCAACGGCTGCCCTGTCACGCGGGCAGAGAACGTCAAGGGCGAGGCCCCCTCACCCGCCATCGCCACCGGCACCGCCCACGACTCATCGTCAAGTTCGGAGAGGACCGGCGCCGCGCGGTCGCACTCCTCCTCGGACAACGCGAGCGGCTCGCAGCGGGCGCGAGAGCCCTTCGACTTGATGGCTTCATCAATCCAGGCGCCGAGATGCTCGGCCGCGAACTTGATCCCCTCTGGATCGGCGGCGGCGACCGTCGGAAGCCGCGTCGTCATGAGCGCCTCGAGCTCCGCTCCCCTCGGCTGCAGAAGCGATCGTGACGTCAAGGAGCGCCGCTCCGCCTCCGGCACAGCGACGGCGACCGCGCCGGCCTCGGGATCGAGCGCCTCATCTCGCAGCTTCGCCACTTCTTGCAGCAGCGCTGGAGTCGCGACGACGCCATCCTGCTCAGCCAGCTTCGACAACGCCACGGGGCGACCCAACAGCGCGGTCACGCGCTTGCTCACGTCCGCCCGCCGACGCTCGACGACCGGCGGCGACGACGATGTGGTGACGCTGCGGGGTGCCTCATAGGTGGCGGTGAGCGCCTGGACGGCTCGCGCGACCTGCACTTGCGCCTCCCCGTCCATGGGCGCGAGCTTGACGTGCACCAACGCGCCGTCGAGGTCTTCGGTCATCAGCTGCGCCATCGCCGGGTGGCCGATCAGATAGGTGAGCACCCGTCCGGCCCGTGGAGATGTCTCGGGCACGCCGCGCCGGCCGCCCAGCGCCGCGTTGAGCACCTGAACTGGCTGCATGACGCTCCGAATATCGACCACCCCGTCGATCTGTGCGATGTCGCTCGTAAGATCACGAACGGTGCGCATCACCTCTTTCTCGCGCAGATCCCCGCTCACAGCGATCTGCAGGTAGGTGGAGCCCCCGAAGTGCTCTTGAAAGAACCGGTCGGCGCGTCGAGGCGGGCTGTCCTCGGCAAAATTCGCCGCGGTGTCGGGATCGGCCTTGAGGGTCGACGCGGCCCCGACACCTACCAGGGCGAGCAGCGCGAGCGTCCAGGCCGGTGGGATCGGTGGCATCGGGATTCCCATCTCCGGTCGCGTCGGGATCGCCGATTTCGGCAGACACGCGAGCATCGCAGGGATCACGAGCAGCGCGAGGACAAAGAGCACCAGCACGCCAACCCCCGCGGCAAACCCAAACCTCTGCATTGGCACTTGGGGCATCACCAGCAACGCGAAGAAAGCGACGGAGGTCGTCGTCCCGCTCAGCGTCACCGGGAGCCACAGCTCCCGCACCGCCTCGCTCGCCCTCGTCGCCGGGTCGCCCGAACGCCGCTGATACCCGGCCAGCATGTGCATGCCGAACGCGCCGCCCAAGGCGATCATCATCACGGGGATTGAAGAGCTCACGATGGTCAACGGCTCGTCAAACCTCCCGTGCGCGCCCATCACAATCGCCACGCCAAGACCCGTTACCACCAAGTTGATGACCGCCGCCGTCAACGAGCGGAGGAAGAACGCAGAGACCACCACCAGGACCCCAATAACGATGGGCGAGAGCGTCTCAATGTCCTTGCGGCTGGAGACGGAGGCCTCCATCTCCACGAAGGGAGCCCCCGCGAAGTGAAGTTCACCCTCCCACCCCTCCTCTACAGTGCGGCGAACATCGTTGAGCACCTGCGCTCGCTTCGCGAACGCGTCCGCTCCCGCCTTCGCCTTCGGCTCCAAAAACACCAGCATCGCAGCGGCGCGGCCACTCTTTGCGATCAAGTTGCCCACGGCGTCGGTGCTCGCGAGCACGCGCGCCCGAATCTTCTCTGGGTCGTCAAGCGCCTCGGGGACGAGCGCCGACACAACCACTCCATCGTCCACCACCTCAGGGTGCGGAAGATCTGCGAACGTTAAGACCAAGCGAACCCCCGTGAGCTCGCCTACCCGGCGCCCCAACGAGCGAATTCGTTCGACCGCTTCAGGGCGGAGCAAGTCCTCGCCCGAGGCTTCCGCGAGCCCAACGAGCCCGACCTCGAGCATCCCGAACTCGGCGGAGACCTCGTGGAACGCGATGACATCCGGACTCTCGGGCGGCAAGAATGCGAGGACGTCGTCGTCGTTGCGGACCTCCGTAGCGCCGGGCACGAGCCACATCACGACCGCCGCGAACGCCACCAAGATGAGGTAGCGAAGACGGATGAGCGGGTGGAGTGCTCGAGGTGTTGGTTCGGTCACAAAGAATCCCTACGGTGTAGCCACGCTTAACCTTACCCCCAAACCGGGGTAAGCCAATCATTTCGGTGCGGGACTCGCCCATGCACCACATCGTCAAAGTGCGACTGAATTTTCGCGGTGATCGGACCCACTGTGCCATCACCGAGCAGCCTGCGATCCACGCTGCGCACGGGCGTAACTTGCGCTCCTGTCCCACACAAGAAGAGCTCGTCGGCGACGTACAGCTCGGTCCTTCCGATATCGCGCTCGACGAACGACAAACCAAGATCTTCGGTGACCATTTCGATCAGTGATCTCCGCGTGATGCCATCCAAGTTGTCCTTGGTGCTCGGGGGCGAATACACAACTCCGCGTCGCACCAAAAACACATGCTCCGCGCTCCCCTCCGACACCACGCCGTCCTCGGTCAAGAAGATCGCCTCGTCGAATCCATTGTCCATGGCCTCGCGTCGGGCGAGGGCGCTGTTGAGGTATCCCCCGGTCGGCTTTGTTCTCGAGGGGATCGCGTTATCGCGCACCCGTCTCCACGAAGACACGCACACGTCGATGGCGTCCTTGTCGATATACCGCTTGAGCGGCATGCAGTAGCAGATGAAGCTGCTGTCCTCTTCGCGGAGCACGGGCGCGAGGAGGTTGGAGTTGTTGATGACCAGCGGCCGCACGTAGATGTCCTCGTGCACGTTGTTGCGTCGGAGCAGATCGAGCACGATGTCACACACCTCGGCTTGTGATCCCGGCAGCTGCATATAGAGAATTTTTGCCGACTCTTCGAGCCGCTCAATGTGAGCGTCGAGCCGAAACACAAACACTTGCTCTCCGTCATCGGAGAGGTACCCCCGGATCCCCCCGAAGCAACCGAGCCCGTAGTTCAACGCGCGAGACCTGACGTTGACCGTCGCGTGTTCGTCCTCCACAAAGGTTCCATCGATGTACGTGAGCATCGCGCGGAGCATGCCAAAGACGAGGGCGGTTGGTCGATGCCTCGCAGTTCTATTCGGTTTTGCGCCTGCTACGCCGCCCTAGTGGTCGTCTCGGTTGGATGCGTAAGGAACTGCACACCGCGCGATCCCACCGGAACGAGGTTCTTTAGTCTCCAATGATTCTGTATTTTCGTTCACGTTTTGATTCATGCGGGCGCAGCACACCCGCGAGGATGGAATTCATCCGGCTGTGTCCCACGTCGTTCGCACGGGGCCCGCTGGCACGGGGAGCGGATTATTCACCCAACACCGCGCTCGACGCCGTCTCAAAAGATGCGTTAGGGTTGGGCGGTTACTTTGTTGTCCGAGACGATTTCTCCGTGCTCGGTCCCGCTCCACGAATACCATCGGTGAGACGGTTTTCGAGGCTGAAAAACCCGCTACTCGTCCATTAGGTTTGCTCCATGAATACAAAAAAAAGGCCCCTCCGCTTCCTTGCATGCTTCGCGCTCCTCCCCCTTGCCACCGCGACTGGTTGTCCCAAAGACGACGGTGACACCTTCGGGGGGGGCGGAGACGACGACAGCAGCACGGGAGAGTCCATCGGTGGCACTGACGGTGAGAGCGGCGACGCCAGCGCCAGCGGTACCAACAGCGGTGACGGCGACGGCGACAGCGACAGCGGCGGCGACGGCGACGGCGACAGCAACAGCGGCGGCGACGGCGACGGCGACAGCAACAGCGGCGGCGACGGCGACAGCGGCGGCGACGGCGACGGCGACAGCAACAGCGGTGGCGACGGCGACGGCGACAGCAACAGCGGCGGCGACGGCGACGGCGA